>DATJYX010000060.1:0-69137 GCA_035577965.1 Vicinamibacteria bacterium | reverse complement strand
TGATCATGGTCAAGCCCGCGCTGCCCTACCTGGACGTGATCCGGGCGGCCCGGGACCGCTTCGACACGCCGATCGCCGCCTACAACGTCTCCGGCGAGTACGCGATGGTGAAGGCGGCCGCGGCGCGGGGCTGGGTGGACGAGGACCGGATGATGCGGGAGATCCTCACCTCGATCCGCCGGGCGGGCGCCGACGTGATCCTGACCTACCACGCCAAGGACTTCGCGCGGCGGGCGTGACGCGGTCCGAGGAGCTGTTCGAGCGGGCCCGGGCGGTGATTCCGGGAGGCGTGTCGAGCCCGGTCCGCGCGTTCAAGGCGGTGGGCGGCTCGCCGCTCTTCGTGGCCCGCGCCGAGGGGGCGCGCCTCTGGGACGCGGACGGCCGTTCCTTCATCGACTACGTCGGCTCCTGGGGGCCGATGATCCTCGGGCACGCGCACCCCGCCGTGCTCGAGGCCGTGCGCGAGGCGGCCCGGCACGGGACGTCGTTCGGGGCGCCGTGCGCGCTCGAGGTCGAGCTGGCCGAGCGCGTGACGCGTCACGTGCCCTCCGTCGAGACGGTGCGCTTCGTCTCCTCGGGCACCGAGGCGGCGATGAGCGCGCTGCGGGTGGCGCGCGGCTTCACCGGCCGGCGCAAGGTGCTGAAGTTCGACGGCTGCTACCACGGCCACGCCGACTCGCTCCTCGTCTCGGCCGGCTCGGGGGTCGCCACCCTCGGTATCCCCGGCTCTCCCGGCGTGCCCGAGGGCACGGTGGCGGACACGCTCGTCGCTCCGTTCAACGACGTCGCCGCGGTTGCGGAGGTGGTCGCCGCCCACGGCCGGGACCTCGCCGCGGTCATCGTCGAGCCCGTGTGCGGGAACATGGGCACGGTCGCGCCGCGGCCGGGCTACCTCGAGGCCCTGCGGGAGATCACGCGGAGGAACGGCACGCTCCTCGTCTTCGACGAGGTGATGACCGGCTTCCGTCTCGCCCTCGGGGGCGCGCAGCAGGTCTACGGCGTCGCGCCCGACATGACGTGCCTCGGCAAGATCCTCGGCGGAGGCTTGCCGGCCGCGGCCTACGGCGGGCGAAGGGACGTCATGGCCACGGTCGCCCCGGAGGGCCCGGTCTACCAGGCGGGCACTCTGTCCGGGAACCCGCTCGCGATGGCCGCGGGCGCGGCGCTCCTCGACCGACTCGCCGAGCCCGGCACCTACGACGCGCTCGAAGCCACGGGCGCGCGGCTCGAGGAGGGCCTTCGACGAGCGGCCCGCGACGCGGGGGCCCAGGTCACCATCAACCGCGTCGGCTCGATGATCACCGTCTTCTTCTGCCCGGGGCCGGTGACCGACTACGCCTCGGCGAAGGCCTCCGACACGAGGCGGTTCGGCCGGTTCTTCCACGAGATGCTGGAGCGGGGGGTCTACCTGCCGCCCGCCCAGTTCGAGGCCGCGTTCGTGTCGCGCGCCCACGGCGAGGCGGAGGTCGACGCGACGGTGGCCGCCGCGGCCGTGGCCTTCCGCGCCGCCTCGGCGTAGGCGGGCAGCCCCGCCCGGGCGGCTCCGACAACGCCCGGGTTGGCGAAGCGGCCCCTCAGCCCTGCACGCGCGACGAGATCATCACGATCTCGACGGTCTCTTTGCCCCGGTTCTCCCAGCGATGCGGCGCGTTGGCGGGCAGGGTCACGGCGTCCCCCGCCTGAAGCTCGTTCTCCTCGTCCCCGAGCGTCAGCACGACGCGGCCCTTGATCACGTAAGCGAACTCCTCCCGCGAATGGGAGTGGACGTGCTTTCCGCTCTTCCCGCCGGGGCCGAAGATCGCGAGCACGGGCTCGAGCCGTCGGGCGCTCGTCATCGAGCCGAGCGCCTCGAGGTGCGCGTCCGTCCACGTGCTGTCGAGCCGCCGCCGCTCGGTCTGCCGGACGATGAGGTCCTCCTCGGCCTCGCTGGCCGTCGCGGCGAAGAACTCGCCGAGGGTCACGCCGAGGGCCTCGGCGATCCTCTGGAGGGAGCCGAGCGAGGGGGAGACCTGCCCGTTCTCGAGCTGCGAGATGAAGCTGGGCGAGAAGGCCGTCTGGGCCGCAAACGCGCGAACGGACACGTGCCTCCGCAGGCGCAGTCGCCGGATGTGCTCTCCAATGATCTGCGGCTCGACCGGGCGCACCATCCTGCCGCTTCCTTCTCCGCCCCCCGAGGGGACGCATTCTACGCCGCCGCCGCCAGCGGACGCTCGGACGTTCAGTCCCAATGAACGTTCTGTCGGCATAAACCATTGACGATCAATTGCTTGACGCGTGCCGACTCGCCGGTCTACATGTAGGGCCATCGACTCCATTCGCACATTTGGCGAGCGGCGAGGGTCTGACATCGATGATCAGCGTCGGGCAGTGGATGCGACGGCGGCGCGCCGGGCGGCGTCTCTTCAACCCCTACATCGCGGGCACACCGGTCTTCGACGAGAGGCTCTTCTACGGCCGCGAGTCGGCCACCCGGTGGGCGCTCGGGAGGCTCGCGTCCGGCAACGTGCGGGTCACCGGAGAGCGGCGCATCGGGAAGACGAGCTTCCTCCATCACCTCCGCAGGGTCCTCGCCGCCCAGGCGGGCGAGCGCCGGGTGTTCCCCGTCTTCGTGGATCTCGAGTCGGTGACGGAGGCGGACCTCTTCCGGATCCTGCTGGAGGAGACGGTCGACGCGGTCGCGGTCCCGGAGACCGCTCCCCGGCTGGACGCCGCTGACGGCCGGTACGGCGCCGCCGATTTCGCCCGCGACCTCCGCCTCGTCCTCGACGAGCTGCGGTCGAGGAGCGGCCGGCCTCCGCTGCTCGTCTACCTGATCGACGAGGCGGACGCGCTCGTCGACCGGCCGGGACCCGCCGAGCCCTCGCTCGCCGCGCTCTCGGGCCGCTGGCCGGACGAGGTGAGGGTCGTCCTGGCGAGCGTGGGCCGGAACGGGAACGGCCGGGAAGAGCACCGCTCGCTCGACGCCTTCGACGAGATCGAGCTCCGGCCGCTGACGGAGGAGGCTGCGGCCGCGCTCGTGCAGGAGCCGGTGGCGGGGGTCGTTCGCTACGAGGCGGCCGCGGTGGCGAGGATCCTCGAATGGAGCCGGCACCGCCCCTACCTGATCCAGAGGCTCTGCGTCCGCCTCATCGACCGGGTGCTGGAGGAGGGTCGCCGCGTGGTGGGGCCGGCAGACGTGGACGCGGAGGCCTGAGCGTGAGCCACGCGACCGGCGCGAGCCCGAGCGGGGCCGGCTGCGCCGGCCGCTCGCCAGCCTGCGGCCTCGCCGCAGGCGCGCTCGTCGTGCTCGCGGCGGTGGCCGCGGCCCAGGGACCGGTGTTCGTCGAGAACCTCCACCGCCGGCACTGGGAGGACCGCCGCTTCTTCGTGCACAACCACCGGAACATCTCGACGATCGGGGACTGCTTCACCCAGCCGGCGGCTTGGCCGGGCCTCTACCACCCGCTCACCACGAACTGCTATTACCTCCTCGGCCGCCGGCTCTGGCAGGACCGGATCGACGTCTACCACGCCGTCAACCTCGCCTGCTTCTCGCTGAACGGGCTCCTTCTCCTGTGGCTCTGCCTCGACTGGATGCCGGCCCCGGCGGCCTGGCTCGCGGGAGCGCTCTTCGTCTCGCGGCTCGCCCATCACGAGGTCGTCGCCGACTCGGTCGAGTTCCAGTCGCTCGCCTCCGTCCTCGTCACGCTCGTCGCCCTGAAGCTCTTCCTCGCCGGAAGAAGGAGCGAGCGGCGCACGCTGGAGGTGCTCGCCCTCCCGGCCTTCGTCGTGGCCCTCCTGTGCAAGGAGTCGGCGGTGGTCTGGCCCGCGATCGTCGCCCTCCACGGGTGGCTCTTCGACCGACCCTCGGCGGCCCGGCGCTACATTCCGCCGCTGCTCGTCGCGGCGGCGTGGGCGCTGGTGCTGGTGCTCGTGGTCTGGCCCCGCGTCACGCCGCAGCCCACGGGCTTCGCGTACGACCTCTCGGGCGCGATCGTCGGGCGCTACGTGGCCTACCTGCTCGTCTTCCTGAACCCTCTCTGCTCGGGCGTGGCCCGCGGTGCGGACATGCCGCCCGCCGTCCTCCGACTCGCCTCGTCCGGAGTCGTCCAGGCGGCCTTCGGCCTGCTGGTGGCGGCCGCGGGAGCGGCGGCCTGGAGCGCACGCCGTCGCCCGCCCGACATGGAGCAGCGCTTGTCCCTGTTCGGCTTCGGCTGGTTCCTGGCCGCCGCATCGCCCTACGTGATCCTCCGGGACCGGCTGTTCATGCGCTACAGCTACTTCCCTCACGCGGGGGTCGCGGTGGCTTCGGCGGCTCTGGCCTGGGCGGCCGTGGAGCGGGTCCGCCGGATGCGGTTCGAGCTCTACCGCCCGCGCGACGCCTCCCGGGCGGCCCGCTCGGCCTGGATCGCCTTGCGGTACTCGCGCTTCCTCTTCCGCTCCGCCTCGGGATCGCTGGTCGCGAAGTTGGCGCCGAGGACGAACTCTCCCGGCTCACGGAGCGAGAAGAGACCCTCCAGCGTCAGGGCCTGAGCCGGGACGTAGGAGTAGCGCGCCACCTCGCGGTAGCGGGGCTCCACGCGGAAGGACGCGTCCTGGGCGGGAGTCGCGAGGAGGAGGAACGGCTCGCGCGAGGCGGCGAGGCTCCACAGGTCGCACTCGGCGGTGGCGGCCAGGCGCACGTGGAGGAGGACGTCGCGCCGGACGCGCGTCGGGTCCGAGCAGAAGGCCATCCGCAGGTCGGGGCGGTACTGCCGCTCGCGCGCCACGTCGGCCACGACCCTCCGATTGGGCTGGGCGGCGGCGAACGCGGGAAGGAAGGAAGCCACGAGGACGAGCCACGCCGCCCCGACGAGCGACGCGAGGGCGGTCGCCGCGCGGACGACGGTCGGGCGGAGGGCGATGGTCGCGAGACCGGCCGCGCCGACGGCGAGGACGACAACGAGGAGAGCCCGTGGCGCCGCGGCCGGGAGCCAGGCGCCGGGGATTCGCGGCGGACGGGCGAGGAGGAGCACGAGCGACGCGGCCTCGGCGAAGAGGACGAGGCTCGTCCACGCACGGTCGGCCCTCCGCCACGGCACGGCCGAGAAGTATCGGCCGATCAGGAGGGAGAGGGCCGGGTAGGCGGGAAGGAGGTAGTAGTCGATCTTGCCGCGGGAGAGGCTCAGGAGGACGACCAGGAGGCCGACCCAGGAAGCCAGGAATCGCGCTCGCGCCGCCTCCTCGCCGTCGGGAGAGCGCAGGAGCCGCCAGAGGGCGAGGGGAAGGAAGGGTGACCAGGGAAGGCCCTCGGCCAGGTACGCGGGCGGGTAGAACCAGAGCGGCCGGCCCACGTCGTACGCGTCGCCGGCGAACCGCTCCAGGTTCTCGCGGAAGAAGAAGTAGACGAGGGGCTCGGACCCGAGGCGGAGGAAGACGAGCGCGAACCAGCCGCAGCCGACGACGGCGAAGGCGAGCGCGGCGAGGGAGAGGGCGAGCCGGCTGCACGGGAGCGGACGGCGGCGGTTCTCCCACAGGAGCAGCGCGACCGCGAAGCCGGGGACGAGGAGCGCCACCGGCCCCTTCGTCGCGAAGCCGAGGCCGGCGGCGGCCCCGAGGAGCGGCACCGCCCAGCGAGGTGCGGCCTTCCGGTAGGAGAGGACCGCGAGGCCGACGGCGAGGGTCGTCCACAGGGTGAGCAGCATGTCCGACATCGCCACCCGCGCGAAAGACAGGAACGCGAGGGAGGTGGCGAGGACGAGCGCCCCGGCGAGCCCTGAGCGCCGGTCGAAGAGGAGAGTGCCCAGCCAGACGGTGGCGAGGGCGGCTCCGAGGGCGGCGAGCGCGGGGACGAGGCGCGCCGGCCCCGGGGCCGGCCCCAGCCCCTCCATCGCGGCGGCCATCAGCCAGTAGGCGAGGGGCGGCTTGTCGAAGAAGGGCTTGCCCTCGTACCGGGGCACCAGCCAGTCGCCGCTCTCCACCATCCCCCGCGCGGCGTCCATGAAGTAGATCTCGGCCCGCTCGAGTGGGGCCGCGCCGAGGTGCGGCAGCAGGAGCGCGAGGAGGCCCGTCGCGAGGAGCGCGAGGAGGGCCGCGAAGCGGGGCGTGGCGAGGGCGGGGGAGGTCAGGGCGCGGGGGCGGGCGCATCGGCGCCCTTCTTGAGGTGGAGCTGGCCGCAGGCGGCGAGGATGTCGCGACCGCGCGGCCGCCGCACGGACACCGCGAGCCCGGCCGCGGCGAGCGCCTTCCCGAAGGCGTCGACCGCCTCGGGGGGCGGGGCGTGGAACGGGATCTCGGGCGCCGGGTTCAGGGGGATGAGGTTGACCTTGACCCGCCGGCCTCCCAGCCGCCGGGCGAGCTCGCGAGCGTGCGCGGGAGAGTCGTTCACCCCGCCCAGGAGCACGTACTCGAAGGTCACGAGGCCGCCGCGCGGGATCGGGTACCGCAGCGCCGCGTCGACGACGTCGCCGAAGGGGTACTTCTCCTCGATCGGCATGAGCGCGCGCCGGAGGCCGGGGTCGGGAGCGTGGAGGCTGATCGCGAGGTTCGGGCGGACGGGCTCGCGGGCGAGCTTCTCGAGCGCGGGCAGGATGCCGACCGTCGAGAGGGTCAGCTTGCGCGGGGGAACCCCGAAGCCTTCGTCGTCCATGAGGACTCGCAGGGCTTCGACCGTGGCCTCGTAGTTCAAGAGCGGCTCGCCCATCCCCATCACCACGACGTTCCAGGGGAAGGGGTCCTCCTCCCGGCGCTGCGGGTGCGTGGCGGATACCGGATGCTCCTCCATCACCGCCGCCACCTGGCCGAGGATCTCCCAGGCCTTCAGGTTGCGCCTGTAGCCGGCGATGCCGGTGAGGCAGAACGCGCACTTGAGCGGGCAGCCGGCCTGGGTCGAGATGCAGACCGTGCGGCGGTCGTCCTCGGGGATGTACACGGCCTCGATCGTGGCCCCATCGTCGAGCCGCAGGAGGTACTTGCGCGTGCCGTCGAAGGACAGCGCGCGCTCCGCGACCTCCGGCCAGCGCAGCTCGAAGCGCTCCGCGAGCCCGGCCCGCAGGGCCTGGGGGACGTTGGCCATCGCCTCGATGGCGCGCACCCGGCGGCGGTAGAGCCAGCCGAAGATCTGGCGGGCGCGGAACGGGGCCTCGCCGCTCTCCGCGACGACCGCGGCGAGAGCGTCTCTCCCCATCCCGAAGAGATTGGCCCGGCCCATCGCGCGATCATACCCCGCGCCTCTCGCCGCCCGGTGTACGATCGCGGCCCGTCACGTCTCGTCAGGGCCAGACGCGCGAGACCTCGTCCGCGCGCCAGGTCCCACGACGGCCCGGGGAGGAGCGTGTGATGCCCGACCGCGAGCCGGTCCTCGTTCCCCTTCCCGTCCTCGTCGCCCCAGGTGGCTCCCTGCCCGAGTACGCCTCCGCAGGCGCGGCCGGCGCCGACCTCCGGGCGAGCGAGGCGGCCGAGATCGCGCCCGGCGGACGGGCGGCGGTGCCCACGGCGCTGCGGGTGCAGATTCCGCGGGACCACGTCGGCCTCGTGTGGCCGCGGAGCGGCCTCGCCTTGCGCCACGGCATCGACACGCTGGCCGGCGTCGTCGACAGCGACTACCGGGGCGAGGTGCGGGTCGTCCTCGTGAACCACGGCGAGGAGCCGTTCCGCGTCGCCCCCGGCGACCGGATCGCACAGCTCCTCGTCCAGCGGGTGGAGCGCGTGGCGTTCGCGGCCGTATCCTCGATCGAGGACACGGGCCGCGGCGAGGGAGGCTTCGGCTCGACCGGGCGCTGATCGGACGTCAGCGCGCTGGCCCGACGCTCGTCGCCGGGTAGGGAACGGCCTCGCTGGACGAGCGCATGGGCGGCTTCGAGCCGTCCGCCCAGAACCGCTTCAGCAACGAGACGGCCAGGCCGGCGTTGGGCCGGACGGCGACGCTCGCGGTGAGCGTGCCGGAGTCGACCATCTCCTTGCCGTAGCCCGGGCAGGCGCCCACCCCGAAGAGCTGCGCCTTCTCGAACATCTGGGCGTGATCGGCGTTCGCCACGGCGACGCCGCCCTTCCGGGCGCCCATCGCGAGGTCGTCGCTGTGACCGGCGATCGCGTGGATCGCGTCCCGCCGGCTCTTGAACACCCCGTACCAGCTGTTGAAGGCCAGGATGCCGTCGGGCTCGGTCCACTGGCCCGCCTCGGTGGTGTGGAGGGCGATGTCGGGTCGGACCGTCGAACGCAGGGCCTCGAGCCGTTCGCGGGCGGCCGAAGAGCGGGAGGGTCCGGTCACCACGAGGACGTTCGCGCCATGGGGCAGCGCGGCCGACAGCTGGCGAGCCTGGATCTCGCCGATCAGGGCCTGGGGCTGGCTGATCGTCCCCACCGGGAAGCCGTTGTCCCAGCCGGCGAGGGAGGGCTCGAAGGTCGAGTCCCAGACGTTCAGCAGGATCAGCCCCGCCCGGCCCTGGAGGTGCTTCAGGACCAGCCCCGCGGTCGGGATGCTCGCCGGCTCCGCCACCACGGCGTCGACCGGCCCGCCCGCGAAACGCTTGCGGACGGCGCCGTACTGGTCGAAGCTCGTCGCGAAGGCCACCTCCATCTCGAAGCCGGCCGCCCGACCCTCGGCGAGCGCGTCCTTCTCCTGCAGACGCTGGTACAGGTCGACCGGCTGGCCGTTTGCGTCGCCGATCAGGAGGACGAAGACACTCCTGGCCATGGGCATTCTCCCTCGAGGCTCCCCCGCGCGTCCGGACGACGAAGGGCCAGTATCGTCCGTGGCGCGCCCGCGGCGCAAGATCGAAGTCGCGGGCTAGAATCGCGGCGAGCGGAGCCATGCGGCGGGCGAGCCTTCTCTTGCTGGCGGTCCTCGGCGGGTCCTCCCTCGCCGACTTCGCGGCTCACGGGGACTCCCCTCCCCCCGACGTCGTCCTCGTCACCCTCGATACCGTGCGCGCCGATCGCATGGGGTTCCTGGGATCGAGGCGCGGGCTCACCCCCGCCCTCGACAGCCTGGCCCGGCAGGCCGTCGTCTTCGAGGAGGCGTTCGCCGAGGCCCCGCTCACGACCGTCTCGCACGCGACGATCCTCAGCGGCACGCACCCGCCCTCCCACGAGGTCCAGGACTTCGGCATGCCGTTGCCGGCCGCGGCTCCGTGGCTGCCCGCCCTCCTGCACGCGGCCGGCTATCGGACCGCCGCCTTCGTCGGCTCGATCGTCCTCGACCCGAAGGGGGGGATCGCCTCCGGGTTCGACCGCGGCTTCGATCTCTACGACGCGGGGTTCGAGCGGCGCCGCAACGGAGCGGACCCCTACAAGACGAAGGAGCGCCGCGGGGACGAGGTCGTCGCGCGCGCCATCGCGTGGCTCGACCGCCGGGGGTCCGGTCGCTTCTTCCTCTGGGTCCACCTCTACGACGCGCACGACCCCTACGACCCGCCCGAGCCGTATGCGTCGCGGCACGCGGAGGCGCCCTACGAAGGCGAGATCGCGGGCGTGGACGCGGCCGTGGGGCGGCTCGTCGACGCGCTGCGGGAGCGCGGCGTCCTGGAGGGCGCGCTCGTCGTCGTGGCGGCCGACCACGGGGAGTCGCTGGGCGAGCACGGCGAGGATACTCACGGTGTCTTCCTCTACGACGCCACGATCCACGTGCCGCTCCTGCTGCGCCTGCCCGGAGGCGGCGAGGCAGGGCGGCGGGTGGGCGGGCGCGTGTCGCTCGTCGACATCGCGCCCACCGTCCTCGACGCGGCGGGGATCGGCATCCCGGCGGCCATTCAGGGACGCTCGCTCCTCGGCCTCGCGCGGGGGAGGAGAGAGTCCGAGCGGCCGGCCTACGCGGAGTCCGAGTACCCGCGGCGCGTCTTCGGCTGGAGCCCCCTCCGCTCGTGGCGGTCCGAGCGCTTCCTCTACGTCGAAGCCCCGCGGCGCGAGCTCTACGACCTGCGCTCCGATCCCGGCGCGACCCGGAACATTGCCGAGGACCGGCCGGCGGTGGCCGACGGCATGGCCGCGGAGATCGAGAGAGCGCGAGGAGCGTGGTCCTCCACCCATCCCCGCGCCGCCGCGACCGGGCCCAGCCCCGAGGTCGTCGAGCGGCTCGCCTCGCTCGGCTACGCCGCTGGCGCGACCGGGGCCTCTCCTCTCCCGCCGACGGGCGTCGACCCCAAGGACAAGATCGGCGTCGTCAACCTCCTCCAGCGCGCGACCCAGGCCGGCGAGGAGGGGCGGTGGGACGCCGCCATACCGATCTACGAGAGGGTCGTCGCGACCGACCCCCAGATCTTCACCGCCCGCCTCGAGCTGGGCCTCGCACTGGCGCGTCGCCGGGACTGGGCACGAGCGCTCCCCCACCTCGAGCTGGTCGCGGAGCGGATGCCGGACTACGCCGACGCGCGCTTCGCGCTGGGCCTCGCGTACGCGTCGTTGGGCCGGACCAAGGACGCGGTCCGGGAGCTGAAGGCCGCCCTCGCGAAAGAGCCGGGCCACCGGCCGGCACGGGCGCTGCTCGAGAAGCTATCCGAGCACTCGGGGGGGAACGAGTAGGGCCGTCCGAGACGGAGCCGGAAAGCAGAACCCCGCGCCGGCAAGTGGACCGGCGCGGGGAGGTGAGATCCAGGGGGTGCCCAAGCGCACCCCCTGGAGCTTCAGAAGCTGAACCGGACGCCGAGGCGCAGCTGGCGCGGCTGCTGGAAGCCGACCGCCTGCAGGAACCGCGGATCCGTGGGGAGCCCCTGCTCCGCGATGAGCTGCTGGGTGTTGATCCCGTGGAAGAACTGGTCCTCGGTGATGTCGATCGAGGTGCCCGACTGCAGCTGGGTCGGGTACTTGTTCGTGACCGCGTTCGTGCCGAACGTGTTGATCAGGTTCGCGTTGAAGGCGAGGCGCTTGCGGCCGCCGAGCTTCAGCTCGTACTGCGCGAAGAGGTCGAGCTGGTTGAAGAACGGTGTGCGGCCGTCGCTGTTGCGGCCCATGTAGAAGATCGGGTAGTCGCTGCCCGCGATGAAGGCCGCCTCGCGGGTGATCGGGATGCCGCTGGCCAGGAACCAGTTGCCGCCGATCGAGACGCCGAACGGCGCGTCGTAGATCGCCTGCAGCTTGATCTGGTGGGTGCGGTCGGTCGGGAGGACGCCGAAGACCGGCTGCGCGTTCTCGTCGAAGCTCATGAGCGGGTAGTCGAAGTTGCGGCCGGTGTTCGGGCTGACGCGGCCGTTCTCGTCCGACTCCGAGAGGCCGGCGTAGTTCCCGAAGAGCCGGCTCCACATGTAGCTCGCCCGCGCCGACCAGTGGTTCGCCAGGCGCCGGTTCAGGGTCAGCTCGACCGAGTCGTAGTCGCGCTTGGCCTTGGGCAACTGGATGCTGCGGTGCTCGTCGGGCGTGACGTAGACCGCGTTCGGGCCGAAGCCGGGGTTGCCGATCACGTACGTCTCGTTGCCCTGGGCGTCCAGGTTGCCGATGTCCTCGATCGCGCGGTCCACCTGCTTGTGGACGTAGCGGACGCCCACGGAGAGGGTCTGGCTCAGCTCGTGGTCGGCGCCGAACACGGCCTCCTGGAGCTTCATCGGCTTGATGCCGGACTGGATGGCGTCGTTCGACGGATACCGGTAGTCGCGGCGCAGCAGGAGCGTGCCCGGGCAGGCGGGCGGGCAGCCGGAGACGTCGACGAGGCTCGGCCAGTTCGAGGTGTCGAGGGAGTAGTAGTACTCGATCCACTTGGCCCCGCCGAACGAGCCGCGGGGCAGGTCCATCTTCAGGATGTCGTAGAAGAGGCCCCAGCTCCCGTAGACCTTCCAGCGGCTGTCGCCCTTGACGTCCCAGGCGAAGCCAACGCGCGGGGCGAGCTTGTCTCCGAAGCCGAACTTGATCGCGTCCGAGGCGAAGCCGTAGGAGGGGTCGGCGTACGAGGGGGACACCTCGTTCTCGGTGCGGAGCCCGTAGTTGAGCGTGAAGTTGCGGTGGATCGTCCACGAGTCCTGGATGAACATCTGCCAGCTGTCCGTGGAGACCTTGCCCACCTCGAGGTAGCCGCGGTCCGGGATCACGTTGTTGCTCCGGACCTCGTAGTAGCCGAAGGGGCCCCGCTGGCCTCCCACCGTCTTGTTCCACTGGAAGACGATCCGGTTCGCGGTCTCGCCGTAGAGCGCGTCGTTCGTCCGCCGGTCGAACACCACCCCCACCTTCATCTGGTGCTCGCCCCCGCCGCTGAAGAAGAGCGTCGTGTCGTACGCGACCTGCGCCCTCGTGTACTTGTCCTTCGTGTTGGAGAAGATGGAGGTCTGGTTCTGCGTCCCCGAGGGCCGCTGCAGGTCGACCGGCACCCCGGCCATCCCGACGTTCGAGCTGCCGAACAGATAGCGGTCCTTGTCGTAGACCCCCTCGTCCTTGTCGTCGTAGGTGAAGTAGGAGCCCCGGAGGCTCATGTAGAGCTTGTTCGTGGGCGTCCAGTCGACGTTGGCGGAGGTCGTCCAGTTGGGGCTGATGCGGGTCACGGCCAGGTTCGCCTGGGGGTCGGTGGCGCCGTCGAGCGTGGGCAGCAGGCCGTCGCGCTTGTAGTGCGAGTTGTTGTAGGCGAGGCGGAAGCGGGTGGTGGCGCTCGGCTGACCGGTGACGTTCAGGGTGAGGAACTGCTGGGCGATCGTCTCCTTGTTCGTCCGCGTGGCGCCGTCCGAGAGCGCGGTCCAGGTCCGGTTCGTCGTCTCGAGCCGCGGCTGGTAGCCGGCGAAGAACCAGAGCTTGTCCTTCACGATGGGGCCGCTCAGGTCGAACCCCGGGTCCCAGCGCGTCCAGCTGTCCTTGGGGTAGGTGACGTACTCGGCGATGGAGTTGTCGTTCGGGTTCTGGCGCAGGCTCTGGCGCCCGTCGCAGTAGGCGCCCTCCCCGCCGCACGCCATGCCGAGGCCGTCGCTCGAGAGGTAGGCCGACACGTCGCCCCGGAAGGTGTTCGATCCCGACTTGGTGAGGACGTTGACCACGCTGCCGGTCGAGCCGCCGTACTCGGCCGCGTAGCCGCTCGACTTGATCTGGACCTCCTCGACGAAGTCCGTGATGAGGTCCTTGCCGGAGGTCCCGTAGCGGATGTCCGTCGTCTCCGCCCCGTCGATGATGAAGCGGTTCTCGGCCGCGGAGGCGCCGTCGATCGAGTACCCGCCGCTCTTCGTCTCGTAGTTGGCGCCGGGGGCCTGGGTGACGAGCGACGTGAAGTCGCGCCCCTTCGGCATCTTCTCGATCGCCTCGTCGCGGAGGTTCGTGGCCCGCGCGCTCTGCTTGACGTCGATGAGGGGCGACTCGCCGACGACCTGCACGGTCTCGGTCACGCCGCCAGGCTTGAGAGTGAAGGGGATGGTCAGCAGCTGGCCGAGGACGAGCTCGACGTTCTCGACCTTGGCCGGCGCGAAGCCGGAGAGGTTCGCCGTCACCTCGTAGCGGCCCGGGCTCAGGGCGACCAGGCGGTAGGCGCCCGTGGCGTCGGTCACGACCTCGACGGACTGGCCGCCGGTGCGCTTGGCGGTGACGGTCGCTCCGACGAGGGCGCCGCCCTGAGAGTCCTTCACGACACCTTCGATCGTGCCGCGCTGCTCCTGGGCCGCCGCGGGCAAGGCGAGCCCGGCGGCGACCAGCAGGGCCGCGACGTGTCTCAGTTTCATGATTCCTCCGCGATGCCTGAGGAGAACGTCCCGGGCTCGCGAGCGCGGCCGGAAGACGAGTGCTCCCCCCAGGGTGTTGTCCGGAAACAGCAAGAAGGGGGCCAGGATGGCGCAGCCACTATGTTACGTAAGTGGCTCTATGGACTGGAGTTCTGATCGCCCCGCCGGATGGGAGCTCGACCGCATCCAGGGGATTGGACACGCGCGTCGTTCCCAATGGCTTCGAGAATCACGGAGATCCCCTCAAGACCCCCATGAAGGGTCAGTTACGATCTTTGACGAATTGTGCCTGCGGATACAATTCTTGACACTCGGACTCCGGCGCGTTGGATCCGTTCGGCGTCGTCAAGGGTCCGCCACGGGGCCCGGGCAGCGCGCCTCTCAGGGGTCAGGCGCTCGACGCGATTCGAGGGCGGGGCTAGAATCGCCGTTTAGCCTGAAAAGCCAGCACTCGAGGTCAGCGATGGAGCCCGATCGCGTCGTCATCACCGGGGCGCGGCAGCACAACCTCAAGAACGTCACCGTCGAGATCCCCAAGAAGAAGCTCGTGGTCCTCACCGGGGTCTCCGGCTCCGGCAAGTCGTCCCTCGCCTTCGATACCCTCTACGCCGAGGGCCAGCGCCGCTACATCGAGTCGCTCTCCGCCTACGCCCGCCAGTTCCTCGGGCAGATGGAGAAGCCCCTCTACGACTCGATCAAGGGTCTCGCCCCCACCATCTCGATCGAGCAGAAGACGGCGAGCACGAACCCGCGCTCGACGGTCGGCACCGTGACCGAGATCCACGACCACCTGCGCGTGCTGTGGGCCCGGGTCGGCCGGCTCACCTGCCACCGCTGCGGCCGCGCCGTCTCGCCGCAGTCGGCGCAGCAGATCGTCAACGAGGTGCTGGAGCTCCCGGAGGGAACGAAGTTCCTCGTCCTCGCCCCGCTCGTCCGAGAGAGGAAGGGCGAGCACCGCGACGTCGTCGAGCAGGTCCGCAAGTCCGGCTTCACCCGGGTGCGGGTGGACGGCATCGTGCTGTCCCTCGAGGACGACGTCCGGCTCGACAAGAAGAAGAAGCACTCGATCGACGCCGTGGTGGACCGCCTGGTCGCGAAGCCCGGCCTCGGCCAGCGCCTCACCGACTCCGTCGAGACCGCGCTCAAGCTCGGCCAGGGCACGGTGATCGTGGCCGCCGACGGCCGGCCGGACTCGGTCCTCTCCGAGCACCGGGCGTGCCACCACTGCGGGATCTCGTTCCCCGAGCCGACCCCGCAGCTCTTCTCCTTCAACTCGCCCCAGGGCATGTGCCCGGAGTGCTCCGGCCTCGGCACGCGGCTGGAGATGGACCCCGCGCTCGTCGTCCCCAACCCCGACCTCTCGGTGAACGAGGGCGCGGTGAAGCCCCTCGGCGCCGTCGGCGAGGCCACGACCTGGGGCAGCGACATCGTGCGCGCGGTGGCCCGCGAGCGCGGGATCGACCTCAACCGGCCGTGGAAGTCGCTCTCCGAGGAGCACCGGCGGGTGATCCTCTTCGGCACCGGCGGCGAGCGGGTGAGCATCAAGGTCGCGAGCTCGTGGGGCAGCGGCTCCTTCAAGATGCGCTACGAGGGCGCGATCAACTCGATGATGCGGAGGATGCGGGAGACGAAGTCGGAGGAGATGCGCCAGTACTACCAGAAGTACCTCTCCTCCCGCCCCTGCTCGGCCTGCGGCGGCCGGCGCATCCGGCCCGAGGCCCTCGGGGTCAGGATCGCCGGGAAGGCGATCACCGAGGTGACGGCGCTGTCCGTCGCCGAGGCTCACCGCTTCTTCGACACCCTCGCCCTCCAGGGGGCGGAGGCCAGGATCGCGGCCGAGCTCCTCAAGGAGATCCGCGGGCGGCTGCGCTTCCTGCTCGACGTCGGCCTCACCTACCTGAGCCTCGACCGGGCCGCGCCGAGCCTCTCCGGCGGCGAGAGCCAGCGCATCCGCCTCGCCAGCCAGATCGGCTCCGAGCTGACCGGCGTCATCTACGTCCTCGACGAGCCCTCGATCGGGCTCCACCAGCGGGACAACAAGAAGCTGCTCGCCGCCCTGAAGCACCTCCGCGACATCGGCAACACCGTCGTCGTCGTCGAGCACGACCACGAGGCGATGGAGGAGGCCGACTGGCTCATCGACTTCGGCCCCGGGGCGGGTCGTCACGGCGGCGAGGTCGTGGCCGCGGGCCCGCCCGCCCAGGTGGCGAGGACGAAGGCGAGCCTGACCGGCCGCTACCTGAAGGGCGATCTGTCGATCGAGGTCCCGGCCGAGCGCAGGAAGGGCGACGGCCGGAAGGTCACCGTCGTGGGCGCCCGGGAGAACAACCTCCAGGGCGTCCGCGCTTCGTTCCCGCTCGGCCTCTTCGTCTGCGTGACCGGGGTCTCGGGCGCGGGGAAGAGCACTCTCGTCAACCACATCCTCTATCCGGCGGTCGCCCGCGCCCTCCACGGGAGCGACCTCACGGTGGGCACCCACGAGAGGATCGAGGGGCTCCAGGAGGTCGACAAGGTCATCGACATCGACCAGAGCCCGATCGGCCGGACTCCGCGCTCGAACCCCGCGACCTACACCAAGCTCTTCGACCTCGTCCGCGACTTCTTCGCCGAGCTGCCCGAGGCGCGCATGCACGGCTACACGCCGGGCCGCTTCTCCTTCAACGTGAAGGGCGGCCGCTGCGAGGCCTGCGAGGGTGACGGCGTGAAGCGCGTCGAGATGCACTTCCTGCCCGACGTCTACGTGCCCTGCGAGGTCTGCCGCGGGCGGCGCTTCAACGAGGCGACCCTGGCCGTGAAGTACAACGGCCTGTCGGTGGCCGACGTGCTCGACCTGACCGTCGACGAGGCGCTCCAGACCTTCAAGAACCACCCGAACCTCCGGCGCTCCCTGGAGACGCTGGCCGACGTGGGCCTCGGCTACATCGCCCTCGGCCAGTCCTCTCCCACGCTCTCCGGCGGCGAGGCCCAGCGGGTCAAGCTCTCGCGGGAGCTCTCGAAGCGGTCCACGGGCCGCACGCTCTACATCCTCGACGAGCCCACGACCGGCCTCCACTTCGACGACATCAAGAAGCTGCTGCGCGTCCTCGACCGGCTGGTCGAGGGCGGCAATACCGTGGTCGTGATCGAGCACAACCTGGACGTCATCAAGACCGCGGACTGGGTGATCGACCTCGGGCCTGAGGGCGGAGACGGAGGCGGAAGGATCGTCGCCGAGGGCACGCCCGAGCAGGTGGCCGCGGTGAAGGAGAGCTACACCGGCCGATTCCTCGCTCCCCTCCTCCCCAGGGCGGCGGGCCGCCGTGCGGTGCGGTAGGACGTGCCGAGCAGGACTGCCCGGCCCGGGGATCCCCGAATGACCGAAGGCGAAGCGGGCCGGGAGGCGCGCTCGCTCGGCGAGCTGTCGGCCGCGCAGTGGAAGTCCGGCCTGGCCGCGTGGCTGGGCTGGTTCTTCGACGGGCTCGACATGCACCTCTACACGCTGGTCGCCGCCCCCTTCGTGATGGAGCTGCTCGCCGCCCGTTCACCGGCCGATCCCCTCGTGCGCGAGAAGAGCTCCTTCGTCCAGGCCGCGTTCCTGACCGGGTGGGCGCTCGGGGGCGGCCTCTTCGGCCGCGTGGGGGACCGCCTGGGACGCAGCCGCGCCCTGAGCCTCACCATCCTCACCTACGCGCTCTTCACGGGCCTCTCGTACTGCGCCACCTCCTGGTGGCAGCTGCTCGCGTTCCGGTTCCTCTCCGCTCTGGGAATCGGCGGGGAGTGGGCGGTCGGCAGCTCCCTGCTCGCCGAGACCTGGCCCAGGCGCTGGGGGCCGTGGATCGCGGCCGTCCTCCAGTCCGGCGTGAACATGGGCGTCATGCTCGCCGCCGTGACCGTCTACGTGATGGCGGACGGGCCGCCCCGCAACGTGTTCCTGGTCGGCATCCTCCCCGCGCTCGTCGTCTTCTGGATCCGGCGCAACGTGCCCGAGCCCGCGGAGTGGGCCACCGCGCGGAGCCGCGCGGAGGTGCCCCGGCTCTCTGCCCTCCTCGGCCCCGGCCTGCGCGCGACGACCCTGAAGACCGTCCTCGTCTGCTCCTTGTCTCTGACCGCCTGGTGGGCCTTCATGTTCTGGAACCCCCAGCACCTCCGGAACCTGCCCGAGCTCGGCGGCTGGGAGCGGGCCGACCGCGAGCGGCTCGTCAGCTTCTCCTTCGCCGTCGTGATCGGCGTCTCGATCGTGGGGAACTTCTTCGCGGGCTGGCTGGCGAGCCGGATCGGCTACCGCAACGCCATCGTCGCGATGTTCGTCCTGGCCGCGGCGACCATGGCGGGAGGCTTCGGCGTCGAGCGCGGCCACGAGAGCCTCGTGGCCCTCTGGCTGCCGGCGGTGGGGTTCGCCTCCGGGGTCTTCGGCCTCTTCACGATGTTCCTGCCCCCGCTCTATCCGACGCTCCTGCGCACGACCGGCGCGGGCTTCAGCTACAACGTCGGCCGCCTGGCCGCGGCCGGGGGCACGGTGCTCTTCGGCCTCCTCGCCCCCCTGGGGGACTTCCGCCTCGCGCTCCTGTGGGCGGGCGCGCTCTTCGGCCTGGCCGCCTGCGTCGCCCTCAGCCTGCCCGATCTGCCTCCGGCGGGGGACGGAGCGCTCCTCGCCGCCGCAGCAGGCCGACGTGTCCACGAGGGCCCTCCGCGCCGCTGAGCCGGGCCGTGTTCAGTCCTCCTTGACATCCGGGCCGCCGAGGTTGAGACGCGCGGCATCGTCCATGTAGCCTGAGGCCGAGGACGCCGGCCCTTCTCGATCGAACACGGTGGGGGGCGGCCTCTGAACCATGGCCTGGCGCGCAGGGACGAATGTCAAGGGGACGCTCCAGAACGTGGGGCTCTCCGCCGCCACCATCGCCGTTTTCCTCGGAGTCGGCGAGGTCGTTTGTCGCGTCCTCGAGCACGCCGAGCCTCCTCACCCGATCGCCCACTACATCGCGGACTGGCAGCAGTGGGACGACGACTTCTACACCGTGGGCACGACGGCGATCGGCCAGCCGCCCTGGGAGGACTACAACAGCGACGGGCTCCGGGACCGCGAGCACGACCTCAGCAAGCCCCCGGGAACGCGGAGGGTCGTCTGCCTCGGCGACAGCACGACCCTCGGTTTCGGCCTGCGCCCGGCCGAGGCCTATCCCCAGGTGCTGGAGGGCCTGCTGCAGGCCGAGGGACGGGCCGTCGAGGTCATGAACGTCGCCCTCTGGGGCTGGTCGACGCGGCAGGAGCGCATCGCCTACCGACGCATCGCCCGCCGCTACTCCCCCGACCACGTCCTGCTCGGGGTCTGCCTGAACGACATCCCCGAGCTCCAGGACAACCTGGTGCGGCCCCCTCGCTTCCTCGCCGCGCTCCACGAGCGGTCGGCCCTCGTCCGGAAGCTGGTGCGGGCCCGCGAGCGCGAGATCCACGACGTCGAGGAGCTCTTCGCCGAGGCGGGCTCGGCGAAGGTCCACGAGGCCTACTCGCGGTTCTTCGCCGAGCTCAGGGCCCTCCGCAACGACGTGCGTGCGGACGGGGCCACCTTCGCCGTCCTGCTCTTCCCCTTCCGCCTGCAGGTGCTGCCGGGCGCGCCCCCGCCCGTCGCCCAGAGGACGATCCTCGACTTCTGCAAGGCCGAGGGCATCGACTGCCTGGATCTGCTGCCGGTGCTGCGCCCGGTGGGCGGGGCGGCGTTCTCCGACTACGACCATTTCAGCGCCGAGGGCTCGGGCGTCGTCGCCCGGGCGGTGCTGGACTGGAGCCGGCGGCCCGGGGGTCTGGCTCCCCGCGACTCGGGCGGAGGCACGGCCGAGCCGCCGCACGATCCCCGTGCGCTGGTGAGCCAGCTCCGGAGCCCGGACGCGGAGGAACGCGCCCGGGCCGCCCACGCGCTGGGAGAGGCGGCCGCCGGAGGCCGGGCCACGACCGGCGCGCTTCTTCACGCCCTCGACGACCCGGCGCCCGAGGTCCGGGCGGCCGCGGCCTGGGCCCTCGGCGGGCGCGAAGAGGCGGGCGCCGTGGACGCGCTCGCACGCCGGCTCGAAGACGACAAGCCGGTGGTGCGTGGGGCGGCCGCGGCGGCGCTCGGCCGGATCGGCCTTCCGGCCCGTCCGGCCGGCCGCGTGCTCGTCGAGCGCCTCGGCGACGCGGACCCGACGGTGCGCTGGCGAGCGGAGGTCGCGCTCGAGACGATCGGCCTCGACGCGGCGTCGGACCTGCCGCGGCTGGTCGAGCTCCTCCGGGATCCCGCGAGCCCCGGCCGGGCCGAGGCGGCCGAGGTGACGGGCAGGCTGGGCGAGTCCGCGCTTCCCGCGCTTCCCGCCCTGCTCTCCGCCTCGAGCGATTCCCGCCCCGCCGTCCGCACGGCGGCGGTCATGGCCCTCGGCCAGATGGGCCCCTCCGCCCGCGCGGCCGTGCCCGTCCTCCTCGAGCGCTTCCGCGATCCCGAGATCCGGTGGCGAGTCGCCCTGGTGCTGGGGCAGATCGGCCCCGGCGCGGCGGCGGCGGTCCCGCCTCTCGTGGCCGCCCTGGACGACGCCAGCAGCCCCGTGCGCTGGCAGGCGGTGAAGGCTCTCGGCAGGATCGGAGCGGCCGCGCTCCCGGCGGCGCCGGCCCTCGCCGCGGCGGCACGGCGGCCCGAAGGCCTCGTGCGCCGCGACGCCCTCATCTCCTTGAGCCGGGTCGGCGCGGATCCCGCGCTCGTTCTCCGCTCCCTGGAGGAGGCGACGCGGGACCGGGACTCGGGCGTGCGGAGCGCTGCCGCCCAGCTGCTGGGGGAGCTCGGACCCGCGGGACGGCCGGCGCTCCCTGCGCTCGTCCCCCTCCTCGACGACGGCAACGAGCACGTGCGCGGCCAGGCGGCCCGGGCCCTCGAACGCCTGCGCCCGCTGCCCGAGGAGGCCGAGCGCGCCCTGGCCCGCTCGACGGCGGAGAGGAGACGCCTCCAGAAAGACATCCGTCCCGGCGCGGCCGCGACCTCGAAGTGAGACCCCGGGAGCCTCAGCCAGCTCCCCAGGGCGCTGAGCGGGAGGCGGTTGCGGCCTCAGCCGACGCTCATCCACGCTTCAGCGCCGGCCTCTTGCGCGGGACGATCGGCCCGACCAGATTCTTGGGCAGAAGCTAGCGACTCCTGCGCCTCGCGGCGTCACCGGGGGTCGCGTTCCGTGACCCGTTCGAGACCCGTCCCGCCGCGCCCACGGGGCGAACCGGCAGGGATGCTGCCCGCGCCTGTCCCCTTGACCGGGGCGACTCGGGCCCACGCGCCGAGGAGGCGCGAGTCGGCGCGGGGAGCCGGGCGACGGTGCCCGACCCCGAGACCGCCGAAGAAAGGGCGCCCGCGCGGGCGCGCGGTGGTTCTGCGCGCCTTCGACGCCGGGCGGCGGCCACGTCTGAAAGGGGAACTCGAATGGGATTCGCAAGACGCCTCTCGGCCCTGGGGCTGGTGCTCGCGCTCTTTGCGCTGGCACCCGCAGCGCGGGCCCAGATCTCCACGGGCAACATCTACGGGAAGGTCACGGACCAGCAGGGCGCCGCCCTTCCCGGCGGCACGATCACGCTCACCGGCGCCACGATCGGCGCCCGCACGACAACCTCCGGCGCCGGCGGGGAGTACCACTTCCTGAACCTCGACCCGGGCCGCTACAACCTCAGCGTCGCCCTCGCCGGCTTCGCGACGACCGAGCGGTCGGTGACCGTCACCGCCGGAGTGAGCATCGACGTCAACCTCACCCCCAAGGTGGCGGGGGTCGCGGAGACGGTCACCGTCGAGGGAGAGACGCCTGTGCTCGACACCAAGAAGACGGGGACCGGGACCACGGTGACGAGCGACGAGCTGAGCAAGATCCCGAACTCTCGCGACCCGTGGGCGTTCATGCGCGCCGTCCCCGGCGTGCAGGTGGACCGCCTGAACCAGGCCGGCAGCGAGAGCGGCCAGCAGTCGGGCTACATCGGCAAGGGCTCCAGCCAGACCGACTCGATGTGGGTCCTCGACGGCGTCGTGATCACCGACCCCGGCGCGGTCGGGTCAAGCCCGACCTACTTCGACTTCGACACGTTCGACGAGGTGGCCATCACCACCGGCGGCGCGGACGTTCGGGTGGCGACGGGCGGGGTCGGAATCAACCTGGTGACGAAGCGCGGCACCAACGCCTTCCACGGCGGCGCGAGCGGGTACTTCGGGAGCCACGCGCTCGAGGCGTCGAACCTGCCAGACAGCCTGAAGGGCGACCCGCGCCTCCAGGGATCGGACAAGGCCGACCACGTGGACCAGATCGCCGAGTACGGCGTCGACGTCGGCGGCCCGATCCTCAAGGACAAGCTCTGGTTCTGGGGGTCCTACGGGAAGCAGGACCTGCGCATCCAGAGGCTCAACCAGTCGCGGGACAAGACGCAGCTCGACAACTACAGCGCCAAGGTCAACTGGCAGATCGCGCCCAGCAACATGTTCTCCGCCTACTGGTTCAACGGCGTGAAGACGAAGCTCGGCCGCCCCGGCTACAGCACGTACGGGGTGGGCACCGAGGACCCCTCCCACTCGCGGGACCAGGGCCAGGCCTACACGAACGGCTGGCCCCACGGCTTCCTGAAGGTCGAGGACAACCACGTCTTCAGCCCGAGCTTCATGCTGAACGCCAAGCTCTCGCACTACAACACGGGCTTCAGCCTGATCCCCGAGGGAGGCCGGGGCGGCGACGACGGAGTGAACCAGGTGAAGGGCTACGCCTACGGCTCCTCCAACTACTACCAGTCCGTCCGCCCGCAGGACACGGTGAACCTCGACGCGAGCTACTTCCGCGGCAGCCACGAGTTCAAGTTCGGCTTCGGGTATCGCCGGGCCTCGGTGACGAGCACGAACGCGCCGAGCGGCAGCGGGGTGATGGCCCGGACGGAGGCCGCCCGGGGGACCGTGGCCCGCATCCAGCGCGAGCTGGTGAGCGCCTACAAGGGCGACTACTCCAACCTCTACGCTCAGGACACCTTCACCTCGGGACGGCTGACGATCACCGGGGGCGTGCGCTGGGACCTCCAGCACGCCTCGAACAAGGCCTCGACGGCCAAAGCGAACCCCATGTTCCCCGACCTCCTGCCCGACCTCGTCTACGACGGCTCGGGGCAGACGATCCGCTGGAGCGACGTCTCGCCGAGGGTCGGCCTCACCCTGGCCCTGGACGAGTCGCGCAAGACCCTCCTCCGCGGCAACTTCGCGATCTTCACGAGCCAGCTCCCGATGCCGGACGTCACCGCCGTGAACCCGATCGGCGGCCTCGCGCGCCTCGACTACCACTGGACCGACCTCAACGGAGACGGCATCGTCCAGAAGAACGAGGTCGATCTCGCCGGCGGGCTCGTGGGCGTGCCGGCGAACGTCACCCTCTCCACCGCGAACCAGATCGACCCGAACTACCAGGCGATGCGCGACCTCGAGTTCATCGGCGGCCTCGAGCACGAGCTGGCGCCGAACCTCGCGGTCGGCGTGACCTACACCTATCGCCGCACCTCGAACCCTCCCTACGTCTCGTACATCGGCGTCAACGGGACGGACTGGGTGAGCTGCGACCCGGTCAGCTCGAACGGCTACACCGTGCCCTGCCAGGACGTGGGCCCGCAGAACGCGGCCGCGCTCGCCGCGAACAACTTCGGGGTGACCCTGGGCAACCGCCCCGACTACCACCGCACCTACAACGGGATCGAGCTGACCGCGGTGAAGCGGCTCTCCAACCGGTGGATGGGACGGGTGGCCTTCGCCTACAACAACTGGACGGAGTCCTTCGACGGCCGCGCCGGGATCCAGGACCCGCTGCCCACTCTCTACGACACCTATGGCTACCAGTCCTGGGGCTCGACCGTCCTCACCGACGCCAAGAAGAGCGGCGGCCAGGTGGGCTACGACAGCCTCAGCTCGGGCACGCCGTACTGGGTGGGCGGCAAGTGGCAGCTCTCGGCCAACGCGCTCTACCAGATCGGCGGGGGCTTCGAGGTGGCGGGCAGCCTGTTCGCGCGCCAGGGCTACTTCCGGCCCATCTCCATGACGATCGCGAACACGTTCAACGACACCGTGCTGGCCACGGACATCGGCCAGCAGCGCCTGCCGGACGTCTGGAACCTGGACCTCCGCCTCGCGTGGAACCGCAAGATCAGCGGGGTGAACCTCGGCCTCATGGCCGACGTCTTCAACGTGTTCAACGCCGGGACCGTCCTCCGGCAAAACGACTTCGCCGACTCGGGCGCGTTCAACCAGACTCTGCAGATCATGAGCCCGCTCCTCGTGCGCCTCGGCGCGCGTCTGAGCTTCTAGCCTCGCCGCGCGGCCCCCGGGCTCACCCCGGGGGCCGCGCGTCTTCCCCCGATGCGCTCCCGGCGCGCGACCTCCTTCTCGCTCCTCCTGGCCACGCTCGTGCCGTTCACGGCGTGCGGTCGCGGCGGCGCTCCTCGCCGCACCTCCCTCCCTCGCCCCGCCGAGACGCCGGTCGTGCTCGTCTCGATCGACACTCTGCGCGCCGACCACCTCCCGGCCTGGGGCTACCGGAAGGTCGAGACGCCCGCCATCGACGCGCTCCGGCGGGACGCCGTCCTCTTCGAGAACGCCTACACGCACTGCCCGCTCACCCTTCCCGCCCACGTGTCGCTCCTCACCGGCCTCCTCCCGCCAGAGCACGGCGTGAGGAGCAACATCGGCTACCGCCTCGACGGAGCGAGCCACCCGACGCTCGCCTCGCTCCTGAAGGCGCGCGGGTACGCGACCGGCGCCGCGGTCTCGGCCTACGTGCTCCGCCGCTCGACCGGCCTCGACGCCGGCTTCGATTTCTACAGCGAGGTCGCGACGGCGGCGGGGGCGAAGGCGGCGGCCGAGGTCCAACGCGATGGCCAGACGACCGTGCGCGCGGCCCTCGACTGGCTCGGCGGCGTCTCCGGCGGGCCCTTCTTCCTGTTCGTCCACCTCTACGAGCCCCACACGCCGTGGACGCCGCCGGAGCCCTACCGGACGCGGTACGGGGCCACGTACGACGGCGAGATCGCGGCCGCCGACGCGGCCGTCTCGACCCTCCTCGACGGCCTGCGCCGGCTCGACCGCTACGACGACGCGGTCGTGGTGCTGCTGTCGGACCACGGCGAGGGGCTCGGCGACCACGGCGAAGACGAGCACGGGATCCTCCTCTACCGCGAGGTCCTGCACGTGCCGCTGCTGCTGAAGCTGCCGCGCTCGGCGCGCGGCGGGACGAGCGAGTCCTCGCCGGCGGCCCTGCGGGACGTCGTGCCCACCCTCGCCGGCGTCCTCGGCCTCGGGGTCCCGCCCGCCGCCCACGGGCGCGACCTGCTGAGCCGCGCGGGGGCGGAGACGGCGGCCGTCTACAGCGAGACCTACTACCCGCGCATCCACCTCGGCTGGAGCGAGCTGCGGTCGCTCGTCGACGCCCGCTACCACCTGATCGACGGCCCGCGGCCCGAGCTCTACGACGTCGTCCGCGACCCGTCGGAGCGCGAGGACCGCGTCGCGGACAAGACGGCGCTCGCCCGCTCCATGCGGGCGGCGCTCGGGACGAGCGCTCTCGTCGCCCCCGCGCCGGCCACCGCGGAGGAGAGCGAGCGGCTTCGGAGCCTCGGCTACCTGGCCGCGGCGGGGACTCCGGTCGATCCGCCAGCGGGCCTGCCCAACCCGCGCGACCGGCTCTCGAGCTATGCGCGGGTCCGTGCCGCCCTCGCGCTCGCGAGCGCGGGACGCGACGCCGAGGCCGTCCACGCCCTCGACGCGGTGATCGCCGAGAACCCCGGCTTCGTGGACGCGCGCGTGGAGCGGGCCGAAGCCCTCGGCCGCCTGGGCCGCTACCGGGAAGCCGAGAGGGCCTATCGGGAGGCGATCGCGGTCGCCCCTTCCCTCGCGGCGCCCCTCTCGCTGACCCTGGGCCGGGTCCACCTCGAGATGGGGAGCCTGGCCGAGGCGGCGGCCGCCGCCCGGGAGGCCCTCGCGTCGGAGCCGGGCCCGGCCCACGAGCTCCTCGGGAGCGTGGCCCTCGCCGGGGGCCGGCTCGACGAGGCCGAGCGCGAGGCGCGCCTCGTCTCCGGAGACGCCGGGGCCGAGGCCCGCGCCGCCGTCGTGCTCGCCGAGGTCGCGGCCCGGCGGGGCCAGCTCGCCGCGGCCCTCGCGCGGGCCGAGGACGCCGCTCGCACGAGCGGCGCCCGAGGCCTCGGCCCGGTGCCCTGGCTCGAGTTCGTCCGGGGCGACGTGCTCGCCCGCCTCGGTCGGAACGAGGAGGCCGAGGCCGCCCTGCGGGCGGAGATCCGCGACTTCCCCCGCCACGCCCGCGCCTACGCGAGCCTCGCGATCGTGAGCGCTCTGCGAGGCCGGCCGCTCGAGGACAGCCGCCGGATCCTGGAGGCGATGAAGCAGGCCGTGCCGGGACCGCAGTCGGCGCAGCTCGCCGCCCGCGCGCTCGCCTTCATCGGGGACGGCCGGCCACCCCGAGGAGCGCCTTCTGCGCCAGGCGACGAGGGGTCCCCCGTCCCCGCGTCACGGAGCTCGCGGGTCCCTCCTCGCCTGGCCAGAGGCGCGTCCCCGCCATGAGAAGGAGAGTCCCGTGAAGCTCGCTCGCCTCGTCGCCCTCGTCGCCCTCACTTCCGCACCGGCTTCCGCCCAGGACTGGCGTGCCGGCACCGGCCGCCTCGAGGGCCGGGTCCTCGACGCCGCGGGAAAGCCTCTCGTCGGCGCCGTCGTCAAGCTGGAGCTTCCCGGGCGCGGGGGCACCGAGCTGCGCACGGACGCCAAGGGCCGGTGGGCCATCCTCGGCCTCACCGGTGGCGAGTGGGTCGTCGAGCTCTCCGCCCCGGGCTACGTGACGCGTCGGGCGACGGTGGCTCTCTCGGAGGACGCTCGCCGGCCACCCTACGAGGCGCGGCTCGAGAGGCCGGCGGACTCGGGTCCCCCACCCGAGGCGGTGGCGGTCCTCGCGAAGGCGGAGGCGGCGCGGAAGGACGGTCGCCTCGCCGAGGCACGGGCAGAGTACGAAGCGCTGCGCGCGATGAGGCCCGAGCTCGCGGGGAGGATCGACCAGGAGATCGGGATGACCTACGTGGCGGAGAAGGACTACGCCCGGGGCCTGGAGCACCTCCTGAAGGCGCTCGCCGCCGAGCCGGACCGCGCTCCCCTGCGCGCGGCCGCGATCCAGGCGGCCTTCGAGGCCGGCCAGCCGACGAAGGGCAAGGAGCTCCTCGCCGGGGTCGACCCGGGCGGGATCCAGGACCCGGACATCGCCTTCAACTTCGGGATCGACCTCGTGAACGCGGGAGACGCGCGGCAGGCGATCCCGTGGTTCACCCGGGCGGTCGCCATCGACGCGCAGTACGTCGACGGCTACTACCGGCGCGGCCTCGCCCATCTGCAGCTGGGCGAGGCCGCGGAGTCCCGCGCCGACTTCCGGAAGGTGGCCGAGCTCGCCCCGGGGACGCCGCAGGGCGAGATGGCGCGCAAGGCGCTCGAGCAGGTCCGCTAGCGTGGGCCGAAGACGCCTCCTCGGCCTGGCCCTCGGAGCGGCCGCCCTCGCGGGCGCGGGCCTCCTCCGCCCGGCCGCGGTCCGCCGCGAGGCCGGCCTCGACGTGCTGCTCGTCACGGTGGACACGCTGCGCGCGGACGCCCTCGGCTGCTACGGCCGCGTCGGCGCCGAGACGCCGCGGATCGACCGCCTCGCCTCGGGGGGCGTGCGGTTCGCGTTCGCCCACGCGCAGAGCGTCGTCACGCTGCCCTCGCACGCGAACATCCTCTCCGGACGATACCCGTTCGACCACGGCGTGCGGGAGAACTCGGGCTTCCGATTCCCGCGCGGGATGGACACCCTGGCGACGCTCCTCCGGTCCCACGGCTACCACACGGGGGCGTTCGTGAGCGCCTTCCCGCTCGACGCCCGCTTCGGCCTCGACGCCGGGTTCGACGTCTACGACGACCGCCTGGGCGACGCCGAGACGACCCCGGACTTCCGCATGCAGGAGCGGCCGGGCCCGCGGACGGTGGCCGCGGCGAGGGCCTGGCTCGACGCCACGCCGGGGCCCCGGTTCTGCTGGGTCCACCTCTACGAGCCGCACGCGCCCTACGCGCCGCCCTTCGAGTGGCGCGGGCGCGTGCCGACCGCCTACGACGGCGAGGTCACGGCCGCGGACACGGCCCTCGGCCCCCTCCTCGACCCGCTCCTCTCCCGCGGCGACTCGGCCCGCACGCTCGTCGTCCTCACCGCCGACCACGGCGAGGGTCTCGGCGAGCACGGCGAGGCGACGCACGGCCTCTTCGCGTACGAGTCGACGCTGCGGGTCCCGCTCGTCGTCTACGCTCCGCGGCTCCTCCGGCCGCGGGTCGTGACGGAGGGCGTGCGTCACGTCGACATCCTCCCGACCATCTTCGACGCGCTCTCGCTGCCCGTCCCGGCCGGCCTGCCCGGTCGGAGCCTTCTCGCCACGGCAGAGGGACGAGCCTCGGGGAGCGTCCCCCCGAGCTACTTCGAGGCCCTCACTCCCGCCCTCACCCGCGGGTGGGCGCCCGTCCACGGCGTCGTGCGCGACCGGCTCAAGTACGTGGACCTCCCGCTGCCGGAGCTCTACGACCTCGGCGGCGACCCCCGCGAGACGATGAACCTCGTGTCCCTCCGCCCCGTGCCCCTCGGCGAGATGCGCTCGCTCCTCGGCCGTCTCCGCGAGACCGACCGGGGCGCCGACCGGATCGCGGAGGACCCGGCCGTGCAGGAGCGCCTCACGAGTCTCGGCTACGTGGGCGCGACGCGGGCGCTCGCCACGCACTACGGCACGGAGGACGATCCCAAGCGCAACTTGGCGTTCGAGGTGGGCCTCCAGCAGGTGCTCGAGCGGTACGAGTCGGGAGACGCTCCGGGGGCGCTCGCGCGGTGCGAGCAGCTCGTCCGGGACAGGCCGGGCGTGCCTCTGGCGCTCCGGCACCTCGCGGTCCTTCGGCGACGAGCGGGGGATCTCGCCGGAGCGGTCGAGGCCGGCCGGAGGGCTCTCGCGGCCGACCCGGGGAGCGCAGAGGCGGCGGCGGAGCTGGGGCGGGCGCTCGACGAGCTCGGCCGGCCTCGCGAAGCCGTCCTGATCCTCGATCCCTACGCGCGGGTCCCAGAGCCCGACCTCGACGTGCTCATGACCTGGGGGGCGGCGCTGGCGCACGCGGGCCGGCGGGACGCGGCCGTCGCCGCGCTCGGGCGCGCCCGCGAGGCCCAGCCGCGGAGCGCGCTCGCGGCCTACAACCTCGGCGCCGTGCACCTCGTCTTCGGGGAGAGGGAGCCGGCGCGGGCGGCGTTCGAAGCCGCGCTCGTTCTCGAGCCGGGCCTCGCCCGGGCCTGGAACTCGCTCGGGCTGCTGGCCGCCGAGGGAGGGAAGACCGAGGAGGCGGTGCGCCTGTGGGAGCGGGCGCTCGCGGAGAACCCCCACGATCCCGACACCCTCTTCAACCTCGGCACCCTGCTCTGGCGGGGCGGGCGCAAGGCCGAGGCCCGGCCGCGCCTGGAGCAGTTCCTGGCCGACGCGCCCCCCGCCCTCTACGCGCCGGACCTCGCCCGGATCCGCTCCTGGCTCCGGCGCGGCTGAAGGCAGAGGAGCCCCCACTCGTACATCGCTCCCACCACGGGGCGCAGCGTCTCACCCAGAGGGCTGAGCGAGTACTCCGCCCGCCGGTTCGATCCTTCCCGGACCTCCCGACGCACGAGCCCCAGCCTCTCCATGTCGGCGAGCTCCCGGCGGAGGGCCTTCTTCGTCACCTCCGGCACGTGGCGCATCAGCTCCGAGAAGGGTCTCGCCCCCCAGAAGAGGGCCCAGAGGATCAAGGGACGAAAGGGCCCGCGCAGGACCTCGAGGGTGCGCTCGATCGGGGCGCGGGGCCGGAGCAGCGGTCTCTGTCCTTCGGTGGGCGCCCCTACCCCCCGGTCGGCCCGAACGGGGGACGGCGTCCAAGACGGCGGACCGACGGGAACGCCGGTCACGGTCTCGACAGGGGTGCTCATCGGTCGACCTCCTTCGCCACGGCCGCGGGGTGAGTGCCGGCGTCGGGACGCGGCAGGGGGGCTTCGCCCCGCAGGGCGGCCTGGAGTGCAGCCGCGACCGACGGGTCGAAGGCCATCGAGGCCGCCGTCAGCTGACTCCGATTGAGGGACGGGGACATGAGGCCGGTTCCGTGGGGAACCCAGGGGACGAACGCGTGCACGATCTCGTGGGCGATGACCCGGCCGAGCGCGATGCCGAGGGCCCGCGACGCGGGGAAGTCCAGCCCGAAAGACGTACCGCGCGGTGGCAGGCCCAGCGCCGCAGAGACGCTCGGCACGTGCACCCAGACGAACGGGTCGGCCTCGAAGCGCGCGGGGGTGGCTCCGAGGACGGGCGTGCCCGGCTCGCGCTCGGCGGCGCGGTCGAGGAGGATGACCCGAACCTCCTCGGGGCGTGCCATCTCGTTCGCACGCCCGCGGCGCCACGTCACGGGAGCCCCCATCTTCCGGAAGAGGGCAACCGACTCGCCCCGGGCCACCGCCTCCACTGCGGCGGCAGCGCCGGAAGGATCCACCCAGACGAGGTGCAGGGAGGGGGACGCCGCGGCCGGCGCTGCGGGCGGAGGAGCGAGGACGTGGGGGCCGACGACCCCTTCGATGTCGAGGAGAGGAGCCTCGTCCGCGGCGGTGGCGGAGGTGGCGAGCGAGGCCAGAGCCACGACGGCGACGGCCGACAGTGTCGACACGCGTCCCCCTTTCCTGCCCCCGGCCGGCCCCCGGAGCCGGCCGTCCAACCTCATGACCTCTGGTGTTCTGAGGATGGAGACGCGGCACGGCCCCTCCTGGTTGCGTGAATTGGGAGGAGATGCGGGCGAACGTCGGATGAGGGGGCAAGGCGCCCGCGCCGAGCCCCTTGCGGCCGGGCGTGAGGAAAAGAAGAGCGGAGGGACGGGACGATCCGTCCAGCGACGTGGACGTCGGGCGGAGCACGCGACGCGGCGGAGGACCGGCGATCAGTGCGCCGGGGTCTCCTCGAGCACGAGCGTCTCGACCGCCCGCGGAGGGACGAGCCTCCAGTTGCCGTCCGCCTTCTGGGGCAGCCTGCGCCCGGTGAAGTACTCCGCCATCAGGTCCCGGATCTCGCGCCCGCTGCGCCAGACGATCCTCGCCCCGCGGAACATCGTGTAGCCGGCCGAGCCGGCCGCCCGGTAGTTGTTGATCGCGATCCGGAGGGGCTGGTCGTCGCGGAGGGGGGCGCCGTGATAGCGCAGGTTCCTCACCCGGTCGCCCGCGGGCCGGGTGAGATCGATCTCGTACTCCACCCCCTGCGCCATGTCGTAGTTGTAGCCGGCGACGGCGCGGTCGACGAGCGGCCCCCGGGCGCACGTCGGCTCGGGACAGGTCCTGAAGTACCGAGCCGCGTTCTCGAGGGCCTCGCGGACCATGCGGCCGTCCCCCTCGACCGCATAGAGCTCGTTGTCGTAGACGTAGAGGCTCGCCAGCTCCCGCACCGTGACCCCGCCGCGGGCCACGCGGGCCTGCGGACGGAAGAGCGACGCGAAGCTGACATCGGCCTTCGCGTAAGCGAGCTGCACCTCCTGGATCGCGTCGACGAGGGCCGTGTCCTCGAACCGCCCGCGCGCCCCGGAGAGCTCGACGGCGGACTCGGAGACCGGCCGGTCGAGGTAGCGCTCGGCGGCCTCGTGATACGGCCGCGCGATCTCGAGGATCCGCGGGTCGGCCGGCGTGTCGGGCTTCACGGCGAGGAGCCGGCTCTCGGAGCGGACGAGGGAGAACCGCCCCCCCGGCTCCCGGGTCAGCGTCAGGTCGAGCCGCGCCACCTCCTGGCCCCACGGGCGGGGCTGCACGAGGAGCACGTTTCCGACGCGGCGGCCCGGCTCGCGCCGGTGCGTGTGTCCGTAGAGGACGGCGGCGACCTGCGGGAGCTGCTCGGCGATGGAGGTGACGCTGTTCTCCCCCGGCATCTCGCCGGGTCGCTTCTCGTCCGTCTCCGGGTCGCGGTCGAGCCCGCTGTGGGCGGCCACGAGGACGACGTCCGGTTCCTCGCGCGCGAGCGCGGCGAGCGCCCGCCGGACGCCCTCCACGGGGTCGAGCCACGCCAGCCCCCGGATCTGCTCCGGCTTCTCCCACTGGGGGACGGCCGCGGTGGTGACGCCGACGACCGCGACCTTCACCCCGCCGACGACCTTCACCAGGTACGGGGCGAAGGGCGCGAGCGTCCCGTCCGTCCGGGTGTTCGCCGAGAGCCACGGGAAGCGCGCGGCCTGTCGCGCCGCAGCGAGGTTCTTGAGGCCGAAGTTGAACTCGTGGTTGCCGACGACCATCGCGTCGTAGCGCATGGCGTTCATGGCGAGCATCATCGGGTCCGGCTCGGCGGACCCGCCGTCGCGCACCGCGGCCTGGTGGACGCTCTCCAGCGGCGATCCCTGGATGGTGTCCCCGCAGTCGACGAGGAGGACGTTCGGCGTCTCCCGCCTCACCTCCTCGACGAGCGTCGACGCCGCGGCGAGACCCCGGGCGGCCTTCTCCTTCGTGAAGTAGTCGTAGGGGTAGAGGTGGCCGTGGCTGTCGGTCGTGGCCAGCACGGTCACCGTCGAGGTCTCGGCCGGAGCCACGGGAGGGGCTGCGGCCAGCAACAGGAGAAGGAGCGCGAGCATCGGCACCTCGTTCCGAGAGGGCCAGTCTCTCACGACATGCGTCGTCCCGTGGGCCGGCTCCGCCGAAGTCGCGACCTCGGTGTCGGCGGGAGGCGGCGGTTCGCCGGACCGGTTAGCATCGAGGGGTGGAGACCGTCGACCCGCGGGAGCGATTCGCCGGAGCGGCGTCCGGCTACGCCCGCTATCGGCCGTCCTATCCGGACGCGCTCGTCGACAGGGTCCTCGCCGAGGCGGGCGTCCGCCCGGGCGATCGCGTCGCCGACGTGGGCTGCGGGACCGGGATCCTGAGCCGCCTCCTCGCCGCGCGCGGGCTCGAGGTCGTGGGCGTCGACCCCAACGAGGACATGCTGGCGGAGGCGCGCGCGGCCGACGCGTCGGCCGACTACCGCCGCGGCGAGGCCGCGGCCACTGGCCTCGAGGACGCGAGCGTCGCCCTGGTCACCGCGGCCCAGTCCTTCCACTGGTTCGACGCGGGCGCGGCCCTCGCGGAGTTCCACCGCATCCTCGAGCCCGGCCGCCGCGTGGCGGCGATCTGGAACCTGCGCGGGGAGAGCCCGTTCCTGACCGCGTACCACGAGGTCCTGCGGGCCTTCAGCCGCGAGTACTCCGTCCTCGAGAGCTGGGAAGAGAGCCTCGTCCAGCTCCGGGCCCACCCTCGGGTCCTCGATCCCCTCGAGATCGAGGCGCCCAACGTCCAGCTCTTCGACTTCGAGGGGCTCCATGGCCGCGCGTGGTCGAGCTCGTACGTCTTCCGGGGTGTGACCGACCGCGCGGGCTTCGACGCCGCCCTGCGCGCGCTCTTCGACGCCCACGCCCGCGGCGGCGTCCTCGAGTTCCCCTACCGGTCGGTCGCGCTCCTGTTCCGGGTGGCGAGCTCGGCGAGGATCGCCTCCGCGATCCGCTCGTAGTCCCCGCCGAAGTGGTGGCCGCCGGGCAGGGCGACCGCGTGAGCCGCGGCCCCCGGCAGCCGGCGGCACGGGGAGTCGGCCTCGTCCTCCCCGTGGAGGCACAGCACAGGGGTCGTCCCGAGCCGCGCCACCTCGGGCGCGGTCGGGTGGCGGCCGGTCTCGACCCCGAGCCAGCCCGCGAAGTGGAACTCGAAGGAGGCCTGCTCGGTGAGCCCGAGGAGCGAGACGAGGGCGACGCGGGAGCGCAGCTCCGGAGACAGCCGGCTGACGAGGAAGGGCAGCACGTCGGCCCCGAAGGAGTAGCCGACGAGGACGACGCGGCGCTTGCCCCAGGCCTGCTCGTAGTGCTCGAGCACGCGGGCGAGGTCGCGGGCTGCGCCGTCGGGGGTCCGCGGCGACCAGTAGTACTTCAGGCTGCTCCAGCCCACGACCGGGATCCCGTCGGCGGCCAGGCGCGCGGCGACGCGCTTGTCGATCTCGGCCCAGCCGCCGTCGCCGGTGACCATCACCGCCATCAGGTCGCTGCCGCTCCCCGTCGGCGGCACCTCGACGAGGCCGAGGTCGCGCAACTCGTCGGCCCCCGGCGCGGCGACCGCCGCCGGAGACGGCGGCGTGGGGGTCTCCGCGGCGATCCTCCGGTAGGCATCGACGTACTGCGGCTCCCAGCGCGGCGTCACGGAGAAGCCGTGGCCGACCTTCGGCAGCGACACGAGGCGGCCGGAGTCGACCTGGCCGACGAAGCGGGCGGCCGCCGCCGGAGCGCACACCTGGTCGATCTCGCCGTGGAGGACCGTCCACGGCACGCCCATCTTCGGGAACGGGTCGAACGTCGCCCCCGTGCCCTTGGCCTTGGGCCGGGAGACGAGGCCGCGACCGCGGCAGAGCGGCTTGCGCAGCGACACCTCCGGGCAGAAGCCCAGGCTGATCGCGCCGCGGAACGCCTCGGGCGGGGCCTGAGCGAGCACGGCGTACACGAGGGACGCGCCGGACGAGTAACCGACGAGGATCGGCGGGCGATACTCGGGCAGCCGATGCCGCAGCTGGACCGCGCGCGACAGCTCCTCGAGGCTGCCGGCCGGGAAAGCGCAGGCCCCCGAGCGCTCGAGGCTGGCCAGGAACGTTCGGATGTCGATCCCCACGACGAGCGCCCCCTCGGCCCGCAGGCGGCGCGCCATCGGGATGACGCCGAGGTTCCATCCGCCGTCGCCGGACACGAAGAGCACGACCTGCGAAGGCGGCGTCGCCGGCGCGTACACGTGCACCGTGCCGAAGGGAGAGAAGGAGAACGCCTCCTCGCCCGGCGCCGGGGGCGGCGCCGCGGGCGGGGACGCGCTCCGGGCCGTGGCTCGGGCCGCCGCCAGGGCGATCCCCGCGCCGCACGCCAGGGTCCGGACCGTCCTCAGGTTCATCGCAGGATCCTCGTCCATCCGGGCCGGACCACGGCGGCCCGCCGGAGGGCGGCGTCGCTCAGAGCGACGGGGCCCCCTTCGCCCCGATCCAGGCGATCGCCTCCAGCAGGCGGCGCTCGAGCTCGGGCTGGTTGTCGCTGAAGCGGTGGTTCGCGGCGTCGATGACCCAGAGCTGCTTGGGCTGCCGGGCGTCGGCCAGGATGGCCTGGACCTCCGGCAGCGGCACGAACTCGTCGTGGGCCGAGTGGAGGGCGGCGAGGGGCACGGGCGAGACGCGGCCCACGATCTCGCGAGCGCTGAAGGTCGGCTCGTTCGGCGTCCTCTTGGTGATGTAGATGATCGAGTCCCGCAGGTGCCAGCCCAGCTCGTTCCGGTCGGGCAGACCCAGGGCCACGACGCCGGCGATGCGGGGCTGGAGCGCCGCCGACGTGGCGGCGAGCACCGACAGGCCCGCCCCGACGGAGACGCCGACCAGGAGCGGCTTCCCGGCCCCTCGCCTCGCCGCGTACCCGACGAGGGCCTCGTAGTCGCGGGGAACCTGGGAGACGTCGAGCGCGCCGCTCTTCGACGTGAAGCCCGAGAGGTAGGCCTTCGCGTCGAAGCCGACCACGGAGTAGCCCTGGGAGGCGAGGAAGGCGGCCACGACCGGCCCCAGGTGCACCCAGCCGCCGTCGCCGCTGGTCACGAGCGCCGGCCGTCCGCCGCTCTCCCCGTAGAGGTGCAGCGTCTGCTCGACGCCACGAAGGGAGAAGCTCTCGGCCCGAGGAACGGGCTCGCCGGCCGCCGCGTCGAGGGCTCCGGCCAGGACGAGCACGGCCGCCGAGGCCGCTCCCGTCCATCCTCTCTTCTCCACCCGATCCTCCTCGCCGCACGCGAGCCTCGCGCCGTGCGGGCTCCACGAGCGGCAATCGTCCTGGGGGGCGCGGGGCCGGCGATGGGCTCGAACTCCGGCGCCGCGGGGGCGGCTGCGCTCCGCCGCCACCACGTTCCATCGTCTCACAGAACGGCCGCGCGCAGTCGGCCGGGCGGCGGGCGGCTCATCGGCCCAGGAGGAGCCTCCAGAGACCGCCCGCCCCGTGGATGCTGGCGAGGGCGTAGGCGACGCGCGGAAGGTCGGCGCCGCCCGGGTGGACGAGGTACCGGCCTTCCCAGCGGGGAGCGAACTTCTTCTTGAACTGGAAGAGGTTCTTGTAGCCGTAGAACGCGTTCAGGTTCTCGAAGAGAAGCGCGACGCCCCTTTCGATCCCGCCTCTCGGCTCGCCCACGTTCGCGAGCGGCGCGTTCGCGAGGCTCGCCTCCTCGACGCCCGACTGGCCGAGGTCCTCGAGCGCGCGGGCGATGACCAGGTCCATGGTGCCCGAAGGGGCGTCCCTCCTCTTGCGCATGAGGTCGAGGAGCGCGGCCCGGCCCGCGCGGTACGGGCGCCAGGTGGTGAAGGCCACGACCCGTTCGCCCTCCAGGCAGATGAAGACGGACTGGCCGACGAGGTCCTCCAGCGCGAAGCGGCCGAGGCTGAAGCCCATCTCCCCGAGCCGCTTCTCGGCCAGCCACTCCTCGGAGATCTCCTCGAGGGCCTCGTCGACCGCCGGCTCCGGGCACCGGGCACGGTCGTAGCCGCGCACGACGAGGCCCATGCGCGTCACCTTGTGCACCATCGAGCGCAGGGCCGCCCGCTTCCCGCCGGCGAGGCTGAACGAGGCGAGGTCGACGATCGCCTCCTCGGCCATCTTGAGGGAGCGCAGGCCGAGGCGATGGTAGACGGAGAGCGACTCCTCGGGCGCCTCGTAGATGCAGGGGGTCCAGCCGTTCTGGAGGCAGTGCCGGAGCCACTCCCGGGTCCCCTCCTCGAGGTCGCCTTCCGCGCACAGCGGGTCCCCGGCGGCGAACGCCACGTGCCCGCGCACGGCGTAGGCGACGAGCCCCCGCCCCCCCGCGACCAGCAGGTGGTGCTTGTCGTCCTGGGCCGCGAACGCGGAGAGGGAGCGGCGGCCGTGCTCCCTCACCACCCGGGAGATGGCGTCGGGCGGGGCCTCCTGCCGCCGGCGCAGGATCACGGGCCGGAGCACGAGGACGAGGAGGTAGAAGCGCGAAGCCCAGCCCGCGATCTGCAGCGCGCCCAGGAAGCGGGCGGCGTGCTCCGTCCCGGGCTCGATCGCGGGGTCGACGATCATCAGCCCGGACCGAACCGACTCCACGACCGGGCTGTTCCCGTCGTGCCACACGAACTCGTCGCGGAGGTCGGAGAGCCCCACCACTCCGAAGGCCCAGACCGCCGCCGCGAGCACGGGGGCCATCACCAGCGCCTGGCGCAGGGAGCCGGGGTCGCTGCGGGCCGAGAATCGCCGGCGGAAGACGACGAGATAGGAGAGGAGGAGCGCGGCGACCAGGGAGTGGTGCAGGTCGAAGGCCCGCCCCAGGTGAGAGAGGAGCGAGACCGCGAGAGCGCCGACGGCGACCCACCAGGCGACGGCCTTCCTCCGGCCGAGGTTGCGGGTGATCTGGAGGAGGGCGATCCCGGCGAAGAGCATGAGGGCGCGGCTGCGCTGGGTCACCCCGAGGGGCAGCCACTGCTGCACCGTGCGCATCACCGTCGGCTCCCGGGGCACGATGGCGGAGAGGACGTTCAGGACCCCGACGAGGCCGACCACGAACGGCACGAGAGCGTGCAGGTCGCTCCAGTGAAGGTCGCGCCAGCGGACCGTGCGCCGGACGTGCCGGAAGCCGAGGAAGGCGGCGACGGCGATGACGAGGAGGAGGGCGATCCCTTCCTCGTACCGCCGCACGCCCTCGAGGAGCGGGCCGAGAGCCCCGCCGGCGAAGAACCCGAGCGCCGCCATCGGCAGCGCCCAGACGAGCCCGGCCAGGAGGTCGAGCAGGGTGAAGGCCAGCATGCCCATGCCGAGGGCGCCGCACGCGGCGGGAATGGCGATGCGGAAACCGTAGGCGAAGCGGCTCGCCACGAGGAGGAGGCCGCCTCGCCGACCGACGAGGTCGAGGAGCTGCCTGTAGCGGGGGTGGGTGCCGAAGCGCCACTCCAGCCAGCGCCGGCCCCGGAGGCGGGCGAGCTGGTAGTAGACCTGGTCGGCGACAGTGTTGGCGGCCACCGCTACCGCGATCACGACGGGGAGGTGGAAGAGCCCTCGCTGGGCGAGGAGGGCGGCGGCCAGGAGCACGGCCTCACCCTCGAAGGCCACCCCGAGGAAGAGGAGCGCGTACCCGTACTGGACGAGGAGCGACTCCATGCCCACCTCTCCCGCGCGCGGCGCGCCCGCGGCGAGGGGCGGGGCGGCCGGCGCCGCCCCGCCCTCCGGACGAAGCGCCTTTGCTGCTACTTCTGCTTGGCGATGACCTTGTCCTCGAACTTCTTGTACACGGACTCGGGGACGATCTTCCTCTTGACGAGCTCGTCCTTCCGCTTGTACGGCCGGCCGTCGATGATCTTCTTGGCGTAGGCGTCGCCGATCCCGGGCAGCGCCGCGAGCTGCGCCGCGGTGGCCGAGTTGAGGTCCACCAGGTCCTCGGCCGCCTTGGCGGGCTGGGCCGTGGTCTTCGCCGGCTTCGCCTGGGCCGCCGGTGGGTCCGCGAGCGCGGGCGAGGCGATCAGGATGCCGAGCGCGAGCCCGGCGAGGGGTGCGAGCAGTCTTCTCACGTTCTCCTCCATGGGACAGAGGGTCGAGCCGAGGCGGCCCGGCCGTCCGGCCCGGAGTGTACACGCTCCGTGCCGGGCTCCGCACTGCTCTTCGCGCTCGGCTGCGGCCGCCGCGGACACGGTTTCGATCCCGGTCTTCGCGGCGCGCCGGCACGAGGCGTGCGCGTGGTGACGCCGACGCCGGCTCGGGTTAGTCTGGATGACGGTCGCAACGACCGGCGGCCTTGGGGCTGCGATCGGCGGGAAGACCGTCACGCGGGCCGGGGCGTCCTGCCCCGGGCGGCCGGCCGCCAACAGCGGGAGGGAAGATGGAACGTGAGGTGGCGCGGGTGGTGGGGGTGTGCGCGTTGGGCGCCGGCCTCGCGCTCGGGACGTTCTCCGCGCCGACGAGCGCCCAGGAGCCGGCCCCAGACCTGACCCTCGCCGAGGCGCGCCGCCTCGCCGCCGATCGGGGCTGGGCTCTCCTGTCCGCCCGGTCGGACGTCACCCAGGCCGAGGGCCAGCGGGTCCAGGCTCACGCCCTGCCCAACCCGCAGGTCTCGTTCAACGCGGCGAAGATCAACCTCACGCCGCCCCAGGACGGGGGCTCGACGAGCGACACCATCGTCGGGACGAGCCAGCTCGTCGAGCTGGGCGGCAAGCGCTCGAGCCGGGTCCGGGTCGCCGAGGCGGGGCTCGCCGCGGCCGAGGGCCGGCTCTATCAGACCCGGGCCGTGCTCGACGCGGCCGTCGTGAAAGCCTACGTGGCCGCGCTCGCCGCCGAGCAGACGGCGCGCGTGAGCCACGACTCCGCGGAGTCCCTGGCCCGGGCGGCCGGGATCGCCGACGTGCGGTTCGAGGCGGGCGAGATCTCGGCCGCGGAGCGGGACCAGACGCGGGTGGCGGCCGGCCGCTTCGCGGCCGACGCCCGCTCCGCCCAGGCCGCGGCCGTGCAGGCGCGCCTCGCCCTGCAGATGCTCCTCGGCGAGCCCGCCCCCGGCGGCGAAGTCCGGCTCGCCGACGACCTCGAGTCGCTCTCCCGGCTCGTGATGGCCGCGGCCGCGGCGCCGGGGCCGCAGGGCGACGTGACGGCGCTCGACGCGCGCGGCGACGTGCGCGCGGCGCGCGCGGCGGCGGACCAGGCCAGGGCCCAGGTCGACCTGCAGCGCGCGCAGCGGGTCCCCGACCCGACGCTCCTCGTGCAGTACGAGAGCGACCGGCCCGGCAACCCGAACATGCTCGGTGTCGGCGTCGCGGTGCCGGTGCCGCTCTTCAACCGCTACCGGGGCGCGACCGCGGCCGCAGAGGCGGCCCGCGAGCAGGCCGAGCGCGAGGCCCGTCGCGCGCGCGCCCAGGCCCAGGCCGACCTCGCCGCGGCCCGGGCGGCCCTCGGCGCCGCCCTCGAACGGCGCCGGCTGCTCCACGACGACCTGCTCCCGCGCGCGGCCTCCGTCCGGGAGACGGTCGCCTTCGCCTACGAGAAGGGGTCGGCCTCGCTCCTCGAGCTGCTGGAGGCGGAGCGCAGCTTGAACGACGTCCGCCTCGCCGCCCTGGCCAGCCAGAGCGAGGCCCTGTCCGCGGCCGCCGACGTGGCGGCCGCCCGCGGAGAGACGCTGCCATGAGACGACATCCCGCGCCGGCCGGCGCCCTGGCGGCCGTGTCCCTGGCCGTGCTGGCGCTCGGCGGCTGCTCCGGCGGGGCCGCCCCCCCCGCGAAGCCGGCCGTCCGGGTGGACGGCGACACGGTGGTGTTCGACGACCCCGCCGCGGAATCGGCGACCGTCCGGGTGGCCGCGGTGTCCCGCGCCACCGACGACCACGTCGATGTGACCGGCCGGCTCGTCTGGGACGAGGACGCGACCGTGCGCGTCTTCTCCCCCGTGGCCGGGCGGGTGGCCCGGATCGCGTGCGACTTCGGCTCGCCGGTCGAGAAGGGACAGCTCCTCGCGGCGCTCAGCTCGCCCGACTTCGGCCAGGCCCAGTCCGACGCCGCGCGGGCAGACGCCGACCTTCGCGCCGCCCAGCGGACCTTCGAGCGCGTGTCGCAGGTCTTCGAGCGGGGCGGGGCCTCGCGCAAGGACCGGGACCAGGCGGAGGCCGACCTCGAGCGGGCCCGGGCGGAGGCCGAGCGCACGCGGCGCCGGGTGGAGCTGTGGAGCGGGGTGGCCGATCGCCCGGGGCGGGTGGACCAGGACCTCCCGCTGCGCAGCCCGGTCACGGGAGTGGCCGTGGAGCGCAACCTCAACCCCGGGCAGGAGGTGCGCCCCGACTCGCCGACCCCGCTCTTCGTCATCTCGGACCCGCACCGCCTCTGGGTCCTCCTCGACGTGACGGAGCGCGACCTGCCGGACGTCCGTCCCGGAGCCTCCCTCGTGGTGCGGAGCCCCGCTTTCCCCGGGCGGACGTTCGACGGGATCCTCGACACGCTCGGGGCGGGCCTCGACCCCGCCACCCGGACCGTCCGGGCGCGGGGCAAGGTGAGGAACCCCGACGCGGTCCTCAAGGCTGAGATGTACGTCCAGGTCCAGGTCGCCAAGCGCGAGGAGGCTCGACGGCTCCTCGTGCCCGCGCGGGCGGTGCTCCAGGAGGGGGACCGGCGCTTCGTCTACGTCGAGGAGGGCCGGTCGCGCTACCGCCGGACCGCGGTGGAGGTCGGCCCCGAGCTCGAGGGCACGCTGCCGGTCGTCTCCGGGCTCGGGGACGGGGCCCGCATCGTGGTCGAGGGCGAGCTGCTGCTGGAGTCGGCCTGGGCGGAAGCCAGGGGCCAATGAGAGCGCTCGTCACCTTCTGCCTCCGCCAGCGGGTGATCGTCCTCGCCCTGCTCGGCGTCTTCGTGGGGGCGGGCCTCGTCTCGTTCCGGCGCCTGCCCGTCGAGGCCTACCCGGACGTCACCAACGTCCAGGTCCAGGTCATCACCCTCTTCCCCGGCCACGCCGCGGAGGAGGTGGAACGGCTGGTCACGATCCCGGTCGAGAACCAGATGAACGGCATCCCCCGCCGGGCCTCCATGCGCTCCATCTCCATCTTCGGCCTGTCGGTGGTGACGATCGTCTTCGAGGACGACGCCGACCGCGTCTACGTCCGGCAGCAGACGTTCGAGCGCCTCCAGGACGTGAGCCTCCCCGCGGGGGCGAGCGCCTCGCTCTCCCCGGACACGACACCGGTGGGCGAGATCTTCCGCTACACGCTCGTGGGCCCGCCGGGCTTCTCGGCCCTCGAGCTCCGGGCGCTCGAGGACTGGGTGGTCGAGCGCAAGCTCCGGCAGGTCTCGGGCATCGTGGACGTGGCGGGATTCGGCGGCCCGACGAAGCAGTACCAGGTGCTCGTCGACCCTCTCGAGATGAAGTCCTACGGGGTCTCGCTGCGACAGGTGTTCGACGCTCTCGCGAGCGGCAACCGGAACGCGGGCGGGTCCTACATCGAGCACGGGCCCGAGATGTACATCGTGCGCGGCCTGGGTCTCGTCCGGGACGAGAGGGACATCGGCGACATCTCGGTGGCGGTGAAGAACGGCACCCCCATCCACATCCGGGACCTCGCCACGGTGACGGTGGGGGCCCAGGTCCGTCTCGGCTTCGTGGGCAAGAACGAGAGCGACGACGTCGTGCAGGGGATCGTCCTCCTCCGCAAGGGCGAGAACGCCCTCGAGGTCCTGAAGCGCGTGCGGACGAAGGTGGCCGAGATCAACGCCTCCGACCTGCCGCCCGGGGTGAGGATCGTCACCCACTACGACCGGACCGACCTCATCCACCGCACCCTCCACACCGTGCTGCACAACATGGGCGAAGGGATCTTCCTCGTCCTGGTCGTCCTCGTGGCCTTCCTGGGTTTCGCCAACGTTGGCTCGGCGGCGGCGGTGGCTCTCGTCATCCCGCTGTCCCTCCTGGGCGCCTTCATCCTCCTCGACGCTCGCGGCGTGCCCGCGAACCTCATCTCGATGGGCGCGGTGGACTTCGGAATCATCGTCGACCCGGCGGTCTTCGTGATCGAGAACGTCCTGCGGCTGCTCGAGGAGAGGCAGGGCCGCGTGCGCTCGCTCTACGCCCTCATCGCCCAGGGAACGGCCGAGGTGGGGACGCCCCAGCTCTTCTCGACCGCGATCATCGTCACCGCCTTCGTCCCCCTCTTCACCCTGCAGCGGGTGGAGGGCCGCATCTTCCGCCCGGTGGCCCTCACCCTGACCTTCACCCTGCTCGCGGGGACCCTGCTCGCCCTCACCGTCGTCCCGGTCCTGGCCAGCTTCATCCTCCGCGGGCTGAAGGGGGGTGGCGAGTCCGCGCTCGTGCACCGGCTGCTCGGCTGGTACCGGCCTCTCCTCGAGGGCGCGCTCGCCCGCCGCAAGGCGGTGGTCGGGGGGGCTCTCGTGCTCCTCCTCCTCACCGCGGCGGCGGTGCCCTTCCTCGGCTCGGAGTTCCTGCCCAAGCTCGACGAGGGCGCCTTGTGGGTGCGGGTGACGCTCCCCGGCTCGATCGGCCCCAGCGAGGCCACGGCGGTCGTCCGCCGCGTGCGCTCGATCCTCCGGGGCTTCCCCGAGGTGACGACGGTCGTGTCCCAGCTGGGGCGTCCCGACGACGGCCTCGACGTGAACGGCTTCGACACCGCCGAGTTCTACGCGGACCTCCGGCCGCGGGAGGAGTGGCGGACGGCGCGGAACCGCGAGGACCTGGTGAAGGCGATGAGCGACCGGCTGGAGGCCATTCCGGGCATCGACGCGAGCTTCAGCCAGTACATCGAGGACAACGTCAACGAGGCGGTCTCGGGGGTGAAGGGCGAGCTGGTGATCAAGATCTTCGGCGAGGACCCGAACGAGCTGCAGCGCCTGGCGGACCGCGTGGCCGCCGTCGTGCGCGACGTCCCCGGGGCGGCCGACGTCATCCCGGAACGCCTCGCCGGCCAGCCCCAGATCCAGATCGAGGTCGACCGCGGCGCCCTCTCGCGGGTCGGCCTCTCGGTGAGCGACGTCGAGGACGTCGTCGAGACCGCTCTCGGCGGGAGCGTGGCGACGCGCGTCCTCGAGGGGGAGCGGACGTTCGACCTCGCGGTGAAGATGCGCCCCGAGTCCGTGTCCAGCGTGGAGGCTCTCCGGCGGCTTCCCGTGCTCGGTCCGGGGGGCGAGAAGCTCACCCTCGGCTCGCTCGCCGACATCGCGGTCAAGCCCGGCTTCGCCCGCATCTACCGCGAGGAGAACGCGCGGCGCATCGCGGTGAAGCTCTCCGTCCGCGGGCGCGACCTCGGCTCCCTCGTGCGCGACGGAGCGAGCCGGGTGCGGGCGGCGGTGAAGCTCCCGCCCGGCTACCGGCTCGAGTGGTCCGGGGCGTTCGAGAACCAGCAGCGGGCCGAGCGCCGGCTGATGGTCATCGTCCCGCTGACCCTTCTGGGGGTCTTCTTCCTGCTGTTCGCGGCCTTCAACTCCACGCGGCTCGCGGCCCTCATCCTGCTGAACGTCCCCTTCGCCGCCGTCGGAGGGGTCTGGGCGATCGGGCTCCTCGGGCTGCCCCTCTCGGTCTCGGCAATGGTGGGCTTCGTGGCCCTCCTCGGGGTGTCGGTCATGAACGGGGTGCTCCTCGTCCAGCGCATCCGGGACCTGCACCGGGAGGGCCAGCCGGTCGAGGCGGCGGTGCGAGAGGGCGCGCTCTCGCGCTTCCGCCCGGTGCTGATGACGGCCCTCATGGCCGAGCTCGGGCTCCTCCCCGCCGCTCTCTCGACGGCGGTGGGCGCGGAGACCCAGAGGCCCTTCGCGGTGGTGATCATCGGCGGCCTCGTGACCGCCACCCTGCTCACACTCTTCGTGCTGCCCGTGCTGTACGGGGCGTTCGAGACCGAGAAGCCGGAGTACTGACATGAAGTACGTCCTCGCGTTCATGCCCCCCGACCGTCTGGACGCCCTCGTCGACGCGCTCGAGGAGGCCCACGTCCACGGCCTCTCCGTCTCGGAGGCGCGTGGGTTCGGCCAGGAGCACGACCCCACCCACCCGGAGCACCACGACCACCCGGGGGTGGACCTCGTGCGGAAGCTGCGCGTCGAGATCGTCTGCCGGGACGAGGAGGTCGAGTCGATCCTCGGGGCGTTCGAACGCGGCCTCCGCTCGGCCCGCGCCGGTGCGGGCAAGGTCTTCGTCCTCGACGTCCGGGACGCGCTGCGCCTCAAGACCGGCGAGAGGGGCGAGGCCGCCATCGGGCCCGGAGCCTCGAAGCCGCCCCGGTAGCACCGGTCGCCATTCAGGGGCGCGCGGAGGCGGGCCGCAGGTCTTCCGCGGCGAGCGCCACGTCGAGGGGCGGTTGTGGGCTCCGTCGAGACAGACCGCGGTGACGTGGGCGGCGGCGAGAAGGGCTCCGGCGCGGGCCCGGTCCGGCCGCGGCGGGCCCCGACGTCGTGCTCGGTGTTGGGAGGGCAGTAGGCCGGGGCGATCCGGAGACGAAGGCGCGAGGCGTCGAGGAGGCCGTCACTGCAGCTGCTGGGGAGGGCTGCCGACGTCCGCCATCGCCTTGGTGTAGCTCCACACCTGCATCGTCCGTCCGTCGTCCGGGATGGAGAGGACGGTGAGGCTGTAGGCCGGGAAGTCGTAGGCGAGGGAGGCGGGGGGCGCGCTTGGCAGGTCGGAGAGGACGATCGCCTCGCGGCTCGCCGTCCCGCTCTTGTTGATCACCACGAGGGCGGTCGCGTCGTTGGCGGCGCTCCGGCTGGCGTAGACGGAGAACCCGGCGGGCGGCGTGGCGGAGAGGAGGGTCGCGCCGGTGTGGGTGGCGACCATCTGGAAGGCGTAGTAGCTCGGCCGGGGCTTGCGGGTGGTGGCCTCGACGAAGCCTAGCGTCCAGCTCTCGGACAGGCTCCAGTAGCACATCGCCCACAGCCCCTGCTGGATCGCGGCCCCGAGGGTGTCGGCGACCCAGAGGCCGGCGTAGAAGGTCTGGGGCGAGGCGGTCTGCGTGCTGTTCTCGGGGGCGCCGTCCCAGGAGATGTTCGCCTCCGTGACGGCCAGGGGCACGGCGCCGAGACCGCTCGCGTCCAGCTGCGCCCGCACCCCCCGGACCACCGAGGTGAAGCCCGTGACGTCGCTCATGGCGTTCGCGATCGTGCTGTCTTTCGCCGCGAAGGGATAGCGGTGGATGGCCACGACGTCGAAGCTCCCGCGGCACCTCGCGAGGAAGGGGGAGAGCCAGTCGTCGGCCCCGGACTGGGGGTAGTACTTCCAGGAGAGCTCCGGCCCGAGAATCTGGATCCCGGAGTCCACGTGTTTCATTGCGGCGCTGAAGGCGTTGAACTCGTCGCAGAACGGCTCCACGCCGTAGCCCGGCACGTCTCCCTGGTCCGAGTACAGGTCGGGCTCGTTGCCGACCTCCCAGTACCGGATGCCATAGCCCCGGGTCCGGTTGCAATAGGAGACCATGTCCGCCGCGTCCCGCGGGGTCGCGGTCGCTCCCTTCGCGTTCCGGAGGAGCGGCACCTGCAGGATCGGCTCCGCCCCCACGCTCCGGCAGTAGGCCACGTAGGCGTCGATCTGGCCTTCGTCGAAGGGGTCGAGGCCGTTGCTGGTGTTCGTGTCGTTGTTGTGGCCGCCGGCACGAAGCACGCCGAGCCGGAGGCCGGCCACCAGGCTCTCCGTCCCCTGCACGTAGGCGCCGTAGTTGCTCCAGCACCAATAGTTCTCCCCGTACCGGGTCGCTGCGGGCACGGAGTGGGCTCCCGAAACCTGGATCGTGCCGACGGGACCAACGGTCGGGGATCCGGAGGGCTCCGTGGAGGAGCCGTGGCAGCCCGGGAAGGCCGCCCCGAGGAGCGCGACGATCCCCAAGGCCGCTCCGCGCCGCATGTGACGCCTCCGTCGTCGACGACGCGGCCTCGCCGTGCTGGACATTCCGGCCATTCCAGAGGCGCTATCCACGATTAGTGAGCTCTCGTCGTCGCCAGCCCAACTGTAGACGATCCTGCGGCCCTGGCTGACAGTCACGAACCCTCCACCCAATCCAGTATCCGCCTGGCGGGCAAACCCGGGCGCCGAGGTCGGCGCTCGATGACGCCTCGCACCGTGAGCCGGTTACCGGCAAACGCGGGTCCGGTGCCAGGGTCCGGACGGACCCATTCAGGAGGGTGCGATGGCGCTGCGGATTCGCTCGCGACGGTGGCCCTCGTGCTCCTTGTTGCTGGACAGCCTCGCGGAGAGGGACCCTTGCGTAGGGCCGCCCCTTCTCTAGTCCTGACGGCGGCCGTGGCTCAGTGCATCCCGGCCGGCCGCCGCCCGGCGCGCGGGGACCGCATGAGGAAGAGAAGGGGCACGAGGGACGCGAAGAGGACCGCCATCAGGCGGAAGACGTCGGTGAACGACAGCATGGCCGCGTGGCGCTGGACGAGGCCGTAGGCGGCGGCCCTGGCCTGCTGCGTCGCCGTGACGAGGTCGGCCCCTCGGGCCACGAAGCCCGCTCGAAGCTGGTCGAGGAGGGCCCGCGCCTGGGGGCTGTACACGTCGACGTGGGCCCCGAGCACGCTCGCGTGGAGCTGCTGACGCCGGCCGAGGACGGTCGTGGCGACCGCGATGCCGAGGCTGCCCCCGATGTTGCGCATGAGGTTGAAGATGCTGGTCGCGTTGCCCATCGACTCCCGGGGTATGGGATCCATGGTGATGGTGGTGAGGGGCACGAAGAGAAGAGCGAGCGAGATGCCCTGGACGAACTGGGGCCAGAAGACGTCCCAGTAGCCGGCCTGGAGGTTCAGCCCCCCCAGCCAGAAGAGCGTCACCGCGCCGCCCAGGAGGCCCAGGCCGAGGAGGCGCCGGGCGTCGACGCGGCCGAGGATCGTGCCCACGAGGGGCATGGCGAGGAACGAGCCCATGCCCCGCGGCGAGAGCGCGATCCCGGCCTGCAGCGACGGGTAGCCGAGGAGCGTCTGGAGGAAGATCGGCAGGAGGACCAGGCTGCCGTAGAGGACGAAGCCCACCACGGTGATGAGGAAGACGCCCGCCGAGTACGTGCGGAGGCGGAAGACGCGGAGGTCCACGACGGGGTGGTCGACCCGGAGCTCGTGGACGAGGAAGGTGGCGAGGGCGAAGGCCGAGATCACGGCGAGGGTCGTGATCAGTCGGGAGGCGAACCAGTCGTCCTCCTGCCCCTTGTCGAGGAAGATCTGGAGCGCCCCGATGCCGAGGGCGAGGAGGCCGATCCCCGTCCAGTCCACGCGCTCCCCCCGGCTGCCGATGTACGCGGGGTCGAAGACGAACATCTTGATCATGGCCAGGGCGGCGATCCCGACGGGCAGGTTGATGTAGAACACCCAGCGCCAGCTGTAGCTGTCGGTCAGCCAGCCCCCGAGGACGGGGCCGAAGATGGGAGCGACGACGATGCCGAGGCCCCAGAAGCCCATCGCCTTCCCGCGCTGCTCGGGGGGAAAGGCCTCGAGGAGCACGGCCTGCGAGAGCGGCTGGAGCGCGCCGCCGGTCGTGCCCTGGATCACGCGGAAGAGGATGAGGAAGGGCAGGCTCGGGGCGAGGCCGCAGAGGAGCGAGGAGAGGGTGAAGCCGCCCACCGACATCATCAGGAGGCGCTTGCGGCCGAAGCGGTTGGAGAGCCAGCCCGCGAGGGGCAGGACGATGGCGTTCGCGACCAGGTAGGAGGTGAGGGCCCAGGTGGACTCGTCGATCGTGGCCGACAGGTCGCCCGCGATGTGGGGCAGGGACACGTTGACGACCGTGGTGTCGAGCACCTCCATGAAGGTGGCGGCCATGACGGCGACGGCCACGACCCACGGGTTGACGACCCGCGGGAGGGCCCCGGCGGGGGCGCTCACGGCGCCGCGGCGGGAACGGGAGCGGCCGCCCCGAGGGCGGCGAGGATGGCGGAAGCGGCCGCCTCCTCGCCCAGGGAGGCGTTGACCATGAGCTGGTAGAGGTGGGGATCGAGCCGGTTCACTCCGAAATGCCGCCGGATGTAGGCGCCGCGCTCGTGATCCATCTCCTCGGCCACGAGCGCCACGTCCGCACCCTCGCCGAGACGGGTCCTCAGGCGCTGGAGCCGCTCCTCCCGCGATGCGTAAACGAAGACGTGGAAGACGTCGGGCCGGCCGCGCAGGATGCACTGTCCGCCGCGACCCACGATGACGCAGCCCCCGGCCGCCGCCGCCTCCTCGATGAGGCGCCCGGTGAGGACGGCGAGCCGGTCGGCGTTCACCACGTCGTTCTCGTCGACCACCGCCACCGCCTCGAACCCGCCGTACCAGAGGGCCCGCCCCATGCGCCGGACCCAGGGGTCGACCTGCTCGTCGAGCTTCTCGACGAGGTCCGGATCGACCCGGGCGGCGGTTGCGATCCGCTCGATGAGGGCGCGGTCGAGGAGCTGCCAGCCGAGGCGCGCCGCGAGTCGGGTCGCGATCGCCGCCCCCCCGCTGCCGTACTCGCGGGCGACGGTGACCACGCGGAAGCGGGAGGCGCTCATCGGGTGAGGACGGTGGGGACGACGGACATCCCGGGACGGAGGAGGTGCTCCGGGTCCTGCCCCGGCTCGAGGACGATCTTGACCGGGACGCGCTGCACGACCTTCACGTAGTTGCCGGTGGCGTTCTCGGGGGGCAGGAGGCTGAAGCGGGAGCCCGTGGCGGCGGCGACGCTGTCCACCCGGCCCCGGTACGTCCGGCCGCCGTAGGCGTCCACTTCGATCTCGACCGGCTGGCCGGGCCGGATCCGCTTGAGCTGGCTTTCCTTGAAGTTCGCGGTCACCCAGACGTCCTCGAGGGGCACGAGGGCAAGGAGCGGCTGGCCGGCCTGGACGACCTGTCCCACCTCGACCGTCTTGCGGCTCACCACGCCGGCGACCGGCGCCTGCACGTCGGTGTAGGAGAGGTTCAACTTCGCCTGCTCGAGGGCGGCCCGCGCCATGTCGACCTTGGCCGAGGCCGAGGCGGCGCGGGAGGACACGATGTCGACCTGCTCGCGGCCGGTCTGGGCCTGGGCGAGGCGCGCCCGCGAGGCCTCGACCGCCTTCTCCGCGCTCTTCGCAGCCGCCTCCGCGGCCTCCCGGGCGGCCCGGGCGGAGTCGGCCGCGGTCGCCGCGGCGTCGAACTGCTGCTTCGAGATCTCGTCCTTCCCGACCAGGGGCTTGAAGCGCTCGAGGTCCTGGGCCGTCTGCCGCTCGCGGGCCTGGGCCTCGCGCAGCATGGCTTGCGCCGCGGCGAGGCGGGCCTCGGCGCCGGCGAGCTCGCTGTCGGCCGCGGTCTCCTGCGACGAGGCGGTGGTCGAGGTGAGGGGCACCGTGGTGCGGGCGGCGCGGGCGGTCGCCTCGTTCTCGGCGAGGTCGGCCGAAGCACGGGCCGCCGCCACCTCGTAGTCGCGAGGGTCGATCCGGACGAGAGGCGCGCCCTTCGCGACGGCCTGGTTGTCGGCGACGAGGACGGAGAGGACCGTGCCCCCGGCCCGGGAGGCGACCGGCACCACGTGGCCGTCGACCTGTGCGTCGTCGGTCGACTCGCGGCCGGAGAAGTACCACCAGGCCGCGAGGCCGAGGGCCAGGACGGCGACGGCGCCGATCGCGATCAGGGTGCGGGCTCGCCGGCCGTGGCGCAGGCGGACCCAGAGGCCTGGCCGGGGCGGGTTCGGCTCTCGTGCGGGGGACAGGCTCTCGGACATCTAGCGTCCTTTCAGGAGGTCGGCGTAGCTCGTCTCCACGCCCCCGAGGGTTCGGGCCAGGGAGAGTCGGGCCACGTTCTGGGCGTAGAGGCTGGCGATGTGGTTCTCGTCGGCGGCGGCGAGGGATTCCTGGGCCTGCACCACCTCCACGTTGTCGGCCACCCCGGCGGCGAAGCGGTCTTTCGCCTGCTGGAGCTGCTCGCGGGCGAGGGCCCGGGCGCCTTCGGCCACCGCCACGCGGTCGTCCGCGGCCTGGATGTCGAGGAAGACGGCCTGCACCTCGTAATAGATCCGGGCCTTGAGGTCGGCGAGGCGCGCCCGCTCCTGCTGCGCCCGGGCCTCGGCCTCGCGCACCCGTGCCCGCACCCGGCCGCCCTCGAAGAGGGGCACGCGGAGCCCGGCGGCGACCGTGAACGTCGCGAGGGCGCCGGGGACGTCGTTGCCGATCGCCCCGTAGTCGCCGCTCACCGCGAGGGACGGCAGTCCCTCGCCTTGCGCCGACTTGCGCAGGTCCTCGGCCGCCTGGGCTCTCGCCTGGGCGGCCTTGAGGTCGGGGCGGTCGGCCCAGGCGCGCTCGACCGCCGCATCGACGCTCATCGGCACGCCGGGGGCGACGGGCATGGGGTCGGCGAGCCTGTAGCGCTGGCCCAGGGGCAGGCCGATGGCGCGGGCGAGGGCCAGCTTCTCCTTGGCCGCGTCCTGCTCGGCCACGATCAGCCGCTGCCGCTGCGACCGCTCCTGCACCTCGGCCCGCAGCACCTCGATCCCGGCCCCGAGGCCCGAGGCCTTCCGGTCGCGGGCCACGGCGAGGAGCGCCTCCGAGGTGCCGAGCTGGGCGCGGGAGGCCGCGATGCGCGCCTCCCCCGCGACCGCCTGCAGGTAGAGCTGCCCGCACACGAGGACGACGAGGTCGCGCGCGCTGTGCTCGTCCTGGCGCGCCGCGTCGAGCGAGTCCGCCGAGGCGTGGGACTTGTGGAGGGCCTTCAGGTCGAGGACGGTCTGCTGGAGGTAGGCCCGGGCGTCGAAGAGGTTGAACGGGCCGACGATCTGCGGGACGCCGGGGAGGAGGGCCGACGTGAACCCGAAGGCGGCGAGGTTGATCTTCTGGCGCGACTCGAGGACGCCGGCCCGGACCTGCGGGAGGAGATCGGCCAGCGCCTCTTTCCGCGCGCCTTCGGCGCTGGTGACGGCCGCCTCGCTCAGGATCGAGCCCAGGTTGTACCGGAGGCCGCGCTCGATGGCCGCGGTGAGGGAGAGGGCGATCTCGTCCTTCGTGGCCTCACCGGTGGGGACGCCGCCCTGGAGCGCCCCAAGAGGGCCTGTCTCCTGCGCTTGCGCCGGCGCGGGGCCCGGCAGGAGCGACGCTCCGAGCAGCAGGAGGGTGGCGGCGACGGACCGAGGCTTCGCTCCGGAAGGGACGGGGACGCTCATGAGATGGTTCGATCCTCCGTGGGCAGGCAAGAGATCATTCTCGCAGCCGGGGTGCCGCCGGATCAAGCGGCCGGCGACGGAGGGGCCGGAGGGCGCCGGCTGCGGGAAGGGCGGCGCCGCGCTCGGCCGAACGGGCTACTCCCGGTCGATGAAGCGCCGGTCCATCCCGCCGTAGGCGTCGATGCGGCGGTCGCGGAGGAAGGGCCAGTGGGTCCTCACCTCGTCGATGCGGGCGAGGTCCACGTCGCCCACGAGGACCTCCTCACGGTCGGCCGACGCCTCGGCGATCACCACGCCGAAGGGATCGACGAGGAAGCTCGATCCCCAGAACTCGAGGCCGTCCCCGCCCCCCGCCGGCACCTCGTGGCCGACCCGGTTCACGACCCCGACGTACACGCCGTTGGCGATCGCGTGCGAGCGCTGGATCGTCTGCCAGGCCGAGCGCTGCGCGCCGCCGTGCTCGGCCTTCTCGGCCGGGTGCCAGCCGATCGCGGTCGGGTAGAAGAGCACGGCGGCGCCCTGGAGCGCGGTGAGGCGCGCGCCCTCGGGATACCACTGGTCCCAGCAGATGAGGGTCCCGATCCGTCCCGGCCGGAGGTCGAAGGCCCGGAAGCCGAGGTCGCCGGGGGCGAAGTAGAACTTCTCGTAGTAGAGCGGGTCGTCGGGGACGTGCATCTTGCGGTAGAGGCCGGCGACCGTCCCGTCGGCGTCGAGCACGACCGCGCTGTTGTGGTAGACGCCGGGCGCCCGGCGCTCGAAGACGGGGACGACGACCGCCACGCCCCTTTCCTTCGCCACACGGGAGAGGGCCTCGGTGCTCGGCCCGGGCACGGTCTCCGCGAGGGCGAAGTTCGCGTGGTCCTCCTTCTGGCAGAAGTAGGGCGTGCGGAACATCTCCGGCAGGCAGACGACCTCGGCCCCGAGGCGGGCAGCCTCGCGAACTTTGTCCTCGGCCTTCCGGACGTTTTCGTCGGGCCGCGCCGACATGGCCATCTGGACGAGGCCCACCGTGAAGCGGTGCGAGCTCGGCATTCCGCGCGAGTCTACCGCGGCCGACCGGGGAAAGGGGCGGGCCCGTGCGTCGCCGGGCGCTGATCACGCGGCGCGCGTCATGTCCCGGCAGAGCGCCCAGAGCGCCTCCTCGCCTGCCTCGTCTCGGAAGCGGCAGCGATGCTCCTGCCGATCGACCCAGAAGAGCCCGCTGCGGCCCTCCACGTCGGGGCTCGCGGCCAGCCAGACCACGGTGTCGGCCCCCTCGGCCGGGCTCTTGGCGCTGAGCTTGGCGTAGGCGGAGAGGCCGAAGCCGCGCAGTCCCCCGCCCTTGCCGAAGATCTCGGTGGCCACGAAACCGGGGTGGAGGGCGTTCGCCGTCACCCCCGACCCGTCGAGCCGCCGCGCCAGGGCCCAGGTGAGCATCCGGTCGGCCTGCTTGCTCTGTGCGTACGCGCTCTCGCCCGAGTACGGCCTCCGTTCGAACTGGACGTCCGAGAGGTCGAGGTCGCGGGCGAGGCGGGAGGCGACGTTCACGACGCGGGCGCGGACCGCGGCCTTCAGCGTCGGCAGGAGGAGATCCGTCACGAGGAAGTAGTTGAGGACGTTGGTCGCCCACGTCAGCTCGATGCCGTCCGGGGAGAGGCCCCGGCGCCCGGCCCAGATCCCGGCGTTGTTGACGAGCACGTCGAGCCTCGGGTGGCGGGCCGCGAAGTCCCGGGCGAAGGCCCGGATCGAGGCCTGGCTCGCGAGGTCCACCACCGCCATCTCGACGTCGCGGCCGGTCGCGGCCATGACGCTGCGGCGCGCTTTCTCGCCCTTGTCGGGATTGCGCACGGCCATCACGACGTGGCCGCCCAGCCGGGCCAGCTCCCGTGCCGTCGCGAGGCCGATGCCGGCGCTCGCGCCGGTGACGAGGCAGGTCTTTCCCGAGAGGTCGGCGCGGACGGCGGGCTCGCTCATGCCTACAGGGTAGTGCCTTCGCCGACGCGGCCGAAACGGACGCGTCCCCGCCCGCTCGCCTTGGCCTCGTACATCAGGCGATCGGCGTGACGCAGCAACCACTCGACGTCGGCCGGAGCGCTGTCGAAGGTGACGACGCCGACGCTGAAGGCGACCGGCCAGCCGCCTTCGGACGCGACCGCGTTCAGGGCCTGGCGCAGCCGGTCGACGAGCGGCTCTGCGGTGTCGGCGCCGGTCCCGGGGAGCAGCACGGCGAACTCGTCGCCCCCGAGCCGGGCCACCACGTCCACCGCGCGCACGCTCGCGCCCAGGGTGGCCGCGACCCGGGCCAGGACGCGATCGCCCGCATCGTGTCCACGGGAGTCGTTCACCGCCTTGAAGTCGTCCAGGTCGACGTAGACGGCCGTCACCGGCTCCTTGAGCCGGCGGCACCGGGAGAGCTCCCGCGCCGTCAGCTCGAGGAAGTGGCGCCGATTCGCGAGGCCGGTGAGCGGGTCCCGGCGGGCGAGGGACCTCTCCGCTTCGAGGTGCTGGCGGAGGCTCGCCAGCAGGATCGTGACGAAGGAGAAGACGCCCGCCTCGACGAGCAGGTCCCAGTAGCGCGACAGGGGCGCCTCGTAGCTGGGGTGGGTCAGGAGGTCCGTGAAGAGCCAGGAGGCCGCGCACGCCGCGGCCACGACGAGCCCCGCCCCCTCCCCCGCCGTCCAGGTCACGACGGTGATCGGGAGCAGGTACAGGAGGGTGAAGGCCCACTCGACGCCCGTCCACCAGTCGAAGAAGCCGACGAGGGCGACCCCGGCCAGGCCGACGATGAGGACGACCCAGCGCGGGCGGCCGGCCAGGAACGCTGCCGTCGCGTCCAGAGTCTCGACGAGGCCCATGCCGCGCCGCGGAGACTACTCGGGCGCCGCGGGAGCCGGCAGGGAGGCCGGCGGGACGGGGGCGCGGTCGGACGCGGGCACGGCAGAAGGCGAGGCGGCCCCGCTCGCGCGCCCGCGGCCGACCCGGTGCCAGTCGCGCCGCAGGCGCAGCTCCGAGCCCGCCGCCAGCTCGCCCGCCCGCACCGCCGCCCGGAAGCGCGCATGGTCCCGCTCGGTCTGGTCGGCATAGGCGACGGCAAACCGGACGAAGGCCCGGTCCAGGCGGTCCCCGCGGCCGCAGTAGCCGGCGATCGCGGCCGCGTCGCCCGTCCGGGCGTGGGCCTTGGCCAGGATCTCGCCGCAGACCAGGCCGTAGCTCAGCAGGGCGTCGTCCACGAGGTCGGCCGGCTCGAGGCTGGCCTTGTGGTCGGCGAGCTGCCGCACGATGAAGTCGTGGTCGGCGATCCTCGTCCAGCCGAGGAGGGGATCGGTCGCGGTCTGCATGCGGTGCTGGCCCTCGGCCACGCGGCGGCCCTCGTGAGGGCACGGTGGCAGGTCGGGCAGGTAGCGCGCGTAGCAGGAGGGCACCGCCTCCTTCACCTGGAGGAGGAGCGGGTCCGCGGGCCCGCGGCCGAGGAGCAGGACCACGTAGTCGCGGGTGCCGACGCTGCCGGTGCCGACGACCTTGAAGGCCACGTCCACGGCACGGTAGGCGTCGAAGGCGCTCTGGCGCTCGGGGCTGAGCGTGTCGCGGTAGTCACGGAGCGACGCGAGGACGGCCTTCGCGACGCGCGGCGGGACGTGGTAGAGGACGGGCGGCCGGTCGTGGAAGCGGGGCTCGCCCCCCCGCCCGCGCACCGTGAGCTTCGAGAGGGCGTAGGCGGGCGTGACGCGCTCGGCCTTGGCGAGCACGCGGTGCAGGAGCTCCGATTCGAGGGGCCGGCGGACCTCGACCCGGAGCAGCTCGAGCGCGCCGAGGCCGGCCAGGCGCCGCAGCTCCTCACGGTACGACCGGACGAACGTGCGCACGGCCTCGCGGGCGCTCGCCGGCCGCGCGCCCGCCTCCCGCCCGGCCAGGACGAGGCTCGTGGCGAGGCGCTTCACGTCCCACTCCCACGGCCCCACGATCGTCTCGTCGAAGTCGTTGAGGTCGAAGACGAGGTGGCCGTCGGGGGCGGCGTAGGCGCCGAGGTTCTTGACGTGCGCATCGCCGCAGATCTGGGTCGCGAGGCCGGTCACCGGCCGCGTCGCGAGGTCGGCGGCCATGACCGGGGCCGCTCCCCGGAAGAACGCGAACGGCGAGACCGTCATGCGGTAGGTCTTCAGGGCCACGAGCTCGGGGATGCGCGGGGCGTTCGCCCGCTCGAGGAGGGCGATCGGATCCTCGACGCGCCGGGCGACGTCCCACTCGCCCTGCTCCGAGCGAGGGACCCGCCGGCGCAAGTGCTGGCCAATGGCCCGTCGCTCATCCGCGGGAGCGCCGACGATCGAGGCTCGCCCACCCTGACCTGCCACGCTCTCCTCCTGCAGCGAACGGCGGCCCGCCCGGCCGCGTTCACGCTAGCCTACGCCGACGGCTGGGCTTCGCCAACGCTCCTGTGCGCTTCCGGGGCCCCGGTCAGAAGGCGTAGGCCAGGCCCAGTCCAAGGACGTCGCTCCGCATGGGGAAGGCGCCGGCGCGGTAGTGCCCGCCGTGAAGGTACGCCCGCGCGGTCACCGGCTCCGTCCCCGAGTGCCGGATGAGCACGTCGAGGTCCACGTGACGCCACAGGACCACCCGGGTGCCCGCGGAGACGAACCACCCATGCGTGTCGTCGACCTCGAAGTGACGGCCGGGCGCCGCCCACCCGGGGGACTCGTAGAAGCGAGACCAGTAGTGGGCGAAGCCGACCTGCGCGTAGGGCGCCAAGTGGGACCACCCGCGGTAGCGGGCAAAGACGTAGCCCAGCAAGCCCCTGATCTCGAGGTCGCCGTCTCCGGCCGTCTGGTCGTCGTTGCCCCAGTCCAGGGTCTTCGCGCGCGCCTGGTCGTAGGTGGAGCCCACGCCGACCACGGACACGACCCGGTATTCCAGGTAGGGGCTCGGGAAGGCGTGCTGCACCGCGTCGAGCCCCCACAGGCTCCCCAGGAAGTTGCCGCCGAGGTTGCCGTTGTCGTAGCCGTTCTCGTCGGATCGACGCGTGTCCTCGAGCCAGAAGTACGTCCAGTCGGCGCCCACCGAAAGGCGCCCCGCGAGCCACCGGCCGTAGAAGCCCGGCTGGGCCTGGCCGGGCGGCGCGTCCGCAGCCGCGCTCCGCCCGGCGAGGAGCACCACTGCGTACGCCGCGGCCCGGACGGCGCTACGCGAGAAGAGCACGGAGCATCCAGGCGCTCTTCTCGTGGACCCTCAACCGCCGGGCGATCAGGTCCGCCGACACCCGGTCATTCGCCTGCTCCGCGGCCGGCAACGCTTCCCGGGCGGTGTGGACGACCGCCTCTTGCCCCTCGAGCAGCTCCCGGACCATCTCGTCGGCCCCCGGACAGCCGGTCGCCTCGGACACCGACGAGAGCTTCGCGTATGCCGAGGGGCCGCCGGGAACGGGGTGGCCCAGGGCCCGGATGCGCTCGGCCACGGCGTCCACCGCCCGGGCGAGCTCGCGATGCTGGCGCCGGAACAGGCGGTGCAGGGTCGGGAACATCGGGCCGGTCACGTTCCAACTGTAGCTCTGTGTCTTCAGGCGCAGGGCGTGGCTGTCGGCCAGCAGCCTCGTCAGACCGTCCGCGACGGCCCGCCGATGCGCAGGGTCGATCCCGATGTCCATCGGCCGCGCGCCGGTTGAACCGAGACTCGTCGTCAGCATGGACCTCCTCCTCGTGCCTTCAGCTCGTCCTTCCCGCCCCGCCCCCGCCTTTCCCGCTCTCCGGGCCGTCGTCCTCCGGACGGCCGTCCATCGCCTTCTTGAAGCTCCGGATGCCCTCGCCGAGGCCCTTGCCGAGCTCGGGAAGGCGCTTCGTGCCGAAGAGCAGGATGCAGATGACGACGACGACGAGCAACTCGGGTGCGCCCAGGGTGCCGAACATCACTCCTCCAAACGGTCGTGGCGTGGGTTCCTCGACCTCTCGCTCGCCGCCACGGGGGCGAAGCGCAGGCCGAGCCGGCGCGCCGCGACCAGCATCGCCGGCTGGAGGGCGCGGCTCACCACGGCCAGGGCCAGCGACCCTCCGATCACGACCACCGCCAGGGGCTTCTGGGTCTGGGTCCCGAGGCGGGTCGAGAGGGCGGCGGGCAGCAGGCCGAACATGGCGACGAAGGTCGTCATCAGGACCGCGCGGAGCCGGTGCTGCACCGCCCGCAGCGCCCCCTCCTCCGGGGAGCGGCCGCCCTCCCACTCCCTCTGCGCGTAGGTCACGACGAGGATCGCATCCTGGATGGCGATGCCGAAGGCCGACACGAACCCCATCGCGGCCGAGACGGAGTTGTTGATGCCGGCGAGGAGGAGGGCGACGAGGCCCCCCGCGCAGGCGATCGGGATGTTGGCGAGGACCACGACCGTGAGGGGCGTGCTGCGGACGGCGCTGTAGGCCAGGAAGGTGATGAGCCCGAGCGTGACCGGGATCACGACCTGCAGCCGTCCCGCCGCCTCCTCGAGCTCGTTGATCTCCCCCGCCCACTCGACGTGCGTGTCGTAGGGGATCCTCACCGAGGCGGCGATCTTCCGGGTCGCCTCGTCGATGACCCCCGCCAGATCCCGCCCTCGGACCGAGAACTTCACCGGCGAGTAGCGCCGGCCGTCCTCGCGGTAGATCACGGACGGGCTGTCCTCCTCGGTGATCGCCGCGAGCTGGGCGAGGGGGATGCGCGAGCCGTCGGGCGCGGCCACCGTGATCCGGCGGATGGCGCCCAGGTCCCGCCGGAAGGGCTCCTTCCAGCGCACCACGAGGTCGAAGCGCTTCTCGCCCTCGTAGACCTGGGTCACCGCCTGGCCGCCGACGGCGGACTGGACGGTGGCCGCGACGTCGCCGGTGTTGAGGCCGTACCGCGCGCAGGACGGGCGGTCGGGCACGATCTTCACGCTCGGCTGTCCGAGCGAGCTGAAGAGCCCCACGTCGGCCGCGCCGCGGACCCGGCCCAGCACGTCCACGATGCCCTGCCCGATCGACTCGTTGGCCCGCAGGTCCGGCCCGATGACCTTGACGCTGTTCTCGCCCTTGACCCCCGAGAGCGCCTCCTCGACGTTGTCCGAGATCATCTGCGAGAAGTTGAAGACGACCCCGGGAAACGCCTCCTGGAGCTCGCGGGAGATCCCGGCGATCAGCCGCTCCTTCGTGAGGCCGCTCGGCCAGGCCTCGGAGGGCTTCAGGGGGGCGAAGAGCTCGATGTTGAAGAAGCCGGAGACGTCGGTGCCGTCGTCGGGGCGGCCGAGCTGGGAGACGACGGTCGTCACCTCGGGGTGGGAGCGCACGATCGAGCGCATCCGCCCCACGTAGCTCGAGGAGACCTCGAGGGCGATGGAGGAGGGCAGCGTCGCCCGGATCCAGAGGTTGCCCTCCTCGAGCTTGGGCATGAACTCCTGTCCGATCCGCGCGAAGAGAAGCACGCAGACGGCGATCGGAGCGAGCGCGTAGACGGGGGCGAGGCGACTCGTCTTGATGCCCAGCCGGAAGAGGGGCGCGTAGAGCCGCTGCAGGTGCCGCATGAGCGCCCCCTCCTTCTCCTCGGTCTCGCCGTGGAGGAAGCGGCGGGCGAGGACGGGGGTGAGGGTCAGGGCGAGGAGGATCGCGCCGCCGATCGCGAACGCGTAGGTGTGGGCGAGGGGCGAGAAGATCACCCCCGAGACCCCGGTCATCGTGAAGAGGGGAAGGAAGGCCACGCCCATGATCACCGTCGAGAAGGCCATCGGCGTGCCGACCTCCGCCGCTGCGGCCGAGATCGCCGAGGCCACCCCCGAAGAGCCCTCCCGCGAGAGGTGCCGGACGATGTTCTCGATCATGATCACCGTGGAGTCCACGATGATCCCGAAGTCCACCGCGCCGAGCGAGATGAGGTTCGCGGGGATCCCCGCCGCGACCATCCCGCAGAAGGCGGCGAGGAGCGCGAGCGGGATGTTGAGGGCGGCGATGAGGCCGGCCCGCGCGTTCCCGAGGAAGACGAGCAGGATGACCACGACGAGACCCATGCCCAGGAGCAGGTTCTCGAGAACCGTGTGCGTGGTGAGCGTCACCAGGTCCCCCCGGTCGTAGTAGGGCTCGACGTCCATCCCCGGCGGCAGCAGGTGGTACCGGCGCACGAGGTCGACGCGCTTGTGGATCCCCTCCAGGGTGGGGGTCGTCTCGCCCTCGTAGCGCATGAGTACGATGCCCTGCACGACGTCCGGCTCGCCGTCGTGGCCGACGACCCCGAGCCGGGGCCGCGGCCCGACGCCCACCTCGGCCACGTCGCGCACGTGGACGGGCGCGCCCTTCTGCAGGGCGACCACGGTGTCGGCCACGTCCCGGAGCGAGCCGATGAGGCCCACCCCGCGCACGTCGAAGGACTGCTCGCCGCGCGTGAGCCGCTGGCCGCCCACGTTCTGGTTGGCGTTGGCGAGAGCGGTCTGGAGCTGGCCGAGGGTCACGCCGTAGCCGGCGAGGCGGTAGGGGTCGACCCGGACCTGATACTCCTTCGTCTCCCCGCCGTAGCTCACGACGTCGATGACTCCGGGGACCTGCCGGAACTCCCGCTCGAGGATCCAGTCCTCCGCCGTCTTGAGGTCCATCGAGGAGTAGCCGGGACCGCGCACGAAGTAGCGGAAGACCTCGCCGATGGCGTTCCAGGGCGAGATCTGGGGCTGGAGGTTGTTCGGGAGCTGGATGAAGGTCAGCCGGTCGATCACCTCCCGCCGCGCCTCGCGGTAGGCGGTGCTCCACTTGAAGTAGCACTTCACGTCGGACAGGCCGAAGAGCGACTGCGAGCGGATGTGGTCGAGCCCCGGCATGCCGGCGAGGCCCAGCTCGAGGGGGAGCGTCACGTAGCGCTCCACCTCCTCCCCGCTCCAGCCCTCGGGCTGCGCGATCACCTCGACGAGCGGCGGGACGGGGTTCGGGTAGGCCTCGACGTCGAGGACCTGGTAGGAGACGAGCCCGGCCACCACGAGACCGAGGGTGAAGATGAGGACGATCCCCGGGGCGCCGAGGGCGAAGTCGACGAGCCTTCGCATCGAGGTTCAGAGCATCCCGGAGAGCAGGATCCCGCCCGACGTGACGACGCGGTCGCCGCTCGCGAGGCCGCGGAGGACCGCCACCCGGTCCCCGGAAGGACCCTCCTCGACCGAGACGAGGCGCCGCTCGAAGCGCAGCCGCCCGTCCGGCGTCGCGTCCTTCTCCACGAAGGCGAAGGTCTGGTCGCGGAGGCGCAGCACGGCGGTGCGGGGCACGGCGAGGGCGCGCCGGCCCTCCACGGCGACGGTGAGCGTTGCGTACATCTCGGGCCTCAGGGCCCGGTCGGGGTTGGGGATCACCACCCGCACCTTGGCCGTGCGCGACTGGGGGTCCAGGGTCCCCGAGATCCAGTCGACCGTGCCCTCGAACACCCGATCGGGGTAGGTCACGACGCTGACCGCGACGCGCGCGCCCTTCCCGACGCGGGCGAGGTCGGCCTCGTAGAGGTCGCCCAGGACCCAGACCGGGTCCAGCTGGCCGATGGTGAAGAGCTCCAGCGTCGTCCCCCCCGAGTACTGCCCCTGGACCTCCGCCCCGGGGCTCGCGTTCCGGGCGATGACCTCGCCGGCGATGGGCGCCCGCAGCACGTACTCCTGCGTGACCTGGTCGGCCCCGCCCGGCGCGAGGAGGCGGACCTTCGCGCGGGCGCGATCGCGCTCGGCCGCGGCCCGCCGGTGGTTGTCCTCGGCCGCCTCCAGGTCCCGCTGGACGCCGGCGTGGGCGGCGTAGAGCTCCTTCTGACGCTCGTGCTCGCGCTCGGCGGCCACGAGGTCCGCCTCGGCCTTCAGGACGTCCGAGAACGCCTGCGCGAGGTCGGGGGAGGTCAGCGTGGCGAGGGGGTCCCCTGCGCAGACGCGGGCGCCCAGTGGCGCCGTAACCTGCACGACGCGACCCGTCACCGGGGAGAAGACGTGCGTCACGCGCGTGTCCGCGAACGTCACGCGCCCGCCGGTCACGATCGTGTTGTCGACCTCGGCTTCGGCCACGGACTCGACCTCGATGCGGGCCTCGGCCATCTGCCTCTCCGACAGCCAGGCCTCGCCCGCGGGAGGGCGCGGCGCGTTCTCGGCGGCGCCCGGGCCGCCGCAGGCGGCGAGCAGGCTGCCCACGCCGACGAAGAGCGCCGCACCGACTCGTTTCACGGCCGCAGCTCTTGTCCCACCGCCGCCTCCAGCGCGAAGACCGCGCTCCAGTAGTCGTCGAGGTCCTGCAGGCGCTCCATGCGGGTCGCGATCACCGTCCGCTGCGCGTCGAGGAGCTCGAGGAGCGAGGCGGCGCCCTTCTCGTACTGGATCCCCACGAGCTCGCGGGCCCGCTCGGCGCTCCCCAGCAGGCGCGACTCCATGCGCTCCGCACGCCGGTGGGAGCCCTCGAAGGCGGCGAAGCCCGTTTCCACGTCGCTCCGCACCTGCGCCCGGATCTTCGCCCACTGCAGCTCCTGCGTCCGCAGGTCGGCCTCGGCCTTCGCGACCTCGCCTTGGTACTGGTAGAAGACCGGGATCGTCAGCGAGGCGCTCACACCGGCCGTGGGCGGCTGGATGGCGCTCTGGCCCGTGCCCTGCTGCGTGTAGTTGAAGGAGAGCTGGACGTCGGGGAAGCGCTGGCGGCGCGCGAGGGCGAGGGCCGTGGTCGCACGGAGGCGCTGGGACTCGATCGCCATCAGGTCCCGCCTCTGCGCTCTCGCCGTGGCCAGGAGGCTCTCCGGCGTCGCTCCGACCAGTGCGGCGGGGACGGCCAGACGCACCAGCTCGTCGCCGACCGCGAAATCCGGCACCTCTCCCCTCACCCCGAGCAGGAACGCGAGGCCCACCCGCGCCTGTCGGAGCGCCTGCCGGGCCTCGTCAACGGCCTGGTCCGTCTCGAGCTTCGCCGCCTCCGCGCGGGCCGAGTCGGCCTCCGAGACCGCGCCGGCGCGGTAGCGGACCTCGACGAGCCTCAGGGTCCGCTCGCTCGTCTCCGCCGACTCGCGGGCGAACACGAGGCCGGACTGGGCGAGGGCCGCGGCGAGGTACTGCTGCTTCAGCGCCTCGCCGAGCGTCCTCTCGGCGTCGGCGCGGCTGTGGCGGGCCGCCTCCAGGGCCGCCTTCGCGGTCTCGATCCGCAGGTGCCGCTTGCCGGAGAGCCAGTCCACGATCGCCCCCTGGTCCGACGCGTTCGCCGTCCACTGCGTCGACGAGCAGGTGAGGTCCGGGCACTGGCCGGGGTCGTAGTGGTGGGCCGTCGCCCAGCCCCCGCCCACGGCCGGGTTGGCGATCGCCCGCGCGATGCGCTCGTCCCCGCGGGCGCTCTCCACGGCCGCGTCGGCGATGAGCAGATCGAGGCCGTTCGCCTCGAAGAGCTGCATCGCCCCGTCGAGGGTGAGACGGCTCGGGAGCCGGACCTCCGGCAGCCCCGACGGGATCGCCGGGAGGCTGGCGTCCGCGGGCGTGGCCCGGAGTGGAGGCGTCGCCACGAGGGCGAGCCCGGCGAGCGCGGGGAGCAGAGGGCGAAGCATGAGCACGTGACCCGTCCGGGCCATCCACCGAAACTACGTGCGGAGATCGCGCGGGGGAACCCTATCTTGCAGGTCGAGACACCTATCTTGCAGGCGGAGTCGCCTATCTTCCGGCGTTTCGCGGCCGACCAGGAGCAGGCGCTTGCCGCCGTCGCGCGCGGACGTGCGAACATTGCCGGAGGCTGCGATCGCGGCGCGAGGGCCCACGCGGGCAGCGAAGCATGGATCTGGCTGCCGTCTACTCGGAGGGCAACCGCCGGCCGTTCCTGGCCGCGGCCGGGGCCGTCCTCGTCGGCGTCGCCCTCGTGGACTGGTACACCCAGCCCTACATCTCGATCGGCTTCCTCTACCTCTTCCCCATCATGCTCGCCGCCGGCTACCTGGCGCGCTGGCAGACCCTCGTCCTCGCCCTCGTCTGCGCGGTCCTCCAGGAGAGCTTCAGCAACCTCCCCCCCAACGACAGCCTGACCCGCCTCGTCATGTCCTCGGCCGGGTTCCTCGGCACGGGCCTCCTCATCGCCGAGCTGCTGCGCAACCGTCGAGCGGCCCAGCGACACCTCGACGAGGTGGAGCAGCAGGTGCGGCTGCGCGAGGCGGCCGAGCAGCAGCTGCGGATGCTCATCGAGAGCAGCCCCGCCGCCATCGTGACCGTGGACGGCTCGGGCCGGATCCTGGTCGCGAACGCCGCCGCCCAGCAGCTCTTCGCGCCGGGCGGAGAGCGGCTGGACGGCCGGTCGCTCCTCGCCCACCTCCCCTCCCTGGCACCCGTCGTCGCCTCCCCGGCCGCGCGCAGCTATCGGGCGAGCCTGCAGTGCCGGGGCGTGCGCGCCGACGGCGAGGTGTTCCTCGCCGCGGTCTGGTTCTCGACCTACGAGACCGTGGGCGGCCCGTGCCTGGCCGCGATCGTAGTCGACCTCTCCGAGGACGTGCGCAGCCGGGAGGAGCTGAGCCTCGACCACGTGCTGCGGAACGCCCGCATCCTGATGAGCGCGGTCTCGCACGAGATCCGGAACCTCTGCGGGGCCGCCCTCGTCGTCCACAAGAACCTGGCCCGGGTCGAGTCGCTGCGCGGCAACCAGGACTTCGAGGCGCTCGGAACCGTGATCGAGGGGCTGGAGCGCATCTCCTCGATGGAGCTCAAGGCGTCCGACTCCACGGTGAGCGCCCTGGACCTCGGCGGCGTGCTCGACGAGCTCCGGGTCCTGATCGAGCCCGGCTGCCGCGAGGCGGGGCTGCAGGTCGTCTGGGACGTCCCTCGCGACCTGCCCATGGTCTGGGCCGACCGCTACGGCCTCCTCCAGGCCTTCCTGAACCTCGCCCGGAACAGCCAGCGCGCCCTCGCCGGCTCTCCGACGAAGGTCCTGCGGGTCTCGGCCGCCGCGCCGTCCGGCTCGGTCGCCGTGCGATTCGCCGACAGCGGCCCCGGCATCGCCTCCCCGGCGGGGCTCTTCCGGCCCTTCCAGCGCACCCCGGGCGGGAGCGGCCTCGGGCTCTACGTCTCGCGCGGCATCGTCCGCAGCTTCGGCGGGGACCTCGTCCACGAGCCGAGCGAGCAGGGATGCTGCTTCGTCGTCACCCTCGCCCCCATGCGATCCCAGGAGATGACCGCCGATGTCGGCCCCGACGCCAATCCGTATCCTGCTCGTGGATGACCACACGCTCTTCCGGGAGAGCGTGGCCCGCCTGCTCGCGGCCGAGCCCGGATTCGCCGTCGTCGGGGACTGCGCCGGCTCGGCCGAGGCCCTGCGCCTGCTGGCCCGGACGCCGGCGGACGTCCTGCTCCTCGACTTCGACCTCGGCCAGGAGAACGGGGCCGACCTCCTCCGCCGCCTGCGCTCGACCGACTTCTCCGGCCGGGTCCTGGTCGTCACCGCGGGCCTCGCGCCGCAGGACGCCTCGGCGCTCCTGCGCGACGGCGTGGCCGGAGTCTTCCTCAAGCACGATCCCCCCGCGTCGCTCTGCCAGAGCATCCGTGACGTGGCGGCGGGGAGGGTCGTCTTCGACCAGGACCTGCTGAGCCGGGCCGTGGAGAGGATGGCCGGAGGATCCGGCGGCGCGCCCCGCTCCACCGCCCTCACCGAGCGCGAGCGTCAGGTCATCTCCTTCGTCCTGGACGGCCTCGGCAACAAGGAGATCGCCGAGCGCCTGACGGTGTCCGAGAGCGCCGTCAAGGGGACGCTCCAGCAGCTCTTCGCCAAGACCGGCGTGCGCACGCGGAGCCAGCTCGTCCGCGTCGCGCTCGAGCAGTACCGGGACGCGCTTTGAAGCTCGGCCGACCGTCGCCCGCGGGCCGGCGGGCGCGGCTAGAATGACGGTTCGCGAGCGGCGACGATGGGTAAGGAGACGCCTCACGACGACCCGGCCGCCCGAGAGAAGAAGCGGGTCGCCCTCACGTCGGTCGTGGCGGCGGTCTTCCTCACCGGGTTCAAGGTCGTGGTCGGGATGGCCACGGGAAGCCTGGGCATCCTGGCCGAGGCGCTGCACTCCGGCCTCGACCTCGTGGCCGCGGCCATGACCTACGCGGCAGTGCGGATCGCCGACCGCCCGCCCGACGACAGCCACCCCTACGGCCACGGCAAGGTCGAGAGCTTCTCCGCGCTCTTCGAGACCGGGCTGCTCGTCCTGACCTCCGTCTGGATCGTCTACGAGGCCGTGGGCCGCCTCTTCTTCCGCGAGGTCGAGGTCGTCCCCAGCGCCTGGGCCTTCGTCGTCATGCTCACCTCGATCCTCGTCGACTGGGGCCGCTCCCGCGCCCTGATGAGCGCGGCCCGACGCTACAAGAGCCAGGCCCTGGAGGCCGACGCCCTGCACTTCAGCACCGACATCTGGAGCTCGTCGGTGGTCATCGTCGGCCTCGTCCTCGTCAAGCTCGGCGACTACGTCGGCCACAAGGCCATCCTCACTCGTGCCGACTCGGCGGCGGCCCTCGGCGTCGCCCTCATCGTGCTGTGGGTGAGCTACAGGCTGGGCCGGGCCACCGTCGACGTCCTCCTCGACCGCGCTCCCCAGGGCATGGCGGGCCGCGTCGCCGACGAGGCGAGGAGCGTCCCGGGCGTCGTGGGCTGCCGTCGCGTCCGCGTGCGGTCGGTGGGGGCGATCCTCTTCGTCGACATGGTGGTCGAGGTGAAGACGGGCACGCCGCTGGAACGGGCCCACGCCATCGTGTCCGAGGTCGAGGCCCGGGTCCGCGCCCTGCAGCCCCAGGCCGACGTGGTCGTCCACTTCGAGCCCGTGGCCCCGGCGGCCCAGGACTGGGCCGAGCGCATCCAGGCGATCGCCGGCGAGCGGGGGCTCGTGGTCCACGAAGTGCAAGTGAGCGAGGGGCCCGGCTGCCACACGATCACCTTCCACCTCGAGGTCGATCCCCACCTGGAGCTGGCCGAAGCCCACGCCATCGCCGACGGCCTGGAGGAGGCGATCCGCGGCCAGGTGGAGGGCGCGGCCGACGTCGTCGCCCACATCGAGCCCCGGGCCCCCCAGAGCCTCCCCCACGACGAGGCCCGCGACGAGCTGGAGCGGGTGCTGGAGCCCCTGCGGACGATCGCGGCGAGCGTCCCCGCCCTGCGGGAGTTCCACGACCTCAGCGTACGCAAGGTCGAGGGACGGCTCTTCCTCACCATGCACTGCGTCTTCGACCCCCGCCTCACGATCGGCGAGGCGCACCGGCTGTCGAGCCAGATCGAGGACCGCCTGAAGGCCGCCCTCCTCGACGCCCGGGACGTGCACATCCACGTCGAGCCGCCCGAACCGGCGGGCGACAGGCGGACGTGAGAGTTCAGAACGCGAGGTGGGCCCGGAGCCCGAAGACGTCGACCGGCCCCCGGTCCCGGTTGTAGGCGGGGCGCACGACGTGCTGGTAGTCCGCGGTCAGGCTCAGGCCGTGCGGCAAGGCGAAGCTGTAGTACGCCTCCAGGATCGTCTCGAGGCCGTAGCGCAGCTTCCCGTCTCCGATGATGAACCCGTAGCCGCCAGCGGCCAGGTAGTCGCGGTGGTCCGGCGACAGGCCGTTGACGATGAGGGCGCCGGCGAAGCGGTCGGCCTTCCGTCCCCAGGCGGCGCCGCTCCAGGAGGTGCCGAGCGCGGCCGCGCGGTCGATCTCCGTGAAGGCCCAGGTCTCGTTGCGGCCGTCGTTCCAGCCGAGGCGCAGGAACACCCCGGCGCCGTCGGCCACCTCCTGCTCGACGTTGAGGCCCACCCCGTTCTTGTCGCGACCGTACTCGCGCGTCGCGGTCACGTCCGGAGCGACGGGGGACTCCTCGATCGCCTCCCGGTAGCTCCCCATGCGGGCCACGTTGCGGTAGAAGATGAGCCGGCTCGCCCCGGGGCGCCCGAAGAGACGGTACCGGCGCTCGCCCTCCAGGTTGAAGGAGTGTGCGTCGGCGATCCGGGTGTCGAGCTGGAACCCGTTGGCCTCGGTCGGCACCATGACCGCCGCGGCCCGGAACGCCCATCCCGGCTGGCGATACTCGGTGGCGACGCCCCAGGTGTAGCCGCGGGTGTCGGCCGCGTAGTCCCAGGCCCCGTTGCCGAGGAGGGCCCAGTTCAGGAACTGCTCGCGCGGGTCGTGGCTGAAGCGATTGTCGTCGAGGAAGTCGGTCAGGCTGAACTTGCCGCAGGTGAGCACGAGCCGGCGGGCGGGCACCAGCCCGGGCAGCTGGTTCGGCCCGTTCTCGAGCGCCTCGGTCTCGTCGCCGAAGCCGAACGTCTGCTGCAGGTAGGCGCGGGCGACGACCAGGGTCGCCCTCGTCACGCCGACGCGGTAGATCTCGCCGTTGGGGAAGCCAGCGATCCCCGTCACGTTGCTGAAGCCCGCCCCGGCGCTGACCTCGGGGTCGAAGTAGAGCCCGGCGCCGGACCAGAGCCTCACCCCGAGGAAGAGGGTCGTGGTGAAGGACGTCTTCGTCTCGGGCGTCGCCACCAGGCTGTTCCGCCCCGAGTAGGGAGCCTCGAACGTCCCGTGGTGCTGGGTCACCACGGTCGCCTGGAAGTGCAGGTTCCATTGCGGCGGGGAGGGGCGCGGGACGTCGGGGAGCGGCTCCTGAGCCTCGAGCGGGGCTCCGCCGAACCAGAGGGCCAGCACGAGCCAGACCGGGGTTGCCGAGGGCAGTCCTCGCCGCATGTCTTCCGTGTGATGGGAACGGGGCCGGTCGGAGGGTTCCTAGTGGAAGACGCGCAGGAAACGGATGACGGGCACCACCCAGTGATGGTACTTGACAACGATCCCGGCCGGCTGAGCGACGCCCGCGCTAGAATGGCCGCGTGGTGGACTCAGGAAGCAAGGTGATCCCATGAGCCGCGGCGCACTCGTGATGTCGGTCGCGATCCTGGGGGCGGCGGTCCCCGGCCCCGGGGCCCTCGCCGCGCCCCCTCCCGTCAGCATCGAGGCGGTGACCGTGGAGCCCCAGAGCCCGGCCCCCGGAGCCCTGTGCCGGCTGAGCGTGAAGCTGAAGAACGCCGGCAGCCAGACCGCCACGAACTTCCGGTTCCAGGTCAAGACGGGAGGCCAGGAGCAGTCCGTGTACAAGGTCGAGGTGTACGCGGTCAACGTCGAGGCCGGGACGTCGGGGAAGGTCGACCTGCACACCTTCTGGGTCCCGCCGGCGGCGAGGGGCAGCTACGCGGTGGAGGTCACGCTGACGGAGGCCCAGTGGGCCCAGGTGAAGCGGGAGGGCCAGACCACCACGACCACGCCGGCAGGCGCCATCGACGGCTTGCCCGTTTCCTCCACCCAAACGGTGACCCTCGCCTCTGTTAAGTAGAGGCGAACGCCGCGAGCCCGCGGCACACTCGTTCCCCCTCGACTTCCCCCACGGCAAGGAGGCCCCCTATGAAGAGTCGATCCGGGTCCCCCTGCTCGTGCGCGGCCCGGGCAAACCGGCGGGACAGACGAGAGACGCCCTCGGCCAGAACGTCGACCACGCGCCCCCGTTCGTCGAGTGGGGCTCGCGCCAGCGCACCGGTGCTCGACGGACGGTCGTTCGCAAGCATCGCCGGGACGGGGTCGCTCACCGGCGCGCGCAGCGACATGCTGCTCGAGCACTGGAAGGCGGGGCGAGGGACGGGCATCCCCGACTTCTTCGGGCTGCAGACGACCGACTACGCCTACGTCGAGGTCTCGACGGGCGAGTTCGAGCTCTACGACATGCACGAGGATCCGTACGAGCTCGCGAACCAGTACTTCGCCAACCCGACGGCCCTGCTGAAGCAGCTCTCCGATCGGGTGGCCGCGCTGAAGGCCTGCCAGGGCGCCTCTTGCCGTTGATCCGCGGCGCCGCGTCCGGCCGCGGGCTCGTCCCCCCCTCGTCGCCGCCCGCTACGAGCCGTCGCCGGACAGGACGTACTCGAGGCCGTCGTCGTCGAGCGGCGCCGCCTCCTCGACGCGCCGGATGAGGCCGATCACCCGGAACGCCCACAGGTCTCGGCAGACCTCGAAGTGGTTCAGAACGGAC
>DATJYX010000059.1:0-34899 GCA_035577965.1 Vicinamibacteria bacterium | reverse complement strand
TCGTGTTCGTCGGCTCATAGGCCAGCACGTAGTAGGTCTCTGTGTCCTCCAGGATGCGTCTCAGGCCGGCCTGGAGGCTGTTCGAGGAGTCGGCCAGGAAGCCACCGGTGTCGGCGGCGAGGGCATTCATCGCGTCGCGCGTGGCCTCCTCGCTCTGCCGCTCAATCATGAACCTCAGGCTGAGCGTCTCCGGATCGATCATTCTGTCCTGTGCGCTCCATCCACGAGGAACAGTCAGGCCGCGTGTCTCGAGGGAGTAGATGACGACACCCGCCCTCGTGCTGGCGTCGATGATGCGACGGATGTCGAAGCCGGCACCGCTATGGACAGAGCGTCCGGTCACGAAGCCGTCGGAGAGGAGGAAGATCGTCTTTCGACCGGGCAGGCGGGACAGGCCTCGGGTGAGACCCTCGACCACCTCCAGCGTGCGCTCTGAATCGTAGACGGCCTCGGCGAGGATGAGGCGCGCCGCCTGCTTCACTTCTGCTTCGGGGGCCGGGTCGCCCGGCCGCTCACGCACGAGCTCTTCCACCGCCAAGGCGAGCGCCAGCGTATCGCCGCGCTCGATCATCTCCGCCTGGTACTCGGTGAGGTGGGGCGGACCGAGCCACGCGGCCGCGCGGCTCCGCGCGGTAAGACGGGAGATGGCCCGCCGGAGAAGGTCGCGGTCAGAGGTGAACTCCTGGGAGACACCCTGCGCGCTGCCCGTCGTCACCAGGGCGATCTGGTCCTCGGGGTTCGTGTCTTCGTCGAGGAAGCGCGTCAGCGCTTCTCGGGTTCGCAACATGTTGGCGAGTTCCATGTGAACGTCGTCAACGACCAACACCACGAAGCGAGTGGGGCGAGGTCTGGCAGCCTCGTCGACGACAGCCGGGGCGGACGGTGAGGGCACCGGGGTCGAGGGCTTGGCTACCATCCGGCGGGCGTACGCCCCGAACTGGACGAGAGTCTGTGGCTTTCCGTCCTCGAGGACGGCGAAGTCCTCGCGAGCGAGGCCAGCCTTGGCGTGACCGCCCCTATCCGTGACCACGACGTCGATTCGAACGACCTCGACGCTCACCGGCGGCAGGACGTCGGCCTTCGCCGGCTCCGGCGGCGCCTGGGCCCGGACGGAAGGGCCGGTCGCGAGGCCAGCGACGAAGCAGGCCACGCAGGGCAGCGAAACGCGCCTCCCCCTCATGACCCTTCGAGTCTAGTGGCCCGGGGCGGAGCTTGCCAGCGGGGGCTAGTGCACGTACTGGAAGTAGTAGTACAGGACGGGCGCGCCGAACAGCAAACTGTCGAGCCGGTCGAGCATCCCGCCGTGGCCCGGGAAGAGCGTCCCCGAGTCCTTGACCCCCGCCCAGCGCTTGAGCAGGCTCTCGTCGAGGTCGCCCACGATGCCCATCGCCGCGACGGCGAGTCCTAGGCCGGCGGTGTGGAGGACGGGAAGGGAGGGCAGGCCAAGCTGGCGCACGGCGAACGCCCCGAGGAGGCCTCCGGCGAGGCCGCCGAAGGCGCCCTCCACCGACTTACCCGGGGAGATGCCCGGGGCCAGCCGCCGCCGGCCGAAGGCGTGGCCCACGAAGAAGGCGAGGCTGTCGGAGAAGACCTGGATGCTGAGGAGGAGGGCGAGCCGCCACGCCCCGTCCTCGACCGGCGGCACGACCCGCAAGGCGGCGATCGTCCCCCCGAGGGCGCCGAGGTAGACCGCACCGAGGAGCGTCGCCGCGGCGGAGGTGACCGACTCGAGGTCCCTGCCCCGCCAGAGCGTGAAGGCGAGGAGGAGGAGCGCGCCGAGCGGCGCGAGGGGGACGGCCAGCCAGCCCGGGGAGACGACGTCGAGGAAGAGCGCGGCGGCGAGCACCGTGCCGACCCGCGGCATGGGCCTGATCCCCCGGGCCCCGACGAGGGCCGAGAACTCGTGGAGGCCCACCGCGAGGGCGGCGGCGACGACCGCCACCGTGAGCCACGGCGGGCCCAGGAAGAAGACGGCGAGGAGGGCGGGCAGGGCGACGAGCGCCGTCCCCACGCGGCGGGCGAGGTTCGGCAGGAAGCCCGGGGCGCGGAGGCCGCGCGGGGGCAGGCGGTCAGGCCGGGCCGATTCCGCCGTAGCGCCGTTCACGCTTCTGGAAGTCGACGATGGCCTGGAGCAGGTGCCGGCGCCGGAAGTCGGGCCAGAGCACGTCGGTGACCCAGATCTCGGAGTAGGCGATCTGCCAGAGCAGGAAGTTCGAGACCCGCAGCTCGCCGCTCGTCCGGATGAGCAGGTCGGGGTCGGGCTGCCCCGCGGTGTAGAGGTGGGCTCCGAGCGAGGCCTCGTCGATCGTCTCCGGGCTCCGCCCGTCGCGCAGCAGCTCGGCGAAGAGCCGCTTCACCGCGTCCGTGATCTCGGCCCGACCGCCGTAGTTGAGAGCGATGTTGAACTGGAGCCCGTTGTCGGAGGCGGTGCGCCCCTCGGCCCGCGCGAGCTCCTCGCGGATCTCGGGCGCGAGCTCCTGCGCGCGGCCGACGACCCGGAAGCGGATGTTGTTCCGGAGGAGGGTCTCGAGCTCGCTCCGCACGTAGTGCTTGAGCAGCCCCATGAGGACGCTCACCTCGCTCTCGGGCCGCTTCCAGTTCTCGATCGAGAAGGCGTAGAGGGTGAGCACCTCGAGGCCGAGGCGAGCCGCGGTCTCGACCGTGTCCCGCACGGCCTGGATCCCGGCCCGGTGGCCTTCCACCCGGTTCTTGTTGCGGAGCTGGGCCCAGCGGCCGTTGCCGTCCATGATGATCGCCACGTGCCGCGGCAGGCGCGCGAAGTCGATGACGCGGAGGAGGTCCTCCTCGTCGGTGCCGAGGGGCACGACCTCGAGCAGGTCCTGCAGGGACATCCGCTGCCCTCTTCCCGGGTTCGTGCCTATCCTAGCATCGCGGGCGGATAGTCCACGCGGACGAGCGTGAGGCCGTGGGCCGCAGCGGGCGCCGGCCACGCGCGGCGATCGCGGGCCTCGAGCGCGCGGGCCAGCCCCTCGACCGTCACCGCGCCGCGCCCGGCCGCCACGAGGCCACCCACCATGCTGCGCACCATCTTGCGCAGGAAGCCATCGGCCTCGGCCTCGTAGACGAGGGTCGAGCCGGCGAAGGCGGCCTCCGAGCGGAGGACCGTCCGCACGGTGGTCGTCGCCGAGCCTCCGGACGAGGCGAGGGAGGCGAAGTCGTGGCGGCCGACGTAGAGGGAGGCCGCCGCGCGCACGGCGGCCTCGTCGAGGCGGACGGGGACGAAGCCGGCGAAGCGGCGGCGCTGGGGGAGCGGGACGCCCCCGCAGTCGAGCTCGTAGCGGTAGACCTTGGAGACGGCGCTCCGGCGGGGATGGAAGGCCGCGGACGCCGGGGCGGCGTCGAGGACGCGCACGTCCGGGGGCAGGAGGCCGTTCAGGACGCGCTGCAGCTCCCCGGTGTCCCGCTCCCGGGAGAGAGAGAAGGCGGCCACCTGCCCGAGGGCGTGGACCCCGGCGTCCGTGCGGCCGGCCGCGGAGACCACGACCCGAGCGCCCTCCTCGAGCCGGGCGAGGGCTTCCTCGAGGACGCCCTGGACCGTGCGCCCCGCCCGCTGGAGCTGCCAGCCGACGAAGTCGGTGCCGTCGTAGGCGAGCGTGACGCGGTAGCGGGGCAAGGGACGGCCGCGTCAGCGCGCGGCGCGGGAGCCGGGCTTCTCGGGCTTCCCTCCCGCCGCGCAGAGCGGGCAGGCCTCGGCCGTGTAGGTGGCGACCTCGAGCTCCAGGAGGCTCCTCCTCGGCACTCCGAGGTCGACGGCGCCCCCGCTCCGGTCCACGAGGCTCCCCACCGCGACCACCTTCGCCCCCCGCGCCCGCACGGCTTCCATCACCTCGCGCGTCGAGCCGCCGGTCGTGATCACGTCTTCGACGACGACGACCGGCTCCCCCTCGGCGAGCGTGAATCCCCGGCGCAGGCTCATCACGCCCTCCTGCCGCTCGGTGAAGAGCCCCCGGCAGCCGAGCGCGCGCGCGACCTCGTGGGCGACGAGGACACCGCCCAGGGCGGGGGCCACGACCGCGCCCGGCGCAGCGCCGCCGAGGAGCGGCCGCAGCCCCTCGCCGAGCGCGGCGCCGAGACGCGTGGCCAGAGCGGGGTCCATGAGCACCCGGGCGCACTGCAGGTAGCGCGGGGAGTGGAGCCCCGACGTCAGGAGGAAGTGGCCCTCGAGGAGAGCGCCTCTCTCCGCGAAGAGCCGGAGCAGGGAGTCGGAGTCCAGCGGCCCGGAGCCCACGCGCCGAATGCTACACCGGGCGCCCCCGGTATACTTCGTGCCGCCATGGTCCCGCTCTCGGCCGTCCTCGTCGCCCAGAACGAGGAGGCGAACATCGGCGACGCGCTGGCGAGCGTCGCCTTCTGCGACGAGATCGTCGTCGTCGACTCGGGCTCCACGGACCGCACGTGCGACATCGCGGAGGCGGCGGGGGCGAGGGTCGTCGTCAACGCGCCCTGGCCCGGGTTCGTGGCCCAGCGCGACTTCGCGACGCGGGCCGCGCGGCACGACTGGGTGCTCGCCCTCGACGCCGACGAGCGGGTGGGGAAGGCCCTGCACGGGGAGATCGAGCAGCGGCGCCTCCGGGGCTTCGACGTGGCGGGCTACCGGATCCCGCGCGTCGCCTGGTACCTGGGCCGCTGGGTCCGCGGCACCGACTGGTACCCCGACTGGCAGGTCCGCCTCTTCGACCGCACCCGGGGCGCCTGGCAGGGCGACCTCGTGCACGAGTCGGTCACGGTGCGCGGAAAGGTGGGCCGGATGCGCGGCGAGCTGGAGCACCACCCCTACGCCGACATCTCCGACCACCTCCGCAAGATCGACTCGTACACGACGCTCTGGGCCCGCCAGGCCCACGCCGCCGGGCGGCACTCGAACGTCGCCGACATGTTCGCCGGGGCCTCCTGGGCGTTCTTCCGCAACTTCGTCCTCAAGGGGGGCTTCCTGCTCGGGAGCACGGGGCTCATCGTGTCGGTGCTCAACACGCACTACACGTTCGTCAAGCTGGCCAAGCTCCGCGAGTGGTCACGCTCCACGCGGTCCCGGGGATGACCGCCCGCGTCCTCCACGTGGACACCGCCCGCACGTGGCGGGGGGGCCAGAACCAGGTGCTGCTCACCGCGCGGGGCATGGCGGCGCGGGGGTGGGAGGCGGCGATCGCGTGCCGCCGCGGCGGCGAGCTCGAGGGCCGCGCGCGGGCGGCGGGGGCCGGGGTGCGCCCGCTTCCCTTCCGGGGCGACCTCTGGCCCCCGGCGATCCTCGCCCTCGCCCGCCTCCTCCGCCGGGAGCGGCCGGACGCCCTGCTGCTCCACGACCCGCACGCGGTGTCGGCGGGCCTCGTCGCGACGCGGCTCGCCGGCCGCGTGCCCCGGGTGGCCGTGCGCCGCGTGGACTTCCCCCTCCGCGGCCCATTCTCCCGCGCCAAGTACTCGGCCTGCGATCGCGTGATCGTCGTGAGCCGTGCGATCGGCGCGGTGGTGGAGAGGGGCGGCGTGCCCCGCAGCCGGCTGCGGCTGGTGTACGAAGGAGTACCCGACCGCCTGCCCTCGGAGGGCGGCCGTGAAGCCCTCTCCGGTCTCGGCGTGCCCGAAGGCTCTCCGGTCGTCGGCAACGTGGCCGCCCTGGCCGGGCACAAGGACCACGCCACGCTCGTCGAGGCCGTGGCGCTCCTGCGTCCGCGCTTCCCGGAGGCGAGGCTCGTGATCGTCGGCGAGGGCGAGCTCCGTCCCACCCTCGAGGCGCAGGTCAAGAGCCGCGGCCTCGGCGACCGCGTCGTGTTCGCCGGCTTCCGCCGGGACCTCGACCGCCTCCTGCCCGCGTTCTCGGTCTTCTGCCTGTCTTCCCGTCTGGAAGGCCTCGGGACGAGCCTCCTCGACGCCATGGCCTTCGGGCTCCCGGTCGTGGCCACCGCCGCGGGGGGCATCCCCGAGGCGGTCGAGGACGGCGTGACCGGCCGCGTGGTGCCGCCCGGCGACCCGGCCGCTCTCGCCGCCGCCCTCGCCGACGTGCTCGGCGACGAGGGCCGGCGGAGGGCCTACGCCGCGGCCGGCCGGGCTCGGTTCCTCGAGCGGTTCACGGCCGACCACATGGTCGGCGAGACGCTCCGCGTCCTCGAGGAGGTGGCGTGAAGGTCCGGGCGATCCTCAACCCTCGCGCCGGCGTGAGGGGGAGCGGGACCCTGGAAGCGATCGAGCGCGGCCGGCCCTCCTGGGACGACTACGCGGTGTACATGACGCGCTCGGCCGGGCACGCGAGCGAGCTCGCCCGCGAAGCGGTGGCCGCGGGGGCGGAGATCGTCATCGCGGTCGGCGGCGACGGCACCGTGAACGAGGTGGCGCAGGCACTCCTCGGCTCGCCCGCCGCCCTCGGCATCGTGCCGGCGGGCTCGGGCAACGGCCTCGCGCGCGCCCTCCGGCTGCCGCTGCAGCCGGCCGGCGCGCTGGCCGCGCTCGAGGCCGGGGGGAGGCGGCGCATGGACGTGGGCGAGCTGAACGGCCAGCTCTTCCTGAACGTGGCCGGCGCGGGCTTCGACGCGGTGGTCGGCCGGTCCTTCCACGAGCAGGGGAAGAGAGGCGCGCGGCGCGGCCTTCTCGGCTACGTGCGTCGGTGCCTGCTCGAGCTGCGCTCGTACCGCCCACCGCGCGTCGCGATCGAGATGGCCGGGGAGCGACTGGAGCTCGATCCCTTCGTCCTCACCTTCGCGAACGGCCCTCAGTACGGCTCGGGCGCGACCATCAACCCCGGCGCGAAGATCGACGACGGGAGACTGGAGGTGGTCGTGTTCGTGCAGGCTCCCCTGTGGCGCGTCGCGGCCACGGGCTCGCGAATGTTCCTGGGCGGCCTCGAGCGGTCTTCCGGCTACAGGCGCCTTTCGGGGCCCTCGGCGACCGTGACCACGGGAGCGCCGGTGACCGTGCACTGCGACGGCGACCCTCGACCGCCCGTGACGCGCATCGCGGTGGAGCTGCGACGGGCGGCCCTCGAGGTCGTGGCCCCCGCGGCGACGCTCGCCGATCCCGACGGCCCGTTCGTGGCGAGATAGCCGGCGAGCTTCGACGCGGGCGGCGTCTCGCCCCGCCGGGCGGAGGGCTTAGGCCGCCGCCTCGGCCGCCTCCAGCAGGGGCCGGAGCTCGTCGAGGGCGGACGCCGGCGCCGGGAGGAGCGGCGCGCGCACCGCACCTCCGTGCAGGCCGGCGAGCCCCATCGCGAGCTTGAGGGCGGCCACTCCGTGGCCGGTCGCGATCGCGCTGGCGAGCGGCAGGAGCGCCTCCTGGATCCGACGCGCGCGTGCGTGGTCGCCGGCGACGAAGGCCTCGTAGAGGGCGACCGCCGGACGAGGGGCGCAGTTCGCCACGCCGAGGACACCGCCGGCGGCGCCGACGCAGAGGGCCGGGTAGAAGACGAGGGCGTTGCCGCAGGCGACCTCGAAGCGTGCGGGCACCGACGAGACGACGCGCCCGAGGAGGCCGACGTCGCCGCTCGACTCCTTCATCCCCGCGATCCGGGGGTGGGCGGCGAGAGCGGAGGCGAGGCCGGGCGGCCAGGGGAGGCCGGTGAACGCCGGGACCGAGTAGAGGTAGACGGGCACCGGCGAGGCGTCGGCCACCGCTTCGAAGTGGAGCCGGAGCGCCTCCGCCGTCATCCGGCTCTTGTAGTAGTGAGGGGTCAGGACGAGCGCGGCGTCGGCCCCGGCGTCGGCGGCCTTGCGGGTCAGGGCGACGGTGCCCCGCGTGCCCTCCATCCCGGTGCCGACCAGGAGGAAGCGTCGGGGCAGGAGCCGCCGGGCGGCGGCGACCAGCCGGAGCTTCTCGTCCTCGTCCAGGCCCGCCGCTTCCCCGTTCGACCCGAGGACGAGGAAGCCGGCGAGCTCGTGGGCGGAGAGGGCCTCGAGGTTCGCCTCGAACGCGGCGAGGTCGAGGCCCCCGTCCGGACGGAAGGGCGTGACGAGCGGCGGGATGACGCCGCGGAGGGACAAGGGTCCGCTAGGCCGTGGGCGTCTTCTTCGCGAGCGCCTGGGCCACCTTCCCGAGGAGCCTCGAGTCCTGGGCGGAGAAGGCGTCGCGGAAGTCGCTCCAGACCTCGAGGATCGCCCACAGGCCCGCCTCGGTCCGCACCGGGGCCACCATCGCGCTGCCGCTCGCGAGGCCCACCGCGGCCCAGGCCGGGGTCGCCGCGAGGTCCGAGAAGACCGTCGGAACCTGTCCCTGGGCGGCGTCGGCCAGCGGCCCGCCCACGGAGCCCACGCGCTCGGGGCCCTGCGGCCGCTCGAGGGCGGTGTGCACGGCCAGCTCCTCGCCGTCGGCCACGTAGGCCGTGACCGAGGAGTACCGCGCGAAGCGCTTCTTCATCAGCTCCACCGCCTGGCGGAGCGCGTCCTCGAAGGAGGGCGCCTTTCGGATCACCTCCTCCAGCTCCTGGCCCACGTGCTCGCGCCGCTGCGCGGCCTTGCGCGCGAGGTCCGTCTTCCAGGGCTTGTCGTCCTCACGAATCGCCGTCATGTTCACCTCGATGCTACTCCTTCCTCATTCGTACCCAATGACTCTCCGAACCCGATTCGACCTTCGTCCTCTAGGCGAGCCCCCGCCCCCCGTCGACGCCCAGGACCTCGCCCGTCGTGTAGCCGCCTCCGGCGAGCAGGAACAGGATCGCCTCGAGGGCCTCTCCGTGGGACCCGAACCGCCCGGCGGGGATCCGCCGCCTTAGGGCCTCGTCGGCCCCCGGCGGGTCGAGAATCCCCGGCGCCACCGCGTTCACCCGGACGAGCGGAGCGAGCGCCAGGGCGAGGCACCGCGTCGCCATCACGAGGGCCGCCTTCGAGGCGCAGTAGGCGAGGTGCGACGGCCAGGGCCGGCTCGCCCCGAGGCTCGCCACGTTCACGATCGCGCCCCCGCCGCGGCGGCGCATGTGCACGGAGCCCGCGCGGGAAGCCATCACCGCCGCCTTGACGTTGACGTCGAAGGCCTCGTCGAGGGCCTCCTCGCTCAGCTCGTCGATGGGGATCCGCCGGAAGACACCCACGTTGTTGACCAGGAAGTCGCAACCGCCCAGCGCGGCCGCCGCCTCGTCCACGAAGGCCGCGATTTCGCCCGGAACCCGCGCATCCGCAGGCCCCGTGAACACCCGGCGCCCCAGGCGCCGGACCGCCTCGGCCTCCTCGAGGGCGCCGCGGCGGCTCTCCCGGTAGGAGAAGGCGACGTCGGCCCCCTCCCCGGCCAGGGCGTGGACGAGAGCACGCCCCAGGCCCCGCCCCCCGCCGGTGACCACGGCGATACGGCCGGAAAGCCGCGGGTCACCCATGAGGCGCGGAACGGAGCATCATACCACCTCTTCGAGAGGTTCCTCGCCGAGAAAGCGGGCCCCGACGCGGGACGTGCCCTCGCCCTCGAACCGCTCGACACGGCAGACCACGGCCCGCACGCGGAACACCGCCCGGTTGCGGAAGTGGCGCCGGAGGGACGACGGGAGCTCGATCGTCAAGTGCAGCCGGGCGCCCACGGCGATCTGGCGGTGGCTCTCGAAGCAGATGCCGCCACCGCTCACGTTCACCGAGCTCGTGAACTCGGTGAAGCGCAGCCCGCCGACGTCCTCGCCTCGCACCTCGACCGGCAGGTGCAGGCCCATGCGCTTCTCCCGCTCGACCAGGCTCATGCAGTGGCCCTCCCGGGGCCGCCGACCAGGCCGGGATCGTAGGTCCGCCCGTGTTGGAGTGTCAATTTTGGACTCGGGGGGTGACCGGCCCGGCGGGTCGAGACTCTACTCGGACCGGCGGAGGAGCACCACGGTCACGTTGTCGCGCCCGCCCGCCTCGTTGGCGGCGTCGACGAGCCGGGCCGTCGTCTCGTCCAGGGCCCCGGGCGACGGGAGGAGGATGTGGCCGAGCTCCTCGTCGTTCAGCATGCCGTGGAGCCCGTCCGAGCACAGCATCACCACGTCCCCCGCCTGGAGCTCCTGCTCGACGACGTCGAGGTCGATCGTGTCGCGCGCGCCCACCGCCTTCGTGATGACGTTCCGGAGAGGGTGGTGCTCCACGTCGCCCGAGTTCAGGATGCCCTCGCCGAGCGCGGCCGACACCCAGGAGTCGTCGCGGGTGAGCTGGCGCATGAGGCCGCCGCGGACGAGGTAGCACCGGCTGTCCCCCGCGGAGCCGATCGTCATGACGTCGCCCGACACGAGGAGGGCCACCACCGTCGTTCCCATCCCGGTCAGCTCCTCGCGGTTGTCGGCGGCCTGGAAGACCTTGGAGTTGGCGAGGCGGATCGCGGTCTTGAGCCGGTTGGCGTCGAAGGAGAGGTTGGCGTCGAGGCCCCAGGGCCAGGTGATCTCCTTCTCGACTCCGCTCCTCTCGACGAAGGCCGAGATCGTCTCGATGGCCATCCGGGAGGCCACCTCGCCGGCGTTGTGGCCGCCCATCCCGTCGCACACCGCGTAGAGGCTGGTCTCCGGGGACACGAGGTAGCTGTCCTCGTTGATCTTCCGGCGCCGACCGACGTCGGTCCGCCCGTACGCCTCGATCATGGAAGTCGGCCCAGCATAGGGGGTTTCACGGACGTGGTCAAACCCTGCCCATGCGAGCCGACCGCATCGCCACGACCATCTCCTTTACCGCGCGCTCCATGCCCACGAGCACCGACCGGGCCACGATCGCGTGCCCGATGTTGAGCTCGGTGATCTCGGTGAGCGCGGCCACCGGGCCCACGTTGCGGTAGTCGAGGCCGTGGCCGGCGTGGACGTGGAGGCCGAGCTTGCGGGCGAGCCGCGCGGCGTCCGTCACGTTCCGGAGCGCCGCCTCGCGGGCGCGGGCGTCGACCGCGTCCGACCAGGCGGCGGTGTTGATCTCGATCGCCCGCGCGTCGAGCTTGTGCGCCTCCTTGACCTGCTCGAGCTCAGGATCCACGAAGAGGCTCACCTCGATCCCGCCCTCCTGGATCGTCCTCACGACCGGCCGGACCTGCATGGCGTTGAGGACCACGTCGAGCCCGCCCTCGGTGGTCAGCTCCTCGCGCCGCTCGGGCACGAGGGTCACCTGGTCGGGCTTGACGGTCAGGGCGAGGTGGGTCATCTCCTGCGTGGCCGCCATCTCGATGTTGAGGCGCGTGCGCACGGTCTGACGGAGCACCTGGACGTCGCGGTCCTGGATGTGGCGCCGGTCTCCCCGCAGGTGCACCGTGATGCCGTCGGCGCCCCCGAGCTCGGCCAGCACGGCCGCGTGCACGGGGTCGGGCTCCCGCGCCCGCCGGGCCTGGCGGACGCTGGCCACGTGGTCGATGTTCACGCCCAGGCGCAGCATACGGGCGGAGTATAGCCGCCCGATCCTAGCGGGCGGGCGGTCCCCCGGCGAACCTCTCGACGAGGTCGAGCCGCGCCTTCCACGGGTCGGGCTTCGACGTGGGCCCCGTGATCGCGAAGTCCATGATCTCGTCGCCCTGCTGCGAGTAGGCCGGCCACCTCGGGCGCCCGTCCCCGTTCGGGTCACCCGTCCGCGCGAACGCGACCCAGTAGGCGTTCGCGGCCGCGGCCAGGGCCAGGTCGTCGGCGGTGGCCGCGTCCGCGTACTTCGCCCGCACGGTCTCGAAGACGAACGGGATCTCCGTCGCGTGCAGCGCCCCCTTCGCCTCCTTCCGCAGCGAGGACGCGACGTACGAGAAGCGGTAGGCGAACGTCGGCTGGCCGGCCGCGGAGGCGAGGCGGGCGAGGAGTCGCGCCGGCTCCACCATCGCCGAGTCGCTCATGAGACCGATCCCGACCTCGCTCATCTGGCCCGTCTTCCCCGGATCGTAGGCGGCCACGACCTCGTCCTTCGCCGCGCCGAAGCGGGCGAGCATCCCCTCGACCGCGGGCGGAGGCAGGGGCATGAAGCCGAACTCGCGGTCGTTCGCCCCGATCATGTACGGGACGCGGGCCTGCCGGCCGGCCCGGAAGGCCGTCTCCGGCTCCTCGACCACGAGCTTGCCGTCGATCATCGGCCCCGCGTAGGTGTCGCGCTGCTGGCCCATCGTCATGAGGTTCAGTCCGCGGACGAGGTCGGCGGCGGGGAGCTTGCGGAGCGCGGCGAGGGCGGCCGCGTCGTCGCCCTCGATGCCGGCGCTCTTTGCGAAGGCCACGCCCACGGCCTCGGCCTCCTTCAGCGTGCGGGGGGTCATGATCCCTCCCGCGCGTCCTCCGCCCGACTCCACGATCGCCTTGTGGAAGAGGCCCCGGGCGAGCGGGGAGACGACGAGCGTGTTGACCGAGCCGCCGCCCGCGGACTCGCCGAAGACGGTCACGTTGCCGGGGTCACCGCCGAACGCCGCGACGTTCCTCTGGACCCAGCGGAGCGCCGCGATCTGGTCCAGGTAGCCGTAGTTGCCGAGGGGAGCGTCCGGCGTCTCCCGCGTGAGAGCCGGGTGGGCGAAGAAGCCGAAGCGGCCGAGGCGGTGGTTGAGGCTGACGAAGACGACGCCGCGGCGCGCGAAGGCCGAGCCGTCGTAGACGGCTGGCGAGCTGCCCCCGTTCACGAACCCTCCGCCGTGGATCCAGACCATCACGGGGAGCTTCGGGGCGGGAGGCTTCTCCGGCGCCCAGACGTTGACGTACAGGCAGTCCTCGGCCGGGGGAGTGCCGAGAGGCGCGGCGTCGCTCGGGAAGGGCAGCTGCATGCAGTCGTGGGCGTACTCGGTCGCGGCCCGGACGCCCGTCCACGCCTCGACCGGCTGGGGCGCGCGCCAGCGTCTCTCGCCGACGGGCGGAGCGGCGTACGGCACGCCCTTCCACGACACGACGCCGCCCGCGGCGGCGCCCGTCACGAGGCCGCCGTCGACCTTCACCGGAGCGGCCGGTGCGGCGACGGACAGGAGGGGGATGGCGGCGAGGGACACGAGGCAACGGGTCAGCACGGGCTTCATCGGCGTTCTCCTCCCGAAGAGCTGCCCGAGCGGGCGCGTGAGCGCCGCGCGGTCAGGCCCTTCGTCGACACCACAGCATGCCTCAACTCGACCCGCGCTTCCCACGGGTCGTGCACTACGGCGTGACCTGGAACTCGGCGTGGAGCCTGGCGGTCGAGTCCGCGCCCACCCACACGTCGAAGGCCTCCGCGTCCTGCACCCACCCGTGCTCGGCCGTGCTCCAGTAGCGCAGGTCCTCCGGGCCGAGGGAGAAGGACACCGTCTGCCTCTCCCCGGGCTTCAGGCCCACCCGGCGGAACCCCTTCAGCTCGCGCACGGGCCGCGAGTCGTGGCCCGCCCGCTGGTGCAGGTAGAGCTGCACGACCTCGTCGCCGGCCACACCTCCGGTGTTCTCGACGTCCACCGAGACGGCGGCACCCTGGCCGACCTTCACCTGGGGCGCCGTGACCTTCAGGTGCGAGAAGGCGAACGTCGTGTAGCTGAGGCCGTAGCCGAAGGGGTAGAGCGGGGTCGTGGGGCCGTCCCAGTACCGCGAGCGGTACGAGGAAGAGCCCTCCGGCTGGTGGGTGAGGTTGCGCGCGTAGTAGAGGGGCGCGTGGGCGGCGCTGCGCGGGAAGGTGACCGGCAGCTTGCCCCCGGGGCTGACGTCGCCGAAGAGGACGTCGGCCACGGCGTGGCCGCCCTCCGTGCCCGGCTCCCACGCCTCGAGGATCGCCGGCACGTTCTGGGCCGCCCAGTTGATCGAGAGCGGCCGGCCGTTCAGGAGCACGAGGACGACCGGCTTGCCGAGCGCGGACACCGCTCTCAGCAGCTCCTCCTGCCGGCCCGGAAGGTCGAGCGAGGCCCGCGAGGCCGCCTCCCCGCTCATGTCGGCCCGCTCGCCCATGACCGCGACGACGAGGTCGGCACTGCGGGCCGCGGCCACCGCCTCCTGGAACGCCGCCTCGGCCTCCTCCTTCGTCTGGGGCGGCTTCTTCGGCCCGGGAACGAAGTCGTCGAAGAACGAGGGCACCTCGCGCCGGATCTCGGGGCCGGGAGCATAGGCGACCCTGGCGTTCGGGAGCCGGGCCTTGACGCCCTCGAGGACGGTCACCGCCGCCGGCACGTGGCCGAAGACCATCCACGAGCCCTCGGTGTCGGCCTTCGAGTCGGCGAGGGGGCCGATGACCGCGACGCTCGCGAGCGACGTCGAGAGGGGCAGCGTGCGGCTCTCGTTCCGGAGGAGCACCATCGAGCGCTGCGCGGCGAGCCTGGCCTCCGCCCGATGGGCCGGGTCGGCGAGCACCGAGGCGACGCGGGCCTCGTCCGCGTAGGGACGCTCGAAGAGGCCCAGGCGGACCTTCGCGGCGAGGATGCGGCGCACCGCCTCGTCGACCTGGGTCTCGCGGACCGTCCCTCCCCTCACGAGCCCGACCAGGTTCCGGGCGTACGTGCCGCTCGCCATGTCCATGTCGAGGCCGGCCGCGAGCGCACGGACGGCCGCGTCCCGGCCGTCGCGGGCGAAGTGCTGGATCACCAGGTTGCCCACGGCCATGGCGTCGCTCACCACGAAGCCCGGGAAGCGCCAGTCCCCGCGCAGCACGTCCTGCAGCAGCCAGCGGTTCCCCGCGGCCGGCACGTCGTTCAGGTCCATGTACGCGCTCATGAACGAGCCGACGCCGGCTTTGACCGCGGCCTGGAACGGCGGGAAGTAGACGTTGCGCAGCCGGCCCTCCGGCACGTAGACGGGGTCGTAGTCCCGGCCCCCCTCCGCGGCGCCGTACGCGCCGAAGTGCTTCGCGCAGGCGAGGAGACGGTCGGGCGCGCCCAGGTACGGGCCCTGGAAGCCGCGGACCTGGGCCGCGGCCATTGCCGCGCCGAGGTAGGGGTCCTCGCCCGCGCCCTCGACGATGCGGCCCCAGCGCGCGTCGCGCGCGATGTCGAGCATGGGGGCGAACGTCCAGTGGATGCCGGCGGCCCGGGCCTCGGCCGCCGCGACCGAGGCCGCCCTCTCGTGCACGGACGGGTCCCAGGACGCGGCCATCGCCAGCGGCACCGGGAAGATCGTCTGGTAGCCGTGGATGACGTCGAGGCCGTAGAGCACCGGGATGCGGAGGCGCGACTCCTCGACCGCCACCTTCTGCAGCTCGTTGAACTTCTTCGTGTCGTTCAGCCAGAGGACCGAGCCGGCCCCGCCCTGGCGGAGCGTCTCCTCGGGCTTCGCTCCCGGGAAGAGCCCCCCCGCGATCTGCGTGAGCTGGCCGACCTTCTCCTCGAGCGTCATCTGGCGGAGGAGAGCGTCGACCCTCTCCTCGACCTGGGCATCCGTCAAGGGCGCCGCCGCCGGCTGGGCCGGAGCCGCCGAGGCGCCGGCCAGCGCGAGCCCGGCCGCCACCACCGTCCGCGTCCCGAAGCGCATCGTGTCCCTCCGGGGAAGGATCCTATTGGCACCGAGTGTCACTGTCAACACCGAGTGCTATAATCGCCTCGGATGGCCATCCGGCGCGCCACGAGGGCTCATGGTTCGATGACCTCGTCCGGCGCCTGCGGAAGGCCGTCGGTCGGCGCTGACGTTCTCGGCCCCTCGCCGAGCTCCCGGCACGTCGGGGCGCCGCGTGCAGGCCGGAGGCATAATCCCGCCCGTATCCGGGAAGGCGCGCGTCAAGGCGCGGCTCCCCGCACGGCCGTCATCCTCGAGGAGGTTCCCGTGCGCGATCTTCGCTCCTTTGCCCCGGCCGCCGTGCGGCAGGCCAGCCTCGCCGGCCTGCTCGGCCTCCTGGCCGCCGCCTCGCCGGCGGCCACCCCCGCCGCCCCTCCGCCTTCGGTCGCGAACCTGCGCTGCGAGTACAAGGTCGACCCCCTCGGGATCGACGCCGCGCAGCCGCGTCTGAGCTGGCAGCTGCGCTCCGACGCCCGGGACGTCGTGCAGTCGGCCTACGAGGTGCAGGTGACGCGAGACGGGAAGCTCCTCTGGGACACGGGCCGGGTCACGTCCTCCCGCTCGGTGCTCGTGCCCTACGGCGGCCCCGCCCTCGAGTCGTCCCGTCGCTACTCCTGGCGCGTGCGGGTCTGGGACGGCTCCGGCCGCGCGTCGGCCTGGAGCGCGCCGGCCTCGTGGGAGATGGGGCTCCTCTCGCCCGAGGACTGGAAGGCCCGCTGGATCGAGGCGGAGGGGAGCGAGGACAAGAAGACGTCGCCGCCCGCGCCGATGCTGCGGGGATCGTTCACCCTCCAGGGCGCGGTGAGGTCGGCCCGGGCCTACGCGACGAGCCTCGGCCTCTACGAGCTGGAGATCAACGGGAAGCGCGTGGGCGACCAGCTCTTCACGCCCGGCTGGACGAGCTACAAGAAGCGCCTCCAGTACCAGACGTACGACGTGACCGGCCTCCTGCGCCGGGGCGAGAACGTGGTCGGGGCCACCCTCGGCGACGGCTGGTACCGGGGCTTCCTCGCCTGGAGCGAGAGGCGGAACGTCTTCGGCGACCGCCTGGCACTCCTCTGCCAGCTCCGCATCGAGCACGCCGACGGCCGGGTCGAGACGGTGGGCACCGACGGGAAGTGGAAGTCGGCCACCGGCCCCATCCGCCTGTCGGACATCTACATGGGCGAGACCTACGACGCCCGGCTCGAGAGGACGGGCTGGAGCGCCCCCGGCTACGATGACAAGGACTGGGTGCCCGTGCGCGTCGCCTCCCCCGACAAGCGGGCTCTCATCGCCCCCGCGGGCCCGCCCGTCCGAAGGATCGAGGAGATCCGGCCGGTGAAGATCCTGAAGACCCCCGCCGGCGAGACGGTCTTCGACTTGGGCCAGAACATGGTCGGCCACGTGCGCCTGAAGGTGCGCGGGTCCGCGGGCGCGACGGTGACGCTGCGCCACGCCGAGGTGCTCGACAAGGCGGGGAACCTCTACACCGCCAACCTGAGGGCGGCGAAGCAGCAGGTGATCTACGTCCTGAAGGGCGGGGGCGACGAGGTGTACGAGCCCCACTTCACGTTCCAGGGCTTCCGGTACGTGGCGGTCGCGGGCTGGCCGGGCGAGCCGGCGCTCGACGCGCTGACCGGTGTCGTCGTGCACTCGGACATGCCGGTGACCGGGCAGCTCACGACCTCGAACCCGCTCCTGAACCAGCTCCAGCACAACATCCGCTGGGGGCAGAAGGGCAACTTCCTCGACGTGCCCACCGACTGCCCGCAGCGCGACGAGCGCCTGGGCTGGACCGGCGACGCCCAGGTCTTCTCCCGCACCGCCGCCTTCAACATGGACGTGGCCGGCTTCTTCACGAAGTGGTTGGGCGACGTGGCCGCCGACCAGCAGGCGGACGGCGCGGTGCCGTATGTGATCCCCGACGTCCTGAGCGAAGGAGGGAAGGGCGCCTCCGCCTCGGCGGCCTGGGCCGACGTGGCCACGATCATCCCCTGGAACATGTACCTCGCCTACGGCGACACGCGGCTCCTCGAGCGCCAGTACCCGAGCATGAAGGCCTGGGTCGAGTACATGCGGCGCCAGGCCGGCGACCGCAACCTGTGGGCGACCGGCTTCCACTTCGGGGACTGGCTCGCTTTCGCGAGTACCGCCTCCGACTACCCGGGGGCCACGACGGGCAAGGACCTCATCGCCACCGCCTTCTATGCCCACTCCACGGACCTCCTGCAGAGGACGGCGGCCGTCCTCGGGAAGAAGGAGGACGCGGCGGAGTACCGGGCGCTCCTCCCGAAGATCAAGGAGGCGTTCGTCCGCGAGTTCGTGACCGACGCCGGCCGCGTGGGCGAGAACACGCAGACGGCCTACGCCGTCGCGCTCCAGTTCGACCTCCTGCCGGAGGGCCAGCGGAAAGAGGCCGCGCGGCGTCTCGCCGCCGAGGTACGAGCGCGCGGCCACCTCACCACCGGCTTCGTCGGCACGCCGTACCTCTGCCACGTGCTGAGCCGCTTCGGCTACACCGACGTCGCCTACCGGCTGCTCCTGCGCGAGGACTACCCCTCCTGGCTCTACCCCGTGAAGCAGGGCGCGACCACCATCTGGGAGCGCTGGGACGGCCAGAAGCCCGACGGCTCCTTCCAGGACGCCGGGATGAACTCGTTCAACCACTACGCCTACGGCGCGATCGGCGAGTGGATGGTCCGCGTCGTGGCCGGGCTCGAGATCGACGAGCAGCAGCCGGGCTACGAGCACGTCCTCGTCCAGCCGCAGCCGGGCGGCGGCCTCTCGTCCGCGGAGGCGAGGCTGCAGACGCCCTACGGGGAGGCCGCCTCGGGTTGGGCGCTCGCCGACGGCCAGGCGACCGTCTCGGCGACCGTGCCCCCGAACGCGCACGGCACGATCCGCCTGCCCGCGGCGACGGAGGCGGGGGTCACGGAAGGGGGGCGCGCGCTCGCATCGGCCCCGGGAGTCAAGAGCGTCGCGCAGGCGGGCGACGACGTCGTCGTCGAGGTCGGCTCGGGAAGCTACCGGTTCGCCTACGGCGGGGCGGCCCTCGCGGCCCGGGCCCACCCCCCCGGCCGGCTCAGCACACGGACGCCGATCCAGGAGCTCCTCGCGAGCCCGCCGGCCCGCGCCGCTCTCGACAAGCGGCTGCCGGGCTTCACCTCGGACCCCCGGCTGGAGCAGGCCCAGAAGATGAGCCTCCGCGAGATCGCTCCCTTCGCGCCGGCGGTCCTGACCGAGGGGATGCTCAAGAACCTCGACGACGACCTGCGCGCGATCCCCTGAGCCGGGTCGCCCTCAGAAGTAGAAGCGGAGTCCGCCCCCGACCGAGAGCCCGCCGGCGTCGACGCTCGCCTCCGTGGCGTCCGGCGTCGCCTTCAGCTTCGCGCTGGCCTTGCTGTACCGGACCTGGGCCCCGATCCCCACCCGCCGGGAGCTCCCGAACCGGTAGTCGAGGCGTCCGCCGACGTTCATCCCGACGGGGCTGCCCTTGATCTTCGTGGAAGGCGTGGACGCGATCGTGAGCGTGTCGTAGGGGTACTTCTCGTCGTAGGTCGGCGTCTGGAGCATGTCGGCCTCGACTTGAAAGAACGTCGCGCCCGCGAAGAGCGCCCAGTCGAGGTGACCGGCGGCGCGCGCGTAGGCGACGTCGGTGTCGATCGCGCCCTCCGTGTAGCCGTAGCCGGAGAGGCTCGCGGTGGCCGTGCGCGGCTGATTCAGGTAGAGGGGATTGGGGCGCGACACGTCCACCGTCCCCGTGACGTCGCGGGTCTGGCGGGAGTAGCCGAAGAGGAGGCCGAGCCCCTGGTAGAGGCTCACCTGCAGGGCGCCGTCGAAGCCCTTGCCCGTGCCCGTGTCGTAGCTCGAGTGGATCGTCGTCTCTTCGGCATACTCCGGGAACGTCCGCGTGTCGCTGAAGCTCGTCTTGGAGGGCCAGAACGCCGCGTTCAGGACGAGCCGGAATCGGTCGGGCGCAGGCGCCGCCGCCGGCGCCGCCGGGCCGGGGGGCGTCGGTTTCGCGGCCTGTGCGCCCGCCGAGGCGGCGGACGCGATGACACACGCGGCGGCGAGCGGGCCGAGGGCGAGTCGTCGGACGAGTCGGATCATGGCCGTCGCCTTAGTTGACGCCGACCGCGGTCCAGGCCTGGGTGACCGCGGTCTCGGCCGGGCTGCCGGCGCCGTAGAGCTCGCGCGCGGCCTGGATGGTGGCCGCCCGCGCCTGGGAGAACGTCGCGCTCGGGACGAGGAAGGCCGTGAAGGCCCGGTAGAACACCTTCTCGATCTGGTCGCGGTGGGCGGCGCCGACCCCCTGGACCGTGGCCCCGAGGCGGTGTCGGCCTCCCTCGATCGCCAGGTAGTAGGCGTTGCTCGAGATGCCGGAGTTGGTGTGGACGCCCCCGTTGTCGGCCGAGCCGGTGTAGCGCTCCGGGTAGTAGTCGGGGTCGCCGAAGGCCATCGGGTTCGCGAGCGACCGGATGCCGCCCGGCGAGAAGACGTCCTCGCCCATGAGGTAGTCGGCCTTCGTGGGCTGGAAGTCGAACTCGACCCCCGTCGCCATGACGTCCGAGAACGACTCGTTGAGCGCGCCCGACTCTCCCTGGTAGGTGAGCCTCGAGGAGTAGTCGGTCACGCCGTGGGTCAGCTCGTGGGCGACGACGTCGAGCGCCCCGGCGAGGTAGTTGACGTGCTGGCCGTCGAGGGTCACCGTCGGGGGCAGACCGTCCCCGTAGTACATGACGCCTTCGCCGACGTAGAAGGCGTTCGTGAAGTAGCTGAGGACGACGTCCGTCGTGTAGAGGCGCCAGTCCTCCCGGCGCAGCGCGTGGGTGATGCCGTGTACGGGGATGTTCGCGTTGTCGAGTCCCTGGCGGCCGAACCGCTTGTAGTAGTAGTCGTACGTGAAGCCCGCGAACACGTGGGCGTCCACGATCGCCCCGTCCGTCCAGACGTTGTCGGCGCTCGTGCCGAGGTCGGAGGGGGTGAGGTTCGAGGGCGAGGCGTCGGCGTCGAAGAAGAGGATGAGGCGGTTCACGTTGAACCGGAAGTCGTAGGTGGAGATGAGGGGCGGCCGCAGCCGGTCGGCGGTGGTGAAGCCGAGGCCCCCGGGCGACACGCTGAGCTTCTCCGGGTCGCCGAGGACGCCGGTGCCGAGCCCGGCCGCCTGCGTCTGGATGTCCCGGTAATCGAGCAGGACCTCCCCCGTCCCCGCGTCGAAGAACGTCTGCCGCACGTCGAAGCCCGCCGGGAAGAGCGCCCGGGCGCGGTAGGCGAGGCGGTAGCCGCCGGAATCGAGGGGCAGGACGACGAGCTCGGGTCCGCCCTGCCGCCCGAACGGCCTCCCGCCCTTCGCGGCGAGGAGGCCTTCCACCTCGGCCGGGCCCAGCCGAGGCGTCACGTCCACGTCGATGCCCTCGTAGAAGGTGCCGAAGACGGTGAGGGCGCCGGCGGCGTCGCTCTGCCGGACGAGCTCCCCGCCGAAGACCGGCACCCCGCGGTGGCGCTGAGCCAGCCGCTCGTGACGGCGTCCCGGGATCATCGTGTCCTCGCGGGTGAGCCGTACGACGAGCTGGCCGGCCGCTTCGAGCTGGTCGACACGCTTCGACCATTCGCTGACTGCGGGGCCAGAGGACGCTTCCACCTGAGCGGGGCGGTCGCCTGCCGAGGCAACGCCCGGAACGGCGACTACGGCGACCACCGCCCAAGCACACAGAACGTTCGTTCGGTTGGGCATGGGCCCCCCTTTCGGCAGCACGGAGGTTAGCTTCGAGCCGCCTCCAGGACAAGAAGGAGCCGGCTGCCGCGCGGGCCCCGAGTTGTGGACGGACGCGGCCCGCGTCGTTCCCGGACGAGGCGCGGTTTGCGGGCCGGGTCCTAGCCGACGTCGCGGCGGGCGGCCTCGACGAGGTCCTGCGCGATCGTCCCGATCCGGCCCTCGTCGGGGCCCTCGACCATCACCCGCAGCTTGGGCTCGGTGCCGCTCCAGCGGACGAGCACCCGGCCCTCGCTCCCGAGGGCGGCCCGCACCCGGCCGAGGAGGGCCTGCAGCGCCTCCATGTCTTCGAGGGGCTTGCGGGCCGGGAGGGTCACGCTCTCCAGCACCTGAGGCACCCGCTCCATGGCCTCGCGGGCCAGCACCGAGAGGGGCCTCCCGGTGCGGACCATGAGGGCCAGCACCTGGAGGGCGGCGATCAGGCCGTCGCCGGTCGAGCTGTGGTCGAGGAAGACGAGGTGGCCCGACTGCTCGCCCCCGAGGTTGAAGCCGCCGCGCCGCATCGCCTCGACCACGTACCGGTCGCCCACCGGCGTGCGCACCAGCGCGATGCCCTGCGCGTCGAGGGCCCGCTCGAGGCCGAGGTTGCTCATCACCGTCCCCACCACGGTGTCGCGGCGCAGCTCGCCGTCCCGCTTCATCCGCGTCGCGCACATCGCCATCACCGCGTCGCCGTCCACGATCCGGCCCTGCTCGTCGACGACGACCACGCGGTCGGCGTCGCCGTCGAGGGCGATTCCGATCTGCGCCTCGCGCCTCACCACCTCGGTCCGGGCGTGGTCGGGGTGGAGGGCACCCGCCTCGCGGTTGATGTTCGTTCCGTTGGGCCGCACCCCGAGCGGGAAGACGCGAGCCCCGAGCTCCGAGAAGACGAGCGGCGCCACCACGTAGGCCGCGCCGTGGGCGGCGTCGACCACCACGCGGGTGCCGTCGAGGGTCAGGTCCCGGGGGAAGGTGTTCTTCACGAAGGCCACGTAGCGCCCCCGCGCGTCCTCCAGCTTCACCGCGCGGCCGATGGCGGGGCCGGTGCGCCGCTCCCCGAGGCGCTCGGGCTCGCGGATGAGGGCCTCGATCTCCTCCTCCGCGGCGTCGGGCAGCTTGAAGCCGTCCCGGCCGAAGATCTTGATGCCGTTGTCGTCGTATGGGTTGTGGCTCGCGCTGATCACGATGCCGGCGTCGGCGCGCATGCTCACCGTGAGGTGGGCGACCGCGGGGGTGGGCACGGGGCCGCAGAGCAGCACCCGGCCGCCCATCGAGGTCACGCCCGAAGCGATCGCCGTCTCGAGCATGTAGCCCGAGAGGCGGGTGTCCTTGCCGACGAGGATGCGGGGGGCGTGGCGCTGCGCGCGTCCGGCCACGAAGGTGACGGCCCGGCCCAGGGACAGGGCCAGCTCGGGCGTCATCGGGTGGACGTTGGCCGTCCCGCGGATGCCGTCGGTGCCGAAGAGCAACCGGCCGGGCGATCGGGCGTGGGTCACGGGGCGCCTCCGGAGCGGCGCCGGCGGACCGAGACCTCGGCCGGCCGCGTCTCGACGACGCTGACGCCGACGTGGCCGGAGGCGACGTCCACCGCCACCGGCAGGCGCGAGGGCAGAGGCCCCGAGTCGGGGAGGCTGACGCGGGCGGTCAGGTGCGAGGCCTCGAGGGCGCGGATCCGGGACGCGGGCCCGGAGACCGTGACCGCGACCCGGGGCGGGTCGAGGCGCACGGGCCGGCCCTGGGCCACGACCGGCAGCCCCTCGAACGTGCGCGTCTCCCGGGCCTCGCGCACGTTCACGGTCACCGCGACGCGGCTCCCTTCCTCGAGCCGGAGGAGCGGGTCCTCGAGACCCACGTTGACGAGACCGGTCCTCGTGCGGTCCAGGCCTTCGATCGAGACGGGCTCCGTGAAGGCGCTCTCGATCTCCTGCACCCGGCTCCGCGGCCCGGCGAGGCGCACCTCGGCCGGGGCGCTCACGATCTCGGCCACCTCGAAGCCCGGCGCCGGGCGGCCGATGAGCCGCGGCCGGACGGGAACGGCCTTCCGCTGGGTCCGCTCGAGGTTGAGGGTCAGCAGGGAGGGAGTGATCTTGATCACCCGGAAGCCGTAGGGCACCTGGATCATGACCGGAGTGAGCTGGACGATCCTCTCTCCCTCCGAGGCGCCCGCGAGGTCGACCGTGGCGAGCAGCTTCCCGACGTCGAGGCTGTCGATGAGGCCGGGGGACGCCCGCACGCGGACGTCGACCGTGTTCACCGCGTCGCCGGTCGTCTCGAGGTCGTGAGGGACGTTCCGGAACTCCACCGGGACGGTCACCCCGCGCTCGGCGGTCTGGCGCCCGGCGATGACGAACCAGAGCCCGGCCGCGAGAAGGAGGCTGGCGAGGCGCAGCGACGCGTTGCCGCCGAGGACGCTCACCGCCCGCTCCCGACCCCCGCCGGCTGCCCGGCCGGCGGGAGGGCCTCCGCGAGGCCGAGCGAGGCGAGGAGGGCGTGCTTGAGTGCGGGACCGTCGAGCCCCCGCCGGATCCGGCCGCCCTCGACGACCGAGATCGTCCCCGACTCCTCGGACACGACGATCGCCAGCGCGTCGGTGTCCTCCGACAACCCGATCGCGGCCCGGTGCCGGCTGCCGAGGGTGCGGCTCAGCTCGGGGTTCACGGTGAGGGGCAGGAAGCAGGCCGCGGCGGCGACGCGGTTCCCCTGGAGGATCACCGCCCCGTCGTGGAGCGGGGTCGCGGGGTGGAAGATGCTCACCAGGAGGTCGTAGGTCACCACGGCGTCGAGCGCGATCCCGGTCTCGATGTAGCTGCGCAGCCCCATCTCGCGCTCGAGGACCAGGATGGCTCCGGTGCGCTCGGCCGCGAGGCTGGTCGCGGCGAGGACGATCTCGTCCACGACCTCCTCCTGCCGGCGCCGGGCGGCGCCGCCGAGGAAGGGCGCCCGCCCCAGGTGGGCGAGCCCCTTCCGGATCTCGGCCTGGAAGACGACGATGATGCCGAAGACGAGGAACGGCAGGAACGTCCGCAGGAGCCAGTTGACGGTCTGGAGGTTGAAGAGGATCGACGCCCAGTAGAGGCCGACGAGCACGACGCCGCCGAGCGCGATCTGGACCGCGTGCGTGCCCCGCAGGAACTGGAGGAGCTCGTACACGAGGAAGGCCACGATCAGGATGTCGACGACGTCCCACCAGTGGAACTCGGTGCCGGCGAGGAGGGACGCGAGGCGCTGGAGGATCACGCGGCCCTCCCCGGGGCGTCGCCCCGCAGGGCGTCGCAGAGGCGCACCACGTCGACCATCTCCGCCACGTCGTGGACCCGCACGACGTGGACTCCGAGGAGGACGCACGCCGCCACCGCCGCGGCCGTGCCCATCAGCCGCCGGTCGGGCGGCCGGTCGAGCACCCGGCCGATGAAGCTCTTGCGGGAGGGGCCGACCAGGATCGGCCGGTCGAGGGCCGCCATCTCGGGCAGCCGGCGCAGCGCCTCCAGGCTGTGCCCCGCGTCCTTCGAGAACCCGATCCCGGGATCGAGAAGGAGCCGCTCGCGCGGCACGCCGGCCGCCTCCGCGCGGGTGACGGCCTCCTTCAGCTCGGCGACCACCTCGCCCATCACGTCGCGGTAGGCGGGGGCCCGGTGCATCTCGCCGAAGGCGCCGCGGAGGTGCATGAGCACCGCCGGCACGCCGCGCTCGGCCACGAGCCTCGCCATCTCAGGATCGTACCCGAAGGCGCTCACGTCGTTCACGAGATCGGCCCCGGCGTCGAGGGCGGCGCGGGCGACGGGCGCCTTCGTGGTGTCCACGGAGAGCGGGCCCGCCCCCCGCCGCCGGAGACCCTCGATCACCGGGACGACCCGGCGGTTCTCCTCGTCCACCGGGACCGGCGCGGCGCCGGGGCGGGTGGACTCGCCTCCGACGTCCAACCAATCGGCCCCCTCCTCGAAGAGCCGGAGGCCGCGGGCGACGGCGGCGTCGGCGCCGGCCAGCCGCCCGCCGTCGGAGAAGGAGTCCGGGGTCACGTTGAGCACGCCCATGACGAGCGTCCGCTCGCCGAGGACCACGGGAGCGCCGCGGAGGTCGATGCGGTAGAGGCGACGCCCCCGGGTCTCGATCGCCTCCTCCGATTCGCGCCTAGGACGTCGGCCGGGGATCCGCCACCGGCGGCGGGAGGATGCCGGCCGGGCGCCCTTCTCCTCCCGTCCGGACCTCCCGGGCGGGGGCGACGGGCGCCTGTGCCGCGGGCCGCTTCATCTCGAGCGGCTCGCCCGCGATGAGCTGCTTCAGCTGCGGTCCGTCGAGCACTTCGTGCTCGAGGAGCGCCTCCGCGACCCGCACGAGCGTCTGGCGGTTCTCGGTCAGGAGGAGGGTGGCCCGCTCGTACTGCTCGGTGACGATCCGCTTGACCTCGGCGTCGATCTTGAGGGCCGTGTCCTCGGAGTAGTCCTGGTGCCGGTTGAACTCCTTGCCGAGGAAGATCGCCTCCTCCTTCTTGCCGTAGGTGAGCGGGCCGAGGGCGTCGCTCATGCCCCACTCGCAGACCATCTTCCGGGCCATCTCGGTCGCCTGCTCGATGTCGTTCTGGGCCCCGGTCGTGATCTGGCTGAAGGTCGTCTCCTCGGCGATTCGGCCGCCCATGCAGACCGCGATCCGCGCCTCGATCTGCTCCTTCGACCAATTGTGCTTCTCCTCGCTCGGGAGCTGCTGGGTGAGGCCGAGGGCCAAGCCGCGCGGGATGATCGTGACCTTGTGCAGCGGGTCGGAGTGGGGCACGAGGGCGGCGAGGAGGGCGTGGCCCGCCTCGTGGAAGGCGGTGATCTTCTTCTCCTCGTCGGTGATGATCAGGCTCCGGCGCTCCGCCCCCATGAGGACCTTGTCCTTCGAGGACTCGAAGTCCTTCATGGAAACGAACTTCTGGTTCTGCCGGGCCGCCGCGAGCGCGGCCTCGTTCACTAGGTTCGCGAGGTCGGCTCCCGAGAAGCCCGGCGTCGCCCGGGCGAGGACGGAGATGTCGACGTCCTCGGCGAGCGGGATCTTGCGGGTGTGGACCTGGAGGATCCCCTCCCGTCCCCGCACGTCGGGCCGGGACACGACGACGCGCCGATCGAAGCGGCCGGGCCGCAGGAGCGCCGGGTCGAGGACGTCGGGGCGGTTCGTGGCCGCGATGAGGATGACGCCGTCGTTCGACTCGAAGCCGTCCATCTCGACGAGGAGCGCGTTGAGTGTCTGCTCCCGCTCGTCGTGCCCGCCGCCGAGGCCCGCCCCGCGGTGGCGGCCCACGGCGTCGATCTCGTCGATGAAGATGAGGCAGGGGGCGTTCTTCTTGCCCTGCTCGAAGAGGTCGCGGACGCGGGAGGCGCCCACGCCGACGAACATCTCGACGAAGTCGGAGCCGGAGATCGAGAAGAACGGCACGTTGGCCTCGCCGGCGATCGCGCGGGCGAGGAGCGTCTTGCCCGAGCCCGGGGGACCCATCAGGAGGACGCCCTTGGGGATGCGGCCTCCGAGCTTCTGGAACTTCTGCGGCTCGCGCAGGAACTCGATGATCTCCTGCAGCTCCTCCTTGGCCTCGTCCACCCCGGCCACGTCCTTGAACGTCACCTTCTTCTGCTGGCTCGCCAGGAGCTTCGCCTTGGACTTGCCGAAGGAGAGGGCCTTGTTGCCGCCGCTCTGCATCTGCCTCATGAAGAAGACCCAGAAGCCGATGAGGAGCAGGAACGGCGCCCAGGAGATGAGCATGTTGGCCCAGGTGGGGGTCGTGTCGGGCTGGTAGGTGACCACCACGTTCTTGGCCAGCATCCGGTCGGTCAGCTTGTCGTAGCCGACGGGGGCGAACGTGCGGAACGCCTCGCGGCTCACGGTGTGGCCCTTGATCTCGTTGCCGGTGACGGTGACGTCCGCCACCTGCCCGGCCTCGACCTGGGCCATGAACTCGCTGAACTTGACGGGAGTCTCCTTCTTCTGGAACTGGGCGAAGTGCCAGGCCAGGAACACGACGACCAGAAGGGACATCCACAGCATCACGGTCTTGAACGTGGCGTTCACGAATTGGACCTCCGGACGGCCCCTCCGTCCCGATCCCCCGACCCCTGGGGGGAATCACCTATCCTAGCTTAACCCGTCGCGCCCTCACCGGGGCCGGGCGATCGTCCCGATGAAAGGGAGGCCCCGGAACCGTTCCATCCAGTCGAGGCCGTAGCCCACGAGGAAGCGGTCGGCCATCGGCTCGTGGACGGGGAAGGCCGTCCAGTCCGGGTGCACCTCGATCTTCCGCGCCTCCGGCTTGTCCACGAGGGCGCACACGCGCAGGCTCTTCGGACCGTGCTCGTGGATGTGCGCGAGCAGGTAACTGAGGGTCACGCCGGTGTCCACGATGTCGTCCACGAGGAGGACGTCCTTCCCTTCCAGGGGCACCGAGGTCGAGAACACGATCTCCGTCAGGATCCGGCCCGCCGCCTGCTCGCGCTGGGAGGTCACCCGCACGAGGTGGACGGTCAGATCGAGCGGGATCCGGCGGATGAGGTCGGCCATGAAGACGAGGCTCCCCTTCATGAGCCCCAGCACGCAGACCTCGCGCCCCGCGAAGGCGCGGGTGATGTCCTCGCCCAGCTCGCCGACGCGGCGGGCGATCTGCTCTTCGGTGAAGAGAACGGAAACCTGGTCCCTCATGGCAGTCCACGGGATGATACGGCTTTAGCCTCGGGCAAGACACGCTTTTCGATCCGGACCTCGGCTCGCGTGAAAAGGGCTTCGCGCCCTCCAGGGAGGGGCAGGCGCCGGCCGGACGGTGCCTTCGCCCGGGCCAGGCGGAGCACTCCGTCGACGTGGGCTGCCCCGATCCGGGCGAGCCCCCCGGCCCGGTGGAGTGCCAGCCGGATGGCGGCCCGCGCGACGGCGGTCTCCGCCCGGGCGAGGGAGGCGCGTTCCAGGGCCAGGGCGCCCTCCTCCGCCCGGGCGATGCGGTCGAGAAGCGCGGCGGCCTCCGCTCGGAGGTGGGCCGCATCGTCGGCCAGGATCGACGCCGTGCGGGCGAGGGCCGCCCGGATCCCGGGATTGAACCGCTCTTCGAGGTAGGGCAGCAGCTCGTGGCGGACGCGGTTGCGCCGGTAGGCCGGGTCGGCGTTCGACGGGTCCTCGCGCCAGGCGAGCCCGCGCTCCCGCAGGTGGGTCAGGACCTCCGCCCTCGAGACGCCCAGGAGCGGGCGGAGGACGTCGCCCGCCTTCGGACGCATGCCGCCCAGCCCCGTGGCTCCGGCCCCGCGAAGGAGCCGGAGGAGCAGCGTCTCGGCCTGATCGTCCCGGGTGTGGGCGACCGCGATCGCCACCCCCCTCTCCTCGTCCCGCACGGAGCGCAGGAAGGCGTAGCGCTCCCGCCGGCCGGCCTGCTCGAGCCCTCCCCTCTCGCGGGCGGCACGGGCCCGGACGTCGGCCCGAGTCGTCCGGAACGGGACGTCGAGCCTCTCGCACAGGGATGCGCAGAAGGCCGCGTCGTCGGCCGCGCCCGGCCGCAGGCCGTGATCGAGGTGCGCGGCCACCACGCGGAAACCCCGGCGACGGCGCAGCGACGAGAGCGCGTCGAGGAGGGCCACCGAGTCCGCCCCTCCGGAGAGGCCGGCCACGATCGCCTGTCCGCGGAGGGGCATCCCCGAGGCCTGCAGGGCCCGATCGACGGCCGCGACGAGGAACGGCAGCCTCACGATGCGGGCCTCCACGCCGGGGGGGCCTGGTGGCGGTGCAGGGATTCGAACCCCGGACGCCGCGGATATGAGCCGCGTGCTCTAACCAGCTGAGCTACACCGCCACGAGAGCGGGAGGAATCGCCTCCCGGACCCCCGAGTCTACTACGAAAGGCCGCACCTCCCGGCGGTGCTATACTCCGGCCCGCTCCCGATGAACTGCGTCACTTGCCAGAAGGACGAGAAGGAAGCGACGCTCCACAAGTGCCCGATCTGCTTCAAGCTGGTGTGCGCGGACTGCGCGAGGCGCGAGTACGGGCGGACCTTCTGCAGCAAGCGCTGCGCCGACCAGTTCTTCTTCGGCGAGGACGAGGAGTAGCGGCGGGAGGCGTCTCCGCAGCCCGCGGGCGGACGACGTCCTCGAGCCGCACGACGACCCTCGCGTTATAGTTTGAGAGCGGCTCGAAGGCCGCATTCCCCATGCGCAAGCGCCAGGTCGGGGCAGGGGGACGCTCCCTCGCCCCCGCGCACGAGCAGGCCCGCGAGCGTCCCCGGCTCGAGGGCGAGGCGGCGCCCTCCGCGCCGTCCGGGCCCGTCTCGCGGCTCGAGGTCACGACCGCCCTCGGGTCGAGCCTCGCCGGCGAGGAGACGCGGGACGCGGCCCTCCTCGCCGTCATGCGCGAGCTGAACACGGCGCGTGCGGCCGTCTTCGTGCGGGGCGAGGACGGGAGCCTGGAGCTCCGGGCGTCGCGCGGCCTGCCGCCGGGAGCGCCGTCCACGCTCGCCGGCGCTCCTCCATCCAGCGGCGCCGTGCTCGGGCCGGGGGACGAGGCCCACGATCGTCACGGCCTCGTCCTGCTGGTGCCGATCGGACGCCACGATCGCCCGTTCGCCGTGCTCGGCCTCGGAGACCGCGAGGGATTGCGGCGGTACGGCGCGGAGGAGCGAGCCTTCCTCGGGAGCGTGGCCGCCTTCGCGGCCGCCGCGTTCGAGAACCGCCTCCTCCGCGACGAGCTGCGCCGGGCTCATCAGACGCTCGCCCGGAGGGCGTTCGAGCTCCACAACCTGTTCGATCTCAGCCGCGACCTCACCGAGAGCTCGGCGGAGGAGGCCATCCGGAGCCTCATCCTGACCACCGCGATGGGCCACTTCGTCGTCTCCCGTTGTGCCCTCTACCTGGACGGGCCGCACGGGCTCGTCCTCGCCGCCGGGCGGGGGCTGCGGCGGGAGGCCGGCGGCACCCCGGTCCCCACCGAGGAGGTGCAGGCGGCGCTCGAGGGTGTCGCCGGGCCGAAGGCCGTCGCCGACCTGCCCGAAGGGCCGCTCCGGCGGCTGCTGAACGAGGCCCGCATGGCCCTCGTGGTGCCGCTCGCCGCAGCGTCGCGGGTGGAAGGCGTCCTGGCCGTCGGACCGCGCGCCTCCGGGACGCCGTTCTCGGAAGAGGATCGAGACGTCGCCCAGGCGCTCGCCCGCCAGGCGATGGCCGCCCTCGACAACGCGCGCCTGCGACGCGTCCGGGAGGAGAAGGAGCGCCAGGACCGCGAGCTCCAGATCGCGCGCGAGATCCAGCGCAGCCTCTTCCCCCCGCGGCGCCCCGAGCTCCGCGGCTTCGAGGTGGCGGCCGAGAGCCGCCCCTGCTACGAGGTGGGCGGCGACTCCTACGACTGGATCCCGCTGGGGGAGGAGCGCCTCGCCCTCGTCACCGCCGACGTCGCGGGGAAGGGGACGCCGGCCTCCCTCCTGATGGCCTCGGTCCACGCGTTCGTGCACGCGCAGGCGGGGACGGCGGGGCCGGCGACGGTGCTCGAGAGCCTCAACCGGTTCCTCCTGGCGCGCACCCAGGCGAGCCGGTTCGTCACGCTGTTCTACGGCGAGCTCGACGCGGGGCGACGCCGGCTCGTCTACGTCAACGCCGGCCACGTCCCCCCGTACCGGGTCTCGCGCGACGGCACGGTGAGCCGCCTCCACGAGGGCGGTCCGGCTCTCGGCCTCCTCGCCGAGACGACGTACGAGGTGGGCGAGGTGGGGCTCGATCCGGGCGACGTCGTCGCGCTCGTCACGGACGGCGTGACCGAGGCCCTCTCTCCCGACGGGCTCGAGTTCGGCGACGACCGGGTCTGCGCGGCGATCCGCGGGCTCTCGGGGGGAAGCGCGTGCGCCATCCTCGACGGACTCGTCACGACGGTCGGCGAGTGGGCGGTCGCCCCGAGCTTCGCCGACGATCTCACCGTCCTCGTCCTCAAGGCGCAGTAGGGCAGGACGCCGGCGGACCGAGGTCGAGATCAGGAGCGGCCCGGCGGCGGCGTCTCGGAGGGAAGGCCGACCCTCCGGGCGAGCTCGCTCACCACCGAGAACCACGCGTGCAGCTCGCCGGACGTCGGCGCCAGCTCGTACGGGTGGTGATGGCAGGCCCGGCTCAGGGCCGACCAGGCGTGGCCGGCGCGGGCGGCGAGCGGCGTGTCGTCGAGGTAGCTCCGCAAGCAGATGAGCTGGGTCCGCATCGAGCAAGACCGGAGGTCGAGCGCCCGACGCTCCCACAGCCGGTGAAGACTCTCCTCGAGCGCTCGGAGGGCGAGGAGAGCCGAGGCCCGAGGCCACAGCCCGGCGGTGGCCGGGTCGGCGCGGCGCAGCAAGCGGTCCGCCATGCCCAGGAGCTCGCCGGGCTCGCCGTCGTCGGTCATCAGGACAGCCCTCGGACCCACGCCGTGAGCTTGCTGGCCTGCCGGACGAGATCGAGCGCGGCGGCCGGCTGCACGTCGCGGCCCCCTTCGTCGCACTGCCGGAAGGCGTCGGCCAGGGATGGCCCGGCCTCGCTCTGGAGGCGGGAGACGACGTCCCCGCCCCGCTCGACGTCGTCGAAGATGGCGAGGGCCGCGAGCCGGGGGAGGCGGCCCGCGCCGCTCAGCGCCCGCTCCACCTCGGCGTGCGGCTCTCCGCGGCCCAGCCGGCGGCGGCGCACCACCTCCATGCACGCGGCCTCGAGGCCGAGGCGGCAGAGCCCGGGCACCACCCGGGCGGCCGCCGACGACGGGAGATCGGCTGTGCCCGCCACCGCGAGCGCGTCCTCGAGGTAGCGTCCGACGGGATCGAGGGCCCGGCGCAGCTCCACGACCGACGCGTCCCTCCGCGTCACCTCGACGATCTCGGCCGCGACGTCGAGGCGGCGCACCGCCTCCGGGAGGCGGTCGTCGTGGGTGAACACGACGACCTGCCGGTCGGCGGACGCGCTCTCCAGGACGCGGGCCAGGCCGTCGACCCGGGCCGGGTCCATCGACTGCACCGGGTCGTCGATGACGATGAACCGGAAGGGGCTCTCGGGAAGGGTCGCCCGCGGGACGAAGAGGCTGAGGGCGAGCGAGTGCAGCTCTCCCTGGCTCATGACCCCGAGGGCCGCGCCTTCGACGCCGTCGACGGTGACGTCGAGGGCCACGCGGCGCCGCGTGCCCTCGCCGGTGAGCTGGATCTTCCCGAGCTCGACGTGGCTCTGCTGGCGGAGGTGCTCCCAGATCCCGGCCGCCTTCTCCGCGATGGGAGCGAAGCGGTCGTCGCGGATCCCGGCCGCGGCCTTCTTGAGCCACGCTTCCGCCGGCTTGAGGCCCTTGAGGTCGGTCCCCCCGCGAACGGCCTCGCGGGCGCTCTTCAGCCAGGCCGCGACCTCGACGGCGGCGGGGCGCCAGGCGTCCTCCCTCCGCCCGAGCTCGGACCGAGCGGCGTCCCGCAAGCGGACCATCGCGTCCCGCAGGGGCCCGCTCGTCGACTCGACGTGGTCGGCGAGCGCGCCGAGGTCGGCGATGGAGCCCGCCTCGACCCAGCTCCCCAGGCTCTTCACGAGCGCGCCCAGGTCCAGCCCCGCCTCCGCCGCCCGCACGATGGAGTCGGCCCTCAGGGGTACGAGACCCTCCCACAGGCGCCGCGCCGCCTCCGCGCGCCGGTGGACGGCGTCCGCCTCCATCGCCGCCTCGCGCAGGCGCGCCGCGGCCGCCTTCTGCCGCTGGCTCCACGCGCCGTCGAGCGCACCCTTGCGGCCGCACACCGGGCAGTCGCCGTCGCCGTGAGCGGCGTGGAACTGCAGGGCGCCCTCGAGGATCGCCGCCGCGTCGCGCGAGCGGGCCGCGGCCGTCTCCCGGGCCGCCGCGACCGCCACGCCCGCGCCTCGCATCTCCGCGACGGCCGCCCCGACCCGCGCCGGGTCGGGAGGCTCCAGCCCCGCGATGCCCCGGAGCGCGTCGATCTCCGCCGTTCCCGCCCCCGCCGACGCCGGCCCGCCGAGCGCCGCGTCGACCGCGTCCAGGTCCCACTCCTTGCCGGAGGCAGCGGCCACCACCCGCTGCGCGCGGGGATCGTCGACGCCTCGCAGCCGCTCGACGAGCCTCTCCCGCGCGTCGGTCGCCTCCTTGAGGGCCTTCTCGCGGGAGCGCCTCGCCTCCTGGAGGACACCCAGCGCCTCGACGAGGTCCTCGAGGCCCAGGATCGAGGAGAGGGCGTCGTAGAGCTTCGAGGGTCCTTCGTCGAGGAGCGAGCCCAGCTCGTTGTAGGACAGGAAGGGGCGATGGGTGCGGAGCGCCGCGGCCCAGCCGAGGGACTCGAGGGCGGACGGGGCCTCGTCGTGGACCTGGGCCGACGCGACCCCGGCCTCGAACGGCGCCTCATCTTCCCAGAGGCGCGACACGACGCACGGTCCCCGCTCGCCCTCGACGAGGAAGGTCGCGCGGAGGGACGCCCTCGGGTGATGGAGGTTCCGCCAGCCCTCGCGCCACACGGAGGCGCGTTCCTTCCAGCGCAGGCTGTCGCCGGTGAGGAGGACCTCGAGACCCTCGGCGAGGCTCGACTTGCCGGAGCCGTTGCGGCCGACGACGAGCGTCAGCCCGGGGCCGGGCCGCAGCTCCAGCGCCTGACGGGGACCGATCCCGCGGAACCCCTCGACGGCGATCGACTGAATGAAGGCCCCGAGCCGGGCCGGGGAGGGCCGCACGCCGGCCTCTCGGGGCGTGGCGTCGGCGCCCGAGAGCTGCGCCTCGAGCGCGGCCGGGCCCTCGAGGGCCGCGAGGACGAGGCCGCCCCACCGCTCCTCGAGGGAGCCGTCCGCCTCGAGCCGCGACACGACGAGGCTCCTGACTCCGGGATCCATGGGCTGTTCCCAAGCCTAGCCCAGTTCGAGGCGAAGGGCTGCGCCCTCGAAGGCCGTTGCGGGCGTGGCTCCGGCCGAGGCGCGCGATCCCGGCTGAGCCTTAGAATGTCAGTTGCATGAGCTATCCCATCGAACGCCCCCGCCGTCTCCGGCGGACGGAGCGGCTGCGCGCCATGGTGCGCGAGACCACCCTCTCCCCCGCGAACCTGATCTATCCGCTGTTCGTCGCTCCCGGCAAGGGACTGCGGCGGGAGATCCCGTCGCTCCCCGGCTGCTTCCACCTGTCGGCGGACGAGGCGGCGCGCGAAGCGGAGGAGGTCGAGAGGCTCGGGATCGGCGGGGTCATCCTGTTCGGCCTGCCGGCGGCCAAGGACCCGCTCGGCTCCGAAGGCTACGCCGACGACGGCGTCGTGCAGAACGCCATCCGGGCCATCCGGGGCGCCTGCACGGAGCTCCTCGTCGCCACCGACGTGTGCCTCTGCGAGTACACGTCCCACGGCCACTGCGGCGTCGTCGAGCAAGGCGAGGTGCAGAACGATCCGACCCTCGCCCTCCTCGCAAAGATGGCGGTTTCGCACGCCAGGGCGGGAGCGCACGTCGTCGCCCCCTCGGACATGATGGACGGACGGGTGGGCGCGATCCGGGCGGCTCTCGACGCGGCGGGCTTCGCGTCGCTCCCCATCCTCTCCTACGCCGCCAAGTACGCCTCCGCCTTCTACGGGCCCTTCCGGGAGGCGGCCGACTCGGCGCCCCAGTTCGGCGACCGCCGCGGCTACCAGATGGACCCCGCCAACGTGCGGGAGGCCCTCCGCGAAGTCGCGCTCGACGTCGGCGAGGGAGCGGACATCGTCATGGTGAAGCCGGCCCTCCCCTACCTCGACGTGCTCCGCGCGGTGGCCGAGGCGTCCGACCGGCCCGTGGCGGCCTACAACGTCTCCGGCGAGTACGCGATGGTCAAGGCTGCCGCGCGCGCGGGCTGGCTCGACGAGCGCGCAGCCGCGCTCGAGTCGCTGACCGCGATCAAGCGGGCCGGCGCCGACCTGATCGTCAGCTACTG
>DATJYX010000058.1:0-116539 GCA_035577965.1 Vicinamibacteria bacterium | reverse complement strand
ATCCCCGAGGCCGGCCTCCGCGCGATCGCCGACGCCGCCGTGCAGCACCGCGTCCCCGTCCTCGCCGACGAGATCTACTCGCAGATCCTCTACGAGGGGAGGCACGTCTCGATCGCCGCCATGCCGGGAATGGAGCCGCTCGCCATCGTCCTCGACGGCTTCTCGAAGACCTACGCCATGACCGGCTGGCGCCTCGGCTACGGCATCATGCCGGCGCCGCTCGCCCAGGTGGTGGCGAAGCTGCAGACGAACGCCGTCTCCTGCACCGCCACCTTCACCCAGAAGGCCGGGATCGCGGCCCTCCGCGGGGACAAGGCCCCCGTCCACGCGATGGTGGCCGAGTTCAGGCGTAGGCGCGACGCGATCGTGGACGGCCTGCGCCAGATCCCCGGCTTCAAGTGCCCCCGGCCCCAGGGGGCGTTCTACGTCTTCCCGAACATCACCGGCACCGGGTTCTCGGCCAAGCCGCTCGCCGACCGCCTCCTCGACGAGGCCGGCGTCGCCTGTCTCTCCGGCACCGCCTTCGGCGAGTGGGGCGAGGGCCACCTCCGCTTCAGCTACGCGAACAGCCTGGAGAACATCCAGGAGGCGCTGCGGCGGATCAGGGCCTGCCTGGAACGATAGCCGCCCCGGGCTCAGGCGGTCGGGACGGTCAGCTTCTTGACCAGCACCTTCGAGCGCCGGCCGCTCGCGTCGTACTTCGCGCGCCGGAGGGGCGGCAGGTCGTCGGGCGTCCCCTCGACGAACCCCGCCTTCGACTGGAAGTAGTTGAAGGCCTGCGTCGAGAGCGCGAGGAGCTGGCCGAGGCCCAGCTCCCGCGCCTTCGCCTCCACGAACTGGACCATGGTGCGGCCGATGCCCTGGTTCTCGTGGGAGGACCGGACGTAGAGGCAGGCCAGCTCGCCCGCGTTCGCCTCCGGGTAGACGTGGAGGGCGACGCAGGCGATCGGGTTCTTGTCCACTTCGAAGATGGAGTAGTCGTCGAGCTCCTTCTCGATCGAGGCCCGCGTGCGGGGGGCGAGCTCGTCCTTCTCGATCGAGCTGCGGATGAGCTGCTCGATGGCCCGCACGTCGCTCCGCCGGGCGCGACGGATCTGCTGGTAGTCGTTGACGTGGACGAGGGTCCCGATCCCTTCGTTCGAGAAGACCTCGGAGAGGAGCCCCTCGTCGACGTGGCCGTTGATGACGTGCACCCGGGGGACACCTGCCTCGCAAGCGGCCACGGCGTGGCGCGCCTTCGAGACCTGAGCGGGGTCCACCGCGCCCTTCTGGAGGGCGTCGCGCAGCTCGGCCGCCGAGAGCTGGCGGGCGAGGGCGCCGTTCACGGTGAGCCCGTCGGTCGTCGTGATGTACAGGAGCTTGACCGCGCCGAGGGCCCGGGCGAGCTCGAAGGCGACCGCGTCGGAGTTCAGGCGGTAGGTGTGGCCCTCGCCGTCGAGGCCGAGCGGCGGCACGACGGGGACGATGCCGTTGGCGAGGAGGGTCTGCAGCAGCCCCACGTCGATCCTCTCGACCTTGCCCGTGTCGAGGTGGTCGACGCCCTTCAGGATCCCGAGGGGGTGGGCGATCACCGCGTTCGTCGCCGCGGCCCGGAGGTCCGCCGCGGCGAGCCCCTCCAGGATCTCGTGGGTCAGGCGGTTGGCGGCGGTGAGGGCGAGCTTCAGGGTGGCCTCGTCGGTGACCCCCGAGCCCTCGAGGTCGGTCGGCTCGACCCCTCGCTCCTCGGCGAGGGCCTTGATCTGCACCGACGCCCCGTGGACGAGCACGGTCCGGATGTTGAGCGACCACAGCACGGCCACGTCGGTCAGGATGTTCGCGAAGTTCTCGTCCGCCACCGCCGCGCCGTCCACCGCCACGACGAAGGTCTTCTCGCGGAACTGGGGGACGTACTGGAGGATCCCCCGGAGGTCGGTCGGTCTCACGCCGGCAATGTTATCCTCGGCTCCCTCCGCGGGGGAAAGAGCACCGGACATGAGCGAACGGGGGAGGATCTACGCCACCTGCGACATCGGCAGGGAGGCCCTCGACCGCCTGCGGGGTCGCGGGTACGAGGTCGAGGTCCACGACCAGGTGAGCCCGCCGCCGAGGGAGCTCGTCCTCGAGAAGGTCCGCTCGGGAATCGTCGCCCTGCTCACGACGCTCCGGGACCGGATCGACGAGGAGGTCTTCGCCGCCGGCGCCGCGGCGGGGCTTCGGGTCGTGTCCCAGATCGCGGTCGGGGTGGACAACATCGACCGGGCCGCGGCCAACCGCCACCGCATTCCGTTCACCCACACCCCCGACGTCCTGACCGACGCCACGGCCGAGTACGCCTTCTTCATGATGGGCGCCGTGGCCCGGAAGCTCTACCCGGCCGAGGCGCAGGTGCGCGAGCACCAGTGGACGACCTGGCACCCGTACCTGCCGTGGCTGGGGGACGAGGTGACGGGGCGCACGCTGTCCGTGATCGGGACGGGGCGGATCGGCCAGAGCATGGTCGGGAAGGCGATCGGCTTCGACATGGACGTGCTGTGCCACAACCCGTCCCGCTCGGCCGCGCTCGGCGCCTTCGTGACGTCGGTGCGGCGGGTCATGGACGTGCGCTTCCAGGAGAGGCTCTCCACGCGGCGGCAGGCGATCGAGGTCGTGTCGCTCGAGGACGCGTTGCGGCGGGCCGACTTCGTCTCCCTGCACGTGCCCCTGACGATGCCGGGGACGTCCGCCACGCCCACGTTCCGCCTGATCGACGAAGCGCGGCTCCGGCTCATGAAGCCCACCGCCTACCTCGTCAACACCGCGCGGGGCCCGGTGGTGGACGAGGCGGCGCTCGCGAAGGCTCTCCGCGAGGGCTGGATCGCCGGCGCCGCGCTCGACGTGTTCGAGAAGGAGCCCCTGCCGGCGGACAGCCCCCTGCGCGACGAGTCCCTCCTGCCGATGCTGCGCCTGTTCCCGCACGCGGCGTCCGCCGCGCGGGCGACCCGGCTCTCCGCCGACCCCGACGTCGGCATGGCCGGCCGCTGCGTGCAGGGAACCCTCGACGTGCTCGAAGGCCGCTACGGGGGCGACCCGAAGCGCATGCCGTTCGTCGCGAACAAGGAAGCGTTCTGACGCCCCGACGGCCGGGGGCCGTGGTGCGGGCCCGCGGGGGGTACTTCGCGGTGCGCTCCGAAGGGCCGGTGTCGGCCCACGTCGCGCCGGCGCTCGCCCTCCTCGAGAACGGGAGCCATCCCCATGCGTTCGAGGTATCGGCATCGGCGCGAGTTCCGACCGAGGCCGCCGACGCGCCGCGGATCTCGGTCGAGGCGACGGTGACCCGAGCCGCGCTCGCCCGGCTCGGCGAGCGGGAGCGGCAGCGCCACCTCGACGTGACGCTCCTCGCGCGGATCCGGGCCGCCCCCGACGGACGGCCGGTCGAGGCAGTGAGCCAGCGGTGCCAAGTCGACCTCTCGCAGCGAACCGACGCCGGCGGGGACTGCCAGCTGAGCCGCGAGGTGTCGCTGCCCGCCGGCCGCTACACGGTGGAAGTGGCCGCCTACGAGGCGGAGAGCCGCGCGGCCAGCGTCACGGTCGCCCGCCTCGACGTGCCGGCGGCCGTCTCCCGAGAATCGACGGCCGCCAAGGCGAGCGCGAAGCCGGGGGCGGGCGCGGTGCCGGACCTTCCGAGCCCCTCCCTGCCGCAGCGGAATCACACCGATCCCGCCCTCGCGTCGATCCTCGAGCGGGCAGGGCGGTACGTCGCGGCGTACGAGGAGACCTTCTGCAACATCGTCGCCGAGGAGACCTACACGCAGTGGGTAGGGGACCAGGGCGCCCAGGACAGCGCGCACGGCCTGAAGCGGCGCGTCACGCGGGCCGACCTCGTCTTCGTGCGTCTCGCGGGCGACGTGCCCTGGGCGACCTTCCGGGACGTCTTCGAGGTGGATGGCCAGAGAGTGCGAGACCGCGAAGGCCGGTTGGTGAGGCTCTTCGCGGCCGGCCCCCGCTCGGTGCCCGAGCGGGCGAAGGCGATCGTGGAGGAGAGCGCCGCTTACAACATCGGGACGGCGGTCCGGACGGTGAACCTCCCGACGCTGCCCCTCCTCTTCCTCCACCCCGGGAGCCAGGACCGATTCTCGTTCCGGCTCGGAGGGCGCCGACGCATCGGCGGAGTGGAGGGCGCGGAGGTCGGGTTCGAGGAGGTCGCGCGGCCGACGTTCGTCCGGGCCGAAGGATCGACGGACCTGCCCGCGCGCGGGCGGTTCTGGATCGACGGGGGGCGGGGCACCGTCCTCCGCAGCGAGGTGACGTACCGCTTCGAGCCCGACCGCGCGACGGCGCGGGTGACCTGCGAGTACCGCCCCCAGCCGCAGCTCGCGATGTGGGTCCCGGCCGAAATGAAGGAGCGCTACGAGGACCTGCCCAACGCCTACGCCCCGCTCTTCTACGTCCCCACCGAAGCGACCGCCCGGTACTCGAACCTCCGCCAGTTCGTGGTCACCACCGAGGAGAAGGCGGAGCTGCCGCCGCGGTGAGCATCGGAGACCGTCGGGACCCGCCGCCTCAGCCCGGCTCCGCAGGCACGACGTCGAGCCCGCCGTCGCGCTGGGACGGCCTGATCGTCGACATCGACGGCACGCTCCTCGTGCACGACCGCGCGGTCCCCGGGGCGGCCGCGTTCCTCGCGAGCTGCGCCCGGCGCGGGCTCCCCTACCGGATCGTCACGAACACCACGCGCCGCTCGCGGGCGGCCACGACCGCCGCCCTGCGCCGAGCCGGGCTCGACGTCGACGAGGCATCCGTCCTCCAGCCCGCCGTCCTCGCGCGCCGGCTGATCCTCGACTCCGGGCGTCTGCGCGCCGGGCTGCTCGTCCCGGAGGACGTCCGGGCCGACCTCGCCGGGATCGAAGAGGACGAGCACGCCCCCGACTGGGTGGTTCTCGGAGACGTCGGCCGCCGCTTCGACTTCGAGTCGCTGAACAGGGCGTTCCGCTGGCTGCGCGGCGGGGCTCGCCTCCTGGCGCTGCACAGAAACCCCTGCTGGCAGCCGAGCGCCGAAGAGGAATGGGTGCTCGACGCCGGCGCCTTCGTAGCCGCGCTCGAGTACGCGGCCGGCGTCACTGCAGAGGTCGTCGGCAAGCCGTCGCCGGCCTTCTTCCGGCTCGCGCTGCGGGACATGGGCCTCGAGGCGAGCCGCGTGCTGGTGGTCGGCGACGACGTCGAGAGCGACGGGCGGGGAGGCGCGGCCGCCGGCTGTCGGACCGCCCTCGTGAAGACCGGCCGGTTCCGGGGAACCGAGGAGGACCTGGGCGGCTTCGCGCCCGACCTCGTGGTGGAGTCGGTCGCCGACCTCGTCGGGTGAGGAGCCGTCGGCGCGGCGACCCTCCGGCTCGTCCCTCCGCGGACCCGTTCAGGGCGTGAGCGGGCCCCGGCTCTTCCGCAGGAGCAGCTCCGCGTGTCCGGCGACGACGTAGTCCGTGAGCTCGCCGACCAGGCGGTAGCCGAGCCGCTCGTACAGGCGTCGCGCGGCGGGGTTGAAGTCGGAGACGCAGATGAAGGCGTTCTTGTGGTCGCGGAAGATCCGCTCCTCGGCGAACGCCATGAGCGCGGTGCCGATGCCCGTGCCCCGGAACTCGGCGGCGGCGCAGACGGTCTGGATGTAGCCGACGAAGCCGCCCTTCAGGTTGAGGATGAGGAGTCCGGCCAGGCGGTCGCTCCGCCAGGCCACGTACCTCTCGCGGGTCTCGTCGAGCACGACCCGCAGGCAGGCCTCGTAGTCGCGCCGGAGCGTGATCCAGGGCTCGGTGCCGGCCATCATCCGCGCGCACGCCTCGGCCTCCGCTCGGCCCGCGAGGGGTCGGATGGTCGTCCCTGCGGCGTCGCCAGTCCTTCGGGTGTCGTCCGTCATGCCCGCACCGCGAGGAAGGCCCGGGGTCAGGCGACCGCGACGCGGGCCGCCGCGTAGGCGCGGACGGCCTTCGCCTGGCTCTCTCCGTCGAGGCCGGCCTCGGCGAGCACCATCGCCCCCTGGCCGCTGCCGAGGAAGCGCCCGTGGGCATACGGGTGCAGCGTGTGGGCGCGGCCGAGGTCGGAGCGGACCCATCGGAACATCGTGGGCAGCGTGAAGCCGGTGATGCCCATCGCCTCGCGCGCGTGCTCCTCCGGGAAGATCCGCCGCTGCTCCTCGGGCGGCAGGAGGTCGAAGAGCTCGGCGCTCGCCACGTAGTAGACCCGGGCGTCGATCCCGTCCTTCTGGAGGAGGGGCAGCCCCTGCTCGACGAAGGCGTAGGCCACGGCGCTCTCCTGGAGGACGATCGTCACGTCGCCCTTCCCCTTCGGCGCACGGAGGAGATAGACGCCCGTGGCCGCGGCCTCGATCGGGGCGAGGCCGAGGGCGGCGCGGTCGAGGACCGTCTCGTTCGGGCGGGTCACGAAGGGCGAGAGGACGGCGGGTCGGCGCCGGAGAGCCGCGGCGAGGAGCGGCCAGATCTCCCCCGGGTCCCACGGGGTGAGCGTGATCGCGGTCCCGCGCGGGAAGTTCTCCTGCAGGAGCTGGAGCGGCTGCGGGTCGGCGTGGGTCGGCCCGTCCTCGCCGGTCTTGAGCCCGGCGTGAGCGCAGACGAGCAGGAAGGGCGAGAAGGGCCCGTGTGGCGCCTTCGCCTGGGCGCCGATCGCGTGGAGCCGGGCCGCGATGTGGCCGAGGGGGGCGAGGAAGGCGCCGTACGAAGAGCCCACGCCGATGTGCCGGCCGTAGGTCGCGAGGCCGGACAGGATGCCGGCCATCGCGTCCTCGCAGATGCCCCCGATCGAGAGCGTCCGCGCGGCGGGGTTCGACCGCGCGTTCCAGAAGCCGTCGCCGAAGCCCCCCGCCACCGTGCTCACGGACGTCGAGCCGAGGAGGTCCGCCGCGCCCACGAGGAGGGCGCCACCGGCCGCCCTGTTGTAGTGCTGGAGCGCGCGCCCCAGCTCGGCGCGCAGGGTCGTGACCGTGCCCGGCTTGAGGACGAGCTCGGACGGCGGCGAGAGGGTCGCTCCGGCCAGCTCGTAGACCGCCTCCACCCGTGGCGCGCCGGGACGGGCCTTCCGGCCCCTTTCGTCGAGCCGCTGGCGAGCGGCGTCGAGCCGCCTGGCCATGGCTTCGGCCGTCGCCCGATCGTCCTCGACCGCCTTCCGCAAGAGGAGGAGCGCGTCGTAGAAGCAGGCCTCCATCTGGGCGGGGCCGTCCTGGCCCATCTCGCAGCGGTGGCCCGAGCCCTCGCAGCTCGGGAGGGCGCAGGCGGTGCGGGCGGAGAGCTCGGCGAGGGCGTGGTAGAAGCCCTCCGAGCAGAGCTTGTGCCCGGCTCCGTGCGACGCCCGGCCCTCGATCCCGTACTGCCATCCCTTCACCGTGCGGTAGACGATCGCCGTCGGCTGGCCGCTCGCGAGGGACGACGCCAGCCGCTGAGCCGCGATCACCTGCTGGAAGTCGCGTCCGTCCCGCACCTCGACGACGTTCCAGTCGTGCAGGTAGAAGAGCTCCATCGGGGTCCACTGCACGTAGTCGCCGGGCTTCCCGTCCTCGCGGCACACCCGGTTGGAGTCGATCGAGGCCTGGTTCCAGTCCACGTGGAAGACGAGGTTGTCGAGCGAGGCGGCGCCGGCCGCGGCCAGGGCCTCGGCGACCCGGCCCGGGGTGAGGCCTCCTTCGCCCTCGACCACGTGGACGCGGGGAGCGTTCCTTCCGTAGTACTCGCGGGCCGCGAGGGCGAGGCCAATCGAGCTCGCGACGCCGACGCCGGACGCGCCGGTCGAGAGCCGGACGAAGGGCGTCGCCGGGGTGGGGTGCCCGTCCAGGGCCTTCGCCCCGAACCTGCGGAAGAGGGGCGTCGCGGTGATCGGGTTGCGGCGGAAGCCGAGGAGGTCCTCGAGGCGCAGGCGCCGTGCCACGTCCGCCGGCAGGAGCGACGGACGGCCGACCCGGGCGAGCTCGTCGCGGAGCGCCCACATCGAGTAGAGGCCCATCGCCTTGTGGCCCGCCGCGTAGGAGACGATGTCGGCGTCCTCGCGGTCGGGCTCCGCGAGCTCGTAGTCCATCGCGTCGAAGAGGATCCCGGCCACGAACCGGCCGGAGGAGATCGACCCGCCGGGATGGCCCGACAGGGGGACGTAGTTGTAGAGGAGCGCGCAGAGCGAGCGGTAGAAGAGGTCCACCGCCTCGAAGGGGGCGAGCTCTTCGGCGGTGAGCGGGGTCGGGGCGTCCGCCGCCTGGACCCACTCGGCGCGCCGCTTTCCGAACGCGATGGACATGGAGGCTCCTCCTCCGCGCCCGGGGGACGAGGCGCGGCCGACGATCGATTGTGACATTCTGGAGGGGCCGGGGGCGCCGCTCGATGAGGCAAACGGCCCATCCGAGGTGCTAGACTCGTCGGCTCCCGGGGACGAACGATGGCCGAGGAAAGTCTCCCGCTTCCCGCGCAGGTCCACGCCGGCCTGGCGCGCGCCCTCGACTGGGTGTGGCCGCGCGGTGCCGCCTGGGCCTACGCCGACGCGATCGCGCAGGCGCCGCGCCACCCCGATTTGCGCTTCCGGCGGGGGGAAGCTCTCGGCCGCGCCGGCCGTTGGGCCGACGCCGCCCGCTCCTTCGCCGCCGCCGTCCGCCTCAGGCCTTCGAGCGTCGAGTACCAGGGAGCGCTGGTGGTGGCGCTCGCCCGGGCGGAGCGGGACCGAGAGCTCGTCGACGCGCTCCGGCGCTTCGCCGAGCTGCGGCCGGGCGAGGGTGAAGTGCAGGTCCTCCTGGGCACGGTCCTGCGGCGCTGCGGGAGGAAGGCGGAGGCGCTCCGGGCGTTCCGCCTCGCGGTGAGGCTCGAGGCCTCGCCGAGGACGAGGCGCTTCGTCCTCGGCGAGACGCTCCTCGGCGCCGACGGCTGGCGCGACGCGCTCGCGGCGTGGAACGAGGCCCGCCAGATCGAGGTCGCGGGCGGCAGCCTCATCCTCCGCCACGCGGGCCGGCGCAGCGCACTCAACTTCCACCCCGGCCTTCCCATCGAGCGCACGCCTCGGCGCCCCCCTCCGCCTCCCGCCCGGGGCCCCCTCGTCTGGCTGCGCGAGCGGGAGGCGAAGCTGCGACGGGCGGCCCTTCTCCTCCTGCGTCGGAACTGGCCGCGGCCAGGACGCGAGGACCGGGTGGAGGCCATCCGCCGGGCCTGGCGGAAGGCGCACCCGGGCGTCGGTCCGAGAAAGCCTGCAGTCATCCCGGCCCGCGCCAGGCTGCGTCCCGTGCGCGGCCGTCGCCGTCCGGGCGAGGCCGCATGAGACCGCTCGCCGCCGGGCTCGTCCTCGTCCTCGTCGCCACCGCCGCCGCGGCGGCGCCACAGCCCACCGCCGGGCGGGGCGAGACCCCCGCCGCGCGCGAGCAGGCGAGGCTCTGCGAGAGGCTGGGCGCCGAGGAGGGTCTCGCGGCCTGCCGCGCCGCGCTCGACCTCGGGATCGGTCCCGAGCGCCGCGGCCCCGTCCGCGAGATCCTGGCCAGGCGCCTGGTGGCCCTCGAGAGGTGGGACGAGCTCGTGGACCTCCTGCGCGAGAACGTCCGGCTCGACCCGCGGAACGCGGCCGCGTGGGAGCGCCTGGGGCTCGTACAGCTCTTCGGCCTCGGCCAGCCGGCGGAGGCCATCGGCGCCCTCGAGGAGGCGGCGCGGCTCGCGCCGGCGGACGCTTCGCCGCGCCTCGGCCTCGGCCTCGCCCTCCAGGCCGGGAACCGTCCGAAGGAGGCCGTGGCGGCGATCGAAGAGGCCCTTCGTCTCGATCCCACCGCCCTCGACGGCCGGCCCGCCGCGCGCGCCGTCCTCGACGCGGCGCGCCGGGGCGAGACCTGGCCCTGACCGACGACCGAGGAGGTGGCCCCGTGACCCGCAATCCCGCGATCGCATCCCTCCTGTCCCAGCTCGACGAGGCCTTCGACCGGCGCTCGTGGCACGGGACGAACCTCCGGGGAAGCCTCCGCGGGATGGGAGCGGCGAAGGCGTCGGCCCGCCCGGCGCCGGGCCGTCACAGCGCGTGGGAGGTCGCCGTCCACGCCGCGTACTGGAAGTACGCCGCCTGGCGCCGGCTCACCGGGGAGAAGCGCGGCTCGTTCGCGCGCGCCGGCAGCAACTGGTTCCCGAGCCCGGCGCCGGCCACCGACGCGGCATGGCGCAAGGACGTGGCTCTGCTCGTCGGATACCACCGGCAGCTCCGCGACGCCGTGGCTCGTCTCTCGGACGACGACCTCGACCGTCGGGTGCCCGGCGGCAAGGAGACGGTCGGCCGGCTCGTGCGCGGCATCGCCGCCCACGACCTCTACCACGCCGGACAGATCCAGCTGATCAAGCGGCTGGCCCGCTGAGCCTCTTCCGCCGGCGCGAGCGCGTCTCGGCGCCGACGGTCGCGTCGGCTCCTAGACCTCGAGCTCGACCACCACGGGCACGTGATCGGAGGGCTGCTTGCCCTTGCGCTCGTTCCGGTCGATGCGCGCCGAGCGGCACCGGGCGGCCAGCGGCTCGCTCAGGAAGACGTGGTCGATCCGGAGGCCCTGGTTCCTCGGGAAGGCCAGCATGCGGTAGTCCCACCAGGAGTAGAGTCCCGCCGCCTGGTGGTGGAGGCGGAAGGCGTCCACGAGGCCCCACGCCCGCACGTGCTCGAGCGCGGACCGGGCCTCGGGGTGGAAGAGGACGCTCGGCTCCCAGGCCGCGGGGTCGCACACGTCGCGGGGCTCGGGGGCGACGTTGAAGTCGCCGCAGACGGCGACGAGGTCCGTCCTCGTGAAGCGCCGGTCGAGCCAGGCCCGGAGCCGCCTCAGCCAGTCGATCTTGTAGGCCCACTTCTCCGAGCCGACCACGGCCCCGTTCGGAACGTACGCGCTCACGACGTGCACGGCTCCGAGCCGCACCGCCAGGAGGCGGGCCTGCTCGTCGTCGCCCCCGTCGTCGAAGCCGCGCTCGACGTCCGACGGCTCCGGCCGCGACAGGACGGCCACCCCGTTGTAGGTCTTCTGGCCGTGGACGGACGCGTGGTAGCCGAGGGAGCGGACGGGGAGGGCCGGGAACGCGTCCTCGGTGACCTTGAGCTCCTGCAGGCAGAGCGCGTCCGGCTCGTTCGCGCGGAGCCAGCGAAGGACCCTCTCCTCCCGGGCGCGGATCGAGTTGACGTTCCAGGTCGCGAGCTTCAAGGACGCGGCACCGCGCTCGCGACTCTAACCCTGCCCGGTCGCCGGCGCCAGAGCCGGGGTCAACCAGCCGTAGCCGCCGCTCCGCAGCCGCGGACTCGCAAAGCAGATGACCAGGGCCTCGGGCCCCCTGGGTGGGACTGTCGGAGGTGAGACTGGACCGAACGATCTATTCCCCACGAGCGCGCCGAGGCGTAAATCCTGACCGAAGGAGCCTTCCATGCCCACCCCCTTCCCGTTCGTCCTCGGCGTGGCCGTCCTCGTGGGCCTGGGCGTCCTCTACGTGTTCGGCCGCCGTCTCGGGACCGCCTTCCTGAAGTACCGCGGCACCCGCGTCGTCGTCTGCCCCGAGAACCGCGAGATGGTCGCGGTGACGGTGGATGCCGGTCACGCGGCGTTCACCGCCCCCCAGGGCCGTCCGGACCTCCGTCTCGAGTCGTGCACGCGGTGGCCGGAGAAGGCGGGCTGCGGTCAGGAGTGCCTCGGCCAGATCGCGTCCGCTCCCGAGGCCTGCCTCCTGCGGAACATCCTCGACGACTGGTACCAGGGCCGGAGCTGCGCCTTCTGCCGACGCTCCTTCCACGCCCTCCGCTGGCACGAGCACCAGCCCGGCCTCCTCGCGCCCGACGGGGGGATCGTCGCCTGGGACGGCTTCCGTGCCGAGCAGGTCGTCGACGTGCTGGCCACGCACGAGCCCGTCTGCTGGGACTGCCGGGTGGCGGAGAGCTTCCGTCGCGAGCACCCCGAGCTCGTCACCGACCGGGCCCCGCGGCCGGGCCCGCCGCCCTCGATGGCCTGAGGGCTACCGCCCGATCGCCGCCCCGTCCGGGGCTCGCCGGTCGCACCCGCCCTCGAGCGTGCCCTCGCGGGGGTCGACGAAGATCGCCTCCGCGACGCCCTGCTCCTCGATCTCCCGCAGCGTGTGACCCTTGGCAGTGAGCGCGTCGATCGTGTCGGCCGAGAGGCCGTGCCGCTCGTACTCGATCTGGTCCGGGAGCCACTGGTGGTTGAAGCGGGGGGCGTCGACCGCCTCCTGGGCGTTCATGCCGAAGTCGAGGACGTTCACGAGCAGCTCGAGCACCGTGCTCGGGATCGTGCGCCCACCGGGGCTGCCGGCGACGAGGAGGGGCCGCCCGTCCTTGACGACGATCGTGGGCGTCATGCTCGAGAGCATCCTCTTCCCGGGTCCGGCGAGGTTGGGGCCGGTGCCGATGAGGCCCTTCTCGTCCGTGAGGCCCGGCCCGGCGTTGAAGTCGCCCATCTCGTTGTTGAGCAGGAAGCCCGCGCCGGGCACCACGATCTTCGAGCCGTAGCCGTCCTCGAGCGTGGTCGTCAGGCTGACCGCTTCTCGATCCTGGTCCACGACCGAGAGGTGCGTCGTCTGCGGGCCCTCCGCGGGCCATTCGAACGTCGCCGGCGTGGAGACCGACGCGCGGCCCTCGCTGATCGTCCGTCGGAGCGCGGTGGCGTACTCCTTCGACACCAGCCGCTCCACCGGCATGTCCTTCACGAACCCCGGGTCTCCGAGCCAGCGGGCGCGGTCGGCGAAGGCCCGGCGGAGGGCCTCGGCCACGTGGTGGACGTAGCGCGAGGAGTTGAAGCCCAGGCCCGCGACGTCGTCCTCCTCCAGGACGTTGAGGCACTCCAGGAGGACCACCCCGCCGGAGCTCGGGGGCGGCACGGTCAGGATCTCGGCGCCCCGGTAGGTCCCCCGGAGAGGTGGCCGGCGGTAGATGTCGTAGCGGCGCAGATCCTCGCGGGTGATGAGGCCTCCGTTGGCCTTCATCTCCTTCTCGACGAGGGCGGCCGTCTCCCCGTCGTAGAAGCCCCCCGCCCCCCTCTCCGCGATCCGCTCGAGGGTCTTCGCGAGATCGGGCTGCTGCAGCAGGTCGCCCGCCTCGTAGGGCACGCCGGCCCTCGAGAACTGCGCGAGCGAGGCGGGGTAGCGCTTCATCCGCGGCACCACCTCGCGGAGCGAGCGAGCGAGGCCGTCCGAGACCATGAAGCCCTCGCGGGCGAGCGCGATGGCCGGCTGGAGGAGCCGCTTCCAGGGCAGGCGGCCGTGGTCGATGTGGGCCATGTGGAGGCCGGCCACCGTGCCCGGGATGCCGACCGAGAGGTGGCTGGCGTGGTGGAGCTCGTCGCTGTACCGGCCGTCCCGAACGAACATCGTCGGCGTCGCCGCGGCCGGAGCCTGCTCGCGGAAGTCGTAGAGTGCGGCCGGGCCCTTCGCGGGGCGCACGAGGAGGAAACCGCCTCCGCCGATGTTGCCGGCCGCGGGGTGCACGACGGCGAGCGCGAAGGCCGTCGCCACCGCGGCGTCGACGGCGTTCCCTCCGGCGAGGAGCACCTCCATGCCGGTCTGGGAGGCGATCGCGTTCTGCGAGACGACCATGCCGCTGCGGGCCCGGACGGGGACCGAGCCCGCCTCGACGGCGTGCGGGGCGAGGGACGAGGCGGCACAGAGGGAGCAGAGGGCGAGGCGGGACTTCATGGTGCGAGACCTCCCGGTGTCGGCAGGACGAGCTCCGTTCGAGCCGGGCGACGAGGCGCGGATGGCTCGGCCCCGTCGCCCGGCGGCCCAGGATGACACGGGGCCCCGGCCGCTTCCAGTCCCGGCGGCTTTGTGGTGTGATCCGCGATCGAGGTTCCGCGATGCTCTCTCTCTTGGTGCTGGCCCTGGCGCTCGCCGCGGGCCCGTCGGGCGACGGAACGCCCGCGACCCTGCGGCTCGACTACTTCCATACCGCGAACGCGAGTGACGAGCGCTTCGCCCTCGACGGCCTGGTCCTCGAGGGCGCCTGGCCGGGCAACCCCGACCGGCCGATCGACGACACGAACCTCGGGCCCTACCTCTTCGAGGTGGTCGACCGGGCCACGAACCGGGTCCTCTACTCGCGCGGCTTCGCGAGCATCTGCGGGGAGTGGGAGTCGACGCCCGAGGCGAAGGCCTCTCACCGCACCTTCCACGAGTCGCTCCGCTTCCCGGAGCCCCGGGGGAAGGTCCAGGTCGTCGTCAAGAAGCGGGACGCGGCCGGCCTCTTCCGGGAGGCCTGGACGGTGGCCGTCGACCCGAACGACCCGACGATCGACCGGACGGGTCCGACGCCGGGGAAGGTCTGGGCGGTGATGGAGAACGGGCCGCCCCGCGACAAGGTGGACCTCCTGCTGCTCGGCGACGGCTACACCGAGGCCGAGATGGGAAAGTGGCACGACGACGCGAGGCGCCTCGCCGGGATCCTGTTCTCGGTCTCGCCCTTCAAGGAGCGCCGGTCGGACTTCAACGTGTGGGCCATCGACACGCCGTCCGACGCCAGCGGGGTGGCCCGGCCCTCCGACGGCGTTTACCGCCGCTCGTCGCTGCGCGCCGCCTACGACGCCTTCGGCTCGGAGCGCTACGTGCTCGCCTTCGACAACAAGAGAGTGCGGGAGGTGGCGGCGGCGGCTCCCTACGACGTGGTCGAGATCGTCGTCAACGGCCGCAAGTACGGGGGCGGGGGGATCTTCAACCTCTACGCGACCGTGGCCTCCGACAACGCCTTCACCCCCTACGTCCTCGTGCACGAGTTCGGCCACCACTTCGCCGGCCTCGCCGACGAGTACTACACCTCCGACGTGGCTTACGGCAGCGCGTCCGAGCGGCCCGAGCCGTGGGAGCCGAACGTGACCGCCGACCCCTCGGCGTCGAAGTGGAAGGACCTCGTCACCGCGGGGGCTCCCTTGCCCACGCCGTGGGCGAAGGAAGCCTTCGAGGCGATGCAGAAGGAGATCCAGGCCCGAAGGCGGAAGATCCGCGCCGAGAAGCGTCCCGAGGAGGAGATGGAGGCCCTCTTCCGCGAGGAGCAGCAGAAGGTGGACGCGATCCTCGCCGAGGGGAGCCGTGCCGGCGCGGTCGGAGCGTTCGAGGGCGCGATGTACGAGGCCAGGGGCTACTTCCGGGCCCAGGCCAACTGCATGATGTTCACCCGCCGCACGGAGTTCTGCCGGGTCTGCCGTCGGGCCCTCGAGAGGGTCATCGATCTCTACGCCCGTCCCGCCCGCTGAGAGCCCGGCGGTCCGGCGTATCATGTGGGCACCGTGACGGGGTTGCCGAAGGACGAGGAGCCGAACCTCTTCGTGCAGAGCCTGCCGGGGTCCTTCGCCGACCTCGGCCCGCTCGGCCGCGAGGTCCCGCTCGAGCCCGGCGCCGTGCTCTGGAAGGAAGGCGACCCCGGCGACCACGTGGTCCTCCTCCTCGAGGGGCGGCTCGAGGTGACGCATCAGACGCCGGACGGCGAGGAGATCACGATCCGCCACCTGTACCCGGGGGCGGTGGCCGGGGAGATGGCGGCTCTCGACGGCCAGGCCCGCTCGGCCACCGTCCGCTCCCGCGGCGCCTCGCGGGTCCTGCTCATCCCGGCCCCGAGCTTCCGCGAGTTCCTGAGGAAGCGGACGGACGTCCTCGAGCAGCTCTTCTGGCTGCAGGTCGAGCGCGTGCGGAGCCTCACCTGGCGGGTGAGCCGTACCCACCACCGGGCGATCACCGATCCCCTGACCGGCCTCTACAACTACGGCTTCTTCCGCGAGCGGCTGGCGCTGGAGCTCGAGCGGGCCCAGCACACGGGCGACGTCGTCGCCCTGGCCATGCTCGACATCGACCACTTCAAGAACTACAACGACGCCCACGGCCACCAGGAGGGCAACCGCGTCCTGCAGAAGGTCGCCGAGCTCCTGCGCAAGACCGGCCGCCGCGGCGACGTGGTGGCGCGCTACGGGGGCGAGGAGTTCGTGGCCCTCCTCTACGGCGCGACGGCCTCCGACGGGTGGCGGTTCGCCGAGGCCTTCCGCTCGGCGGTGGCCACCCAGGGCTTTCCCGGGGAGTCGAGCCAGCCCCTCGGTCGCATCACCGTGAGCGGCGGCGTCGCGATCTTCCCCGTCGACGCCCAGGACGACATCGCCCTCATCAAGGCGGCCGACGCCAGGCTCTATCGGGCCAAGGCGACCGGCCGCAACTGCACCGTGGGTCCGGAGGCCGAGTCCCGGTGAGGCGGGCCGTCGCCCGGGCGTCGCTCGCGGCCTTCGTTCTGTCCCTGTCGGTCGCCGCCTCGAGCGACCTCCCGGACGCGTGGATCGTTCTCGAAGCGACGCCGGGGACTCCCGGCAGCGACCCCACCGCCGCGCCGCCCCGGTTCGTCCTCCTGAAGGACGGGCAGGTGTTCGTGGGCGGAACGGCGCACCTCGAGGCCGGCCGCCTCGAGAAGGGCGAGGCCGCGGCGCTCCGCAAGCGCGCCGAGCAGGCACGCAAGGTCGCGGGCCCGTCACCGGTCGCGCTGGGCGGAGACCCCTCGCGCACGCTGCGCCTCCGCGTCCCCGGGGGCGAGCCGGCCGAGGTCACGGCAACGGGCGATCCCGCCGCCGCCCCGCCCTCGCTCGCGCCCTTGGCCACGCTCCTCGCCGACCTCCTCCGCTTCGACCACCCGAGCCTGCGGCCCTACGCGCCGACGAGCTACGCTCTCACCGTCCGCGAGGTCCGGCTGCGCGGCGGGTGCCGCCCGTGGGGGTTCGCGATGCCGATCGCGGAAGCGCTCGCCGGCCCGCGTGTCGTGACGGCCGTCGAGGCTTCGGGCTGGCCCACCGGCGCGGTCCCCGCCTCCGTCTGCGCCGAGGACGCCCGCCCTTCGGCGAATGGAGGCCGCTACGCGGTCACGCTCCGTCCCCTGCTTCCCGGCGAGCGGCCGTAGGACCCGGGGCCACTTGACAGCCCCGGGGGCGAAGCCCCATAGTCGGAGGCTGGAGGAGACGATGAGCCATCCGCGTAGGGTGGCCCGGCCGTGAGGCACGGGCGCCACTCGCGGCGCCATCGTCACCATCGACACAGCGGCCCCGGAGGACCCCCGCAGGGTCAGAAGGGTCCGCGAGATCCCCGCCAGGCCCCCATTCCGACCGAGGGGCCGACCACTGCGGTACAGGGCGTCGTCGAGCTCGCCGAGGGGGCGGGGGGATACGTCAGGCAGGCGGCACAGAACTACCTACCGCAGCGCGACGATGTCGTGGTCCCGTACGTCATCGCACGGGACTTCGGGTTGCGTGACGGCACGGAGATCGAAGGCCTCGCCCGCGATGGTGGCAATGGACGCCGCGTACTCGTAGAAGTCGGGAAGGCCGGTGGGATGGAGCCCGAGAAGTACAAGGCCCTTCCCCACTTCCAGGACCTGATCTCGATCAACCCGACCGACGCCTTCGAGCTCTCGGGTGAGGGCTCGGAGATCAGCCTGCGCGTGATCGACATCATCGCCCCGGTGGGCAAGGGGCAGCGCGGCCTCATCGTCTCGCCGCCCAAGGCGGGCAAGACGACGCTCCTCGAGCACCTCGGCAAGGCGATCACCCATCGCCACCCCGACGTCCACCTCATCCTGCTCCTCGTGGACGAGCGGCCGGAGGAGGTCACCCACTTCCGGCGCGTGGTGCCGGCCGAGGTCCTCGCCTCGACCTCGGACTCCTCGTCCGACTCCCACATCCGCCTCTCCCGCCTCGCCATCGAGCGCGCCAAGCGGCTCGTGGAGGGAGGACGGCACGTGGTCATCCTCCTCGACTCCCTCACCCGGCTCGGCCGCGCCTCGAACCGCGAGATGGGCCCGGGCGGGCGCACGATGTCGGGAGGGGTCGACAACCGCGCCCTCCAGTTCCCGCGGCAGTTCTTCGGTGCCGCCCGCAACTGCGAGGGCTCGGGCAGCCTGACCATCCTCGCCACCGCGCTCATCGAGACCGGCTCCCGCATGGACGAGGTGATCTTCCAGGAGTTCAAGGGCACCGGGAACATGGAGCTCATCCTGGACCGCGCCATCGCCGACCGGCGGATCTTCCCCGCGGTGGACGTCCTCCGGTCGGGCACCCGCCGCGAGGAGCTGCTCGTCCCGCCGGACGAGCTGGCCAAGCGCCACCTGCTGCGCCGCGCCCTCGCCGACCTCTCGCCGGTGGAGGCCGCGCAGTTCCTGATCGACAAGCTGCAGAAGACGCCGTCGAACGCGGTCTTCCTCGGCAACCTGGTGGCGCCCTCGTCGATGGCGTCCCCGGCGCGGCGCTTCCGCTAGGGGGCGATCGGCCCTCGCTGCCGAACGCCCTGGAGCAAGGAGAGATGAAGGTCGAGCACCACGTCTGGCACACCGCCCGGCTGGGCCGGGACATGGGAGTCCGCGTCTACGGCCACTGGGGCGCGCCCGTCCTCGTCTTCCCGACGAGCGGGGGCGACGAGTTCGAGTTCGAGCGGCAGGGGATGCTCGACGCGCTCGGCTCCCACGTCGACGGGGGCAGGGTCAAGCTCTTCTGCGTCAACTCGGTGAACAACCAGAGCTGGTACGACAAGGGCGCGCACCCGCGCCACCGCTCCTACGTGCAGGCGATGTACGACGCGTACGTCGCGGAGGAGGTGGTGCCGTTCGTCTACGACCATTGCCGGACGAAGGGCATTGCCATCACCGCGACCGGCGCCTCCTTCGGCGCGTACCACGCGGTGAACAGCCTGCTGAAGCACCCGCAGACGTTCCGCCGCTGCATCGGCCTGTCGGGCGTCTACGACCTCCGCCGCTTCATGGACGGGGACTACGACGACAACTTCTACTTCAACAACCCCGTCGACTACGTGGCGAGCCTCGTCGACCCCTGGTACCTCGCCCAGCTCGCCCAGGACGACATCCGGCTCGTCACTGGTTGCGGTCCCTTCGAGGACGCGCGGCCGAGCTACCAGCTCTCGGGCGTCCTCTGGTCGCGGGGGATCCGGCACTCGGTCGACGACTGGGGCCCGGACGGGGGGCATGACTGGCCGTACTGGAAGCGCCAGCTGAACGAGTACTTCTCGCAGATGTACTAGGCTCGCCGGCGCGGGACGGGCGTTCACCGAATTCCCACGGCGCCGACGGCCGAGAGGGCGTAGATCTCTCCGGACCGACCGGTGCCCGCAGAAGAGGAGACGAACGTGACGGACCTGAAGGGCGAGCTCGCCACCCTCAAGATCGACCGGACCCGCAGGAAGACCAGCGCCTGGCGGTGGCCGCTCCTCCTGCTCCTCCCGGTGGTCGTCTTCCTCATCGGGCTCTACGCCCTGCGCGCCCAGCAGGCCTTCTCGGCCACCGAGGTGGAGACGACGACGGTCGGGGTCAGCCGCGACGTGACGCCGAGCGCGGGCACGCCCATCCTGACCGCCTCCGGCTACGTTGTGGCCCGGCGCAAGGCCGTGGTCTCGGCCAAGATCCAGGGCCGGCTCTCGGCGCTGCGGGTCGAGGAGGGCAGCGTCGTGCGCGAGGGCGAGCCGATCGCCCGCCTCGAGTCCTTCGACTACGAGGCGTCGGTCGTCCGGGCCCGGGCCGCTCAGCTGCACGCCGAGGCCGACCTCGCCGAGAACGTCCGCCAGCTGAAGCTCACGGAGGACCTCGCCGCGCAGAAGATCGTGTCGGTCGACCAGCGCGACGCGGCGGCGAGCCGGGTGAAGCTCGCCGAGGCCGCGCTCGCCCAGGCCAAGGCCGACCTCGAGTTCGCCGAGGCGCAGCTCCAGAACACCGTGATCCGCGCCCCCTTCAGCGGCGTCGTGGTCAAGAAGATGGCCGAGGTGGGAGAGAGCGTCGCCCCGATCCCGCCCGGGGTCAACATCTCGACCTCCTCGGGCGCGATCGTGGCTCTCGCCGACCTCGCCACCCTCGAGGTGGAGGCGGACGTGGCCGAGGCGAACGTGGCCAAGGTGGCGAACGGGCAACCCGCCGAGGTCACGGTCGAGGCGATCCCCGACCGCCGCTACAAGGCCGTGCTGCGCCAGGTCATCCCCACCGCCGACCGCACGAAGGCCACCGTCATGGTCAAGGTCACGATCCTCGACAAGGACAAGGACCTGAAGCCCGAGATGAGCGCCAAGGTCACCTTCCTCGAGCCGGAGAAGAAGGAGGCCGCCCCGGCCGCCGGGGCGCCCGTCGTCCTCGTCCCCCGGGACTCGATCGTGACCCGCGACGGCAAGCCCACCGTCTTTCTCGTGCGAGACGGCCGGGCCGCGGCGCGCGCGGTCGCCCTCGGCACGGAGCGCCAGGGCCAGGTCATCGTGAGGGAGGGGCTCTCCGGGGGAGAGACGGTGGTGGCGCGCCCGAAGGACGACCTGAAGGACGGCGCCCCGGTCAAGGTCAGAACCGGGTCATAATAGGCCTCGAACCCCTAGAAGCTGGGCAGTCTGGGAAGAGCCGACCCCCGAGTGGACGGTTCGGTGAACGAGCCGCCGACGATCGGGTACGGAATCCCTCGGCGCCTCGACGCGATCGGAGCGCCTCGGGATGGCAGGAGGACAGTCTCGATGGCCATGGTCGACGTGCGGAACGTCACGAAGGTGTACAGGCGCGACGCCGAGGAGATCGTCGTGCTCAACGGCCTCAGCCTCCAGGTCGAGGAGGGCGACTTCGCCGCGCTCATGGGGCCGTCGGGCTCCGGAAAGTCCACCCTCCTGAACCTGATCGCCGGGATCGACAAGCCCACCTCGGGCGAGGTGATCGTGGCCGGGACCGACGTGGCCGGCCTCGACGAGACCGCCCTCGCCGGCTTCCGCAGCCACAACGTGGGGTTCATCTTCCAGTTCTACAACCTCATCCCCGTGCTCACCGCGACCGAGAACGTCGAGCTGCCCCTCCTGCTCACGCACCTCTCGAAGACGGAGCGGCGCGAGCGGGCGGCGACGGCGCTCAAGGTGGTGGGCCTCGCCGACCGCGCCTCGCACTACCCTCGGCAGCTGTCCGGGGGACAGGAGCAGAGGGTCGCGATCGCGCGGGCCATCGTCACCGACCCCAAGGTGCTGGTGGCGGACGAGCCGACGGGCGACCTCGACGCGAAGAGCGCGGTCGAGATCCTCGACCTGATGCAGACCCTGAACCGGGACTTCAAGAAGACGATCGTCATGGTGACCCACGACCCTCGCGCGTCGGAGCGGGCGCACACCCAGCACCACCTCGAGAAGGGCGTCCTGCGGGACTAGCCCTGGCTCTCCAGCCAGGACAGGGAGAGAAGCCATGAAGTTCCTGCCCTACCTCCTCAAGCACCTCCGCAAGAACTGGTTCCGCACCGCCCTCACCGTGGGGGCGATGACCCTCTGCATCTTCCTCTTCTGCACGCTGCAGTCGGTGCTCGCCCAGATCAACACCCTCCTCGACAGCCGCAGCGCCAAGCGCCTCGTGACCCGCAACTCGGTGAGCCTCACCTTCCCCCTGCCCCAGGCCTACCAGGCGCGGATCGCCGCCGTGCCCGGCGTCGAGCGGGTGGCGACCTCCAACTGGTTCGGGGGCTTCCTGCCGGTGAAGAAGGAGGGCAAGGCGGACGAGGGCTCCTCCTCGACGACCGACTGGAGCAACTTCTTCTTCAACCTCGCCGTGGACCTCGAGCCCTTCCTCGCGATGTACCCCGAGTACGAGATCCCGCCCGACCAGTACCAGGCGCTCCTCCAGGACCAGCGCGGCTGCGTGATCGGACGGAAGCTCGCCCAGAAGTACGGCTGGAAGATCGGCGACACCTTCTACCTCGAGAGCTTCATCCCCACCCACCGCAAGGCGGACGGCCCCTTCGAGTTCGTGGTCCGCGCCATCTTCGACACGGACCCGGTGAAGTACCCGGGCACCGACACGACGCTCATGCTGTTCAGCCGCAAGTACCTGTACGAGGCCACCGGGCGGACCCTCCAGGCCGGCGTCTACTACGTGGAGATCAAGGACCCGGACGACGCGGGCCGGATCAGCTCGGCGATCGACGCCCTCTTCGAGAACTCCGACGCCCAGACCCACACCGAGACCGAGAAGGCCTACGCGGCGGGCTTCGTCGCGATGGCCGGGAACCTCGCGCTGCTGCTCAACGGGATCGGGCTGGCGGTGACCTTCACCATCCTGCTGGTGGTGGCCAACACGATGAGCATCGCCGTACGCGAGCGGAGGACGGAGATCGGCGTCCTGAAGACCCTCGGCTTCACCAGCCGGCAGGTGATGGGGCTCGTCGTGGCGGAATCCGTCCTCATCGCCTTCATCGGGGGCGCCCTCGGGGTCTTCGGCAGCCAGGGCATCATGTGGGTCATGACCCACGCCCCGGGCCTCAAGAGCCTGCTCGGGACGATCGGGCTCAGGGAGCTGAACCTGCGTCCGCTCGTGGCCAGCCTCGGCCTGGCCAACGCGCTCTTCCTCGGCTTCGCGGCCGGCTTCGTCCCCGCGCTCAACGCCTACCGGGCGCGGATCACCGACATGCTGCGAACGGTGTAGACGATGGCCCTCCCCCTCTCCTACAACGTCCGGAACGTCCGGGTCCGCTGGCAGGTCACCCTGCTCGCGGTCGTCGGGATCGCCCTCGTGGTGGCGGTGTTCGCGGTGCTGATGTCGATGTCGGAGGGCTTCAACGCCGCGCTCCGCACGACCGGCCGCCCCGACAACGCGATCGTCGTCCAGCGCGGCTCGAGCTCCGAGCTGACCTCGGGGGTGCCCCTCGCCGATCGGGACATGATCGTGGTGGACGACCGGGTGGCCCGAGACGCCTCCGGCCAGCCCCTCGCGTCCTGGGACCTCGTGGTCGTGCTCGGGCTGCCCCGGGCGAGCGACGGCCAGCCGGCGAACGTGACCCTGCGCGCGGTGACTCCGAGGGCGTTCGAGGTGCGGGGGGGAATCCGGGTCACCGAGGGGCGCTCGTTCACCCCCGGGCTCGACGAGGTCATCGTGGGCCGCAAGCTCACCACGCGCATCCGGGGCGTGCGGATCGGCGACAGCGTGAAGTACCAGCAGAAGCTCTTCAAGATCGTCGGCCTCTTCGAGTCGACCGGGGGGGCCTTCGAGAGCGAGGTCTGGGGCGACTACGACACCTTCGCCGCCATCTTCCAGAGGGGGGCGGGGAGCAACTCGCTCGTCGTGCGGATGAAGGACCCGGCCGCGATCCCCGAGCTCGACCGCTGGCTCCGGGCCCAGCCCCAGATGCAGCTGCAGGCGCTCTCCGAGCGGAAGTACTACGAGGAGCAGGCGGGGCCGCTCGCCCGAGCCCTGCGCGGGCTGGCCACGTTCGTGGCCCTCATCATGGGGGTCGGGGCCGTGTTCGGCGCCATCAACACGATGTACGCGATCGTCTCCGCCCGCACGCGCGAGATCGGCACCCTGCGCGCCCTCGGCTTCTCGCGCCGCGCGATCCTCCTCGCGTTCCTGATCGAGTCGGTGATCCTGGCCGTGGTCGGCGGCGCGATCGGCTGCCTGCTCGCCTTCCCCATGAACGGCTTCTCGACCGGCACCGGCCAGACCCAGAGCTTCAGCGAGATCGCCTTCAACTTCCGGATCACGCCCGGCATCGTCGTCACCGGGATGGTCTTCGCCGTCGTGATGGGGTTCCTGGGCGGGCTCCTCCCCGCGGCACGGGGGGCGCGCCTGCCGATCACCTCCGCCCTGCGGGAGGTCTGAGCCTCCCATGACGCGGTCGGCCCTGGCCGGCGTGCTCTTCCCGCTCCTCCTGCCCGCCGGCTGCACCGACCGCGACGCTCCCCGGCCCGTGCCCGTCCCCGATCGGGGGGCAGCCGACACGGCGCGCCCGCTCTCCAGCCGCGAGTCGCTTTCCACGCCGGCGCCCGCGGCGTCCGCGGACGCGGACGACCCAGCCGAGCCCGGCATCTCCGACCTCGCCCGCCTCGCCCGCTACGTCTTCAAGACGATGCAGTCGCACGGGGAGATCTGTCCGTTCGACAACCCGTTCCGCGACCGGCTCCAGGTCGCCCTCGCGATCGAAGTCCAGGGCGGGCGAATGACTCGGGTCGGCCTGGGTCACGTGGGCCTCGAGCCGGAGGCGGGCGGGGCGGCCCGGACCCTGGCCGAGGCTCGGTGGCCGCGGGATCTCACGGCCTACGTGACCTGCCTCGGCCCTCACCTCGGGGCGGTGACGATGGCGCCGGCGCCCGCGGACGGGGCGTACGAGCCGGTCTACACGTTCGCGGGACGGGCGGGCGGCCAGCCGGTCCGTTGAGCGGTCAGGCCGCCGAAGCAGGGTGCCCCTCGGGCGCGGGGCGCGTATCATGCGGCCGATGTCGAGCGTCCAAGGCGAGCTCTGGGAGGGCGTCCTTCCGGGCGTCCTGCGGAAGCTGTACGTGGGTCGCCGGACGGGCGTGCTCTCGTTCGTCCGAGGCGAGGAGAGGTACGGCCTCCGCTTCCGCCAGGGCCACATCCTCGGCGCCGAGACGGGTGTCCGCGGACAGCGGCTGGGCGAGATGCTCGTGCGCCTGGGACGGTTGTCTCAAGCGGACCTCGACCGCGCCCTGGAGTCCATGGCCCGGGACGGAAAGAGGCTGGGCGCGGTGCTCATCGACATGGGGCTCCTGGACGTCCCCGGGCTCGAGACGGTGATCGCCGCGCACGCCCACGACGTGCTGCAGCACCTGTTCTCGTGGACCGAAGGCTCCTACGAGTTCGTGGACGAGCCTCCGGACAAGGCCATCGATGCCGACGTCACGCTCCGGCTCTCGACCGGGGAGCTGATCCTCCAGGCGGCGCGCGGCGTGCGGGATCCCGACGTCGTGCGCTTCAACCTCGGCAACATCGACCACGTCCTGGCGCTCTCGGCCGACCCCCTCCTGCGCTACCAGCGGATCAGCCTGGGTCCGGCCGACGGGTACGTCCTGTCCCGCGTCGACGGCACCCTGAGCGCGAGGGAGATCATCCAGATCACGCCTCTGCGGTCCGAGGACGTGCTGCGCAGCCTGTTCGGCCTCCTCTCCACCGGAGTGCTGGAGTACGTGGGCGAGGAGCCCGAGCCTGCGGTGCAGGTGCAGACCCGCCCGCCGGGTCTCGAGCATCCGAGCGCGGTGGAGGCCCCTCCCTCGAAACCCGCCGCGGCTCCGGCGCCGCCCGCCGCCCCGTCGAGCGCATCCGAGCCTCTCTCCACGCCGCACCCCTCCGGGCGAAAGGAGGCTCCTCCGCCGGGGGTTCAGCCGACGATGCAGGAGCCCACGGAGCCCGAGGCGCCCTCGCGCGAGGCCGCCCCCGAGGTGCCTTCTCCGGCGGACGGGCGACCGACGCCGGCGGAGGGCGGTGCGCCCTCAGGCGAGACGACGGCACCCGATGGGCCTCCTCCGACCCAAGAAGCGCCGACGCCGGCCCAGCCCGTTCCACCCCCACCGGAGGTCGCCTTCGAAGAGCCTGAGCCGACACAAGTGTGGCCGACGCTCGCCGAGCTCGGCATTCCCCCGCCCGGAGCCGTGTCCGAGGAGCCTCCGCCGACGCAGGTGTGGCCGACGCTGACCGAGCTTGGCGAGGCGCCCCACGAGCCGTCGACCGCCGCGCCGGGAAGCCCGCCTCCCGCGCCACGTCTGCCGCCGGTCGAGACGCGCCGCCTGGAGATCCTGGAGGCCTACGACGGGCTCGACCGCACCCACTTCGAGGTGCTGGGGGTTCCGCGGGACGCGACCGAGGCGCAGGTGCGCGAGGCCTACTTCCGTCTCGCGCGGCGCTTCCATCCCGACGTCCACCACGACCGGGCGCTGTCGGACCTGCGGGACGAGCTCGAAGAGGTCTTCGGCCGCCTCGGCGAGGCCTACGAGGTGCTCTGCAACCCCCGCATGCGCGCCAGCTACGAGCGGGGGCTGGCCCGCCGGGAGGGCACGGCTCGGGGCGCGTCGCCCGACGCGCGAGACGAGGCCGAGCGGACCGCGGAAGCCATCCGCCAAGGCCAGGCCAGCCTCGACCAGGAGCGCTACTGGGAGGCCATCCGGCTCCTCGAGCCGGCCGTCCTGAGAGCCGAAGGCCCACTCCGGCAGGAAGCCCGGATCCTGCTGGCCCACGCTTACGCGAAGAACCCGGGCTGGGTCAAGCAGGGCGAGGAGATGCTCCTCGCCGTCCTGCGGGAGCAGCCGGAGAACGTCAACGCCGGGGTCGAGCTCGGACGGATCTACGCCGAGCAGGGCCTTCGACACCGCGCCCAGAGCGTCCTTCGGCGGGTCCTCGAGCTGCAGCCCGGTCACGACGAGGCTCGACGCCTGCTCGCCGGCCTGGGAACGGAAGAGACGCCCCCCGCTCCCGTCGGCCGCCGCGGGCGGGCGCAGACCTCCGGCCCGAAGAAGCGGCCCTGAGCCGTCCGCGCCAGGGAGGGCTCAGGGCCGGCGTCCCCCGTCTCCCAGGCGCTCGCCGAGGAAGCGCATGCTCTTCTCGAGGCGGGCCCGGACGAACTCGTAGCCGTGGTCGCCGGGGGCGAGCTCGAAGGTGTGGGCGATCCCCCGCTCGTCGAGGATCCGATGCAGGTCGCGGTTGCCGCTCGCGAGGCCGTACCGGTCCTCGCTGCCGCAGTCGAAATAGAGTGCCGGCACGGCCTTCGGGTCGACCTTCCTCGCCCACGTGAACGGGTCGTTCTCCGCCCACAGCGAAAGGTCGATGGGGTCGCCGAAGACCTTGTTAAAGGCGGCCATGTGCCAGCGGCCGGCCCCCTGGTCGGCCGAGGGGACGCGCCCGAGGAGCATCGCGCTGTGGGTGGCCACGGCAGCGAAGAGGCCCGGCTGGTCGAAGGCCAGGTGGAGCGCCGCGTAGCCGCCCATCGAAACGCCGAGGAGCGCGCGTCCCTTCCGGCCGGGGACGACGCGGAAGGCCGCCTCGACATGGGCCACGAGGTCCTTCGTCACCATGTCCTCGTAGCGGCCGGAGGGCGAGTTGACGAAGAAGGAGTTGCCCCCGTCCGGGGCCACTACGAGGAAGTCGGGCACCGACCCGGCGGCCCGCAGTCGGGCCAGGATCTCGGAGAGCCCCCGCCGCTCCCAGAAGCCCTGGCCCTCGAAGAGGCCGTGAAGGGCGTAGACGACCGGGTACCTCCGGCTGCCCGACGTGTCGTAGGACGGGGGGACGTCCACGACGTACGAGACGTCGCGCCCCAGCGCTTCGGACCGGAAGCTCCCCGGCCGCACCTCGGCTGCGGCGGGCGTGGCGGCTGCGGCGACGGAGAGCGCGAGCGTCCACGCGCACGCGGGCCGGCGTACGAACGAGAGAGGGATCATGGCCGATCTTACCCCGAGGCCCCGGCGTGCGCCCGCGCACGGCGTAGCACCGCGTCGAAGGACCGCGGCGTGAGGCGGCCGGTGAAGGTGTTCTGCTGGGACACGTGGAAGGAGCAGAAGAGCCGGACGCCGCCGCCGAGGTCGTGCGTGGCGCCGTGGGCGAAGGCGAGGCCGCGGGGCACGTCGCGACCCGTCCCGCGGAGCATGGCCAGGAAGCCGTCCGTGGCGACGCGGCCGAGGACGAGGACCGCGCGGACCCGCGCCAGGAGGGCCCACTCCCGGGCCAGGTACTCGCGGCAGCGGGCGATCTCCTCCGGCGTCGGCTTGTTCGCGGGGGGCGCGCAGCGCGCGACGGGGGCGATGTAGCAGCCCCGGAGGCTCTGACCGTCGCCGCGTCCCACCGACTCCGGCAGGCGGGCGAAGCCCGCGCGGTGGAGCGCGGCGAACAGGAAATCGCCGGAGCGGTCGCCGGTGAAGACCCGGCCGGTCCGGTTGCCGCCGTGGGCGGCGGGGGCGAGGCCGACGATCAGCAGGCGCGCGTCGGGGTCGCCGAAGCCGGGCACAGGCCGGCCCCAGTACTCCTGGTCGCGGAACCGTCGGACCTTCGTCCGCGCCACGTCCCGGCACCACCGCCGCAGGCGCGGACAGCGCTCGCAGCGGACGACGTCGCGGCCCACGCGGGCCAGGCTGTCGGGCAAGGGCGCCTTCAGCCCTCCGTGCCGGTCGCCCTCTCGGCGCCTTCGGCCCTCGGCGCCGCCGCGGCGCTCTTGGCGGCCAGGCTGGCCTTGAGCGCCTCCATGAGGTCGATGATCTGGGCGCGCGGCGCCTCGGGGGCGGCGGTGATCTCCTGCCCCTCCACCTTCTTCTGGATCGCCTCGTGGTACCGCTTGCGGACGTCGTCCTCGTAGTTCTCGGGCCGGAACTCGTCGGAGGCAATCTGCTCGACGAGCTGTACGGCCAGCTTCAGCTCCGGCTCCTTGAGCTCGGCGTCGTCGATCGGCACCTCGGAGATCGGCCGCACCTCGTCCTTGTAGAGGAGCTGCTGCATCACGAGACCCTTCTCGACGGGGCGGATCATGACGAGGTACTGCTTGCCCCGCGCCGCCCACTTGGCGAGGGCCGTGCGCCCGGTCTGCTTCATGGCCTCGTTCAGGAGCTTGTAGGCCTTCTCCCCGCCCTTGTCCGGCCCGAGGTAGTAGGCCCCGTCGAAGTACACCGGGTCCACCTTCGACGCGGGCACGAACTCCGTGATCTCGATCGCCTTCTGGGACTCCTGCTCCATCGCCTTCAGCTCGTCGGTCGTGAAGGTGACGTACTGCTCCTTAGAGAACTCGTAGCCCTTCACCATCTGGTCGCGGGGCACGATCTCGTTGTCCTTCGGGCACACGTACTGCTGCTTCAGGCGGGACTTGCACTTGCTGTGGAGGAGGTTGAACGAGACCGCGGAGGCGGACTCGCCGGCCGCGTACATTCGGATGGGGATGGAGACCATCCCGAAAGACAGGGTTCCGGTACCGATCGAGCGGGCGGGCATGCTCCGATTCTAGCAGGGGGAGGTCCCCCCGCTCCGCAAGATGCGGGTGAAGAGGGCCTCCGTCTCCGCCGCCGGGGAGACGCCCAGGTCCTCCCGGAGTTGCGCCTTCAGCCGATGGAAGGCGGCCAGGGCCTCCGGCCGGTTCCCGAGCGCATCGTGCGCGCGCATGAGGCAGCGCCAGGACGGCTCGCGGAGCGGGTCGCACCGGAGAGCCTCGAGGGCCGCCTCGACGGCCAGGGCAGCCTGACCGATGGCCAGGGTCGTCTCGGCGTAGCCGTCGAGGGCGCGCACCAGGACGCGCTCGAGGTCGCGGCGCCGGTCCTCCACCCAGGCGCCGTCCTGGCCGTGGAGGAATCCCCGTCGTGCCACGGTCACCGCCACGTTCACGGGACCCCCCTGGGCAACCCCGCCGCAGCGCGCCTTCCGCCTCGTCGAGCGAGGCGCGCGCGGCCTCGACGTCCACCCCGCGTCCCGCGGAAGGCCGAGCTGGTCGCATCCGTACTGCGCGCGGATCGTGGGGGTCGGCATGCCGCGGGGGGCCAGGCCGTTCGTGAAGGGACGGAGCCGGCTCACGAGAGCCTTGACCGAGGTCTCCCACGACGGCGGCTTGGCCGCCGGCCACAAGAGCTCGGCGAGCGCGTCACGGGACACGGGGCGGGCCCGCTCGCACACCGAAAAGGCGAGGAGGAGCCGGGCGCCCGTGCGGCTCCCTGGTCGAGGCCGACGGCGACGAGGCCCTCGTGGCCCGAGCGCGTGAGCACGCCCGGAAGGAGCACGGGATGGAGCTCACTCCGGAGCAGGCCCTCGCGATGGCCCGGCCCGCCTGAACCTCCGCGAGAGGAGGATGCGATGGCGAAGGTGCTGCGGTGCGGAGACCTGGTGGCGGGCTGCTCGTTCGAGGCGCGAGGCACGGAGGAGGAGATCCTCCAGAAGGCCGCTCCCCACGCGAAGGACGCGCACGGCATGCAGATCACTCCCGAGCTGGTGGCCGCGGTCAAGGGGGCGATCCGCGACGAGCCGGCGCGGATGTCGTGACGGAGTTCCTATGACCGGCACCCGGAGCGTCCGACACCTGCCCTAAGCCGTTCATCCGTCGCCGCCGAGGACAGCCGCCGCAGCATAGGGAGCCGTCCGAAGCGCATAAATCGAGTTGTAGACTTCCTGCCGCTGGTTCCACGAAGATGCGCCTCCAGCATCCGAGGACAAACTGGAGGCGCTTCCATGCGGATCCGCTCCGGGCACCGCCGTGCCCGCCTACCGCTCCTGTCGATCGCCATCCTCCTTTCGTGGCCACTTGCCTCTCCCCTGCGCGCCCAGGACGCCGCGACCGGCGACCTGAGCGGCCGGGCGACCGACGCCTCCGGCGCCGCCCTCGCCGGAGCGAGGGTGGTCGTCACCCGCACCGCCACCGCGTCCGTCCGCGAGACGAAGACGGACTCCGCCGGCCGCTACGCGCTCGCCAACCTCGCGCCCGGCGAGTACCGGCTCGTCCTCGAAGCGCCCGGCTTCGCCCCGAAGACGTTCGAGCGCGTCGTCGTCGAGGTCGGCCGCCGCGTCCCGGTGAACGCTGTCCTCGACGTCGGCGGGCGCGCGGAGGCGGTGACGGTCGAGGAGGGCGCGACCCCGGTGGCCACCGGGAGCTCGCTCGTGGGCGGTGTCGTCACGTCCACGGTCGTGGACAACCTTCCCCTGAACGGCCGGAACTTCCTGGAGCTCGCGTTCCTCATGCCCGGGAACGCCCCCGCCCCGAACTTCGACCCCACGAAGACCGACAGCATCGCCCTCTCCTCCGCCGGTCAGCTCGGACGCGGCGGCAACATCACGATCGACGGCCAGGACAACAACGACGACGCGGTGGGCGGGCCGCTCGCCAACCTGCCCCAGGACGCGGTCCAGGAGTTCCAGATGGCGACGAACCGGTTCTCGGCCGAGCAGGGCCGCTCGGCCGCGTCCGCGGTGAACGTTGTGACGAGGAGCGGGGGGGACGCGCTCTCCGGATCCGCGACCTTCCTCCTGCGCGACCGCTCGCTCCAGGCCCTGCCCGCGACCTACGACCGCTCGCTCGGTCCCGCGCCCCCGTTCTCGCGCGCGCAGTACTCGGCCGCGGTCGGGGGACCGATCGTGCGCGGCAGGGCCTGGTGGTTCGCCGCCGCCGAGTACCGGAACCAGGACTCCGTCGTCCAGGTGGGCGAGCGGGACACGGCCACGCGCACGATCGCCCACGCCCTCGCCCCGGCCCCCCTCGACGACGTCCTCGCCACCGGCCGCGTGGACGCTCGGGTCTCGAGCGCGGACAGCCTGAGCCTCCGCTACGTCTTCGAGAACCAGGACGACACCGGCCAGAGCACGCTCGACCGGGCGATCGGCACCGCCTCCCAGCGCCAGGACTCGCGGAACCGCCACCACCAGGGCCTGCTGACGTGGACGCGGACGCTCTCCGCCACCGCCGTCAACACCCTCCGGGCGAGCTACAGCGACTACCGCAACTCGATCGACCCCGTCTCCCCCGGCCCCCAGCTCACCTTCCCCAGCCTGCAGGACGGGGCGAGCTTCCGCGTGCCCCAGGCCACCACCCAGACCCGCTGGCAGCTGGGCGAGTCGCTCTCCTGGGTGAAGGGCGCCCACACGCTCCGGCTCGGGGGCGACGTCTCGCACACGAACGGCGCCTTCGACCTCGGCGTCTTCCGCCAGGGGCGCATCGAGTTCGTCCAGGACTTCCCGCAGTTCGACCTCAACCGCGACGGGAAGGTGGATGACCAGGACCTGCTCTTCGCCGTGACCCTGCGCAGCGGCAAGCCGGACCAGGACCTCGTGCTGAACGACTGCTCGAGCACCTACCTCGCCGGGTTCGTCCAGGACGACTGGCGCGTGACGCCGCAGCTGACGCTGAACGTGGGGCTGCGGTGGGAGATGGACACCAACGTCAAGAACGTCTCGGGCTACGGCGACATCAACCCGATCGTGAAGCCGTTCCTGAAGGGCGACCGCAACCGGGACGCGAACAACTTCGGTCCGCGCCTGGGCTTCGCGTGGACGAACGGCAAGGGCTCGGTGCAGGTCCACGGCGGCTGGGGCCTCTACTACGACCGCGTCACCCTCGAGATCATGTCTCTCGAGCGGGGGCTCGACGGGCGGGCGCTCCCGATCGAGGTCCGGGCCGGGAACGTCTACTACCTCGACCCCACGACGGGCACCGTGCCCCCGGGCGCCCCCTCGTACTCGAACCCCTTCACGGGGTTCATCATCCCCGGCGCGGGGGCCTCCGGCATCAACATCATCGACAACACGCTCCAGAACCCCACCGTCCAGCAGCTGAGCCTGGGGACCCGCTTCCAGGTGCCCGGGAGCGCCGTCCTCGAGCTCGACTACGTCCACAACCGGGGCACCCACTTCATCATCGGACGGCCGATCGGCCAGGTGTACAACCCCGTCGTGGGCGGTCCCGACCAGGTTGTGAACATCGAGTCGAGCGTGGGGACCCGCTACGACGCCCTCCTCGCCTCCCTGGAGAAGCGCTGGGGCCGGGGACAGCAGCTCCGCGTCTCGTACACCCTCGCCCGCGCCATGAACTACGTCAACGACGACCAGATCCCCTTCGGACCCGGTCCCATCGACCCGAACGACCTCCAGCGGGAGTACGGCCCGACCCCGAACGACCAGCGGCACCGCCTCGCACTCTCGGGCTCCTTCCTCCTGCCGCTCGACCTCCGCCTCTCCGGGATCTGGACGATCGCGTCCGCGGTCCCGATGGACATCCTGATGCCGGACGGCTCGACGCGCGTCCCCACCCTCTCCCGCAACGCCGGCGGCCGCGAGTTCAAGACCGCCGCCGAGCTGAATGCCTACATCACGAGCCTCAACGCTTCCGGGGGCGTGAACGGCGTGCCCCTCCCGCTCGTGGGCGCGGACGCGCGCTTCGGGGACTCCTTCGACTCGCTCGACCTCCGCCTCTCCCGGGCCTTCAGCGTCTCCCGCTCGGTCAGCCTGGAGGGGATCGTGGAGTGCTTCAACGTCTTCAACGTCACGAACATCCTCGGGGTGTCGAAGGCCAACTACTCCGGATTCACGAACGTCCTCGCCCGCGACAGCTCCGACCCCGCCGACCCCGGATACCTGCGCTCGTCGTCCTTCGGCCACGCCCTCACCACGGCCGGGGGCGTCTTCGGCTCGGGCGGGCCTCGCGCCTTCCAGCTCGGCCTCAGGATGCGGTTCTGAGCAAGAGCGGCCCCGCGGCGCTGCGGAGACGGATCTCCCTGCCCGCCGCCGCTGCCCTCGTCGTGGGCGGGACGGTCGGGGTGGGAATCTTCCTCACCCCGGCCGGCATGGCCCGCGCCCTCGCCTCGCCCGGGCTCGTCTTCCTGGTGTGGGCGTTCATGGGCGCGGCGGCACTCTGCGGGGCACTGAGCTTCGGCGAGCTCGCCGCGCGATTCCCGGAGGCGGGAGGCTCGTACGTCTATCTGCGCGAGGCCTGGGGGCCGGCCGTCGCCTTCCTCTACGGCTGGAAGTGCCTCCTCGTGATGGACCCGGGGCTCACCGCGGCCCTCGCGACCGGCCTCGGGGCCTACGCTGCGGCGGCCTGGCCCGGCCTCGCGCCGAAGGCGGTCGCGCTCGCGGCGATCGCCGCGGTCAGCGTCGCCAACCTCCTCGGCGTGCGCCTCGCGGCGGCGATCGGCCACGGCCTCGCCCTCGCCAAGATCGGCCTCCTGGTGGGGCTCGTCGCCTGGGGGTTCGCCTCGGGAGCCGGCGACGCCCGGCACTTCGTCCCGTTCCTCGGCCGCCCGCCCGGCGCGCCGCCCATCGTTCCGGCGCTCGCCGGGGCCCTCGTCCTCGCCTTCTTCTCGTTCGGCGGGTGGTGGGAGGCGGCGAAGCTCGCCGGCGAGGTTCGCGACCCGCAGCGCGCGCTGCCGCGCGCCCTCGCGCTGGGCGTGGGTGCGGTGACGCTCCTCTACGCGTCGGTGAGCGCGGCCTTCCTCTACCTCGTCCCGATCGCGCGGCAGGGCTCGCCGGAGGACTTCGCCGCGCGCGCCGGCGCCGCCCTCTTCGGTCCGAGCGGCGGCCGCGCCCTCTCCGCGCTCGTGGCCCTCTTCGTGCTCGGCAGCCTCTTCGCCTTCATGACCTTCGCCCCTCGGCTCTACTACGCGATGGCGCGAGACGGCGCCGCCCCGGGCTTCGTGTCCCGCCTGGATCCTCGCACGGGCGCGCCGGTCCGTGCGATTGGCGTGCAGGCCGGGCTCGCCGCCGTCCTCGTGGCCCTCGGGACCTTCGAGGCCGTGGTCGCCTACTTCGTCTTCGTCACCGTGGCGTTTCTCGCCCTCACCGTGGGCGGGCTCTTCCGGTTGGCACCGAGCGGCGCCATCCCACGTGCCCCCGGCTGGCCGCTCACGCCCCTCCTCTTCCTGGCGATGCTGGCGGTGATGCTGGTCCTGCTGGGCGCCGGCAGCCCGTTGCAGGCCGCGCTCGGCGTGGCCGTCGTGGCCGCCGGCGCCCCCGTGTATCGTCTCCTCGTCGCCCGCCGACGCGACTCCCGACCCCTGCCCGTCTCCGTGGAGGAAAGCTGATGGCCTGGATCAAGACGGTTCCGTTCGCGGACGCCGACGAGGAGCTGAAGAGGGCCCTCGAGGCACAGCACGCCCTCTACCCGAAGGAGTACGACCGGAAACCGGGGGACGAGAGCGAGAGCATCGTGTCCACGCACACCCTGATCCCGGACGCCCTCCACCACGCCTTCGCCACCTTCGGGGCCCTCCTGTCGCCGTCGCTGCCCCTGAGCCGCGCCCAGCACGAGATGATCACGACGCGGGTGTCGGCCCTCAACCGCTGCCACTACTGACTGGAGTCTCACGCAGAGTTTCTGCGTGCCGTGACGTTGGACGAGGCGTTCGTGAAGGCGCTGGTCGAGGACTACGAGAGAGCGCCCCTCCGCCCGGCCGACCGCGTGATGCTCGACTACGTCGGCGTGCTCACGGAGGACGCGACGAGGGTCACCCCGGAGCACCATCGCCGCCTGCGGGAGAGCGGATTCGACGACCGCGCCATCCTGCAGATCACCCTGATCGCGGCCTGGTTCAACTACATCAACCGCGTGGCCGACGCGCTCGGAGTGGGGCGCGGTCCGGCCTGAGCCTCGGCGCGGCGGCCGGTCCGCCTAGCCCAGGCCGACCACCGTGATGTCGACCATGCGAGCCCGGCCGTCGGCCGGCTGCCACTGGACGAGGATCGGGCTCTGGTACTGGCCCCGGACGAGCCGCGGCCGGCCGGCCTCGTCATCCTGGGCGGCCAGGAAGGTGACGCGCCGCGACCTCAGCAGGCGCCGGGCCGGCACGGCCATGAGCTTCGCCATCGCCCGCTCGAACGCGGAGTGGTCCCAGTGCAGGGCCTCGACGAGCGAGTTCAAGAGGCGGGGGACGTCGTACTTCGCGTAGTTGACCGTCTTGCTCGGGATCGAGAGGGGGTCGTCGAACATGTGCCGGCCCCGCTGGGCGGCGAACCGGAGCGGGTCCTTCAGGACCTCCACGAGGTCGTGCCGCATCAGCATCGTCTCGTACTCGTTGACGGTGAGGCCCACGTTCCTCTCCGCCGCCCCGAGCGAGATGTCCACCCGGCCCTTCTCGAGCCCCGAGGTCGCGAGGATGTCCTGGACCCTCTCCACGAGGCCCACCTTGGGGTCGGCCAGGTTCACGGCGTCGATCGGGTGGTGGGAGACGGGCACCGTGAACGACTCGCGGGCGACCACCCGCTCCTCGTCGTAGGCCACGATCGTCGTCTGGCGCTGTCGCCGCGCCGCGCCGTTCGTCCCGTCGAGGTCGATGAAGTAGACGGGGGCGGGGGGATCGTTGCGGTAGGTGACGCAGTTCCGCATGCCCGACCCGATGAAGGTCAGGTGCGAGTCGGCGTTCCTCGGCTCGACCTCCTTCTGCTCGTCCGAGAGCTCCGTGCGCAGCTCCATCTGGTCGTGCCGGTAGGCGGCGTCGGGCGGGAAGAGAGCGTGCCAGGCGTCGAAGAACTGGGCGAGTCGCCCGTGGTGGTGGTGCATCCTCCCGGCGAGGCTCTGGTCGAGGTAGCCGGCCGTGGTGTGGAGCGAGCAGTAGAGGGTCCGGCGGTACCGGCGCAGGAGGTCGCCGGCCCCTTCTGCGATCTTCTCGTTGACGTCGATCGCCTCGAAGCGGCGGCTCGGGCTCAGGGTGAGCCGGATCTCGGTCGGGACAGTTGCCATCGCGCCAACTCGCATTTCTACCACAAGATAGGCGTTCCGGTCAGCCGGGCCTGAGCGGAGGCTCATCGTCCGGTGAGGGCGCGGTGATCGAGGTGGTCGGGAGGATGCCTCGTGGGGCACGATGGGGACGGGGGAACGATGGACGAAGGGACCTCGGTGCAGGGCTGGCTCGAGGCTTACCTCCGAGACCACGACGGGATCGCAGGCACCGTGCACGTGCTCTCCGCGGAGGGCGTCCTCCAGCTGGCGGCGGCCGTGCGCATTCCGGAGAAGGTCCAGGAGATCGTGCGGCGCATCCCGAAGGGCAAGGGGATGGCCGGTCTGGCCTGGGAGCGCAACGAGCCGGTGACGACCTGCAACATCCAGTCGGACGAGACCGGCCAGGTCCGGCCGGGCGCCCGGGCGATCGACGCTCAGGCCGGTCTGGCCCTGCCCGTCCGTGACGCTCTCGGCGACGTCCGCGCCGTGGTCGGGATCGCCTACCGCGAGGAGAGGACGTTCCGCGAGTCGGAGATCGCCGGGCTCGTGGCCGCGGCCGCGAGCCTGCCCCGAGGCTGAGGCTCCTCTCGCCCCGCCCCACCGGCCCGACCGGCGGGCGATTCGCGCTATCCTTCGCGGGACGAAGGTCGGTCCCCAGGAGGGTCCCCTTGCTCCCTGAGCTGAAGAAGTCCGAAGTCTGGTTCGTGACCGGCAGCCAGCACCTTTACGGCCCCGAGACGCTGAAGCAGGTCGCCGAGAACTCACGCAAGATCGCGGCCGCTCTCGACGCGTCGGCGCGCGTCCCCTGCCGGGTCGTCTTCAAGCCGGTCGTCAAGACGCCAGACGAGATCTCGGCCCTCCTCGCGGAGGCCAACGCCGCGAAGGCCTGCGTCGGCCTCGTCCTCTGGATGCACACGTTCTCCCCGGCCAAGATGTGGATCGGGGGGCTCACGTCGCTCCAGAAGCCCTACCTGCACCTCCACACGCAATTCAACCGGGACCTGCCGTGGGGCTCGATCGACATGGACTTCATGAACCTGAACCAGGCCGCCCACGGCGACCGCGAGTTCGGCTTCATCTGCACCCGCCTGCGCCAGAGCCGGAAGGTCGTGGTGGGCCACTGGCAGGACGAGGAGGTCCAGGACCGCATGGGCGCCTGGATGCGCGCGGCCTGCGGCTGGGCGGACACGCGCCGGCTCAAGGTGGCCCGCTTCGGCGACAACATGCGCGAGGTGGCCGTCACCGAGGGCGACAAGGTCGCGGCGCAGCGGCAGTTCGGCTATTCGGTGAACGGGTACGGCGTGGGGGACCTCGTGGCCGTGGTCAACGAGGTGACGGACCCCGAGATCGAGAGGCTCCTCGCGGAGTACCGCGCCGCCTACGAGATCAAGACGAGCGATGCGCAGAAGGGGAACCTGCGAGAGCAGGCTAGGGTCGAGGCGGGCCTGCGGGCCTTCTTGCGGGAGGGTGGCTTCTCGGCTTTCACGACCACGTTCGAGGACCTCCACGGCCTCGCCCAGCTCCCGGGGCTCGCCGTCCAGCGCCTGATGGCCGACGGTTACGGCTTCGGCGCGGAGGGCGACTGGAAGACCGCGGCCCTCGTGCGGGCGGCGAAGGTCATGGCGAGCGGCCTCCCCGGCGGCACGTCCTTCATGGAGGACTACACCTACCATTTCGACCCGAAGGGCCCCAAGGTCCTCGGGGCGCACATGCTCGAGGTCTGCGCCTCGATCGCGGAAGGGAAGCCCTCGCTGGAGGTCCATCCCCTCGGCATCGGCGGCAAGGCCGACCCCGCCCGCCTCGTCTTCAGCGTCGCCGCGGGGCTCGCCCTCAACGCCTCGCTCGTCGACCTCGGCAACCGCTTCCGCCTGATCGTGAACGCGGTGGACGTGGTCAGGCCCGACGCGTCTCTGCCCAGGCTGCCCACCGCCCGCGCAGTGTGGGTCCCGAAGCCCAGCCTCAAGGTCGCGGCCGCGGCCTGGATCCACGCGGGGGGTGCGCACCACACCGCCTTCAGCCAGGCCCTCACCCCGGAGCACCTCGAGGACTACGCCGAGATGGCGGGCGTCGAGATCGTCCTCATCGACGAGACGACGACGATCCGCGAGCTCAAGAAGGAGCTCCGCTGGAACGAGGCCTACTACCACGTCGCGAGGGGGCTCTGACCCCGACGCGATGGCCGTCCGCATCTTCATCACCGGCGGCACGTTCGACAAGACGTACGACGAGATCTCGGGGAGGCTCCTCTTCAAGGACACCCACGTCCACGAGATGCTGCAGCTCGGCCGCTGCCGGCTCGACGTCGCCGTGCGCACCCTCATGATGGTGGACAGCCTGGACATGACGGGCGCCGACCGGCAGGTCGTCCTCCAGAACTGCCGGGGCGCGGCCGAGGAGCGGATCGTCGTCACGCACGGGACGGACACCATGACCGACACCGCGCGCGTGCTCGGCGAGGCGGCTCTCGAGAAGACGATCGTCCTCACCGGGGCGATGGTGCCCTACGCGTTCGGGAGTTCCGACGGCCTCTTCAACCTCGGCAGCGCCCTCTCGTTCGCGCAGGCCCTGCCCCACGGCGTCTACGTCGCCATGAACGGGCGCTGCTTCGGCTGGGACGACGTGGTGAAGAACCGCGACCTCGGCGTCTTCGAGCCCCGCCGCTGACGGCCCGGCGCATCCCGACTGCGTGGTGGACGCCCGGGTCGGGCCCGAACCGCGCCCTCCCGGTCCTCCTCGCCCTCGCCTTTGCCGTCGGGGGCGCGGACGCCCTCGCCCAGACGGTTCAGGTGACGCCGTTCGCCGCCTACGCGTTCGGCGGCTCGGTGTGGGATCCGGTCCTCTCCGGGACGCGCTCGTTCGAGGCCTCCCTGGCCTACGGCGGCACGATCAGCCTTCCGGTGGCCGAGGGCTGGCGCTTCGAGCTCCTCTACTCGCGCCAGCCGACGAGAGTGGGGGGAGGGCTGGGCCCTTCGTCCGACCTCACGATCGAGCGCTATCTGGGGGGCTTCCAGGAGGAGAAGGGGGAAGGAAGGGCCCGCTGGTTCGGCACGATCTCCGTCGGGGCGACGCGGTTCGTGCCGGGGCTCGGAGGGCTCGACTCGGACACGCGCTTCGGCGCCGCGGGCGGCCTCGGCGTCAAGACCTTCCTCGCGAAGAACCTGGGCCTGCGCTTCGAGGCCCGCGCGCTCTACACGCTCGTGAGCGGCAGCAGCGGCGGCGTCCTCTGCGCCAACGGGACCTGCCTCTTCGCCTTCTCGGGCTCGAGCCTCTGGCAGGGGGACGTGAGCGGCGGGCTGATCCTGGCCTTCTGATCGGCGGCGCCTGTCAAGACACGGGGGCGGCTCTACCGGAGCGCGCCGATCAGCTTGAGGGCGAGAGCGGCCGCCTCGCCCTCGTCGTGCTTGAAGAAGACGAACGCCTTCCGCCAGGGCTGGGCGACGATGCGCCGGGCCCACGTGGCGATGCCGGCGTCGTCGTAGTCGCAGCGGCGCAGGCGCAGGTAACCCCAGTCGGCGGTGGGCACGATGGGCGCGCCCGCCTCGCCCGACTCCTCGGTGTCGGCGCACACCAGCGCGGCGTTGGCGCCCTTCAGGGTCGCGTAGACCTCGTCGTCCCGCCAGGATTCGTGGCGGAACTCGAAGGCGACGGGCCTTCCCGCGGGGAGGAAGCCCAGGAAGTCGCGCAGGCGGCCGACGTCCTTGCGGAGGAAGGGCGGGGTCTGGAAGAGGACGGGGCCGAGGCGCTCGCCGAGGGCGGAGGCCACGTCGAAGAGGTAGTCGACCGTCTCCTTCGACTCCGCCGAGAGCCGCTGGCGGTGGGTGATCCGCTGCGAGGCCTTGAGGACGAAGACGAAGCCGGCCGGCACCTCCTCCGTCCAGCGGAGCAGCATCTCCCGTCCGGGGAGGCGGTAGAACGTGTTGTTGATCTCGACGGTCCGGAAGCGCTCCGCGTAGTAGCGGAGCATCTCCCTCTCCTTCATCCTCTCGGGGTAGAAGGAGCCCCGCCACTCCTTGTAGGCGTAGCCGCTCGTGCCGACGTGGACGTCCATGAGCATCGGGTCGAGACCCTGCCATTCTACCGGGTCTCCTGCGCCTGGCTCGGCGCGGTCGGCCTTCGGTGGTACAAAGAGCGGCGTGGATCTGCGGGCGCGGGGAGCATCGCTGTGGCTGATGCCGGCCGGCGCGGTGCACGACCGTCTCGCCGGCCTCATCCGGCGCCTCGCCGAGCGCTTCTCGATGCCGCCCTTCCCGCCCCACGTGACGCTCCTCCCCGGGATCGATGACCCCCGGGAAGAGGAGACGCTCGCGACGTGCCGCACCCTGGCGGCGGCGATTCGACCGTTCACGGTCCGCCTGGCGGGAGTCGAGGGGCGCGCGGAGCCCTTTCGTTGCCTCTTCGCCCGCGCCGAGGCGAGCGCACTCCTCCTCGCCACGCACGCGGCGGCGGCCCGGGCCTTCGGTCGGGAGCCGGACGCCCCTTTCTTCCCGCACCTGAGCCTCGTCTACGGCGCGGTTCCCGACGAGACGAAACGGGAGATCGCGACAGACATCGCTCCTCTCGTCGCGCCGTCCTTCCCGGTCGCCCGCCTCCACCTCTGGCGGACGGACGGTCCGGTCGGCGATTGGCGGGAGCTGGGAGCGCTCGACCTGACCGGCGCCTAGCAGCAGCAGGGCTCGTCGCCCTGGATGGGGCTCCCCGACCATCACCTGGAGGCGCCGATGAAGTAGACTTACGGAGCCGTCCGTCCGGCAGGGCCGGCCGGACCGACCTCTCGCGCGTGCGCGTCGCGTCAACCGATAGCTGCCCTCGATTGGGCATCAGGGAAGAACCTAGCATGTACACGTTGCTCAAGTCGGTGGCCGGATCCCACCCGGAGCCAACCTTCCCGAGCGGAATCGATCTCGCGGCCGAGGCACGCCGGTCCCGGGGGAGACTCTACCCGGTGACGGTGATCTACCTCGCGTGCCTCGTCACGCTCATGTGGTTCGCCATCCGCTCGGTGAGCGCCGTCCGGGTGCTCGCCTACTCCGCCGCGGGAATCGTGCTGTGGACGCTGGTGGAGTACGCCTCCCACCGCTGGCTCATGCACCGCCCTTTCCCCAAGGGCGAAGGCCTCGGAACCCGCGTCTTGCACTACTTGTTCGATGCCCTGCACGCGGATCATCACGCCCGCCCGTGGGACGGCTACTTCATCAACGGCCACCTGGACACCCTGATCGTCTCCTCGGTGCTCGTGCCCCTGAGCCTCCTCGCCCCGCCTTACACGGCCTCGGTGGTCGCGGTGGTGTTCTTCACGTGTTACTTCGCGGAGGAGTGGGTCCACCACGGGCTGCACTTCTGGAATCTCGACCTCGGGTACTTCCAGTACCTGCGACGCCGTCATCTCTACCACCACTCTCGTCATGGCGTCGGCAAGGCGTACGGGATCACCAGTGGCATCTGGGACGCGGCGTTCGGCACGCGCATCCCGGCCGCCGAGCGCCTGCGGCTCTCGGCGGGACGGGAAGCGCTCGCGGCCCGCGTCCTCTAGGCGATGACTGCGGCACGCCGGGTCCTCGTGACCGGCGCCAGCTCCGGTCTTGGGCGCGAGATGGCGCGCCAGCTCGCCCTTCGCGGCTGCCGGCTGGCGGTGACCGCCCGGCGCGAGGCCGAGCTGCGCGAGACGGCACGGCTGGTGGAGTCCGCCGGTGCCGAGAGCCTGCCGCTCGTCGGCAGCGTCACCGACCGCGAGCTGGTCGGCCGTCACTACGCCGCCATCGAGGCGAAATGGGGCGGCCTCGACTGGGCGATCCTGAACGCCGGCATCGGCGACGGCGTCGATGGGCGCCGCTTCCAGGCGGACGTCTACCACCACGTCCTCGCCACCAACGTGGGCGGCGCCGTCAACTGGCTGGAGGCGGTCCTGCCCGGGATGATCGCCGCCGGCAGCGGCCTGGTGGCCGGCATCTCGAGCCTCGCCGCCTGGCGGGGCCTCCCAGGAGCGGGCGCCTACTCGGCGAGCAAGGCGGCGCTCTCCACCCTCCTCGAGTCGACGCGCGTGGATCTGCGCGGCACCGGCGTCGACGTCGTGATCGTCTGCCCCGGCTTCATCCGCAACGCCAGCTCTGACCCGTCCGACGACGCGGGCAAACCCTTCGTCCTCGAGCTCGAGGACGGCGTTAGGAGAATGCTCTCGGGCATTGAGCACCGGAAGCGGGTCGTGCACTTCCCGTGGCAGCTCTCGTACCCGATGAGGTACGTCGTCCGATACCTGTCCGCCCGGACCTACGACTGGCTCGTCGGCCGACTTCGGTAGCGAGCTCGATCAGGAACCGCTGGACGGAGGTCATACGAGTGGCGCCACTCGGGCGAGGGCGGCGTCGAGGGAGGCGCGCACGGCCTCGGGCGAGGCCCCGCCCCGGAGCGACTTCGCCCGGACCGCTTCGCGCGGGTCGAAGAGCGCGTCGATGCGGGACGCCACGGCGGGCGAGATGGCGGGCAGCTTCTCCGCGGCCACGGCCTTCAGCGACCGCCCACCCTTCTGCGCCTCGCCGACGAGCGAGCCGACCACTTGGTGGGCCCGGCGGAACGGCATTCCCTCGCGGGCGAGAGCGACCGCGAGGCCGGCGGCCATCAGGTCCTCGCGCGAGGCGGCGTGGCGCATCGTCTCGCGGACGAGGCCGAGGCCGGAGACGACCCCCGTCGTCACCGCCAGCGAGCCGAGGGCCGTGTCGGCGGCGTCGAAGACCGCCTCCTTGTCCTCCTGCAGGTCCTTCTGGTAGCCGGCGGGCAGGCCCTTCAGCAGCGCGAGCAGGCGCATCAGGTCTCCGTCCAGCCGCGCCGCCTTTCCGCGCACGAGCTCCAGGGCGTCGGGGTTCTTCTTCTGGGGCATCAGGCTCGATCCCGTCGTGAAGGCCTCGGGCAGGGTCACGAAGCCGTACTCGGGTCCCGCGAACAGGATGAGGTCCTCCGCGAGCCGCGCGAGGTGGGTCTGGAGCTGCGCGCAGGCGAAGACGAGCTCGACCGCGAAGTCGCGGTCCATGACCGCGTCGAGCGCGTTCTCCGACACGGCGGCGAAGCCGAGGTCGCGGGCCATGGCCTCCCGGTCGAGGGGAAGGGACGCTCCGGCCAGGGCCCCGGAGCCCAGGGGCAGGACGTCCACGCGCGCCCGGGCGTCGCCCAGCCGGTCGAAGTCGCGCACGAGGCCCCAGGCGTGGGCGGCCGCCCAGTGCCCGAACGTGATCGGCTCCGCCGCGCGCGTGTGGGTGTAGCCGGGCATGACGGCGTCGGCGCCCTCGCCGCCCTTCTCGACGAGCGCCCGCACCAGGCTGGCGACGGCGGCCCGCAGGGCGTCGATCGTCCGCCGGGCCCAGAGCCGCAGGGCGGTGACCGTCTGCTCGTTGCGGCTGCGGCCGAGGTGGGCTTGGCCGGCCAGGTCGCCCACGACCTCGCCCAGGCCCGCCTCGACGAAGCTGTGGACGTCCTCCAGGTCGACCTCGAGGCACGCCGGGTCCTTCTCCACCCGGGCCAGGACCTCGTCGAGGCCGCGTTCCAGGGTCGCCGCCTCCTCGGCCCGGATGGCGCCGCAGCGGCCGAGGGCCCTCACCCACGCCCGCGACGCCGCGATCTCCTCGCGCACGAGGCGGCGGTCGAAGGGAAGCGACCGGTTGAACTCCCAGAAGACGGCGTCGGGAGCCGCGTCGTAGTTGCCGCCCCAGAGCTTCTTCGTCACGCGGGTCAGCTCCGGTAGTGCGCGTTGATGTCGACGTAGCCGTGCGAGAGGTCGGACGTCCAGAGCCATCCCGACGCGTCGCCTTCGCCGAGGCGGATCCGGATCCGGGCCGGCTCCTCCCTCATCGCCGCTGCGGCCAGCGGCTCCTCGTAGTCGCGGGCGGCCCCGCCCTCCGCCACGTGCACGTCCCCGATCCAGATGGAGACGCGGTCCGGGTCGAGGCGGACGCCGGCGCGGCCGACCGCGGCCAGGATCCGGCCCCAGTTCGGGTCGCCGCCGTGGAGGGCGGTCTTGACGAGCGGCGACTCGGCCACGGTGCGGGCGATGCGGTCGGCCTCGCCCGCCGTCCGCGCTCCCTCGACCCGCACCTCGGCGGTCCGCGTCACTCCCTCCCCGTCGCGGACCAGCATCCGGGCGAGCTGCGAGGCGGCGTCGGCGAGGGCACGCCGGAAGGCGTCGAAGCCCGGCCCCTCCCGCTCGATCGTGGCCCCGGGAGAGGCGCCGCTCGCGAGGACGACCGCACAGTCGTTCGTCGACGTGTCGCCGTCGACGGTGATCCGGTTCAGGCTCCCGCCCACCGCCTCCCGCAGGGCGCGCTGCAGCAGAGCCGTCTCGACCCTGGCGTCGGTCGTGAAGAAGGCCAGCATCGTGGCCATGTTCGGGGCGATCATGCCCGAGCCCTTCGCCATCCCGCCCACGAGGGCAGCCGCGCTTCCGATCCGGAACTCCACCGCGACCTCCTTGGGCCGCGTGTCCGTGGTCAGGATCGCCTGCGCCGCGTCGGCGCCGCCTCCGGTCGAGAGACGCGCGCTCGCCTCGACGATGCCCGCCCGAACTTTCTCCATCGGGAGCCGGACGCCGATGACCCCGGTCGAGGCCACGACCACCTCCTCGACCGGACACCGGAGGGCGAGGCCGGCGGCCACCGCCGTCTCGCGGGCGTCGTCGAGCCCCGGGGCGCCGGTGCCGGCGTTCGCGCACCCGGCGTTGACGACGATCGCGCGCGCCCGCCCGCCTCGGAGATGCTCGCGGGCGACGAGGACGGGCGCCGCCTGGGCGAGGTTCGTCGTGAAGACGCCGGCCGCGGCGCAGGTCGCGTCCGCGGACAAGAGGGCGAGGTCGAGACGGCCGGGCTTGATGCCCGAAGCCACGGCCGCCGCCCGGAAGCCGCGGGGTGCGGTGACCCCCGTGCTCACGAGGCGGGACTCACTTCCGGCTCCGGCCGGCGCGCTGGACGGGCCGAGTCACCTCGACCGCCTTCACGTCCACCGGCACCCGCGCCCGGGTGAGGGCGCGGACCCGCTCCGGCAGGCCGTAGAGGCGGATGAAGCCCGCGGCGTCCTTGTGGTCATAGGCCATGCCCTCTCCGAACGTGGCCAGGTCCTGCCGGTAGAGGCTGCGCGGCGAGCGCCGGCCCACCGCCTCCGCCTGTCCCTTGTAGAGGCGGATGCGAACCTCGCCCGTCACCTCCTTCTCCGTCTCGTCCACGAAGCCGGCGAGCGCCTCGCGCAGGGTCGAGAACCAGAGGCCGTCGTAGATGAGCTGCGCGTAGCGCACGGAGACGGCCTGCTTGAAGTGCAGCGTGTCGCGGTCGAGGACGAGGCGCTCCAGCTCGCGGTGAGCGATGTGGAGGACGGTCCCGGCGGGCGTCTCGTAGACCCCACGCGACTTGATGCCCACCAGCCGGTTCTCCACGAGGTCGAGGCGGCCCACGCCGTGGGCCCCCGCCACCCGGTTCAGCGTCTCGACCATCGCCACCGCCTTGAGCCTCTTGCCGTCGAGCTTCACCGGCACCCCCCGCTCGAACCCGAGGGTGATGAACCGGGGCTTCGCGGGGGCGTCGAGCGGGTCTGCGGTGAGCCTGAACATCGCCTTCTGGGGGGCGTCCCAGACGTCCTCGAGGTTCCCTCCCTCGTGCGAGAGGTGCCAGAGGTTGCCGTCGCGGCTGAAGATGTCCTTGCGGCTCTGGTCCACCGGCACGCCGTGCCGCCGCGCGTAGTCGAGCGCATCCTCGCGAGAGCGGATCGACCACTCCCGCCAGGGGGCGATCACCTTCAGGTGCGGGGCGAAGGCCCCGTACGTCACCTCGAAGCGCACCTGGTCGTTGCCCTTGCCCGTGGCGCCGTGGGCGAGGGCGTCCGCCCCCTCGCGGATCGCGACCTGAACCTGGTGGTACGCGAGGAGGGGACGAGCGAGCGCGGTGCCGAGGAGGTAGCGGTCCTCGTAGACGGCGCCGGCGGCGAGGGCCTTGTAGCAGTAGTCGCGGACGAACTCCTCGCGGAGGTCCTTGACGATGCACTTGCTAGCTCCCGTCCGGAGCGCCTTCCTCTTCACGGCCTCGTAGTCGTCGCCCTGGCCCACGTCGCCGCAAAAGGCCACGACCTCCGCTCCGCCGTAGCTCTCCTTGAGCCAGGGGATGATGATCGAGGTGTCGAGGCCGCCGGAGTACGCCAGCACGACCTTCCTCACGCTGCCGCTCGCGTCGCCCATCGCCTTTCGCTCTCCTTCGGGAAGCCGGACCGCCGGGGTCCTCACCCTGCCGCGCCGGCGCTCCCGGCCAGCACGTCGTCGAGGGCCGCGAGCAGCTGTCGGATCTCCCCCCGCTTGACGACGAGCGGGGGCAGGAGCCGGAGGACCTTGTCGCCGGCCTTCACGGCCAGGATGCCCTTCTCCTTGAGCCCCTTCAGCACGGGAGCGGCCTCCCCGTGGAGCTCCACGCCGATCATCAGGCCCAGGCCGCGGACCTCGGCGATCGTGCCCTTGTGCTTCCGGGCCAGCCTCCTGAGGCCCCGCATCAGGTAGAGCCCCCGGGCCGCGATGTCGTCGACGAACCCGGGCGCCTCCAGGTGGTCGAGGACCGCGAGGGCCGCCGCCGCGCAGACGGGGTTGCCGCCGAAGGTCGTGCCGTGGTCGCCGACCTTGAGGGCGCCGGCCAGGTCCTCGCGCAGGAGGATCGCGCCCATCGGCAGGCCCCCCGCGAGCGGCTTGGCGAGGGTGAGGATGTCGGGGACGACGCCCGCGTGCTGGAAGGCGAACATCTTCCCGGTCCGCCCGAGGCCGCACTGGATCTCGTCGAAGACGAGGAGCGCCCCGCGCTCGCGGCAGATGGCCTGGAGGCCCTTCAGGAGCTCCGGCGTCGCCGGGCGGATCCCGCCCTCGCCCTGGACGGGCTCGATCATGACCGCGGCCGTCTTCTCGCTCACCGCCGCGGCCACGGCGGCGAGGTCGTTCCGCGGGACGAAGCGCACGCCGGGCACGAGAGGCTCGAACGGCTCGCGGTACTTGGCGGTCCACGTGGTGGAGAGGGCGCCCATCGAGCGCCCGTGGAAGGAGTGCTCGAACGCGACGTACTCGAACCGACCCGCCTCCTTCCCGATCCGCCGGGCGAACTTCATGGCACCTTCCCAGGCCTCGGTGCCGGAGTTCGTGAAGAACACCTTCGAGGGGAAGGCGAGGCGCACGAGCCGCTCGGCGAGCGCGCTCGCGGGCTCGTTGTGGTAGAGGTTGCTCGCGTGGATGAGGGTCCCCGCCTGCCTCTTGATGGCGGCCACGATCCTGCGGTCCCCGTAGCCGAAGCCGTTCACCGCGATGCCGGCCGCGAAGTCCAGCCACTCGCGGCCGTCCTTGTCCCAGAGGCGCGAACCCTTGCCCTTCACGAGGGTGATCTCGCGGTCGTAGACGGGGAGAAGTGCGCTGCTCACTCTCTCACCTCACATCCTCCGGCCTTCAGTGGGCCTTCCCCGGAATGGTCATCCCCCTCGGAGTCCGCTCAACGGGATTCCTCGGGTGCGTCACGATGCGCGTTCCCGGGAACCGCCCCAGGAGCCGGGCCTTGCCCGCGATGACCACCTCGGGGATGCCCGCCGCGGATGCCTCGAGGGCGACCCGGACCTTCAGGGCCATGCCGCCCCCGATCGTCCCGTCCTCGATCCGGCGGAGCGTCTGCTCGGGCGTGAGCTCTTCCGCAGCACCGCCGCCGACGTGGACGCCGTCCACGTCGGACAGGTAGACGAGCGTCGTCGCGCCCACGGCTCGGGCGATGCCGAGCGCCGCCTCGTCGGCGTTCACGTTCACGGCCTCGCCGAGGGGGCCGTTCGCGACGGGCGAGACGACGGGAAGGAAACCCGCCGCCCACAGCGCGCGGATCGGGGCGGCGTCGACGCGATCCGGGGTTCCCACCCGGCCGAGGTGGGGCGCGAGCTTCGCGCGGACGAGGCCTCCGTCGCGCCCGGAGAGGCCGACGGCGGGCAGGCCGGCCGCGGTGAGCCCCGCGGCCAGCTCCTTGTTGACGGCGCCCGAGAGGACCATCTCGACGACCGCCATCGCCTCGGGCGAGGTCTCGCGACGGCCGTCGACGAAGCGCGACTCGATGGAGAGGGCCTTGAGGAGGCGATCCACCGCCCGCCCCCCGCCATGGACGAGCACGGCCCGGCCGTCGCCCCGACGCACCTCGTCGGCCAGCGGGCCGACGAGGCCCGGGTCCTCGAGCGCGGGGCCGCCGACCTTGTAGACGCGCACGCTCACGAGTTCCCTCCGGCCCTTCCCGCCGCGGTCTCCACGGGGGAGGGCGCCCCGAATGCGGAGACGAGGCCGTCCGTCTCCGGCCACCCCATCGCGAGGTTCAGGTTCTGGATGGCCTGGCCCGCGGCTCCCTTCACGAGGTTGTCGAGGGCGGAGAAGACGACGGCCCGACCGGTCGCGCCGGCGTGGACCGAGATGCGGCAGTCGTTCGTCCCCACGACGTCGGAGAGGCGCGGCGGAGCGCCGTCCACGACGTGCACGAACGCCGACTCCTCGTAGGCCCCCTCGAGGGCGCGCCGCAGCGCCGCGACGTCCACCTTCGGCCGCACGTAGAGCGCGGTCAGGATGCCGCGCTTCACCGGCAGCAGGTGCGGGCAGAAGGTGAGCTCGACCCTCCGGCCCGTGCGCTCGGCCAGCACCGCCTCCATCTCGCCCACGTGGCGGTGCTTGCGCCCCGGCGCGTAGGCCGAGAAGTCCTCGGCCAGCTCGCAGAAGAGCAGGTCCTCGCGGAGCGTGCGGCCGGCCCCCGTCGCTCCGCTCTTCGCGTCGGCCACGATGTCCGTCTCCTCGATCAGGTCCTCGCGCAGGAGGGGGACGAGGGGCAGCAGGACCGACGTGGCGTAGCAGCCCGGGTTCGACACGAGCCGCGCGCCGGGGAGGCGGTCGCGGTAGGCCTCGCTGAGGCCGAACACCGCCTGGCCGATGAGGTGCGGGGCCTTGTGGTCGTGGCCGTACCAGTGCTTGTAGCTCTCGGCGGTGGGGAGGCGCAGGTCGCCCGAGAGGTCGACGACGACCGCGTCCGGACGGCCCTCCCGCAGGCGCGAGGCGTAGGTCGCGGCGATGCCGTGGGGCAGGGCGAGGAGGTACGCGTCGGCCGCCTCCCCGAGGCCCGCCTCGTGGGCGAGGTGGCCCTTGTCGCTGCCGGTCGTGAACGCGAGGCGGGCGCGCGGGTGGCGCCGCAGCAGGCGCACCAGCTCCCGCCCGGTGTACCCGGTCGCCCCGAACACCCCGACGCGCGCGCTCACGTCTTTCGTCGCCTCCAAAGCAAAACCCGCCGGTTTCCGACCGGCGGGTTCCACGAGCCCTTCCGACGTCGGCCCTAGGCCTGGTCGAAGGGCCCCGCCCGCCGTGCGGACGGGCCTCGCCTCACGCGGGCCCCGGGTCGCACGGCGGCTTCCTTCGTCATGACGAACCCGCATGATAGACCGCCGGCCCCGCGTGTCAAGCCGTCCCACTCGGCCCGGTCGCGCCGGGTCGTGTGAAGGCCGCCCGGCCAGCGGAGTCCGGGCGAGAACGCCCGACCGCGCCACCCTGTCCCGAGGCCCCCCCGCCGCCCTATCATTCGACCGTGGACCTTCGAGAGCCGGACGAGATCGAGCGACGCGAGTGGGAGGCCGAGTTCGAGGCGGCCTCCCAGCGGCCCCTCAGGATCCGGCTGCGTTATGCGTTCATCCGTACCTACAAGCCGGTTCTCGACGACGCGCCCTATCGCTCCTTCGACTCGATGGCGGAGTACCGGGCGTGGTGCGCTGCGGAGCTGCCGGACTGGCTGGGCTATGGTCCCGCGGTTTGAGTACGCCCAGGCCGAGGAGATCCGGGACGCCTTCGCCCGGCACGGCGTCCGATACCTGTTCATCGGCAAGTCGGGGGCGATCCTGCTCGGGTATCCGGACACGACCCAGGACGCCGACCTCTTCCTCGAGAAGACGGAAACCAACGGGGCGGCCGCCATCGGCGCGCTGCGCGAGCTCGGCTTCGATCTCACGGACGAGCAGTCGGACGAGATCCGCCGGGGCAAGGACTTCGTCCAGCTGAAGAACGGACCCTTCGACCTCGACCTCGTGTTCGCGCCCGACGGGATCGAGACGTTCGACGAGGCCTGGCGCCGGCGGGTCGACGTGGAAGGCTTCCCGGTGTGCCACCCGGACGACATCATCCGCAGCAAGGAAGCGGCCAACCGGGCGAAGGACCGGGAGTCGTTGCCCCGGCTCCGGGCCTTTCGGGACTACTGGCTTCGGACGAGGCCGTAGTCTCACCGTGCCCGCCCTGTAGCCGAGGCGCGACACGGCGGTCGCCGCTCCGCGCTAGCATGGTCGGTCGAGGAGCCACCGATGCCCGAGCACCGCAGCCTGCCGCTCACCGACCTCTCCGACGACGAGAAGGCGTTCCGGGAGGTCGTGCGCGACTTCGCGGAGACGAAGATCCGTCCGCTCGTCCGGAAGATGGACGAGGAGTCGAGGATCCCCCGCGAGCTCGTCGACGCCTGCTTCGAGCTCGGGATCATGGGGGTGGAGATCCCCGAGGAGCACGGCGGCGCCGGCGCCACCTTCTTCATGTCGATCCTCGTGGTGGAGGAGCTGGCCCGGGTCGATCCGTCGGTGGCGGTCCTCGTGGACGTCCAGAACACGCTCGTCAACAACGCGATCCTCCGCTGGGGCTCGGACGCCCTGAAGGCGAAATACTTCCCGAGGCTCGCCTCCCGGTGGGTGGGGGCCTACGCGCTCAGCGAGGCCGGCTCGGGCTCCGACGCCTTCGCCCTCGCCTGCCGGGCCGAGGACCGGGGCGGCCACTACGAGCTCACCGGCCAGAAGCTCTGGATCACGAACGCGGGCGAGGCGGAGCTCTTCGTCGTGATGGCCAACCTCGACCCCGCGAAGGGCTACAAGGGGATCACGAGCTTCCTCGTCGAGAGGACGTTCCCCGGCTTCACGGTGGGGAAGAAGGAGGACAAGCTCGGGATCCGGGCGTCGTCCACCTGCGAGCTCGTCCTCGAGCGGTGCCGGGTGCCGCGGGAGAACGTCCTCGGGGAGCCCGGCCGGGGCTACAAGATCGCGATCGAGACCCTGAACGAGGGCCGGATCGGGATCGGGGCCCAGATGGTGGGGCTCGCGCAGGGGGCCTTCGAGCACGCCGCCCGCTACTCGACGGAGCGCCGGCAGTTCGGCCGTCCGATCGCCGAATTCCAGGCGGTGCAGTTCGAGCTCGCCGAGATGGCTACGAGGATCGAGGCGGCGCGGCTCCTCACCTACAACGCGGCCCGGCTCCGCGACCTCGGCCTGCCCTTCGTCAAGGAGGCGGCGATGGCGAAGCTCTTCGCGTCGCGCGCCGCCGAGTCGGTGGCGAGCCGGGCGATCGAGGTCCACGGAGGGTACGGCTTCACCCGCGAGTACCCGGTGGAGAAATACTTCCGCGACCAGAAGGTGGGCCAGATCTACGAGGGCACAACCAACATGCAGCTCCTCGTCATCGCCAAGCAGATCCTCGGGAAGATGTGACCGCTCAGACGAGCGGCTCGTCGGCGGTGAACTCGAACTTGAGCGTCTTCTTCCAGCCGGGCAGGACCTCGACCTCGCGCTCGTAGTAGAGCTGGATCTGGCGGGAGGTGTCCGAGCTCGTGATCCGGAAGCTCTCGGGGCCGATCCACGTGGTGAGGCGGCGCTTGCGGACCTCGTCCATCAGCATCTTCATGATGGCCTCGTCGCCCCCCCGCACCTTGTATCCCGGCGTCCGGCAGATCTCCTTCACCTTGTCCACGAAGTCGTAGTGGTCGAAGTAGGCGGGCGCGACGTTCCAGGCGGCCAGCCCCAGGGCCAGGAGCACGACCAGGATGATGAGGCCCCCCAGCTTCCCGTCGCCCGTCTCGCTCATCCGGCGCATCGTCATCCTCCGGGCCGTCCGCGCGGCCCCGCTAGCGGATCACGTGGAAGAAGCGCTTCCACCGCGTCCGTCCGAAGGCGGACAGAGTGTCCTTCAGCCACTCGACGAGGCCCGTGCGGTGGTACTCCTCGCGCGTCGCCTCGTAGGACCAGTAGACGAGCAGGGCGCGCCCCTTGACCTGGTCGATCGGCAGGAAGCCCCAGTAGCGGCTGTCCCGGCTGTTGTCGCGGTTGTCGCCGAGCACGAGGAGCTGGCCCTCGGGCACGACCTGCGGCCCCCACCGCTCGCGCACCGAGTCGCCGGTCTGGAGGCCGTATTCGGCGTCGTCGGGCCGGAGCGGCGTCTGGTCGAAGTGCGCGTAGGGCTCGTCGAGGGGCGTGCCGTTCACGAGGACCTGCCGGCCGCGGATCTCGACGGTCTCGCCCGGCAGCCCGATCACGCGCTTGATGAAGTCGCGCGTGGGGTCCTCCGGGAACTTGAAGACGACGACGTGCCCGCGCTCGATCTTCCTCTTCCCGAGGAGCGTGTCCTCGAACGGGCCGAGGGACGGAGAGTACACGAGCTTGTTGACGAGCAGGTGGTCGCCGATCAGTAGGTTGGGCTCCATCGAGCCCGTGGGGATCTTGAAGGCCTGGACGGCGAAGGTGCGGATGAAGAGGGCCAGGATGACCGCGACCACGATCGATTCGAGGTACTCGCGGCCGACCGACTTCTTCTGGACGGGACGGGCCGGCTCCGGATTGGGCATCCCGATGATTCTAGCCGAACCGGAGCCGGCCTCCTGCTTGCCCGGGTGTCGTCCCTAGGGGTTCTTCTTCGCCGGCTCCTTGGCCGCCCGGAACCCGGCGGCGATCGCGTCCGCCTCCGTCATGTACTTGCCGTGCTTGGTGTTGCCGTAGTACCGATCGCCTTCGCGGTGGTAGACCTTGGTCTCGGTGTTGACCCAGACCATGCCCTTCGCGGGCGGCGGCTGGGCGGGCGCCGCGGCGGTCGCCTTGGCCGCGGTGGCCGCCGGGGCCGCGGCCGGCGCGGCCGGGCTGGTCGCCGCCGGAGCGGCGGGCGCGGCCGCCGCGGCCGGCGCGGGGGCCGCCGGCGCTCCGACCGTCACGAGCGGCGTGATCTTGGCGATGGTGCTCGCGGGGACGCCGGCCTTGGCGAGGTCGGCGACGGCCGAGTAGGGGCGCCCGGCGATGATCTTCTTCGCCGTCGCCGCTCCCACCCCGGGCAGCTCCTCGAGCTCCTTCGACGAGGCGGTGTTGAGGTCGACCTTCTGGGCCGGCGCCTTCTTGGCTTCGGCGTAGGCCGGTCCGGTGAGGATGAGGCTGAGGCCGAGGGCCAGGAGGCCGAGGGCCCGCATCGTGCGCATGTCTTTCGCTCCTTGATCCTGTGAGTTGTCGCGGCGCCCCGCCGGGGTGCTCCCGGCGAGGCGGCCGCACGTCCTTTCGCTATCGTCCGAGGCTCGAGAGCAGGCTGCCGAGCGTGCCCTCCAGCGCGTTCGTGTCCGGCACCTTCCCGTTCGGGGTCAGGTGGTCGATCAGGCTGGGCAGGACCGCGGCGAGGGCCGAGCCGGCCTCGGCGTGGCCGAGTCCCGCCTTCTGGGCGATCTGGCCGATCACGTCGCTGCCGAGCACCTTGGTCAGCTGATCGGCGGAGATGGGGGGATTGGGACCGGTCGAGATCCACTGCGACATGACGTCGCCCAGGCCGCTCTTCTGGAACGCTCCGATGAGGCCGCCGAGCCCGCCCGTTCCGCCGACCGAGGAGTCCCGGGTGCTCAGCAGGCTGACCGCCGCGGCCACGAGCTGGGGGTTCTTGGCGACGACGTCGGCGATGCCGGCGAGGCCCCCGCTGCCCTTCAGGAGACTGTCGAGAAGGCCCATGTCCACCTCCACACGACCCACATTGACGGGTGCGCGGCTATTCTGGCCGCAGGTCCGCGCCGCGGGCAACTGCTATTTGCGGCTGCCCATTGCGGCGACGGTCCGCGCGCGGCCGCGGCCACGCCACCCAGCGAGCCCCGGCCTCGGCCTACTCGTCCACCCGCAGCACGGCCAGGAACGCCTCCTGCGGGATGTCGACCGTCCCCACCCGCTTCATCCGCTTCTTCCCTTCCTTCTGCTTCTCGAGGAGCTTCCGCTTTCTCGTGATGTCGCCGCCGTAGCACTTAGCGAGGACGTTCTTGCGGAGCGGCTTCACCGTCTCGCGGGCGATGACGCGCGAGCCGATCGCGGCCTGGATCGCCACCTCGAACATCTGCCGGGGGATGATCTTCCGCATCTTCTCGACGAGGGACTTGCCGCGCGCGTAGGCGGTCTCCTTGTGCACGATCAGCGAGAGGGCGTCCACCGGGTCCCCGTTCACGAGCACGTCGAGCTTCACGAGGGGCGAGACCCAGTGGCCGGCCAGCTCGTAGTCGAGCGAGGCGTAGCCCTTCGAGACCGACTTCAGCCGGTCGTAGAAGTCGAGCAGGATCTCGGCGAGGGGCAGCTCGTACTGGATCATCACCCGCGTGGTGGTGATGTACTGGATGCCCTTCTGCACGCCGCGCTTGTCCTGGCAGAGCTTCAGGATGGGACCCACGAACTCGTCGCCGGTGAGGATGGTGGCGGCGATGACCGGCTCCTCGATCGCCTCGATGCGGCCCGGCTCGGGGAGGCGAGCCGGGGAGTCGACCTCGACGACCTCCCCGTCCGTCTGGAGCACGCGGTAGCGCACCGAGGGCGCGGTGACGAGGAGCTCGAGGTCGAACTCGCGCTCGAGGCGCTCCTCGACGATCTCCATGTGCAGGAGGCCGAGGAAGCCGCACCGGAAGCCGAAGCCGAGGGCGGCCGAGGTCTCGGGCTCGTAGAAGAAGGACGAGTCGTTGAGGCGCAGCTTCTCGAGCGCGTCCCGGAGCTCCGCGTACTGGTCGGCGTCCACCGGGTAGAGGCCGGCGAACACCATCGGCTTGATCTCCTTGAAGCCGGGTAGCGGCTCCGGGGCAGGCCGCCGGTCGTCGGTGAGGGTGTCGCCGATCGCGACGTCGGCCACCTTCTTGATCCCTGCGATCACGAAGCCGACCTCGCCGGCCGAGAGGGCGTCGACCGGCACCGGCTTCGGCGTGAAGACGCCGAGCTGCTCCACGTCGTAGGTCCCGCCGGTGGCCATGAGGCGCACCCTCATCCCCGGCTCGAGCTTCCCGTCCACGACGTGGACGAGGACGACGACACCGCGGTACTGGTCGAACCAGGAGTCGAACACGAGGCCGCGGAAGGGACCCTCGGGGTTCCCCCGCGGCGGGGGGACCCGGTGGACGATCGCCTCCAGGATCTCGTCGATCCCGAGGCCCGTCTTGGCGGAGGCCGGGATCGCCCCCGAGGCGTCGATCCCGATGACGTGCTCGATCTGCTCCTTGGCCCGCTCCGGCTCCGCTCCCGGGAGATCGATCTTGTTGAGGACGGGAACGATCTCGAGCCCCGCGTCCGAGGCGAGGTGCGCGTTGGCGAGGGTCTGGGCCTCGACGCCCTGGCTCGCGTCCACGACCAGCAGCGCGCCCTGGCACGCGGCAAGCGAGCGCGACACCTCGTAGGCGAAGTCCACGTGGCCGGGCGTGTCGATGTGGTTGAGGAGGTAGTCCTGCCCGTCCTTCGACCGGTATTCGAGCCGAACGGAGTGCTGCTTGATCGTGATCCCGCGCTCGCGCTCGAGGTCCATCGAGTCCAGGAACTGCTCGGTCATCTCCCGCTGGCTGAGCGCCCCCGTCCGCTCGAGGAGGCGGTCGGACAGGGTCGTCTTGCCGTGGTCGATGTGGGCGATGATCGAGAAGTTGCGGATCCTCTGCTGCTGCATGTCGGCCAGAAGGGCCCTCGAGTGCGGCCCGAAACCCCTATTCTAGCCGTTTCGCTGCGGCGGCGACGGCTCGCTCGGGCCGGCGGCCGCGTCCCGCTCATTCCGACGGCCGGCCGACCACGACCGTGTCGAGACGGGGGCTGCCGAGGAAGAGGCCGCGGCCTTTCTCGTCGAGGCGCCAGGCCGGGTTGTAGCGGAGGAGGCGGTCGGCGAGAGCCCGCAAGAGCTCGGCCGAGTCGTCCTCCAGCCGCTTCGCGTCCGGGCAGGCGACGAGGAGCCCCACGCGGCCGTTCACGAACGCCAGGAAGAACTCCTCGTCCCGGAAGTCCTCGAAGAGGTCGCTCATCTCGCCGCCGCCGTGGAGGAGCGCCGGGAGGCGGAAGAGCCCCTCCGCCTGCGACTGCACGAGCCTCCGCAGAACCCACTCGCCCTCGTTCGTCTCGTCCGGGCTCTCGAGGAGGACGCCCTTCCGGTCGAAGAGGACGGCGTAGCCGCCCTCGCCGAGCCGGCGCAGCGAGTCGAGCAGCGCCAGGGCTTCCTCCTGGAGCTTCGCCTTGGACTCGAACATGGCCCTGTGGCCGGGGCGGACGGCCACCGGCTCGGGCCGACTATAGCGCTCCTCCGAGGGAGGTGGCCATCGCCTGACTGCTTGAAAGACAGCACTTTGGGTGGTAGAAACCATACGCCGCGGTCCGCCGGGCAGCGGCCTCGGGCCTGAGCCGCCCAGGCGGTGGTTCCGCGGCGAGCCGGTTCTGGGAGAGGGGAATGCTGAGGAAGATCCTCGCCGTCGACGACTCGGCTCTCATCCACCAGATGTACAAGCTCTTCCTCTCCCGCTACAAGAACTGCAAGCTGGTGAGCGCGATGAACGGGCTGGAGGCCCTCGACAAGCTCGCCCAGGAGGAGGGCATCGACCTCATCCTCCTGGACATCAACATGCCGGTGATGAACGGCCTCGAGTTCCTGCAGCGCGTGCAGAAAGAGACCGCCTACAAGGAGATCCCGGTCATCATCATCTCGACCGAGGGCAAGGAAGAGGACACGATCCGCGGCCTCAAGATGGGCGCCCGCGGGTACGTCAAGAAGCCTTTCCAGGCGTCGGAGCTCCACAGCCTCATCGAGAAGATCACGGGCCCGTGAGGCCCTGCGTTCCCCCCGGCTCCCGCTGATGGAGTTCGAGGTCTCCGCCGAGCTCGTCGGCATCTACCGCGAGGACGCCCGGGAGCACCTCGCGGTCCTCGACGCCGCCCTCCTCCGCCTGGAGCGCGAGGGGGCGAGCGCGGAGGTCGCGGCCTCGGTGCTCGGACCGCTCCACACCCTGAAGGGCAACAGCGGCATGATCGGCTTCACAGGGGTGAAGGACTACGTCCACGCCCTCGAGGAGGTGTTCGCGCGCACTCGAGACGGGGCGATCGCCCTCGACGCCGCCGCCCTCGACCGCCTGTTCGAGGGAGTGTCGGCCCTGCGGGAGGCGGTGGAGTCGGCCTGCGCCGCGGGGAGCGAGACGCGGGACCTCTCGGCCCAGAAGGGTGCCCTGGGCGCCCTCCTCGCCGCGGCCGCGCCCTCGCGCCCCGGAGCCGCGGCCGGGCACTCCGCGCCGGAGGGCTCGAAGCCGGCCCCCGCCCCGGACGCCGCCGCCCTCGCCCCCGCCCACTCCAGCATGGTTCGGGTGGACTTCGCCAAGCTCGACCACCTCCTGAACCTGGTCGGCGAGCTGATCGTCCACCGAACGAAGCTCAGCGAGCTGGCACGGCAGGTCGCCGACGCCGTGCCCCTGGCGGGACCGCAGCTGCTGGAGGCGATGCACCAGGTGGCCGGGGTCTCGACTCAGCTCCAGGAGACGATCATGGACGTGCGGATGCTGCCCCTCCGCTACGTCTTCGAGCGCTTCCCGCGCCTCGTGCGCGACCTCGCCCGGCAGCAGGGCAAGGTGGTGGAGCTCGTCCTGCAGGGCGAGGACACCCGCGTCGACAAGGCGGTGATCGACGAGATCGGCGAGCCGCTCGTCCACCTCATCCGCAACGCGGTCGACCACGGGATCGAGACGCCCGCCGTGCGCGCGTCGCGCGGCAAGCCGCCCTCCGGCACCCTCCTCCTCGCCGCCGCCCAGGAGTCGAACCAGGTCGTGATCACCCTCGTCGACGACGGGGCAGGCATCGACGCCGCCGCGGTGCGCCGCAAGGCGGTCGAGCGCGGCATCGTCGGCCCCGACGAGGTGATCGACGACCGCGAGGCGGTCCAGCTCATCTTCACCGAGGGCTTCTCGACCGCTCGCACCGTCACCGACGTCTCGGGACGGGGCGTCGGCCTCGACGTGGTGGTGCAGAGCATGGAGCGCCTCAACGGCCTCATCGAGGCGGAGACGATCCCCGGGGCGGGGACCAAGTTCACCCTGCAGCTGCCCCTCACCCTCGCCATCATCACCGTGCTCATGGTCGAGGTGGGGGGCGCGGTGTACGCCCTGCCCTCGGGGGCGGTGGTCGAGAGCCTCCGCTTCCCGAGGAGCGACGTCACGCGGATCGGCGGCCGTGACACGCTGCGCGTGCGCGACCGCATCGTGCCCCTCCTCCACCTCGCCGAGCTCTTCGGCGTCCCCGCATCGGAGAGGGGAGAGGCCTACGCGGTGATCGTGGGCCGCGGCGAGAAGCGCCTCGCCCTCACCGTGGACCGACTCCGGGGCCAGCAGGACGTGGTGATCAAGGCCCTCGACGCCGCGGTGTCCGAGAGCGTCGTGGGCGTCGCGGGGGCCACCATCCTCGGAGACGGTCGGGTCGTCCTGATCCTCGACGTGGCCTCGCTCTTCGAGGGCCGCCGCACCCGGGCCCGGGGCCGCGCAGCGGCGGAGGTCTGAGTCCCGTGTACGAGGCCTACTGGGGGCTCCGCGAGAGACCTTTCCGCAAGACGCCCGACCCGCGGTACCTCTTCCTGAACGAGACCTACGACGAGGCGCTCGAGCGGCTGCTCTTCGCGGTCGAGGAGCTGGACCTCGCCCTCCTCACCGGGGAGGTGGGCTCCGGGAAGACGCTCCTCACCCGGGCCCTCGTCGACCGGGTGGGGGAACGGTACGAGGTGGGGATGATCCTGAACCCCCGCCTCTCGCCGCGGCAGTTCCTCCGGGCCGCGGCTCGCGAGCTCGGCGTCGCCGAGCCGCGCTTCCACTCGAGCGATCTCCTCGACCAGATCCACGACCGCCTCCTCGAACTCGACGGGAAGGGGCGGGCCGCGCTGCTCATCGTGGACGAGGCGCACCTCATCCCCGGGAAGCCCACCTTCGAGGAAATCCGGCTCCTCACGAACTTCCAGCTCGACGACCGCAACCTGATCGCGATCGTGCTCGTGGGGCAGCCGGAGCTGCGGGACAGGCTGCGGCACCGGACCTACCGCGCGCTCACCCAGAGGATCGGGGTCACCTTCGACCTCGTGCCCCTCGCCGTCGAGGACACGCGCGACTACCTGGCCCACCGGATCGGGGTGGCCGGGGGCGCCCGGCAGATCTTCACCGACGAGGCGGTGGCGAGGCTCCACGTGGCGTCCGGCGGCATCCCGCGGGTGCTGAACCAGCTCGCGACCCAGGCGCTCCTCGAGGGCATGGCGCGGGGCGCCTCGCGGGTGGACGGGGCGGTGGCGGAGGCGGTGGCGTCGGAGAGGGACTGGGACGGCGTCCCGGCGGGGGCGCGAGGGTAGCGGCATGGGTCGAATGGCCGACGCGCGGAAGAGGGCCCGGGGCGGCGGAACCGCCGAGGAGACTCGGCCGGCGGCCCCGCCCGCGGCTGTGCCTTTGGAGAGCGCGGAGCGGGCGGAGGACGCGGGTCACGCTGGCACACCGCCCGGCGGCCCGGTCGTGTTGCCCGCCTCGGGTCTCGCCGAGGACATCCTGTCGCAGCTCCCGGCCCGGCCGGAGCCCGCGTCGCCCGAGCCCACGAGCGGACGGGCGGAGATGGGTGCGCCACCGGCGCCGGCCGTGCTGCCCGCCTCGGGCCTCGCCGAGGACGTCCTGCCCCGCGAGGGACGCGGCGGCCACAGCCTGTCCTTCTTCGCCGCCCCGACCCAGGAGCAGCGCACCGCCGCCGAGGCCACCGAGCACCTCGCCACGTTCTTCCTCGACCGGGAGGAGTACGGGGTCGACGTGCGCCAGGTGCAGGAGATCCGGCGGATGAGCGAGGTCACGAGCGTCCCCCGCGCTCCCGAGTTCGTCCGCGGCGTCATCAACCTCCGCGGCCGCATCCTCCCCGTCCTGGACCTCAAGCGGAAGCTGGGGCTGGGCGAGGTCGAGCCCGGGCGGGCCACGCGGATCGTCGTGGTCCGCGTGAAGGAGAGGCTCCTCGGCCTGCTCGTCGACGGCGCGTCGCAGGTGCTCCGGGTCGAGGTCTCGCGCATCGAGCCTCCCCCGGAGGAGGTGCTCGAGAAGGGCGGGGACTACATCCGAGGCGTGGCCAAGCTCGAGGATCGGCTGATCATCCTCGTCGACCTCGAGCGGCTGCTCGCGCACGAGCTGCGGTCGGCGGGCGCCCCCGCCACGCCCGTCCGTGCCGGGCTGGGACAAGACGGGGTCTCGTAGGAGAGTCCACGATGGCCATCAACACCAAGTCGATCCGGACCAAGCTGCTCGGGCTCATCGCCTTCATCGCCCTCGGCGTGGGCGGCGTCTCCGTGCTCTACGATCTCCGCGCCGGGGGCACGCTCCTCCGCGACCAGATCGTCAAGCGCGGGCGCTACGTCGCGAGCAACCTCGCTTTCAACGCCAAGTACGGCGTCCTGACCGAGGACAAGCCGCTCCTCACGCAGTTCCTGGAGGGGGCGGTCGGGGCGGGAGGCGAGGGCCAGCGCTCCGACGTGGTGGGAGCCCTCATCCGCGACGGGAAGGGCGCGATCCTCGCCCACGCCGGAAAGGCCATCCGCGACCTGCCCGGGGCCCCGCCGGCCGCGCTCGAGGAGCGCGAGGCCGTGACCACCGACGGAGAGCCAGTGATCCTCTTCCGCGCCCCCGTGACGAGCTCGAGCGGCGGGTCCGCGATGGGGGAGGAGCTCGGCGCCACCCCCGCCGCGGGCGCGGAGGCGGTGAAGGGCGGAGTGGAGGTGGCGATCAGCCAGACCGCCCTGCAGGCGGTGCAGCGGCGCCGGCTGGTCGAGGCCTTCGTCCTCGGCCTCGTGCTCGTGGCCCTTGGGTCGGCCGCGGGCTACGGGCTCGCCGGCCGCTGGCTGCGGCCCCTGCAGTCGATGGCGGAGGCCTCGGAGCAGGTGGCGAAGGGCGACCTCATGGTCAAGGTCGCCGCCCAGGGCGAGGACGAGGTCGGGACCCTCGGCCGCAGCCTCAACGAGATGGTGGCGAACCTGCGGAAGGTCGTGGACAACATCCAGGACGCCTCCGTGCAGGTGGCCTCTTCGGCCGGGGAGATCTCGGCCAACGCCCGGCTCATCATGCAGGGCGCCCAGGGCCAGGCCCAGGCGGCCGAGGAGACCTCGACCTCGATGGAGGAGATGGCGGCCTCGATCCAGACCGTGGCCGGCAGCGCGCAGGGGCTGGCGAGCTACGTGGAGGAGACCTCGAGCTCGATCACGGAGATGGGAGCGTCGATCGAGCAGGTGGCGCGCTCGGGCGGCACCCTCGCCCAGACGGTCACCGAGGCCTCGGCCACCATCGAGCAGATGACGGTGTCGATCGATCAGATGGCCCGCGACCTCGAGAGCCTGGCCGGCACGGTGAGCGAGACCACGACGACCGTCGAGGAGATGGCCTCCTTCATCGCCTCCGTGGCCCAGAACGCCGAGTCGCTCGGAGAGGCGGCCTCGCGGGCGAGTGCCACCGTCTCCGGCATGGCGGGAGCGGTCACGGAGGTGGCCAAGATCGCCTCCGAGGCCGACCGGATCAGCGCCCGCGCCTCCGAGGACGCGAAGACCGGCGGGGAGGCGGTGTCCCGCACCGTGGACGGCATGAAGGCCATCTCGGAGAACATGGAGAACACCGCCCGCGTCATCACCGGCCTCGGCAAGCGGTCCCAGGAGATCGGCCGGATCCTCGAGGTCATCGAGGAGATCGCGGACCAGACGAACCTCCTCGCCCTGAACGCCGCGATCGAGGCGGCCCGCGCGGGCGAGGCGGGGCGCGGCTTCGCGGTGGTGGCGGACGAGGTGCGCAAGCTGGCCGAGCGCTCGGTCGAGGCGGCCAAGGAGATCGGCGAGGTCGTTCGCCAGGTGCAGCAGGAGACGACCGACGCGGTGGACGTGGCGCGCTCCGGCGCGGCGGAGGCCAAGCAGGGCATCGCCCTCGCCGACAAGGCGGGTTCGGCGCTCCGCAACATCATCGAGTCCGTCCAGCGCTCGAGCGACCTCATGGGCCAGATCGCGGACGCGACGTCGAAGCAGTCGCAGGCCTCGTCCGAAGTGCTCGACACCGTGTCGCGCATGAACGCCGCCACGTCGCAGGTCACCCAGGCCGTGCGCGAGCAGGCCGAGGGCTCGAAGCAGATCCGGGCCGCCATGGAGAACATCAAGAAGGTCATGGCCCAGGCGGCGTACTCGACGCGGGAGCAGGCGGCGGGGGGGCGGCAGGTGCGCCTCGCCGTCGAGAACATCAACAAGATCGCGTCCCAGGTCGGCCTCGCCACCCGCGAGCAGGCCGAGGGGAGTCGGCAGATCATCAACGCCGTCGAGCGCATGAACGACATGACCCAGCAGGTCTCGCACGCCACCGCCGAGCAGAAGAAGGGCGGCGAGCTGGTGGTCAAGGCGATGGAGAACATCTCGGAGATCGCGCGTGACAACCTGGCCACGGTGCAGGAGATGTCGAAGGCCACCGCCAACCTGGCTCAGCAGGCGGAGAGCCTGGCGAGGCTCGTCTCCGTCTTCAAGGTGCAGTGATGAGCCCCGAGGAGCTCCGATCGATCGAGCTCCTCGGGGATCTGTCCGTTCCATCCTGGTCCGTTCCCGATCGGCTCCGAGGAAGGCCCGAGTCTCGGCCTCCGGTGCCATGAACCCGCTCTCCCCGGCGGGCGTTTCAGGCGGGCCACGCCGATGACCGACATCCTCCGCTCGCTGGAGGTCCTCCGCCACGGCGAGGAGCCGGCCCGTCGCCAGGCCGTGGCGGAGCTCGGCCGTGCGGCCCGGCCGGAGGCCATCTCTCCTCTCCTCGTCGCGGTGGGCGATGGGAGCTGGACGGTGCGACAGGCCGCGGTCGAGGCGCTGGCCGGCTTCCCGGCGGACGCACTCCTTCCCGCCCTGGAGGCGGCGCTCCGCGACGGGGACGACGCGGGGTCGCGGAACGCGGCCATGGAGATCTACGTCCGCCTGGGCTCCGCGGCCACGAGGCCGCTCCTCGCCCTCCTCGGCGACCCGGACGAGGAGGTCCGGCTCTTCGCCGCGGTCATGCTCGGCTCCTTGAAGGAGGCGGCCGCGGTGGGGCCCCTCGTGGAGGCGCTCGCCGATCCGGACGTGAACGTGCGGCACGCCGCCGCGGCCAGCCTGGGGCAGATCGGCTCCCCGGAGGCGGTGCCGAGGCTCATCGACGCCCTTCGGGGCGAGCCCTGGCTGCAGTACCCCGCCCTCCACGCCCTCGGCCAGATCGGCGACCCGAGGGCGAGCCCGGCCGTCCTGTCCCTCCTGCACGACGAGATGCTGCGCGGGCCCGCCCTCGAGGCGCTCGGCCTCCTGGGCGGACGAGACGCCCTCGCCCACATCGTCCCCCACCTCCTCGACCCGGACCCCGCGCTGCGCAACGTGGCCATCCGCGCGCTCGTGGAGATCGAGCAGCGGGCGACCGCGTCCGGCGAGAGCCTCGACCCCGAGGTCCAGGCCGCCCTCAAGCGCGAAGACCTCGTGGCCCACCTCCTCGGCATGCTGGCCGACGAGGACCCCGGCAACCGGAAGACCGCCGCGGTCACCCTCGGCTGGCTCCGCGAGGGGAGGGCCACAAGACCGCTCCTCGAGCTCCTCGCGGACGCGTCGGTGCGCGAGTTCGCGAGCCACGCCCTCGTGTCGATCGGCGTCCGGGAGCTTCCGGCCTGGGAGGAAGGGCTCGCCCACGCGGACGACGCCGTGCGCCTCGGCACCGTGCGCTGCCTGGCCTGGATCGCGCCGCCCGAGGGGACCGCCCTCGTGGCGCCGCTCATCCACGACCCCGCGGCCGAGGTGCGGGCGGAGGCGGCGGCGGCGATCGGCCGCCTCGGCGACGAGGACGCGCCGATGCTGCTCTTCGAGCTGCTCGGCGACGAGAGCGAGCTCATCCAGGAGAGCGCCATGGACGCCCTCTCCCGCATGAGCCCCGACCGCGTGCGCCCGCTCCTCGTGCAGGCCCTCGGCGGCGAGGATCCCGACGCGCGCGTCCGCGCGGCGCGAACGCTGGGGCTGCTGCGGGACCCGGGGGCGGCGCCCGCCCTCGTGGCCGCGTCGCGCGCCGGCCACGAAGCGCTCCGCGCCGCGGCCATGCAGTCGCTCGGCGAGCTGGGGGGGGCCGGGACCGTGGAGGTCCTCCGGGCGGGGCTCGCCGACCCCAGCTCGATCGTGCGCCAGCACGCGGTCCTCGCTCTCGGCCGCCTGGGCGAGCCGGACTCGGCGCCGCTCCTCCTCGCCCTCCTCGCCGAGGCCGACCCGAGGCTGCGCTTCGCCGCCGTGCGCGCCCTCGGCCAGGTCCGGAACCCGGACGCGGTCCCCCACCTCCTGCCCCTCCTCGCCGAGCCGCGGAAGGAGCTGCGCTTCGCCGCCGTCGAGGCGCTCGGCCAGATCCGCGCCCCGAGCGCGGTGAGGCCGCTCGTGGAGATCCTGCGCGACGCGGACCGGAACCTCCGGCGCGCCGCAGCGGAGAGCCTCGGTGAGATCTCCGACCCGCAGGCGGCGGGCGCCCTGCTCGTCGCCCTCGACGACGAGCACTGGAGCGTGCGGTGCGCCGCCGCCGCCGCGCTCGGGCGCATCGGCAGCCCGAAGGCCGTCGCCGCCCTCGTCGGCCGCGTGGACGATCCCGACGCGACGGTGCGGCGGGCGGCGGTGAGCGCGCTCGGGGACATCGGCGACGCGCGCGGAACGGGGCGGCTTCTCGCCGCCCTCTCCGACCCCGGCCTCCAGGCCGCCGCCCTCGAGGCCCTGCGGAGGCTCGGCGCGGGCGCGCTGCCGGAGACGGAGCGGGCGTTCGCCGCCGGGACGCTCGACGCCGACGGGCGGCGCCAGCTCGTCGACCTCGCCGGCCGCCTCGAGGACCCCGCCGCACGCCGGCTCCTCCTGGCCGCGCTCGACGACCCGAGCCCGGCGGTGCGGAAGGAGGCGGCGGCCGCCCTCGGGGAGGGCGGCTTCCGCGAGGCGCTGCGCCCGCTCCTCGACCGGAAGGCGAACGACCCCTCGCCGGAGGTCCGCCAGGCCGCGGCGAGCGCCCTGCGGAAGCTGCAGCCGCGGTGAAGTACGCGCAGGTGGACCACGGCGCCGAGCTCAGCGAGGAGGAGTTCCGCCTCCTCCGGGACTTCGTCCACGAGCGCTTCGGCCTCTACTTCGACGAGTCGCAGCGGGGCAGCCTGCGCAGCCGGCTCGCCCCCCGCCTCGCCCTCCTCGGCCTCCTCTCCTTCGAGGACTACTACCGCTACCTGCGCTTCGCCCCCGACCGCGCGGAGGAGCAGCAGCGCATGGTGAGCCATCTCACCAACAACGAGACCTACTTCTTCCGGGAGCAGCCGCAGCTCGGGGTCTTCTCGACCCACGTGCTGCGCGCGATCAAGGAGCGCAAGGCGAAGAGCGGGGAGAAGCGGCTCCACGCGCTCTCCGCCGGCTGCTCGACCGGCGAGGAGCCGCTGACGCTGGGGATGATCCTCTTCGAGAGCGGGCAGTTCTTCTGGGGGTGGGACGTGCGGGTGACCGGCCTCGACGTGGACGGAGCCGCCCTCGAGAAGGCGCGCCGCGGCGTCTACCACCAGAACTCGCTGCGCGCGGTCACCCCGGTCCTCCTCGAGCGCCACTTCGTGAAGGACGGAGCGGGGGTCCGGGTGAAGGAGGCGTCGCGGAGGGCGGTGTCGTTCCGGGCCGGGAACCTGCTCGAGCCCGGGAGCTACGACGGCCTCCGCCCCCTCGACGTGGTCTTCTGCCGCAACGTCCTCATCTACTTCTCGGACGGGGCCGTGCAGCGGGCGGTGAGCCTGTTCCACGAGGTCATGGCCCCCGGCGGCTACCTATTCCTCGGCCACGCGGAGTCGCTCGCCCGCGTGTCGAGCCCCTTCGTCCCCATCCGCTTCCAGGGGGCGATCGTGTACCAGAAGCCAGAGGAGGCAGGGTGAGCGGGGAGAGGATCCGGGTCCTCGTCGTGGACGACTCCGCGTTCGTCCGCAAGGCGGTCGAGCGGATGCTGGGCACGGCGGACGACATCGTGGTCGTGGGCTTCGCCGCGGACGGCGAGGAAGGCCTCGCCAAGGCCCGGGAGCTGCGGCCGGACGTCGTCACGCTGGACGTCAAGATGCCGCGGCTCGGCGGCCTCGAGACCCTGGAGAGGCTGATGGCCGAGCAGCCGGTCCCCGTCCTCCTCATGTCCACCCTGACCCAGGAGGGGGCGGAGGTGACGCTGCGGGGCCTCGAGCTCGGGGCGATGGACTTCGTCGACAAGTCGTCCGTCCAGCCGATGAGCATGCTGAGCCTCGCCGAGGAGCTGATCGCGAAGGTCCGGGCCCTGGGCGGGGCGCGGGTGCGCGCCCGCCCGAAGGCGGCGCGGGCGCGCGCGGAGGGCGTCTCGGAGGCGCCGGCCGCGGAGTGCGTCGTGATCGCGGCGTCGACCGGCGGGCCCACCGCCCTCCAGGCCGTCGTCTCCGGCCTGCCCGCCGGCTTCCCGGCCGCGGTGCTCGTGGTCCAGCACATCCCGCGGGGCTTCACGCGGTCCCTCGCCGAGCGGCTCGACGCCCGCAGCGCCATCCCGGTGCGCGAGGCCCACGACGGGGAGCAGGTCGTCCCCGGCACCGTCCTCATCGCCCCCGCGGGGATCCACACGAAGCTCGCCCGCCGCCGGGGCGCGATCGAGATCGCGCTCGACGAGGAGCCGCGCGACGCCCTCCACCGGCCGTCCGCGGACGTCCTCATGGTGTCGGCCGCCGAGGCCTTCGGCCCGCGGGTCGTGGGCATCGTGCTGACCGGCATGGGCTCGGACGGCGCCGAGGGCCTGCGGGCGATCCGCGAGAAGGGCGGGCTGACCCTGGCCGAGTCCGAGGAGACGTGCGTGATCTACGGGATGCCCAAGGCGGCGATCGAGGCTGGGGTCGTGCACCGCGTCGTGCCGATCGAGCGCGTGGCCGGGGAGATCCTGGCCGCGGTGTAAGATCGCTCGGGAGTCGCCCTTGGCCCTGCAAGGCAACCTCGAGGACCTGCCGCTCCTCGACATCATCCAGATCGTCTCCTTCAGCAAGAAGACGGGCTATCTGTCGATCGAGATGGAGGGAGGAGAAGGCGCGATCGTCTTCCACGAGGGCCTCGTGGTGTCCGCGTTCACCGCGACGTCGCCCCCGGCCGACGCGCGCCTGGGCACGCTCACTCGCGAGGCTCGGGAGCGAGCCGCCCGGGCGCGGATCCTCTTCGCAATGGAGCAGCTCGCGCGGCTGCGGGAGGGGGGCTTCGGCTTCGAGCTCACGGGGGACGTGCCGGCCGCGGTGGGCCACCGGGACATCCGGCTCGAGACCGTGACCCGGGGCATCAACCCCCAGGAGCTGCTCCTCGACCTCGCCCAGGGAATGGACGAGGACCGTGCCCAGTCGGCGGCGGCGCTGGAGGCTTCCTTCGCCCCGTCCGAGGAGGCTCCCTCGGGGGAGGAGCCCGCCACGCCCGCGCCCTCCCTCGGGAGCCCCGAGGCGTGGACCACCAAGGCGGCCGACCGCCCTTCGACCGACACGCGCCCGATGGCGAGGGTCGATGTGCCCCCCGAGCCGGCGAAGGCGTCGGCGGCCCCGGCGCCGGCCGAGACGCGTCTCGTCCTGCTCGTCGACGACGAGGCCGACGTGCGGCAGATCATCGGCCGCCAATTCGCCGCTGCGGGCTACCGGGTCGCGGAGGCGGGCGACCCGGAGGAGGCGGCGAAGGTCGCCGCGACGCTCTCGACCGAGGGGCCGTTCGTCCTCGTGACCGACCTCGGGATGCCGGCTTCCGGCGGGGCTTCCTTCCACGGCGGCTTCGAGGTCGTGAAGCGGCTCTGGAAGATGAACCTCCGGCCACCGGTGCTGATGATGACGGAGAGCCTCAACCAGTCGCTGCGCCTGCGCGCGCGACAGATGGGCGTGCAGTCCTTCGTCTTCAAGCCGACGCTCAGCAAGCTCAACCCCCCGCAGTTCGAGACCGACCTCTCGGCCTTCGCCGGGAGCCTCGCGAGCGACGTCCTGCCCCGGCTGGCCGAGGCGGCCGTCGTGCGCCCCCCTCCGTCCAGGCCGAAGAAGAGGCCCGTCCCGGAGGACGCGCCGGACGCGGGGCCGCTCGCCGAAAGCGCTCTCCAGCCGTTCGAGTTCCTGCGGCGGAGGCTCGTGGAGCTCCGGCAGGGCGGCGACGCCAACCAGATCGCCGTCCTCGTGATGAAGGTGGCCCGGGAGTTCTTCGAGCGCGCGATGCTGTTCGTCGTGAAGAACGACGAGGCCAGGGGCTTGGGCGGCTTCGGCCTCGCCCCCCGTGACGAGACGCTCAACCTCCTCGCCCGGCAGATCACGATCCCCCTCGCCGAGCCCTCGACCTTCCGGGACGTGGCTCGCGACCGGCGCCCCTTCCAGGGTCCCCCGCCCGCCGACCGCTGGATGGGGCACCTCCTGGGCCGCATCGGCCGCTTCCAGTCGAAGGGGGTCGCGCTCCTGCCCCTCGTCGCGCACCGGGAGACGATCGCGCTCCTCTTCGGTGACAATCCGGAGACGGGGCGGCCCCCGGCCGGCCTCGAGGGGCTCGAGGTGTTCGTCCAGCAGACGGGGATCGCCCTGGAGAACGTCTTCCTGCAGAGGAAGATCCGGACGATCGAGGGGAAGGACCGGACCCCGGTGGGGTAGAATCCGGACGAGGACAAAGGCCCATGTCGACAGACGAGCTCTCCCGCAAGGGGCAGGACATCCTCCAGATCGTGGCCAAGGCCAAGGAGTTCACCGAGGAGCTCCTCAAGGAGAACGAGCGCCTCCGCTTCAAGATCGCCTCGCTCGAGGCGGCGGGCGGCGCCCAGGCCGCCGACGAGCGGGTCCAGACGCTGCAGAAGCGGGTTCACGGCCTCGAGGAGAAGCTGGCCGAGATCGAGGCGCGCTTCCGGAAGGTCGAGGAGGAGAACAAGGAGTTCGCCGACCGCTACATCGAGATCGAGGAGCAGAACAACAACCTGGCCAACCTGTACGTGGCCAGCTACCAGCTCCACTCGACGCTCGACTACGCCGAGGTGGTGCGGATCGTCCAGGAGATCGTGATCAACCTGATCGGGGCCGAGGTCTTCCACGTCCTCATGGTCAGCGAGAAGACCGGCCAGCTCGAGGTGGAGGCGTCCGAAGGCCAGACCCCCACCCGGACCGCCATTCCGCCCGGGGAGGGGGTCATCGGCAAGGCGGCGCGGAGCGGCGAGAACTTCTTCGCGGACCAGGTGGCCCGGAAGGAGCCCTCTCCCTTCGAGGAGCCGATCGCGGTCATCCCCCTGAAGATCAAGGACTCCACGATCGGCGTGATCTCCATCAACAAGCTCCTCGTCCAGAAGACGCAGTTCACGTCCATGGACTACGAGCTCTTCACCCTCCTCGCCGGCCACGCCGCGACCGCGGTCTTCTCGGCCAAGCTCTACTCGACCTCCGCCCGGAAGCTCACGACCCTCCAGGGCTTCCTGGACATGCTGAAGCAGAAGTAGCGGCCTCCGGGCAACGACCGACTCGCCCTCACCAGCTGCTCTTCAGGCGCCCTCCTTCGGCATCGCGCAGGAAGCCGGCAGCGATTAGGACGACGTCGATCGCCCACCATACTCCGAAGCCGCCCAGAGTCCCGAGCTTGAGTAGCCCCGCGATGCCGTGCCCAAGGTAGAAGCGATCGACGCCTAGGAAGCCGAGGGTCACGGACAGCACGAGGGCCTTCGGTCGGCTCAACTCGCTGCTGTGCGCAGCGCTGTCGAGTTGCTTGAGCCAGGCGTCGTGTTCGCTGTCACCGGCCTTGGCGATCACGCGGCGAGTGCGGCAGGGGTCCTATGGAAGTGCCGCCAGGAACTCCCGAACCAGTCTCGTTGCCGAGCTGGCGTGCTTCACGACCACATCGGTCCCGGCTGCAGTCGGACTTGCCGTGACCACGATGTTCTGGAGCTGGATCATCTTCCTCAGACCCATGAAGTAGATGATGATTCCGGGTACGATGCAAAAGGCGAACCCCACGAGCGTCAACAACAAGTAGAGAACCGGAATGGGCGGCCGCCCGATGAAGGTGGCGATGCGTTGGGACTGACTCTGGGTCCGCCACTTGCCGGAACTGAAGTACTGCACCGCTCGCATGATCACTTCGTCAGGCGCGAGCGTCGTCGTCTTGGTCTGGACGTGGTCTGCCAAGCGTGCCTCCTCTCAATGCGCGCAACCTGCGGCTGGTTCGTTTCGCTCAGGCGACAGCGAGGGATCCTCGGATGGGCACGCCTTCGGTCCCGAGTCACCATCCCGATCCTTGGCGGCGACCTCTACCCGTCCACGCCGAAGTCGAACAGGTGCCCGGTCGCCCCCGCCTGCGACGGGTTGGAGGAGCCCGTCGCGATGAAGAAGCAGTACTCGCCGGGGGTGAGGATCTGCGCCGGGGTGACCTTGAAGATGCCGGGGGCCAGCTTCTCGGCGCGGAACTCCACCGTGTCCTTCTCGCGCGTGCCAGAGTTCGCGCCGAAGGCGCCGGCCTCGCCGACGATCAGCTCCCGGCTGTCATCCTTCGCCTTCATCCGGGCGAGCACGAACTCGCTCGGGTTCGTGGCGCCGCCGTCGATCGACGACTTCTTGTCGAAGTAGAAGTAGAAGGGCTGCCCCGTGTTTCGGGTCCGTTGCGCCGCGCGCGGGGACCGAACGACCGCCTTCCACTTCATCTTCTTGATTCCCATCGTCATCGCGGACGTGAACAGACCGCCGGACTTGCCCTGCTTGAACGTGGTCGTCTCGAGCCCGACCAGCCGCGGACTGTCTATCCCGAGGTCGATGTAGATACCGCCGTCGTGCGGGGCCAACGGATCATTGGGGTCGGGCGCGGCGGCCGGCGCCGCAGGGGCGGCAGCCGTGGCTGCTGCTGGGTTCAGCATCGCCGCGATGACGGCGTCGCTGACGCCAGCCGTCTTTAGGGCGATCAGCCCGTCCGGACTCAGGTCGAAATGGGTCTTCTTGGGCCCCCGCAGCGCGGCGATGACGACGGCGTCGCCGAGCCTGGCCTTCACCATCTTGACGACCTCCGCATTGGTCATTTCGTCTGGAGCGGCAGGCGCAGCGGGCGAAGTAGTGCTCTTGCGCGGGGCCTGGCCTCCCGCTGCCGCAGTGGCGGTCAGCAGAAACCCGCCGGCGAGGATCACGGGGATGCAACGGATGCAGCTGGTCATGGCACTTCTCCAGGTTCAGTGGACGTGAAGCGGACCCGGCCGGCGTGACGGGCGCCCGCCAGATGACGGTCGCGCACAAGCGTGACGGAGAGCGCTCGACTGCGCCTCTGGCAGGACGTGACAGAAGGTGGTAAGAAGAGCCGCCACCCGGCACTGCCGCCGAGTCGACGGTTCGCGCCTCCTCGTATCGGCGCATCATTCCGTCCAGACCGGCCGATGCGAGCGGGTGGGACGGAGTGGCATCGCGTTCTCGCGAATCGCTGAGAGTCAAACCATGGGGGAGGACCTCGGACGTCGCCTCGACTCGTGGAAGCAGATCGCCGAGTACGTCGGCCGGGACGTCCGTACCGCAATCCGCTGGGAGGATCAGCGAGGCCTGCCCGTGCACCGTGTGCCCGGGGGAAAGCGAGGCAGTGTCTTCGCGTACACGGAGGAGATCGAGCGCTGGCTCGCGCGGCGGCCATTGGACGGCCCCAGCCCGGATCTCGCGCCGCGGTCGCCCGCCGGCCCAGGCGCCGGGCCCGCCGAAGCGGGGGCGAGCGCAACGCCGCGACTCGCCGAGGCTCGCGGCGCGCCGCGGTGGCCCTGGTTCGGAGTCACCGTCTTGTCGCTCGCCGGGGTGCTGCTCGTGTCCGGCCTCGTCGTGCTCTGGGCGAGACGGTCGGCGCGCGGATCGATCGGCCCCGATCGTCTCGACCACCTGGAGTTCGGACCGCGGCAGGTGGTCGCCCGCACGGAAGCGGGCGAGGCGGCGTGGCGGTACGAGTTCCCGGACCGGCTCTTCCAATGGCAAGACGAGCAGGATTCGCGGTACGCAATCGCGGACGTCGACGACGACGGGGAGGAGGAGGTCGTCGCGACCGTGACGCATCAACCCCGCGCGGACCTCACGCAGGAAGAGCTGGTCTGCTTCTCGCACCGCGGCGAGGTGAAGTGGCGCACGCGCCTCGAGGACCGGGTGACGTTCCGGGGCGGGACATTCGGCCCGCCGTGGACCCGAGGCCACGTGATCGTCTACCGGCTCGCCGGACGGGCGCGCATCGCCTGGAGCCAGGGGCACCACACGTGGTGGCCCGGGATGCTGACGACGTTCGACGGCGCCGGGCGCCGACTGGGCACCTTCGTCAACGCGGGCCAGATCTGGTCGCTCGCGGCGCTGGAGGGCGCGGACCGACCGTTGCTCCTCGTCGGCGGCATCAACAACGGACGCCGTAGCGCCAGCCTGGCCGTTCTCGACGGCGCCTCAGTCGGGGGTCGATCGCCGGAACCGGCCGGCACTCCCTACGAGTGTACGAGTTGCGGCGAAGGGTCGCCCCTGCGCTACCTCCTCTTTCCCCCGTCGGAGATCCTGACCGCGAGCGACTACCCGTACAACCACACCCGCTCGGCGCGCACGGTGGGGGACGAGATCGAGGTCCTCACGCGAGAGTCTCTCCCCGGCGCGCCGGTGGCGGAGCTGGTGTTCCGCTTCTCCCGGGACTTTCGCCTCCTGGAGGCTCGGGCCGCAGACAGCTGGGCCGCACACGAAGCGTTGGAGCGGGCGGGGAGGCTGGATCATTCCGTGGCCGACTGCCCCATGTACCGCACGCCGCCCCCGGTCCGCGAGTGGACGCCCGATCACGGCTGGCGGAACCTCACACCGCCGACGCCGGCTCTTGCGCGGCGCTGAACGCCTCTGCTGAGGCGGATCCCTCGTGAGGGGAGCGACGGAGTCCCTCGGAAAGACGGGGGACCCCTATAATCGAAGAGGAGGTCCCACCGCATGTCCCGACCCCGGACGCTGGGCGAGCTGAAGGTGTCCCGTCCCGCAGAGCCCGGGCCCTCCGGCCCGGGCGGGCGCGTCTCCGTGAGGGAGGAGATGCGCCGCAACCTGCTGCGCAAGCTCCAGGCCCGCGAGCCGATCTTCCCCGGCATCGTCGGCTACGACGACTCGGTGATCCCCCAGATCGTCAACGCCGTCCTCTCGAAGCACAACATGATCCTGCTCGGCCTCCGCGGCCAGGCGAAGAGCCGGATCCTGCGCAGCCTGACGAGCCTCCTCGACGCGGCCTCGCCGGTGATCGCGGGCTGCGAGATCAGCGACGACCCCTTCCGGCCGCTCTGCAAGCGCTGCCGCGACCTCGTCGCGGAGAAGGGCGACACGACACCCGTGGCCTGGCTCTCCCCCGACCAGCGCTACGTCGAGAAGCTGGCCACCCCCGACGTCACGATTGCCGACATCATTGGCGACGTGGACCCGATCCGGGCCGCCCGCGGCGGCTTCGACCTCGCGAGCGAGCTGACCATGCACTACGGCCTGCTGCCGCGCGCCCACCGAGGGATCTTCGCGCTCAACGAGCTGCCCGACCTCGCCGGGCGCATCCAGGTCGGCCTCTTCAACATCCTCCAGGAGGGGGACGTGCAGATCAAGGGCTACCCGGTGCGGCTGCCCATCGACGTCTGCATGGTCTTCACGGCCAACCCGGAGGACTACACCGCCCGCGGCAAGATCATCACCCCGCTCAAGGACCGGATCGGCAGCGAGATCCGGACCCACTATCCGACGACGATCGAGCACGGCGTCGCGATCACCGCCCAGGAGGCGTGGACGGAGAGAAGGAAGGACCTCGTCGTCCCCCGCTATGTGCGGGAGGTCGTGGAGGGCATCGCGTTCGCCGCGCGCCGGGACAAGAAGATCGACCGGCGGAGCGGGGTCTCGCAGCGCCTGCCCATCTCCGCCCTCGAGAACGCGGTCAGCAACGCCGAGCGGCGGGCGCTGAACGCCGGCGAGTCGCCGGTCGTCCCCCGGATCTCCGACGTGTACGCGGCGCTGCCGTCCCTCACCGGGAAGTTCGAGCTGGAGTACGAGGGAGAGCTCCTGGGCGCGGAGAACGTGGCCCGCGAGCTGATCCGCGAGGCGGTGGGCGAGGTGTTCTCCACGTACCTGGGGGCGGTGCCCTTCCGTCAAGTGGTCCGCTTCTTCGAGGAGGGCGGCACCCTGCGGATCCGTGAGGGCTCGTCCTCGGACGAGGTGCTGGGCCAGCTCCAGCGGGTGCCGGAGGCGCTCGAGCACGGGGAGGCCCTGGGGGTGAAGCCGGGCGACCCGGCTCCCTTCCTGGCCGCGGCCGGGGAGTTCGTGCTCGAGGGGCTCTGGGCGCAGAAGAAGATCGGCCGCAGCGACGACCGCGGCTTCGTGGCCCCCGAGCGCCGCACCGACACGGACCTGGACATGGAGCGCCTCGAGCGGCTGCGCAAGCTGAAGAAGCAGGTCAACTGATGGCCGTGGTCCGCTACCACCGCTACGTCGGCGAGCTCTGGGACGAGCTGAACATGGAGGAGCTGGTCGACGAGCTCTCCGACTTCTTCCTGGAGAGCGGCTTCGGCCGGGAGATGGAGGAATGGGGCGGGGACGACCTCCAGGCCCTCCACGACGCCATCCTGGAGGCGCTCCTGCGCCGAGGGCTGCTCTCGCCGGACGAGATCGAGAGGCTGATGTCGGACCGGGAGGCCCTCGACCGGTTCCTGGACAAGACCGTCGAGCGTCTCCTGCGCGAGGGTTACCTGCGCACGAGCGAAGGCCAGCCCTTCCACGACCCGACCGGCGGGGGCGAGGGCCCGGCCGGCCCTCCGATCAAGTTCGAGCTCACCGAGAAGACCGTGGACTTCCTGGGCTACCGGGCCCTGCGCGACCTCCTGGGCTCGGTCGGCAAGTCCTCCTTCGGCCGCCACGACACCCGCGACCTCGCGACCGGCGTCGAGGCCTCCGGCCCCTCGAAGGACTGGGAGTTCGGCGACACCATGAACCTCGACGTCTCCGGCACCCTCCTGAGCGCGATCGCCCGCGAGGGGCTCCACGTTCCTCTCGACGTCGACTACAAGGACCTCCAGGTCCGCCAGGCCGAGTACCAGTCCTCGTGCGCGACCGTGGTCATGCTCGACTGCTCGCACAGCATGATCCTCTACGGGGAGGACCGCTTCACCCCGGCCAAGAAGGTCGCCCTCGCCCTCTCGCACCTGCTGCGCACGCAGTACCCCGGGGACAGCCTGAGCCTCGTCCTCTTCCACGACTCTGCGGAGGAGGTCCCCGTGTCGCAGCTCGCGCGGGTGCGCGTGGGACCGCACTACACGAACACCCGCGAGGGCCTCCGCCTCTCGCGCCGGATCCTCTCCCGCCAGCGCAAGGACATGAAGCAGATCGTGATGATCACGGACGGCAAGCCCTCCGCCCTCACCGAGCCCGACGGCCGCGTCTACCGCAACCCCTTCGGCCTCGACGCGCGCGTGGTGGCCCTCACCCTCAAGGAGGTGGCCGACTGCCGCCGGCAGGGGATCCTGATCAACACGTTCATGCTGGCCCGCGACCGTGAGCTCGTGGCCTTCGTCAAGAAGGTCACCGAGATGTGCCGCGGCAAGGCGTACTTCACGAGCCCGTACAGCCTCGGCCAGTACGTGCTCATGGACTACCTGAACAAGAAGGTGAAGAAGGTCCACTGAGGCATACGGGGCCCCATCCGGTGAGGGAGAGGCCGCTGTGGCTCGCCGTCGCCGGGCCGCCGACCGCCGTGCGATCATCACCGACGTGCTGAGGGGCCTCGTGGACCCTGTCGAGGACTTCGTCCCTCCGGAGCACCCGGGCCGGGGGATCCGGGCCCGGGACCAGCGGTGGGCGTCGCCTGTCCCGGGCGCGGTGCTGTCGTGACGCCGGCGGCCAGGAGCCTCCGCGCCCGCCTCGCCGCGGTCCTCTCCGCCCTCGTGGCCCTCGTGCTCCTCGCGAACGCGGCGTGGCTCGTGCTGAGCGCCCGCCAGCGTCTGCGGGAGCGCCTGGAGACCGGAGCCTCCCTCTTCGCGTCGCTCTCCACCGGTCCCCTCTGCTCGGCGTACGACGCCTACTTCGAGTCCGGGTACTTCAAGTTCCGGCAGGTCGTCCGCGACCTCCTGGCCGCCGCCCCCGACGTGACCCGGGTCGAGATCGTGGACGTGGAGGGCCGCGTCCTCTTCGACTCCGACCAGCTCGACGAGAGCGCCACCCCGGCGAGGCCGGCCGGCCGCCTCGACCCCGCGCGCCTCGAGGCGGCGCGACGGCTCGAGCCCACGACCCGGCGGAGCGCCGAGGGAGGCCACGACTCCCTCGAGATCGTGAGCCCCTGGGTCGAGGACTGGGGTCGCCACCGCCTCTCGGTCGCGTACCACGTCAGCTACGCGAAGCTCAACGCCGAATACCGCCGCTACGCGCGCACCACCCTCGCCCTCACCGCCGTCTCGATCCTCGTCGCCGCCCTCGTCGGGCTCGGCCTCGCGAGCCGCCTCACCCGGCCCCTCGCCGGCCTCACCGCGGGCGCCCGCGAGATCGCCGAGGGGAGGTTCGGGCACCGGCTCGACGTGCGCACGGGAGACGAGCTGCAGACCGTGGCCGAGGCATTCAACGAGATGGCCGAGCGGCTGGAGGCGAACCGGGCCGAGCGCGAGCGGCTCATCGGGGAGCTGGAGCGCCGCAACGCCGAGCTGGAGCGGTTCACCTACACCGTGTCCCACGACCTCCGAAGCCCGCTCGTGACCGTGCGCGGCTTCGTGGACCTCCTCGAGAAGGACGTCGCCTCCGACGAGCCGGGGCGCGTCTCCGCCGACCTCGACCGCATCCGGGCCGCCACCTCCACCATGGAGGCCCTGCTGCGCGAGCTGCTGGAGCTGTCGCGGGTGGGGCGCGTGATGAACCCCCCGGAGCGAGTCTCCCTCGACGAGCTGGCGCGCCAGGCCGTGGCCCTCCTCGCCGAGCGGCTGCGGGCGGCCGCGGTACGGGTGGAGATCCGACCGGGCCTCCCCGTCGTGCACGGCGACCGCACCCGCCTCCTCGAGGTGCTGCAGAACCTGATCGAGAACGCGGTGAAGTTCCGGAGCGGCCAGGCCGAGCCCGTGATCGAGGTCGGCCGCCGGGAGGGGCCGGGCGGGCCGGTCGTCTACGTGCGGGACAACGGCGTGGGCATCGACCCCCGCTACCACGAGCGGGTGTTCGGCCTCTTCGAGCGCCTCGACCCGCGCGTCGAGGGAACCGGCGTCGGCCTCGCCCTGGTGAAGAGGATCGTCGAGGTGCACGGGGGGCGGGTGTGGGTCGAGTCGGAGGGGGCGGGCCGGGGATCGGCGTTCTGCTTCACCCTGCCCGAAGCGCGGTGAGCGGTTGGCGGGGCGCGGCGGAGGTGCTACAAAATGGCCTGGCAGCGGGAGGGCCATGAGCGCGCCAGAGAGCCTGCCCATCCTCCTCGTCGAAGACAACCCCGACCACGAGGAGCTGATCCGGCGGGCGTTCGCCGACCGCGGCGTCCGGGCCACGATCAGCGTGGCCCGCCACGGCGAGGAGGCGCTCGACTTCCTCTTCCGCCGCGGCGCCTACGAGGACGCCCGCCGCAGCCCGCGGCCCCGGCTGATCCTGCTCGACCTGCGCCTGCCGAGGGTGGACGGCCTCGAGGTCCTGAGCCGCATCAAGTCGTCGGCCGAACTGCAGGCGATCCCGACCGTCGTGCTCACCACCTCCGAGTCCGAGCACGACGTGGCGCGGGCCTGCGCCGAGCACGCGAACAGCTACCTCGTGAAGCCGGTCGACTTCGCCAGCTTCGAGGACCTGATCCGGCACATCGACTCGTACTGGCTGAGCCTGAACCGCCAGCCCGGCGACGGCGGCGGGCCGCGCCGGGGCTGACGCTTCACCGAGCGCCGGAAGAGGCGATGGCCGCCGCGCGCTCGAGGCCGTGGCCGAGCGGGAAGAGGCCGGGGATCGTGACCGGCAGCTTCCCCCCGATGGGCGCCTCTCCGCAGAGGGCGCGCGCCGCCGCCGCCTCCGGCGCGTCCCCGAGCTCGTAGGTGACGAGCACCGCCGGGACCCTCGGCGCGACGTCGCCCACGTAGGGGCTGCCGAAGGCCACCACGACGAGGGGCCTCGCCGGGTCGGCGCCGAGGTGCTCGAGGAGCTCTTGCTGGGCCGGGGCGAGTCCCAGGCGCCCCTTCCCGCCTCCGATCCGGACGTAGGTCGCCGCCACCACCGCGTCCGACCTCCGTGCGATCGCCTCGAGCAGGTCGATCTCGGCCGCCGGCGTGCGATCGGACACCTCGGCCGCCGTCACGTCGGCCCAGCGTTTCCTGAGCTCGGGGACGAACACCCGGCCCGGGGCGCCCTCGCGCCAGCCGCGCGCGCTGTCGACGAGCGAGAGCAGGAGCACACGAGCGCCGGCTCGCAGGCGAAGAGGCACCTGGCCGTGCTCGTCCTCGAGAAGCGTGATCGCCTTCGAGGCGATCTCCGCCGCCAGAGCCTCACGGGTCCGGCCGCCGACGCCGGCGGGCACTGCCTCGACGTCCACCGTGCGGGCGCGGTGCAGGCCGAGGCGCGCCTTGGCCCGGAGGAGCCGCTCCACCGAGCGGTCCAGCTGCTCCCGGGGGATTTCGCCCCTCTCCACCGCATCGCGGATGCCGCGCCGCGCCGCCCCGGGGTCGGGCGTGTCGAGGACGACGTCCGCTCCCGCCGCCACCGCCATCGCGGCCGCGCGGTCCGGGGGGAAGCGCCGGCTGATCGCCTGCATGGACATGGAGTCGGTGAAGACGAGCCCGCCGAAGCCGAGCTCCTGCCGGAGGAGGCCGGTGAGGATGGGGCGGCTGAGGGTCGCGGGCAGGCCCTCCGTGGGGTCGAGGGCGGGGAGGCGGATGTGGGTGGACATCACGGCGTCGACGCCGGCCGCGATCGCGGCCCGGAAGGGCACGAGCTCCACCGCGTCGAGCCGCTCCCGGGGGTGCTCGATCACGGCCAGATCGAGATGGGTGTCCGTGGTCGTGTCGCCGTGGCCGGGGAAGTGCTTGGCCGTGGCCAGCATGCCCCCGGCCTGGACCCCCCGGAGGTACGCGGCGGCCATGCGGGCGACGAGCGCCGGATCCTCGCCGAAGGAGCGGACGTTGATGACCGGGTTCTGCGGGTTGTTGTTGACGTCCACCACCGGATAGAAGTCGACGTGCACGCCGAGGGCCCGGCCCTCGCCGGCCGCGAGCCGGCCGGCCCGCTCGGCGAGCCGCTCGTCCCGCGTCGCGCCGAGAGCCATCGCGCGGGGCAGGCGCGTCCCCCCTGCCACGATGTAGCCCGTGCCGCCCTCGAAGTCGGCCGTGAAGAGGAGGGGCAGGGCGGACGCGCGCTGCAGGCGGTTGAGGAGGACGGCGATCGCGATTGCGTCGCCCCTCGTGGCCCGCCCGCCCGAGGTCCCGTAGGCCGGGTTCAGGAGGACCGGCGGAAGAGCCTCGGCGCCTCCGAAGACGTGGAAGCCGCCGACCCGTCCTTCGCGGACGAGGCGGTCGAGCCTCTCCGCCGCCTCGCTGTCTTTGGGCGTGTAGACGCCGTTCAGGCCCGGGAACACGACCTGTCCCGCCTTCTCCTCGAGGCTCATCCCCTTCAGGGTCCTCCGGACCCACGACTCGGCCTTCGGGTCGGCGGCCGAAGGGGCGGCGAGGAGGCCCGCGGCGCAGAGAAGGGCGGGCGCGCCGAGGGCGAGCGCGTCTCGGTTCATAGGTGGATTCTAAGCTCGCCCCGTCGAGAGGCGGGCGGCGCCCTACCGCTCGAATCTCAGGGTGCCGAAGCAGTGGGGCAGGTGGAAGTTGCGCTCGTCCACCTTCGACCAGGACGCCCAATGCGGATGCGACGTCCCGTCGCCGCACTTGTAGAGGTTGGCCCGCCACGCCTGGCCGGCCATCGGGCCGAGCGCCCCCACCTGCTTCTCCACCAGCCCAATCGGGATGAAGAAGGCGAGCTGCCATGCCAGCGGACCCTCGACCTCGGGCTCGACGACGGAGGGCAGCGACGAGCGGACCTCGACCTGCCGGGCGTCCTCGTCGGCGAGGGTCGCGAAGCCGGCGAGCCCGCCGGGGGTGCGGCGGTGGTCGGTGACGTGGCCGGCCAGGAGGGCTCCCCCGGCGTTCATCTCGAAGTTCAGGTAGCCGCGCCCCGGCCAGGGCTGGACGAAGATCTCGACGCAGCTGTCCTCATAGACCGGGTCGCCGAGGCGCGTGTGCACCGAGCGCACGTAGCGGTCCTCGACGTGGAAGAGGCCGCAGAGGCCCTCCTCCGTGTAGAGGAGCCGAGCCCGGGCGCGCGGCCGGTGGTCGCTCCCTTCCGGCCGGAAGTGGCCGATCTCGAGCGCCTCGGTCGCCGACCACGGCGAGTCGTCCCACCCGTCCCGGAGGGAGGGTCGGGAGCGGGCCGCTCGCACCCGGTACTCCATCAGGCCCTCCTCGTCCCGGAGGCGCTCGTCACCCCCGGGCTCACGACGCGCCGCGGGGACATGTTACCCGCCTCGGGGGAGTGGCGCCGGGATCGCCGTCCCGCGTGGGATACTGGTGTCGGTTCGAGGAGGCCGCGCCATGGCCGAGAGCGGAAGGCGACAGTGGGAGCGCCGGGCGCCCCACCACACGGTGCGGGTCGCCGCCGAGACCGAGGGGGCCGGCAGCGTCGCCGGCGAGGCCCTGAACCTCTCCGGCGGGGGGGCCTGCCTCGCCCTGCAGACCGAGGACCTCGCGGTGGGCGACGACGTGATCGTCTGGCTCCGCTTCGCGCGCCCCGGGCAGCCGGTCCCCGCCACCGGGCGGATCGTCTGGGCGGGCGGCGGCTGGGGGCGGCCCCGCTACGGCGTGCGCTGGACGCATCACGGGCCGCAGCGATCCTGGATCGGCTGGCTGATCGGCTCCTGATCGCCGCCGCGCGTGATACCTTGCCCGTGCCTTCGTATATAGCGCTGGCATGGGTGGTGTGCGCCTCCTCGAGTGGCTGGTCCCCTCGGTTCCCGCCGAGGCCGTGGACTGGGACGCGGTCTACCGCGAGGAGTTGGCGCGCGTCTTCAACTACTTCCGCTACCGCGGGTTCGAGCGGGCCACGGCCGAGGACCTGACTTCGGCCACGTTCGAGAAGGCCTGGCGGGCTCGCGATCGCTACCGCAAGGACCGGGCGGCCGTCTCGACCTGGCTCCTGGCGATCGCCCGCAACGTCGCGGTCGACCACCTCCGGCGCCGGCGGCGGGAGGTGCCCCTCGACGACGCGCAGGCCCGCGACGACGCCACGCCGGAGACCCTGGCCCTCGGCGAGTCGCAGGTCCGGAGGCTCCGGGGGCTCGTTGCCGCGCTGCCTGATCGCGAGCGGGAGCTCCTGGCCCTCAAGTACGGGGCGGGCGCCACCAACCGTGCCATCGCGACGCTCACCGGCCTCAGCGAGTCGAACGTGGGGACGATCCTGCACCGCACGGTCGGCGCCCTCCGGGGCCGGTGGGACGAAGGAGGACGAACGTGAGCGACGACTTTCTTTCCCGCCTGCACGAGGAGCCCCGCCCCGAGTTCGCCGGGCGGCTCGACGAGCGCCTGCGCCAGATCGGCGCCCGGGGGCACGACCGCCGCCTTGTCCCCGCCTCGCTCCGACGAGGGGCCCCGGCTTTCGCCGGGGCGCTGCTCGTCGGCGCCCTCGGCTTCGCCTTCACGCTCGAGCCGGTGCGCGCGGCGGCCCGCGAGTTCCTCGACCTCTTCCGGGTGAAGCGCTTCGCCGCGGTCCCCGTCGACCCGCAGCGGCTGGCCCGCCTCGCCCAGGGCGGGCTCGACCTCAAGACTTTGGTCGGCGAGCAGGTCCAGGTCGTGGTGGCGCCCCAGCCGCCCGTCGAGGTGGCGAGCCCGGAGGCGGCCGCGGTCGACGCAGGCATCACGGCCCGGCTCCCCGCCGTCGTCCCGCCGGGCTTCGAGATGGCCGAGACGAAGCTGAGCCGCGCCGCCGAGTTCCGCGTCCGGATCGACACCGCGAAGCTCGGGGCCCTCGCCGAGGCGGCGGGAGCGGACGAGATCGAGATCCCCGCCTTCTGGAACGGGGCGACGATCGACGTCGACGTGCCTGCAGTCGTCGCGGTGCGCTACGCGCGAGCGGGCGAGGCCGGCGGCGGGCGGCGCGACGACGGCTACCTCCTCCTGCAGGCGGCGGTCCCGCAGGTGGAGCTGCCTTCAGGCTTCGACCTCGCGACACTCGGCCGGCTCGGGCTGCGCCTCGCCGGCATGAGCGCCGAGGAGGCGCTTTCCTTCTCTCGGGCCATCGACTGGCGCACGACCCTCCTCGTGCCGGTGCCCGTCCAGGGAGGCACGTTCCGAGAGGTCGAGGTCGGCGGGCGCAAGGGCCTGATGGTGATCGCCCAGCCGACGAAGGTCACGCTGGCAGAGGCGGCCGGTCCGAGGCCCCGGCCCCGGGCGATCCTCCTGTGGTCGACCGACGACGAGGTGTTCGCCCTGCAGGGCCCGGCCACGAACGCCGGGGCGAACGTCCTCGAGATGGCGGAGTCCGTCCGCTGACCGTGGCCGAGGCCGCCCTCGAGGCGCTTTCGCTCCGCAAGGACTTCGGCCCGAAGACCGCGGTCCGGGACCTCACCCTGTCCGTGCCTCGAGGCGAGGTGTTCGGCTTCCTGGGTCCGAACGGCGCCGGCAAGACGACCTCGGTCAAGATGCTCCTCGGCCTCGTCCACGCGAGCGCGGGCCGGGGACGGCTCCTGGGGCGGCCGGTCGGCGAGGCCCGCGCCCGGGCCCGCGTGGGCTACCTCCCCGAGCACTTCGCCTTCCACGAGTGGCTGCGCGGCCGCGAGCTGCTGCGGTTCCACGGGCGCCTCCTCGGCCTCCGGGGGAGCTCCCTCGAGGCGGGCATCGAAGCCCTGCTCCACCGGGTGGAGCTCTCCGAGGCCGCCGACCGCTGCCTGCAGGAGTACAGCAAGGGAATGAAGCAGCGCCTGGGCCTCGCCCAGGCCCTCCTCGGCGAGCCGGAGCTCGTCTTCCTCGACGAGCCCACGTCCGGCCTCGACCCCCTCGGCCGGCTCCTCGTCCGCGACGTCATCCGCGACCTGAAGGCGCGAGGGACCAGCGTCTTCCTGAACTCGCACCTCCTGAGCGAGGTCGAGGTGACCTGCGACCGCGTGGCGTTCGTCCGGGACGGCCGGGTGGTGCGCGAGATGACGCTTGGCGCGACCGAGCGCGGCCTCGAGGTGGAGCTCCGCCTCGACCGCGCTCCGCCCGCGATCCTCGAGGGCCTGCGCCGCTTCGGCAGCGACGTTCGCGAGGAGCAGGGCCGGATCCGCCTCCGGGTCGAAGGCGAGGAGCGGCTGCCCGAGATGAGCCTCTGGCTGGCCGCGCAGGGAGTCGGCCTCTACCATCTCGCGGCCTGCCGCCGCTCCCTCGAGGACGTCTTCCTGGAGGTGGTCGGGTGAGGGCCGTCCTCACGATCGCCCACCTCACCCTGGCCGAGGCCCGCCGCCGGCGCATCCTCGCCGCCGCCCTCCTCCTCGGCACGGCCTTCGTCTTCCTCTTCGCCGTCGCCTTCCACTTCATCGCCCGCGACGTCCGCGCCCACGCCCCGGCAACCGAGCAGCGCTTCATCCTGAGCCTCGTGGTGATGGCCGCCCTCTATGCCGCGAACTTCCTGATCGTGATGACCTCGGTCCTCGTCACCGTGGACACGCTGGCCGGAGAGATCGGCTCCGGCGTCATCGAGGCGCTCTGCACGAAGCCGGTGCCCCGCTTCGCGGTCGCCCTCGGCAAGTGGCTGGGCTGCTGGGTGATCTTCGCCCTCTACGCGTCGCTCCTCTGCGGCGGCGTTCTCGCCGTGGCCCGGCTCGCGGGCGGCTACACGCCACCGAACGCGTCGCGGGGCCTTCCCCTCCTCTTCCTCGAAGGCACGGTGCTCCTCACCCTCGCCCTCGCCGGCGGGACCCGTCTCTCGACCCTCGCCAACGGCATCACCGTGTTCGGCCTCTACGGCCTCGCCTTCGTCGGCGGCTGGATGGAGCAGATCGGAACCGCCGCCGGCAACGCCCCCGCGCGCTACATCGGGATCGCGGCGAGCCTCGTCGTGCCGAGCGAGTCGCTGTGGCAGCTCGCCGCCCACCACATGCAGCCGCCCATCGTCCGGGATCTCGGGATCGGGCCCTTCGCGGGCGCCTCGGTGCCGAGCCCGGCCATGGTCGTCTGGGCGGCCGTCTACGTGCTCGTGACGCTCGGCGTCGCCCTGCGCCTCTTCGAGACGCGGGACCTGTAGTCCACCCGAGCGCCCGGTCGCCTGGCCCCGGATCGCGCTCCTCAGATCTTGATGAAGATGCGCCTCCTATAGAGCACCCACATGGCGGCCCAGCACACGGCCACGAAGGCGAGTGAGTAGAGGAGCGATGCGTTCGGCGGGCTCGCGAGGCTCCCGAACAGCCTCTGGTAGAGGAGCTCCTGCCAGCTGAGCGAGGTCCCGTCGGCCAGGTGCAGGTGCATCCGGCCGATGAGGTGGGCCGCCACCCCCGCGAACACGTAGGCGGCGATGGCGTTCATGCCGAACACCAGGAGGGGCGTCGCCCCGCGCCGCCACCGGTTCACGTCCAGGACCCAGTAGCAGGCGGCGAGGCAGACCAGGGCGAGGCCGGCGGTGAAGACGACGTACGAGCTCGTCCACAGCTTCTTGTTGATCGGGAACCAGAGGTCGAAGACGAGGCCCGCGGCCACGCCGATCAGCCCCCACGCCGCCATGCCCAGGGCCTTGGCCCGGGGGCTCCGCTCCGTCCGGAGGAACTGGCCGGTCAGCAGACCGAGCAGGCTGGTGGCGATCGCCGGGATCGTGCTCAGGACCCCCTCGGGGTCGCGCGTGCCCTCGTAGAGATGGCCCATCAGGAGCTTCCGGTCGAGCCAGGCGACGACGTTGCGATCGGGATCGAGGAGGGGGACGTCGCGGGTGGGCACGCCGAACCCCGGTACGGAGACGAACCGCATGAGCACCCAGTAGCCTACGAGGCAGGTCACGATGGCCGCGATCTGCCCCCGGCGGTCCGTCCACAGGGCTAGGACCGCCGAGATCACGTAGCAGACGGCGATCCGCTGCAGCACGCCGTACACGCGCCACGAGGAGAGCTGGTAGCGGTCGGGGAACCCGTTCAGGATCATCCCCAGCGCGAAGAGGACCATCCCCCGCCAGAGCACGTGCCTGAGGAGCTCGGAGCGAGAGGCGCCGCGCTCCAGGCGGGAGCGGAAGGAGTACGCCATCGAGACGCCGACGATGAACAGGAAGAACGGGAAGATCAGGTCGGTCGGTGTCCAGCCGTTCCACTCCGCGTGGAGAAGCGGCCAGTAGGCCACCGACTCGTCGCCGGGGTTGTTGACCAGGATCATCCCGGCGATGGTGGCGCCGCGAAAGACGTCGAGCGACAGCAGCCGGCCGGCAGGCTGGGCAGGGGTCACGGCGGCCGGGGAGGGTTTCGTTGACATGCGAGTGGTGGTCTTGCCCTTCTCGTGGAGAAGAACGGGCGCCGAGCCCGAGGGCCCGACGCCCGTTAGAGGGAGAACGCTCGTCAGAACATCAGCTTGATGCCGAACTGGGCCTGCCTCGGGTCGCGGGTTCCGGTCGCCTGGCCGAAGTCGCCCGCGGGCTGGTAGTCGATGATCTTCGTCGCCGTGTGCTGGTCGCCCGTGTCGAGGGTGGCGCTGATCGGATTGAGGCTCGTGTTGACGCCCACGAAGTTGACCCGGTTGAAGACGTTGAAGACCTCGAACCGAAGCTGGGCCTTCACTCGGTCGGTGATCCGGACGTTCTTGTAGAGAGCCAGGTCCACCTGGGCGAAGTTCGGGCCTTCGCAGATCCCGCGCCCGGAGTTGCCGAACGTGCCGAGCTCGAAGCCGGTGAGCGTCCAGGCGTTCGGGTTCAGGATCTGCTGGGGGAGCCCCCCGGACGCATGGCAGTCCTGGCCGGGCACGACGTTCGGCCGCTGGTTGCTGCCCTGTCCGGTCCCGGAGACACGGCCCGCCAAGCCGGGGACGGGGCCGGTGAAGACCGTGAGGGCGGCTCCGGAGGCCGCCTGGGCGATCGTCGCCACCTCCCAGCCGCCCAGGACGTTCTTCACGAAGCCCGACTTGTCGTTGAGCTCGGGGAGGACGAGGACGAGGCCGGCGTTGAAGATGTGCTTGCGGTGGGTCCCGGTCAGGCCGCGGTCGATGCCCGGGTTCTCCCGGAGGCTCATCGTCCCGCTGCCGATGCCGTTCTCGTCTCCGTTCAGGGACACGTCGCCGATCGTCCGGGAGAAGGTGTACGAGGCCTCGAACTGCGAGCCGTGGCCGAACCGGCTCACGAGCTGCGTCTGCAGCGAGTGGTAGATCGAGCTGCCGTCGTGGGCCAGGATCGAGATGTTGGCGTCGCCGAAGACCCCGTAGGGGCGGAGCGCCGCCCGGGCGTCGCTGTCCGAGCCGGCGTGGATGTAGTCCAGGCGACTCGCGGCCGGCACCTGGTTCGCGTCGTAGGGCCAGAGCAGCCGGCTGCCCTTCGTCCCCACGTAGCCCACCTCCAGGGTCGTGTTGTGAGCGATCTCCCGTTGGACGCTCGCGTTCCACTGCCACGTGTAGCCGAACTGGCCGGACGTGTCGAGGCCGTACTGGGGGAGGCCCTGGTTCGACGCGAACGCCCCCGGGAACGGCTCCGCGTTGCTGTCGAGCGTCCGGCTGCCCACCTGGCTGTTGTTGAACGGCGGGTTGAAGCCGAGGTTCAGGCCGTTCTGCAGGGACTCGCGCTCGATGAAGCGGCCCACGCCGGCGCGGACGGCGGTCTTGCCGTCGCCTTTCACGTCCCACGCGATCCCGAGGCGGGGGGCGAAGTAGCTGTTCGTCTCCGCGAGGGAGGCGTTCGGTCCCGCCTTGCCCCCCTTGAGCCCGAGGTTCTGGCAGGCGTTGGAGCCCGGAGGGACGAGCATCCCGTTGCACGCGTCGCTGCCGAGGGCCGGATCGAAGGCCGAGGCGTCCCAGCTCGAGATCGTATTGCCGAGGTCGTAGGGGCTCTCGAAGCGGGACCAGCGCAGGCCGTAGTCCAGCGTGACCCGCGGCGTGATCTTCCACGAGTCCGAGACGTAGGCCTCGAAGTCCTTCCAGCGCTGCTGGATCGAGCGGTCGGCCTGGAGCTCGGTGAAGCCGAAGGCCATGTCCTTGAGCAGGAGGTCGGCCATGACGTTCCCGGTCGTGTCGCCGTTCCCGGTCAGGCCCACCGAGTCCCCGAACTGGGACGACTCGCCGGAACCCCAGTCGAAGACGTCCTCGTTTTTCTGGTTGTAGCTCCCTACGACGCCGGCCTTGAAGAAGTGCTTGCCCCAGACCGCCGAGTAGTCGTCCTTCAGGACGAAGAGGTTCTGGTTGTTCTTGAAGGGGGCCATCTCCTGGAGGGTCTCCCCGTAGCTCCCCCGCCCGTAGAAGACCGGGTGGCCGCGCTGCGCGCCGTACTCCTTGATGCTGTCCGGGAAGATCCCCGGGATCGCGGCATTGAGCTGGTCGTTGAGCTGGGGATCCGTGCCGCCCCGGGTCACCGTGATCCTGTTGGCCGAGTAGGTGAAGGTCAGGGTGTTGACCGCCTTCGACCCGATGTTCTGGGTGTACTGCGCGGTGAGGGAGCGGCCGGGCTGGTCCCAGTTCGAGTCGACGGAGGGGAACTGGTCGTCGCCCCAGAGGAGGGCGTTCGGCGCGTTGTTCGTCCAGCTGTCCTGGGTGTAGCGGACCATGAGGTGGGAGCGCGTGCTCAGGCTCCAGTCCAGACGGATGTTCTCCTGCCGCCAGTTGATCGGGGTCGTGATGGCGGTGACCCAGTTGTTGCAGCTCCCGGACGCGGGCGTCACGTTGGGGAGGGGATAGAGCTGCATGACGAGGAGCCCGGCCGGGCTCAGCCGGTTCTGGGGGATCTTGTTGCCGGGGAACGGGTTCCCGGTGAGCGGGTCGACCGGCTGGGCCGTGCAGTTCGGATCGAACGCGCCGCTGAAATCCCCGACGCGCTCCTCGGCCGTGGGGACGAAGGCCTGCCGCGTCTGTCCGCGCTTCTCCCGGTTCCACTCCTGCGACCAGAAGAAGTGGAGCTTGTCCTTGATGATGGGGCCGCCGAAGGTGTACCCGAAGTCCTTGCTGTCGAGCGGCGCCTTGGGCTGGCCGGCCTGCTCCAGGAAGTAGTCCTTCGAGGCCAGGGAATCGTTCCGTCCGAAGTAGTAGCCGCTGCCGTGGAACTCGTTCGTGCCACCCCGAGTGACGATGTTGACCTGGGCCCCGGACGCTCCGCCGAACTCGGCGCCGTAGCTGTTCCGGTGGACCTTGAACTCGTCGATCGCGTCGACGGAGGGGAAGACCAGGATGGTGCCGTTGGAGCCGACGTCGTTGTTGTTGGCCCCGTCCACGGTCCACAGGTTGTGGCCGCGGCCGCCGCCGCTCACCGCGAGCGAGATGCCGGACATGAGGCCGCGGTCCTTGGTGTTGAAGTCGTCGCCCGGGCTGACCCCCGGCATGAGGGTGGCGAGCTGGAGGAAGTTCCGTCCGTTGAGCGGCAGCTCGCGCACCTGCTCCCCGGTGACGAGGCCGGCCACCTCGCCGCCGATCGTCTTCACCGCGAGCGCGTCGACCTGGACGCTGACCTGCTCGGTGAGGGCGCCCGTCTCGAGCTGGACGTCGACCGCCCGCACGTCGGCGACGTTGAGGACGACGCCGGTGCGGACCGCCGACTTGAAGCCGGTGAACTCGACCTCGACCTGGTAGGTCCCGACGGGCAGGTCGGGGAAGGAGTAGATCCCGTCCGTGTTCGTGGTCGCGGTGCGGGTGAGGCCGGTCTCCTGGCTCTTCACCGTGACCTTGGCCCCGGGAATGACGGCGTGGGTCGAGTCGGTGACCGTGCCCCGGATCGCCGCCCTGATCTGCTGGGCGAGGGCGGGCACCGCGAGGAGAAGGAGAAGTCCAGCCAGACACAGGCGTCGCGAGCGCATGATCCCTCCGGACGTTTGTAAAAAGACTTTACGAACGGCTTATAGAATATGTGCCGCTGGACTGTCAAGCTTTTTCCGTTTGATCGGGCGGGGTTCCCCGCCCGAGGGAGGCACGGCCCGCCGCCGGCTCGAACCCAGGGGGCCGCGGACGGGCGAGGGGAGACGTGAAGACCGCATGATGAAGATGCCTCGGTCGCCGCGTCGGGCACTGAACGGTGGGACCAGGGCCACCTGGCGACTGGCGGTCGCCATCGTCCTCGTCGCCGGCCTTCTCGCGGCCGCCCTCGTCCCGCGGTGGCGCAACCGGCGCGGGGCCCGAGGCCGGCCCCGTCTGAACGTGCTCCTCGTCACGGTCGACACCCTGCGCGCCGACGCCCTCGGCGCCTATGGCAACAGGGATGCGCTCACTCCGTGGATCGACCGCCTCGCCGCGTCGGGCGTCCGGTTCGACGACGCGCACGCCCACAACGTCGTCACCCTCCCCTCCCACGCCAACATCCTCTCCGGGCGATACCCCTTCGACCACGGGGTGAGGGACAACCAGGGCTTCCGCTTCCCGAAGACGGTCGACACGCTGGCCACCCTCCTGCACGCCCGGGGGTACCGCACGGGCGCCTTCGTGAGCGCCTTCCCGCTCGCCTCGCGGTTCGGCCTCGACCGGGGCTTCGACGTCTACGAGGACGGCTTCGTCGGGGCCCGCGCGCGTCCGGCGTTCCTCGAGCAGGAGAGGCCGGGGCGCGAGACCGTGGCCCTCGCCCGCCGCTGGCTGGACGCGCCCTCGGACCGGCCGTCCCTCTGCTGGGTGCACGTCTTCGAGCCGCACTCCCCCTACGAGCCGCCCGAGCCCTTCGCCTCGCGCTTCCGCGGCCGGCCGTATCACGGGGAGGTGGCCGCGGCCGACGCCGCGCTCGCACCCCTGCTCGAGCCCCTGCTCGCCGACGGCACCTCCGGCCGGACGCTCGTGGCGCTGACCGCGGACCACGGCGAGTCCCTCGGGGAGCACGGGGAGGCGACGCACGGCATCTTCGCCTACGAGGCGACCCTCCGGGTCCCGCTGATCCTGTACGAGCCGCGCCTCCTCGCGCCGGGCCACGTCTCGGAACCGGCGCGCCACGTGGACGTGCTGCCGACCATCCTCGAGGCGCTCGGGCTGCCGGTGCCGGAGGGTCTCCCCGGCCGCAGCCTGCTCGCGGTAGCGGGGGGCGCGTCGGCCGGCCCGACGACGAGCTACTTCGAGGCCCTGGCGGGCCGTCTCGACCGGGGCTGGGCCCCTCTCCACGGAGTGATCCGGTCCCGGTCCAAGTACGTGGATCTCCCGATCCCGGAGCTCTACGACCTCGCGGCCGACCCGCAGGAGGCGCAGAACCTGGCCGGCCGAGAGGGGAGACGCGTCGACGAGCTGCGGGCCCTCCTCTCGTCGATCCGGTCGACCGAGCCGGCGATCGACCGCATGCGCGAGAGCCTCGACACGCGGGAGCGCCTGCGGGCCCTCGGCTACGTGAGCGGGGGGGCGGGCCCGGCCAAGGAGCGCTACACCGAGGAGGACGACCCCAAGCGCCTCATCGTGCTCGACGCGATGATGCAGGAGGTTGCGAGCGCCTACCTCGCGGGCGACCTTCCGACGGCCCTTGCCCGCTGCCGCGAGCTCGTCCGCCGCCGGCCGCAGATGCCCGCCTCGCTCCTCGAGCTGGCCCACCTCGAGCGGGAGAGCGGAGACCTCGGGGCGGCGATCGCCGCCCTCGCGCAGGCGCTCGCCCTCGACCCGGACGACACGGTCACCGCGTCGTTGCTCGGCGCGTACTTGACCCAGGCCGGCAAGGCCCGCACCGCCGCCGACCTCCTGGCCCCCTACGCGCAGCGCGCCGACCCCGACGTGGACGTGCTCGTGGCCCTCGGCCTCGCCCTGGCCCGGCAGGGCCGCGCCCCGGAGGCGCTCGCGACGCTCGCGAGGGCCCGGGAGAGGGACCCGCGGAACGCGATGATCCTCGTGGACGTCGGGACGGTGCGGCTCATGGCCGGCGAGAGGCAGGCCGCGCGCGAGGCCTTCGAAGCGGCCCTCGCGGCCAATCCCGACGTCGCCCGCGCCCACAGCTCGCTCGGCATCCTCGACGCCGAGGACGGGCGCCGGGACGAGGCTCTCGGGCACTGGCGCAAGGCCCTCTCTCTCGACCCCCGGGAGCGGGACGCCCTATTGGCCCTCGGCGCCCTCTTCCGGCGCCGTGGGCAGGGGGGGGAGGCCCGGATCTACCTCGGCCTGCTCGAGGCCTCGGCACCGGCCGGCGCCCCATCGAAGGACACGGAGCGGGCGCGCGGAGGGCCGGCCGGGAGCCCGCCGCCCCGCTAGGGTGCGCGGGCTCCATTGGGCCGGATAGAATCGCCGGGGTGTTCGAACGATCCCGCCGGCCGCACGCCGTCGTCGCGGCACTGCTGCTGAGCGGCGCCCTCCCGAGCCGGGCCTTCTCGGAGAACGGTGTCGACCCTGCGGCCGCGCTCGACCGCGCCGTCGCTGCGGCCGAGAAGGGCCTCCGCGAGGGCGAGCTCGAGGAGGCGGAGAGCGAGTACCGCGCCGCCCTCCTCGAAGGGTGGCTCCTGATGGGAGCGCTGGAGACGGCCGCGGGCCGGTTGCCGGAGGCTCGCGACGCGTTCCGCGCCGCATCGACCTCCGCGGTCGAGACGGGCCGCCCGCTGCGGGCGCTCGCCCTCGCGGACCTGCGGCTCGGGCAGACGGCTCCGGCCGTGGCCGTCCTCACTCAGCTCGCACGGAAGGACCCGCACGACGCGCAGGTCCGCCGGCTGCTCGCCCGGGCGCAGGCCGGCGAGCCGTCCGGGCCGGCCGACAACCCGTCGCCGCTCGCGGCCCTCGCACCGGCGGCGAAGCTCGATCTCGAGCACCGCGTGAAGGCGGAGCTCGTCCGCGTCTACATGAACCTCGGCGTGATGCACACCCAGGGGCAGCGCTTCTCGCGGGGGGCGGAGCTCTTCGAGCGGGCGGCCGCGATCGATCCCGGCTCGCCGCAGGTCCAGTACGCGCTGGGCGTCGCCCGCTTCAACGCGCGGCATTTCGCCGAGGCCACCGGGCCGCTGGCTCGCGCGCTCGCCGCCCACCCGGAGGACGCCGGGCTGCGGCGAATGCTGGCGATGGCCTGGCTCAACAGCGAGGCCTTCGACAAGGCCGCCGAGCTCCTGCGGGACGACCCCGAGCGGGAGGCCGACGCCTCGCTCCAGTTCGCGTACGGGCTCGCCCTCGTGCGCAGCGACCGCGCGAGAGAGGCGCAGCCGGTCTTCGCGAGGCTGCTCGCGCGACACGGCGACTCCGCCGAGGTGAGGGTGGTGCTGGGCCAGGCCAACGCCCAGCAGGGCGACTTCGAGGCGGCCATCCGGGAGCTCACGCAGGCGCTCCGGCTCGATCCCCGCGTGGCGGAGGCCAACGCGACGCTGGGGGTCATCTACCTGAAGCAGGGACGGCTGGCCGAGGCCGAGGAGGCCCTCCGCAGGGAGCTCACGACCCGGCCCGACGACGTCAAGTCGCAGAACGCCCTCGCGACCGTCCTCGACCTCCTGGGGCGGCCGGAGGAGGCCGTCCCTCTCCTGCGCGATGCCCTCGAGTCGAAGCCGGACTTCGCCGACGCGCGCTACCTGCTCGGCAAGATCCTGCTCGCGCAGGGCAAGGCGTCCGCCGCCCTCGAGCACCTCGAGGCGGCCGTGCGCCTGGCCCCGGAGGACGCCAACATCCACTACCAGCTCGCGCGCGCCTACCAGACGCTGGGCCGGACCGACGAGGCCCAGCAGGAGTTCGAGGTCTTCCGCCAGCTCAAGGAAAAGCGGCGAAAGAGCGCCCCGTGAGCCTCCGCTGGGCTGGGCTCGGCCTGCTGCTCCTCGGGGCGCCGCTCGTGGCGCAGACCGCGAGGCCGCCGTCGCCTGGTCCCGACCTCGGGCCGATCACCGCCCTCGTCGAGAAGGGCGACCTCACGACGGCGGAGGAGCGGCTCCGGCGCATCCTCGCCCAGGGCGGCGGGGCGGTGGCTCGCGACCTCCTCGGCGTGGTGCTGGTCAGGCAGAACCGTCTCGAGGAAGCGGAGAAGGAGTTCCGGCAGGCGATCGCCGCGGACCCCGCCTCCCTCGACGCACGGCAGCACCTGGCGCGCCTCTGCCTGTCGCAGAAGCGCGACGCCGATGCCGCGGCCGAGCTGCGCCGCGCGGCCCGCCAGGGGCCGCTCGATCGCGACCTGGGGCTCGAGCTCGCGAGGATCGAGCGAGCGGACGGCCATCCAGTGGCGGCGGAGCAGCAGCTCCGCTCCGTGGCCGACCGCTTCCGGTCCGTGCGGGCGCTCCTCGAGCTGGCGCGGCTGCAGTCGGCGCAAAAGCAGTCGGCCTCCGCCCTCGAGTCCCTGCGGCGCGCCCGGGCCATCGCGCCGAGCTCGGAGGAGGTGCTGCGCGCCTCGGCCGAGGCCTCGCTCGCCGCCGGCGCCGCCCTCCCCGCGCTCCGCCACCTGGAGGCGCTCGTTCGAATGTACCCGACGGTGGCGCGGTACCGCTACCTGGAGGGAACCGCGCTCCTCCTGGCCGGGGACGCGGCGGCCGCCGTCTCTCCGCTGAAGGAGGCGGAGCGGCTCGAGCCCGGCCAGGCCCTCACGCTGAAGGCGCTCGGGCGCGCCCTCGCCGGCCGCCAGCTCTACGCCGAGGCGAAGGAGCCCCTCCTGCGCGCCCTCAGCCTGGCCCCGGACGACACCGAGACCCTGAGCGCGCTGGCCGAGGCCGAGGAGGGCCTGGGCGAGCTGGCCGGGGCCGAAGCCCACGCGCTCCGCGCCCTCGCCGGGGCGGGCCCTCCGGCCGCCGCAAGCCTCGTGCTCGGCATGGTGCGGATGAAGCAGGAGCGGTACGCGGAGGCGCGCGACGCGCTCCTCGCGGCATCGGCCGCGGATCCCGCCTCGGCGAAGGCTCACTACCAGCTCGGCCTCGTCTACGCGCGGATGAACGACCCGCTGAGGGCGCAGGAGCACGTGGCGCAGTACCGGCTGCGGAAGGAGGAGGCGGAGCGGCGCGTCGCCGAGGTGCGCGCCCTCACGGGATTCTCCGAGGGCGGGATGCGGCCTTGAGGCGGGCCCTCGGCTTCCTCGGGGCGGCGCTCGCCGTCTCGGCGGCGTCGGGCGTGGCGCAGTTCCCGCCTGGAGGAGCGACCCTCTTCCGCGACGTCGCCTCGGAGGCCGGCATCGCGTTCCGGCACCACGCTGCGGCGGACAAGAAATACATCATGGAGTCGATGAGCGGCGGGCTGGCGCTCCTCGACTTCGACGGCGACGGGCGGCTCGACGTCTACCTGACCGACGCCCCGTCGGTGGAGACCGCTCGCGACCTCGGGGCGGCGCGCTGCGCGCTCTATCGGAACCTCGGAGGCGTCCGGTTCGAGGACGTCACGGACCGGGCGGGGGTGGGGCATCCGGGCTGGGCGATGGGCGCGTGCACGGCCGACGTCGACGGCGACGGCTGGGAGGACCTCTACGTCACCGGATTCGGGCGGAACCGCCTCTTCCGCAACGGCGGCGACGGGAGCTTCACGGACGTCGCGGATCGGGCCGGCGTCGCGGGGGGCGGCTGGTCGACGGGCTGCGGCTTCGCCGACTACGACCGGGACGGCCGCCTGGACCTCTTCGTGAGCCGCTACGTCACCGTGGACCTCGAGCGGCTGCCCGAGTTCGGCAAGGGGAGCACGGGGATGAAGGGCGAGGGGCGAGGCGCGACGTGCCTCTACCGGGGGATCGCGGTGCAGTGCGGGCCCCGCGGCCTGCCCGGCGAGCCGGACCTCCTGTTCCACAACGAGGGCGGCCTTCGCTTCGCGGAGGTGGGCGAGAAGGCCGGTGTCCACGACGCCGCCGGGTACTACGGCCTGGGCGTCGCCTGGTTCGACTGGAACGACGACGGCTGGCCGGACCTCTACGTGGCCAACGACACCCACCCGAACTACCTCTACGAGAACCAGAGGGACGGGACGTTCAAGGAGGTGGGCTTCCCCCTCGGCGTGGCGGTGAGCGAGGACGGCGGCGAGCAGGGCAGCATGGGCGTGGCCGTGGGCGACTACGACAACACGGGCCGCCCGAGCCTCTTCGTGACGAACTTCGCGGAGGAGTACGCCGCCCTCTACCACAACGACGGAGGCCACTTCACCGACGTGTCGTTCCGCTCCCGGACCGCCGCTCCCGGCCTGCCCTTCGTGAAGTGGGGCACGTCCTTCTTCGACTACGACAACGACGGCCTCCTTGACCTGATGGTCGTCGATGGGCACGTCTACCCGCAGGTCGACCAGGTGCCGATGGGCGCGTCGGCCGGGTACCGCCAGCGCAAGCTGCTCTACCACAACCGCGGCGACGGGAGGTTCGACGAGGTGGCGGCGCAGTTCGGCCCGGTCCTGACGGAGCAGCGCGTGGGCCGGGGCCTCGCCGTGGGCGACCTCGACGACGACGGGCGGCTCGACGTCGTGATCAACGACCTCGACGGGAGCGCTCAGGTCCTGCACAACGAGCTGACCGGAGGCGGCCACTGGCTGACCGTCCGCCTCGAGGGCAGGGGCGGGAACACGGACGCCATCGGCGCCGTGGTGAGGGTGAAGGCGGGCCCGCTCGCGATGACGCGCTTCGTGAGGAGCGGCTCGAGCTACCTCTCGCAGGAGGACATGCGCCAGCACTTCGGCCTCGGCCCCGCGGCGCGTGCGGACCGGGTCGAAGTGCGATGGCCCGGCGGCGGGGTCACCCGGCTGGAGGACGTCGAGGCCGACCGGATCCTCGTCGTCGAAGAGCGGTGACCCCCGCTCGTCAGGCGCTCGCCGGCACCTCCCGTAGCGGCGGTCGCAGGCGCTCTCTCGCCTCGGTGGTCGCCACCAGCAGGCTCCCCCAGAGAGTCGCTTCCTCGCCGAGCGTGGAGACCACGATCCGGGTCGGCCCGGGGACGATGCGGTCCACCGTCCGGTGGACCCGCTGGACGAAGAGCGCTCCCTGCGCCGCGACCGCACCTCCGAGGACGATGAGCGAGGGGTCGAGCACCAGGCTGACGTTTGCGACCGCGATGCCGATGAGCGTCGTCACCTCGTCGATCGCCCTGAGGGCGCGCGGGTCGCCGGCCCGGGCGGCCTCGAACAGCTCGGCCACCCCGCGACCGGGGTCGCCCTGGCGGCGAGGCCAGCGGCGAGCCAGCGCCTTGAGGCCGGCGAGCGTCTCCAGGCAGCCGCGAGTCCCGAAGTCCCGCCGCACGTACTGCGGCCCCATGCACATGAGGGCGATCTCGCCGGCGAGCGAACGGTAGCCGCGGTGGAGCACGCCTTCGGAGACGATCCCGGCTCCGATCCCCGTCCCGACCATGATGAAGGCGCAGGTATCGTGGCCCCGCGCGGCGCCCCGCCAGCGCTCCCCGAGCACGGCCAGGTTCACGTCGTTCTCGACGACGACCGCCGCGCCGAGGGCGCTCTTCAGGATCGCCCCCATGGGCACGTTCGACCAGCCCTCGAGGTTGGGGGCGAGGGCCACGACCGTCCCCCGCTCGCGGTTGACGACCCCGGGGGCCCCCGCGCCGACGGCGAGCAGTCGGCCCGGCGGGACCCCGGCCTCCCGCAGCAGCCCTCGCGTCGCGGTCGCGATCCGTGTGAGCAGGGCCCGCGGCCCGAGATTCGAAGGCGTCGGCACCACGAGGTGCGCCAGGCGCTCGCCCCGGAGGTCGGCCACCGCGAGCTGCGTCTGGGACGGCCCGAGGGCGATCCCCGCCACGAAGCCGTAGCGGGCGTTGAACTCCATGAAGAACGGCCGCCGGCCTCCCCGTGACGGTCCCGGGCCCAGGTCCTTGACGAGTCCCCGGCGGATCAGGTGGGAGACGAGGCTCCCGACCGTCGGAGCGGAGAGGCCCGTGGCCTCGATCAGCTCTGCCCGGGTGAAGGCGCTCGGGTAGTCCATGGCGAAGGCCTGGACCCTCTCGAGGTTGAGCCGCCTCAGATGGCCGGCGTGGCCGCCCCGCATCTCCCCGCCCGGGGCAGGCGCCGCGGCCGCCTGCTTGGGAGCCGTCATCTTTTTTCCGCGGGGAGTTTAGGGAAGTCCCGCCGCAGGGGCAAGGGAAAACGTCCCCGTGGGCCTCGCGTCTCTCCCGGCGGTCCGGCTACGCGGCCGCCCGCACCTCTTCGTAGAGGGCGAGGACGTTCTCGGTGGGGGTGCGGGCCTGGATGTTGTGGACGGTGTTGAAGACGAAGCCGCCGCCCTTGCCGAGGATGCGCACCCGCTCGCGGACCTCGGCCCGAACTTCGTCCGCGGTGCCGAAGGGCAGCGTCTTCTGCGTGTCCACACCGCCGCCCCAGAAGACGAGCCTGTCGCCGTGCCGCTCCTTGAGCGTGGCCGGGTCCATGCCCGCGGCCGAGCACTGCACGGGGTTGAGGATGTCGACCCCCGCCTCCACGAAGCGGTCGAGCAGCGGGGCGACCGCGCCGCAGGAGTGGAAGAAGACCTTCCACGGCGTGTGCGCGTGCACCCAGTCGTTGAGCTTCCGATAGAGCGGCTTCCAGAGCTGGTCGAAGAGCCTCGGCGAGCAGAGCGGCCGCTGCTGTCCCCCGAAGTCGGTCCCGCTCATCACCAGCACCTCGATCCGGTCGCCCATCACCTGGTGGTAGAGCTCGAGGTTTCGGAGGGCGACGTCGGCCTGGATCTCGAAGATGCCTCGGATGTAGCCGGTGTGGGTGAGCAGGTACTCGTACCAGAGATTCGGGTCCCGCAGGCCCTTCGGGTGGGTGAGGCCGGGCCCGGGCACGTGGGCGATGTCGCCGATCCCGCCCCCCCAGAAGTTGCCGACGAGGGCGTAGTCGGTCTCCCGGTAGAGGCGGGTGACGGTGTCCTCGAAGTACCGGAGGTCCTCGTCGCTGAAGGGCTCGAACTGCTCGGCCCAGTCCCGCGGATCGAGCCGGTCCTCGTCGATCGGGTCCTGGCGCACGATCGAGTCGAAGTAGTAGCCGTCCCTGGGGAGCCGGGCCGAAGGACGCGCGGTGCGATCGCCCTTGGGGTAGATGAGGGTGTCGCCGTTCGCGTCCACTTCGATCTCGAAGCCGCGGGGGACGAGGGCGGGCGTGCCGTCGGGCAGTGCCCACGGCTTCCACCCTTCGTTGCGGAAGCCGAACATGTTGGTCGGGTTCCAGATGCCGATCGTGTCGACGCCCAGCGCGCGCCGGACCGGCTCCTCCACCTCGGCCAGGATCTGGAATGGCTCGCCGATCGTCACCGGGTGGGCACCGAGGCCCAGCGCCTGGCGGACGCGAAAGTAGGTGCTGGCGGCGATCCCGGTGACCGGCGTGCTGCCGAGGTCGATGGGCGGCCGATCCGGCTCCTCGTGGCGGAGGGCCTTCCTGACTCTCTCGCGTGGGTTCATGGCCCGGACGGAGCTCCGCGGGACGGCTAGGCCGCTGCGCTCACGAGGCGCCGGGCGAGGGCGACCGCGCCCGCCGCGTCCTCGGCGTAGCCGTCGGCGCCGATCTCGGTGGCGAGCTTCCCGTTGACCGGGGCCCCGCCGACCATCACTCCCACTTTCGTGCGGAGACCGGCCGCCTTCAGCTGCTCGACCGTGACCTTCATGTTGGGCAGGGTCGTGGTGAGAAGTGCGGAGAGGGCGACGAGGTTCACCCCGCCTTTCCGCACCGCCTCCACGAACGCCTCGGGGGCCACGTCCACGCCGAGGTCCCGCACCTCGAACCCGGCCCCCTCGAGCAGCATGCAGACGAGGTTCTTGCCGATGTCATGGAGGTCGCCCTTGACGGTGCCCGCGACCACGGTCCCCGCGGGCTTCACGTCGGTCGCCACGAGCCGCGGCCGCAGGAGCGCGAGAGCCTCCTTCATGGCGCGGGCGGAGATCAGCATCTCGGGGAGGAAGTAGTCGCCGCACTCGTAGCGCCGGCCGACCTCGTCCATGGCCGGGACCATCACGTCCCGGAGGATCGCCCCCGGCTCCGCCCCCGCGTCGAGCGCGGTCCGCACCGCCCGCGCCGCGTCCTTCGCCTGCCCCTCCTCGATGGCCTTCTTCAGGGCGTCGAGCACGTCCTGCATGCGCGCCTCCTCGCCGAACGGTCCGGGGCAATCCTACACCGGGGCGAAGGGCGCCTATATACTCCCGCTCGCCGTCGGGACGGAGGCAGCGTGGCCGAAGGAGACGAGGCGGGCGGACCGGGTTCGGGCGGGCTCGGGCGCGCGAGCGCGGCGCTCGTGGGCGTCGGGGCCCTCGCCGCGTCCCTGGGGTGGGTGGGCGGCTCGCCCGCGGCCGGCCTCGCCGGGCGCTGGGCGCTCATTGCCGGCCTCCTCGGGTGGGCGTTCGGCCGCCGCTCCCTCACCGCCTGGATTCTCGTCTCGATGGCGGCGGGAGCCGAGGTCGGCTTCGACTGGCCGCAGACGTCGGCGGCCTCCCACGTCCTCAGCCAGGTCTTCATCCGGATGATCAAGACCGTCGTCGCGCCGCTCCTCTTCGCGACGCTCGTGGTCGGGATCGCCGGGCACCGCGACCTGCGGCATGTCGGGCGGATGGGGCTGAAGGCCCTCGTCTACTTCGAGGCCGTCACGACCCTCGCCCTCTTCATCGGCCTCGCGGCGATCAACCTCACGCAGGCCGGGGTGGGGGTTGTGGCGCCCGAGGGCCCTCCGCCCGCCGGCGTGGGCGCCGTGAGGCAGACGATCGGCGAGGTCGTCCTTCACGCCTTCCCGGAGAACGTCGCGAAGTCGGTGGCCGAAGGGCAGGTCCTGCAGATCGTCGTGTTCAGCGTGCTCTTCGCGATCGCCCTGTCGCTCCTCCCGGACGAACGCCGGCGGCCGATGCTCGCCCTCGCCGAGTCGCTCGCCGCCGTGATGTTCAAGTTCACGAACCTCCTGATGCTCTTCGCCCCGATCGGGGTGGGGGCGGCGATCGCCTACACCGTCGGACACATGGGCGCCGGGATCCTCGTGAACCTCGCGAAGGCGCTCGCCACCTTCTACCTGGCCCTCGTCGCGTTCCTCGGCCTCGTCCTCCTGCCGATCGCTCTCCTCGCGAAGGTCCCGCTCCGTGCCTTCCTGAAGGCCATCGCGGAGCCGGTCTCGATCGCCTTCGCCACCACCAGCTCGGAGGCCGCGCTGCCCCTCGCCATGGAGCGCATGGAGGAGCTGGGCGTGCCCCGCCAGACGGTCGCCTTCGTGATGCCGACCGGCTACAGCTTCAACCTCGACGGCTCGACGCTCTACCTGGCGCTGGCGACGGTCTTCGTCGCCCAGGCGGCCGCCATCCCGCTGTCCTTCCCGCGGCAGCTCGTGATCGTCTTCACGCTGATGATCACGAGCAAGGGCGTGGCCGGCGTGTCGCGGGCGGTCATCGTCATCCTGATGGGCACCGCCTCGTCCTTCGGGCTTCCAGAGTGGCCGATCCTGGCCCTCCTCGGGATCGACGCGCTCATGGACATGGCCCGCACCTCGGTCAACGTCGCCGGGAACTGCCTCGCCACCGTGGTCGTCGCACGGTGGGAGGGCGAGTTCCCGCCCCCTTCGCCGGAGGCCTCATGAAGACGCTCGTCCCCGCCGCGCTCGCCCTCCTCGCCGCGCCCGCCCTCGCCCAGGTCCGCGTGGAGCCGCGGTGGGAGTCGATCGACAGGCGACCGACGCCGTCCTGGTTCGAGGACGCCAAGCTCGGGGTCTTCATCCACTGGGGCGTCTACTCGGTGCCGTCCTTCGCCCCCCGGACCGAGGTCAGCACCTACGCCCGCTACGCGGAGTGGTACTGGAAGCGCCTCGTGACCCCCGACATGGAGGGCCACCCGCAGTTCGAGGCCTTCCACGACCGCGTCTACGGGAAGGACGCGAGGTACCAGGACTTCGCCGCGCGGTGGAAGGCCGAGATGTACGACCCCGCGGAGTGGGCGGACCTCTTCGCGCAGGCGGGGGCGAGGTACGTGGTCCTCACCAGCAAGCACCACGACGGGTTCTGCCTCTGGCCGAGCGCCGAGAGCTGGAACTGGAACGCCGTCGACGTCGGGCCGCACCGTGACGTGGCCGGCGACCTCGTGAAGGCGGTGCGGGCGAAGGGGCTGAAGATGGGCTTCTACTACAGCCTCTACGAGTGGATGAGCCCGCTCTACCTCGCGGACGTCGGCCGCTACGTCGACACCCACATGCTCCCCCAGATGAAGGACCTCGTGACGCGCTACGAGCCGGACGTCGTGTGGACGGACGGCGAGTGGGACCACCCGTCCTCGACCTGGAAGGCCGAGGAGTTCCTGGCCTGGCTCTTCAACGACTCGAAGGTCGGGGCGACGGTCGCGGTGAACGACCGGTGGGGCAAGGAGACGCGGGCGAAGCACGGCGGCTACTACACGACCGAGTACGGCCTCGTCCACGACAAGGACGCCTCGGCCGAGGTCATCCCGCACCCCTGGGAGGAATGCCGCGGGATCGGTCACTCCTTCGGCTACAACCGGGCGGAGACGGTGGCCGACTACGCGAGCCCCCAGAAGCTCGTCGCCCTGCTCGTGGACACGGTGAGCCGCGGCGGAAACCTGCTTCTCGACATCGGCCCCGCCGCCGACGGCCGCATCCCGGTCATCATGGAGGAGCGCCTGCTGCAGCTCGGCGAGTTCCTGGGCGCGAGCGGCGAGGCGATCTACGGCACGAGGAGGTGGCGGACGACGTCCGAAGGCGAGAAGGTCCGCTACACGGCGAAGGGCGACGCCGTCTACGCGATCGTCCTCGGCTGGCCGGGCCGGGCGGTCACCCTGAAGACGCCGAAGGCCGGCGGGGCGACGAAGGTGAGCCTGCTGGGGGCGCCGGTCCCGGTGCGCTTCACGAGGTCGGCTGGAGGCCTTCGGATCGAGATGCCGGAGGCGGCGCCGGTCGGATCCGCCGCCTATGCGTTCAAGCTCACGGGGGTGAAGTAGAGGTCCGACGAGGACCGGAGGCCGTGATGGAACCGTTCCGCTACCACGTCTACGTCTGCGATCAGAGAAAGGCCGAGGGCGCGCCCGCGTGCTCGGCCCGCGGGTCGGGGGCCGTGATCGAGGCCCTCCGGCGGGAGATCGCGGCCCGGGGCCTCTCCGACGCGGTGCAGCTGACCACGTGCGGGTCGCTCGGCCTGTGCGAGCGCGGTCCGAACCTGGTCGTCTACCCCGAGGGCTGCTGGTACTCCGGCGTCCGGCCGGAGGACGTAAAGGAGATCGTCCGCGAGCACTTCGAGAGCGGGCGGCCCGTCGCTCGCCTGGCGAGCGGGCCCGCGGACGCACTGAAGGCCGAGATCGCAGGCAACCGGTCGAAGGCCCTCGCCGCGCTCGCGGCCCGGGACGCGGCGGGCGTCGTGCCCGACGAGATCGCAGGCCCGCTCCGCGCGTTCATGGAGAGCCGGGTCCTCCTCACCGCGCTCGAGCTCGACGTCTTCACTGCCGCGGGCGCGGGAGCCACTGCCGCCGCCGTCGCCTCGGCCGGCGGGTCCGATCCCGGCGCCACCGAGCGCCTCCTCGACGCGCTCGTCGCCCTCGGGTTCCTCGAGAAGCGGGCAGGCGTCTTCGCGAACGCTCCCCTCGCCGCCCGCTTCCTCGCGCGAGGCTCCCGGGACGACGCCCGCGACGCCCTCAAGCACAACCTGAGCCTGTGGCGCCGGTGGTCGACGCTCACCGACGCCGTCCGCGCCGGCCACGCCGTCGCGACGAGCGAGATGGCCGACCGAGGCGGCGACTGGACGGTGCCCTTCATCGCCGCCATGCACCGGGGAGCGACGGAGCGCGCCCCCCAGGTCGTCCGGGCGGTGGGGACCGAGGGCGTGCGCCTCGTGCTCGACGTGGGCGGCGGATCGGGCGCCTACTCGATCGCGTTCGCCCGCGCGAGCGAGGGCCTGCACGCGTGTGTCCTCGACCTGCCGACGGTCCTGCCAATCGCCGAGCGGCACGTGGCCGAGGCGGGCCTCACGGGGCGCATCACCACCCGGGTCGGCGACCTGCGCCAGGACGATCTCGGCTCGGGCTACGACCTCGTCCTCCTGTCGTCGATCTGCCACATGCTCGGCCCGGACGGGAACCGCGACCTGCTGGCGCGCGCCGCCCGCGCCCTCGCCCCCGGGGGCCGTGTGGTCGTGTCGGACTTCGTCCTCGAGGACGACGGGACGGCGCCGAGACAAGCCGTCCTCTTCTCCATCAACATGCTCGTCGGCACGCCGTCGGGCCGCTCCTACCGGGAGTCCGAGTACCGGTCGTGGCTCACCGCCGCGGGGCTCGCCGGGATCGAGCGCGTGCGGCTGCCGGGACCGGCTCACCTCCTGATCGGCCGGAAGCCGAGCCCGTGAGCTACGACCCTCCGCCGGCCGGAGCCGCCGGCCGGATCCCCCCGAGGGCCGTCAGGCATCGGCTGCCGGCGACGGACGGGATCCCGGCTGGACGCTCGCCCATCGCCGGCCCCTCGCGCAGCTCGTCGTAGAGGCGCAGCGTCTCGTCGACCATCCGTGCCGCAGTGAACTCCTGCTCGAAGCGGTGTCGTCCCGCCCGGCCCAAGGCCTCCCGCCGGTCCGCCTCGAGGAGCAGGCGCGAAAGCGCCGCCGCGAGCGCCCCGGGGTCGCCGACCGGCACGAGCATCCCGGTCTTCCCGTCGGCGACCGCCTCGGGGATCCCGCCGACGGCGGTCGCGACGACCGCCCGCCCGAAGCACATCGCGTCGAGGAGGCTCGAGCCCAGCCCCTCGGTGCTCGAGGTCAGGCAGAGGAGGGAGAAGGCGGGGATCAGGCGGTCGACGTCTCTCCGGAATCCCGTGAAGACGCAGCGATCCCCAAGTCCGCGGCCGAGCGCCTCCGCCTCCAGCCGCCCGCGCAGGCGTCCCTCGCCGACGATCACGAGCCGCGCGGCGGGCACGGCCTGCAGCACGCGGGGCATGGCCGCGAGGAGCGTCGCGTGGTCCTTGTGCTCGGTGAGGGCGGCCACGTTGCCGACGACGGGGCTGCCCGCGGGGACGCCGAGCTCCTCGAGAGCCGGGCGCCCGCCGGCCGGGGGACGGCGGTCGGGGACGCCGTCGCGGACGAGGAGGAGGCGAGCGGGCGGCAGGCCGCTGTCGAGGAGCACCCGGGCGACCGCCCGGCTCACGGCGATCACGCGGTCGCAGGCCGCGTACTTCCGCCGGGAGAGGGGACCGCGGAGGGGGAGCGACACGCGGCGGCTGGCCACGACACGGGGCCCCCGGCTGAGCCGGGAGGCGAGCAGGCCGGCGCCGATCGCGTGGGGATCGTGCGCGTGGACGACGTGGGGCGACTCGGCGCGCAGGAGGCGCGCGAGGCCGAGGATCGCCCCCGGAGCCAGGTCTCCGCCGAAGGCGAGCGGCCGCACGGCGAGGCCGGCGGCCCGGGCCCGGGCCTCGAGTCGTCCGCCGGCCTGGCAGGCCAGGGTGACCGAGTGGCCGCGGGCCGCCATCCCCTGCGCCGCCAGGAGCACCTGGCACTGGCTCCCGCGCCACTCGCGAGCGGAATCGACGTGGACGACTCGCATGTCCCCCTCTCTCGAAGGTGCGTCCGGCGGTCGCGCGGAGTCTTCAGCCCCACGTCAAATCGGCGTGAAGGAATGCAAACGGCCCCCCGCGGCGGCGGATGGGGGCGGCGGTCGTCCGGTTCAAGCCGACGGGGCCCTCGACCCGTGCCGCCCGCCGCCGCCGGCGGGCGCGGCGCGAGGCCCCGTGCCCCGCCTCGGGGTCTCCTCCCCGCTAGGGCCGCCGGCCGGACAATCCGGTGATCAGGGACTGATCCGCAGGCCCGGGTCCCCGAAGAGGTGGTAGACGGAGAGGAGCTCGGGGAAGGCGCCGGAGTGGGCGTACGTCTTCTGGGCGGCGAGGATCGCGTCGCCGAGCCTCGGGTGACTGCCGGACGTGATCTCCTGCACGAGGGCGCGGTGGAAGACGTGTGCCGGGGTGTCGAGAGACAGGCCGGTCGGGGAGAAGGCGGCGATCGAGCCCCGGCCCTGGGCCTTGAGGAAGGCCTCGGCGAGCGACTCGTAGGTGGGGGCGATGAAGTAGCCGTTGAGGCAGTCGAGCGTGATCATGAAGGGCTGCCGGGGCTGGGCAAGGAGCGAGGCGGCGTCCCAGGAGTTGAGGATGTTCTGCGAGGACCAGACGGCGCCGCCGCCGTGGCCGGCGTAGGAGATGAGGCCGAGGCCGGAGTCGAAGGAGTCGAGGATCTGGGCGCGGGCGGAGGAGGGGTCTCCGATCTGGCCGAGGAAGACCTCCGTGGTCGGCCGTCCCTGGAGGAAGGAAGACTCGATGTCCCTGAGGTCGGCCTCGAAGTCGCCGGCGTCGTCGGCCTGGTCGGCGACGAGCGCGGCGGGGCCCGCGAGGGACTGCCCCTGGGCCTCCCAGTCGAGGAGCTTGGCGACGAGGGACTGGGCCTGGTCCGCGGTCGCGGCGGGGAGCCGGCCGATGGCGAGGTCGGGGAGGAGATCGTCGCCGTTGACGGCGGCGAGCGAAGGGTCGGAGGCCGTCCAGAGGAAGGAGGTCCTCTGGAGGAGGAACGGCAGCGGCGAAGGAGGCGAGGAGGCGAGGAAGTGCCGTGGGTCGTAGTTGGAGTCGCCGAGGAGGAGGACGTAGCGAGGGGAGGGACGCGGCCAGGAATGAAAGGCGAAGGAGAGGAAGTCGTGGATCGCTTCCGCCGACGCCTGTCCTCCGCCGAAGGAGGAAGCGATGTCCTCGAGCGACGCGGCGAAGGTGGAGAGGCCCTGGTCGCGCCTCCGCTCGAGGAGGGGCTGGGCGGCGGCCATGAAGGCCTCGGGCGCGATCAGGATGTAGTCGGCCTGGTTCACGGTGTCCCGGAGGCGTGCCGGGGTCGGGAAGAAGACGCGGGGGGCGAGCAGGGCCTCCTGTGAGACGGCGAGGTAGCGGTGAGCCGCCCGCACGGGGAAACGGAGCGGGGAGGGCCCGCCAGCGCCCGCGAGCCAGGAGGAGGAGGTCGCGTCCACGACCGCGATCGGAGACGCGAGGCCCGTGGGCTCGGCCGTGCCGGGCCGGGAGAAGACGCCGTCGAAGAGGCCGTCCCGGGCGAGGGAGGTCTGGGGATAGACGATCTCGAAGCGGTCGAGGAAGACGCGCGAGTAGACCCCGGTGTCGCCGACGTTGACGAGGGTGAGGTCGTTGGAGGTGTCCGTCCGGAGGGCCGACACGGGCAGATCGACCTCGATCCGGTGAGGGACCGCGCCGTCGAAGCTCTCGTCGGCGAGGAGGGCGCCGTTGACGGAGAGCTGGACGTGGTTGTCCACGACGGAGGGGGCGTCGGAGCCGCCCTGGAGGTGGACGACGAGGTGGGCGGTCTCCCGCGAGGTCGGGTCGAGCCCCGGAAGAGAGAACGGCTGCGTGGTGCTCGATCCGTTGAGGACGAAGGCCCACTGCCAGAGGTCCTCGGCGTCGAGGATGTCCGGGCAGTAGATGCGGTTCACCTCCCATTGAGCCTGGCCGCGGGAGAGGACGGGCACCGAGCGTTCGAGCACCGCGGGGGGGAGGGCCATCTGCGCGCCCTCCCCGCGCTCGAGGGCGTAGACGGTCTCGGAGGAGAAGGCGGTGGACGGAGGCACCGAGTCCGCGAGGAAGAAGAGCCGGCTGCCGGGGCCAAAGAAGGGGCTCGGTGGCTCGACGTGGAACGGGACGGAGACCTGCCCGCGATCTCGGCTGAGCCGGAGCGAGGCGGTCTCGACGGGCCGGGAACGCCCGGGGAAGACCGACTCGAAGGGGACGCCGTGGAGGCCGGTCGCGGACGTCGCGAGGAAGGCGTAGGTGGACGTGTCGGGCCGCTGCCTCGGAACCAGGCGGCCGAGACGGCCCGATCCGCTCTCGGGAGCCCCGGCGGCGTCGAAGTCGATCCGGACCAGGAGACGGCGGGCGAGGAGCAGGGAGCCGTCGGATGCGTCGAAGCGCAGGGGAGTGAGCTCGAGGGTCAGGGTCTTCTCCTCGCCCATGAAGCCCTCTCCGGCGAGTCGAGCGAGCTCGCGGGGGAGAATGCCGCGGAAGAGAGGCCGGTCGACCTCGCGGCGGCCCGGGCGGACCGTGCCGTCCGAGGAGACGACGGCCTCGGGACGGCCGACCGCTGCCGGAAGGAGATCCCGGAACCCCTGCACCTCGGCCGCCTCCACGGTGCGAAGGCGGGCCTTGCGGCCGACGACCGCATCGAGCACCGCGCGCTTCAGCGGCAGGGCCGGAGCGAGGGGATCGCCGAGGGTTTCGAACCCGGGGACGAGGCTGCGGACGCGGCCCGAAAGGTCGCGGGCGGCGAGGAAGCCGGGGGTCCGGAGCTCGACGAGCAGGGAGACCGAGGTGCGGGAGAGGACGCGGAAGGTCGAGGACGCCGGGTCGCCGCCGAGGGTCTCGCAGGTGTAGGAGGAGGACGAGCCGCCGAGCTGGGCGAGGGCCCAGGCGGGACAGGCGAGCGGGGATGGAGAGCCGCCTTCGCCCGGCCCGCCCGCTCCCGAACCGCCCGTGCCGGTGCCGCCGGATCCACCGCTCCCTGAGCCTCCCCCGCCCGAACCGCCGCCGTCCGGGGGCGTCGGCGATCCAGGCCCGATGCCAGCCTGAGGCGAGGCGGAGACAGGCCCGTGGAACGTGGACTCGGACTTCGCGTCGACGTCCTCGAGGCGGTAGAAGTAGCGTGTGCCGTTCTGAAGGCCCGAGTCGCGCCAGGCGTAGCTCGCGCCCATGGCCGAGAAGCCCTGGCCGGGGATGAGCGCGATGTTCAGCGGAATCCAGGGACCCAGAGCCGAAGGCCCCCGGTAGAGGTTGAAGCCGAGGTTGTCCACCTCCGATCCGGTGGCCCACGCGACGTCCACTGCGCCGTCGGACGGCGCCGCGTCGAACGACATCAGGGCTACTGCGGTCGGAGTGCAGGCCTTGACCCCGATCTGCGTGATCTGCACGTCGTCGCCGTTCGTGTCCGTGGCGGTGTCGAGGACGCCGAGGTCCACCGACGTCTCTCCCGCCCCCGTCGTGAAGACGACCTGGTAGCGCCGCCAGATGTCGCCTGAGGTCGGGGTCTCGTTCGCGATCGTGAAGTCGACCGAGTTGAGCGTGGTGGTGCAGCCGAAGGGCCCGGTGCCGGTCACGCCCTTGCAGAAGCGCAGGCTCGGAAGGACGGGCGGCGCGGCCACCGGACCGTTGTTGGCGTTCGATGCGTAGAGGAAGAAGGTGTACGTCGTGTTCTGGGTGAGGCCGGTCACGGTCTGGCGCCAGTAGAGATTGGGTGCATAGGGCGGCCCGGGAGGCCACATGTTGTTCCCGTTGGTGTAGAGCGAGTTGGTCGTGGCCGGAACGCCGGCGCTGGCGTCGCCCGGGAACTGGGTGAGGGAGTCGTTGTTGCCGCCGCAGAGGCCGGTCACGGTGCGGATCGTGATCCCGGTGTCCCCCGGGCAGGCGTCCATGCCGTCCCAGGTCGCACCCGTCGTGAAGTTGTTTGCGGCCGGCGTCGTGCCGCCGTCGAAGATGCCGTGCTTGACGAAGTTGGTGCCGGTCGGATAGGTGCCGGCCGAACAACCGACGCCCACCGGCCCGAGGCTGCCGAGGGCGAGGTACAGGATCCGCGTGTTGGCCACCGCGTCGTTGGTCGTCCAGTCGAGCGTGAACCCGTCGTTCTCGAAGCTCGCCGCCACCGCCTGGGCATCGATCGTGCCGGTCGCGTTGTCCGACTTGATGAAGGCGCTCCAGGTCGCGTCGGTTCCCCAGTTGTTCGTCGCCGCCACGTTGTTCTGGTCCGTGATGGCGGAAGCGCCCTGGTGGAGGGCGCTGTCGGCGGCCCCGAGGCCGAGCCGGGCCTGGCTCTGGGCTCCTGCGGCCCCGGTCACGGGGCTGGCCAGCAGCACGGCGCCGGGGGTGAAGTACATGCCCGTCAACGACTGGCCGCCCCGGAAGGTGGCCATCTGGCAGCCCCACTGGGCGGCGGTCCCCGTCCCCGTGACAGAGAAGGATCCCGTGGCGGTGACGGTCCGGTCCGCGACGAAGTTGCCGCTGCCGCTGACGTCGCGCTGCACGAGGGGCACGTTCGGGGTGCCGCTGCCCGCGGACATGCAGAAGCCGTAGACGAGCTGGTCGGCCGAGGTCGTGGTCTTCGCCCCGCTGCTCCAGGCGGTGCCGTTGCCGGTACCTGAAGACGTCTGGTCCACGGGGTTGTACCGCGCCACGCCCGAGTACTCGACGGCGTACGACTCCCAGTTCGCGCCCGTCGCGCCGCTCAGGGTGATCGTGATCGTGATCGCGGCTCCCCCTCCGGTGATGCCGCTCGCGTAGTACGTGTACATGCGGTCCGCGACACCGTTCCAGTTCGTCGGGGCGATGGCGGGGCTGTAGGTGTTGCCCTTGCTGTCCGACACGGAGAGGACGCCGAGGGCCTGGCTGGGGACGTCGAAGCTCACCACGATCAGGTCGCCGTTCGTGCTGGCGGCCGGGAGCGTGAGCGAGGCCGTGCTGCCCGCGGGCGCGTTGAGGTAGGCGGTCTGGCCGGCGACGAACGCCGGCGCCACGCTCTTGAGGAAAGAGCTCGCCGTGGCAGAGACGCCCTTCAGGGCGAGAGAGACGGCGCGGCTCTGGACGGCGGTCGCGACCGTCCCGAAGTTGACCGTGAACCCGTTCGCGTCCATGGACGCGAAGCTCGCGCTCTTCTGCACCGTCAGCGTGTCGTCGAACGCGTAGATGCACGCGTTCGTCACCTGTCCCCGGCCCGTGTTCGACGGGGTCACGTTGTCGACGGACGTGACCTCGGTCGCCCACTGCCCGCCCGCACGGTCCATGGCGCCGAGGCCGAATGCCGCGTAGGTCGCGTTGAGGGGGAGCGCCCCCGAGAGGGTGAAGCCGGCGTGGGCGTGGAGTACGACGTCCGGGCTGAAGCCGACGGTCGCCACGGACACCGTGCCCGGCGCTGCGGGCATCAGCCAGTCCACGACCTTCGCGGAAACGCCCGACCCGCCGATCGCGATGAAATGGATGGTGTCGGCGGTGGCGTCGTTGGTCGTCCAGGTGAGGGTGAAGTTGTTGCCGTCCCAGGACGTGAGGTCGGCCTCGGCGACGAGGGCCTCTCCCCAGCGCACGATCGTGAGGGCCTTCGCCGCGATCCGTCGGCTGCTGTTCGAGGGGTTCACGGCGTTCTGGCTGGCCATGGCCACCGACCGGCTGGTCGTGCCATCGGTGATCCCGAACGCGTACAGGAACCCGCCGGCGTAGCGATCGGTCCAGAGGACGAGAGCCTTTGGCGTGACTCCGAGGCCGTGAGGCACCACCTGCACCCGGTTGGGGGGAGCGATCGCGGTGGACTTCGTGAACGACCCGACCTTGATGACCTGCGCGTCGGCGCGGCATGCCCACCCGAGAACGAGAGCCAGGGCGCCCGCCGCCAGCACCCTCGATGCCTTGCCGGGCAGATTTCCGGCCATGAACCGACCTCCCGAGTTGACGGGAGCAAGACACGAGCCAGTGCCTTTCGCCCTCCAAGGCCTCATGTTCGTCCTGCGGATAGTAGATCTAACTAACGATTAAAGCTAGTTTTTGTTGGTGGTCGACGCCCCAGCGCCTGCCGTCGCCTGTCCAGCGCCGGGACGACGGCCTCTGCTCCGCCAGCCCTACCCGTGCCCCGTCTCGAACAGGGGGAACCGCTGCCGCCCGGACGCCCTCAGGCGCCCCCGCCGTCGCTGCAGTCGCCCGCGCTGCAGGGCGACACGGCGCAGGCGCACGATGCGGTGCACGGGCTCGAGCCGAAGCTCGTGCAGGGCGTGCCCTGAGGCTTGCCCTGGCAATTGGTGACGCAGGTCGCCGCCGCTTCCGCCGGAGTCGGCGCGACGATCGACGCGACCGCGGGCAGCAGGATCGCGGCACCGATGCCGACCCGCCGCACGAGCTCACGCCTTGACAGGCTGGAGGGCGCGCTCTCGAGGAGCCCGGCCTCGTCCAGGTCCGCGAGGGCCAACTCCACGGCGGACTTGCCCGCGACCCGATCCGCTGGTGGTGCGACGAGCAGAGCGAGGTCGGCGATCGTCCGTGTTCCGTCGGCGCAGCGGAAGACCTGGGCCGCCGTGCGGTTGAGGCAGTGCGCCCGATGCCCCTCGCTGTCGTACACGAGGAGCTCGTCCGGCAGTTCGCGGATCAGGAGTCCCGTGCGGCGCGCGACTGGCCTCATGTCGCCCTCCCCCTCGCCCACCGCGAAGGTGTCAGACCCGGCCTGCCGAGCCATCGTAGCAGGAGCCGCAAGCTCCGTTGCGACGCATCGCCCCCGGCGCTTTCCGGCCGCAGACTTGCCGGGCACGAGGCAGGGAATTGGACGCTCGGACAGGATCGGGCGGGCGATCCGTTTTCACGGCGAGATCCTGTCAACCCACTGTCGACAGGCAACTTGTTCGTTTGGCTCGTTTGAAGCACCCGTTCGCACCCAGGTACGGGACTTGCAGTGATCTCGCGGAGACCATCTGGGCGGGGCGCAACAGGTGGTCGTCGCGGGAGGACCTATGGCCGGGCGTGGATCACGGCTCGATCTCGCCGGGACAGTCAGGGGAGGGGTTCCTTCACCGGGCGCGGCACTCTCGGCTCGCCGGGCCGAGCCGTGGCAGAGAAGGACGATGACGCGTTTCGCGCCGTTCCTCCGCCTCGGCGCGGCCGTGCTCCTCTCGTCGCTCGGGGCCGGGACGGCCCGCGCCGCCACGTTCGTCGTGGACAGGACCGACGATCTGCCGGACAACAACCCCGGCAACGGGCAGTGCTCGGTCGGCGGGGGCCCGCCGCGCTGCACCCTGCGCGCGGCCATCATGGAGGCGAACGCTTCGGCCGGCGCCGACGTCATCAACTTCAACATCGGGGGCGGCGGTCCGCAGACGATCGTCATCACCTCGCCACTACCCCCGATCACCGGCGTCGTCACCATCGACGGCACCACCCAGCCGGGCTTCGTGAATGCGGCGCCCTACACGCCGGTCATCACCGTCGATGGGTCCGCCGTGGCGGGTTCCGGTCTGGTGCTGGCTGCCGGCAGCAGCGGAAGCACGATCCGGGGCCTCGCGATCTACGGGTTCTCCGGGGCAACCCACGCCGAGATCGAGATCAACGCCTCAGCGACCAACCTCGTCGTGGGCAACCGCCTCTGCGTGGATCGGACCGGCACCGTGGCCATGGGAGGGTGGGCGGGCGTCCTCGTCACCGCCGGCTCCACGGGCAACACGATCGGCGGCACGACGGCCGCGAACCGCAACATCATCTCGGGCGCGGCCACCGACGGTGTGCAGATCTCCGTCGGCGGCACCTCGAACAACGTCGTGACCGGCAATTACATCGGCCTCGACGTGAACGGCACGACGGGCCTCGGCAACGCGGCCAAGGGCGTGGCGATCTGGGGCGGCGCGTCGAACAACACGGTCGGCGGCACGGCGGCAGGCGCGGGCAACGTGATCTCGGGCAACAACCTGCTCGGCGTCGAGATCTCCGACGCGGGCACGACGGGGAACCTCGTCCAGGGCAACCGCATCGGCACGGACGTCAGCGGCACCCTCAACCGCGGCAACACGTCCTACGGCGTCCGCCTGCGGCTGGGCGCCACCGGCAACAGCATCGGAGGCGCGGCGGCGGGCGCCGGGAACACGATCGCCTACAGCGGACTTCAGGGGATCGTCGTCACCGAGTCCGCGACGGTCGGCGACTCGATCCTCGGCAACTCGATCTACTCGAACGGCGGCCTGGGGATCGACCTCAACGACGACGGCGTGACCGCCAACGACACCGGGGACGTCGACACCGGGCCGAACAACCTGCAGAACTTCCCGGTCCTGAGCGCGGCCATGACCAACGGCACGCAGGCGACGTTCGCCGGCTCGTACAGCGCCACCGCGGCCGTCGCGACCTACAGGATCGAGTTCTTCGCGAGCGCCGCCGCGGATCCGACCGGCTACGGCGAGGGCCAGCGCTACCTGGGCTTCACGAACGTGACGACGAACGCGGCCGGGAGCGCGGTCATCGCCGCGACCCTGGTTCCCGCGGTGCCCCTGGCCAACGGGGAGCTCGTCACCGCGACCGCGACCGACGCCGCGAACAACACCTCGGAGTTCGGGAACGCCGTCGCCGCGGTCAACCACCTGGTCGTCACCACGACCTCGGACGCGGCGGACGGCATCACGACGTCGGTGGCGAACCTCATCGCGAACCCGGGGGCCGACGGACGCATCTCGCTGCGGGAGGCGATCCTGGCCGCCAACGCCACCGCCGGGGCGGACACGATCACGTTCGGCATCCCGCTCACGGACGCGAACCACTACTACTACAGGGACAACGGCGGGGCCGGGTTCTCGGCGGAGGTCACCACGACCCTGGCCGACGTCGCCTCGGCGTCCTCGCCGGCGATCCCCGACTTCGACGCCAACTACCCGCCCGGCCTCGCCCGGAGCTGGTACCGGATACAGCCGGGGTCGGCCTACGCCGCGATGACGGGCCCCACCACTCTCGACGCCACGACCCAGCGCGGCTACCTCGTCGGCGGGCCCGTCGTCGAGGTCGTGGGCAACCTGGCCGGAACCGGCGTCCGCCCGTTCCTGGTCACCGTAGGCACCGCGACATCGACGTTCCGCGGGTTCGTGGTCAACCGGTTCGCGAGGGAGGCGTTCTCCTTCGGCGCGACCGGCACCGTCGTCCAGGGAAACTACGTCGGCACCGACGTCTCGGGCACGATCGCCCGAGGCAACGGCACGGACGGCACCGGCGCCGGGATCTACGTGGGCGGCGCCAACAGCCAGATCGGTGGCCTCAACCCCGGCGACCGGAACGTCATCTCCGCGGACGGCGACTGGGGCCTCTTCATCGACGCGCAGAACGTCGTCGTGTGCGGGAACTACATCGGAACGGACGTCACCGGCACGGTCGCCCTCGGGAACACCAAGGGGGGGATCGACCTCTTCAACGGGGCGAACCCGTCCACGAACAACACCATCGGCGGCACCGTCGCCGGGGCGCGCAACGTGATCTCCGGGAACGTCGGCCCCGGGATCCGGATCAGCGAGGGCGGGACGGTCAACAGCAACACGATCAAGGGCAACTCCATCGGCACGAACGCCGCCGGCACCGGGAGCCTCCCCAACAACCAGCAGGGCATCCTCGTCAGCTCCGGGACCACGGGGAACCTCATCTTCCTCAACACCATCGCCGACAACACCCTGGCCGGAGTGGCGGTCGTGGGAGCGACCACCACGGGAAACGCCATCCTGACCAACGCGATCTACGGCAACGGCGCGCTCGGGATCGACCTCAACAACGACGGCGTCACGGCCAACGACGCCGGAGACGGCGACGCGGGGCCGAACGACCTCCAGAACTACCCCGTCCTCGGCGCGGCCGTGACCGACGGCGCGAGCAGCGCGTACTTCACGGGCACCCTCAACAGCACGGCGAACGCAACCTTCCGCGTGGAGTTCTTCGCGAGCGCGGCCCCCGACCCGAGCGGCTTCGGCGAGGGGCAGCGCTTCCTCGCCTTCACGAGCGTCACCACGAACGGCGCCGGCAACGCCGCCTTCAACGTGGCCCTGCCGGCGACCCTCGCCGCCGGCGAGTACGTCACCGCGACGGCCACCAACCCCGCGAACAGCACCTCGGAGTTCAGCGCCTCCGTCGTGGCGACGGCGGTCAACCTCGTGACGGTGGGCACGGGGTGCACCGGCGGGAAGGTGCCGACCGGCGCCAACTTCGTCGTGCACGGGGCGTTCGACGGGGGCGCGACGCCGGCCGCCAACAACTTCACGACGTCGGTCTGGAACGGCGGCATCTGTCCCAACGACACCGGGGAGACGATCCGCACGACGACGGGCAACTGCGGCGGCCTCAACGTGGCAATCACCCAGTTCCCCGGGGACCCCGCCGCTGGAATCGCCGGGACGCCCGACTCGCTGTACGCGAACGGGAACAACACCTTCCCGGTCGGCGGGCCTGCGCCTTACCAGCCCTACCTTGTGTGGCGGCAGACTGTCACGGGCCTCACACAGAACACGACCTACACCTTCTACGTCTACGCGTCGAACGCCAACAACGGGGCCGTCGTCCAGCCCGGGATCCTCCCCACCCTGCGGTTCTGCATGGGCGTCACGGGAGGGCCGCCCTACGGGTGCGCGACCACGCTCACCGCCGCCGACTTCGCGATTCCCAACGAGACGGCGGCCACCGGCGACGTGTGGGGGCGCTACCAGGTCAGCTTCACCACCGGGGCCGGCCAGACCACGGCGGATCTCGCCATCCTCGACGCCGCCACGAACACCAACGGCGACGACGTTCAGATCACGCGAATCGGGGTCCAGGCTTGCGGACTGCCGACCGCGGTGGAGCTGATGTCGTTCACGGCGACGGGGCGTGACCGGGCGGTGGATCTCGCCTGGCAGACAGGGTCGGAGCTGGACAATCTGGGCTTCAACCTGTACCGGTCCTCGTCGTCTTCCGGGCCGTGGACGCGCCTCAACGCCTCGCTCATCCCCGGCCTCGGCTCTTCGCCCCTCGGTGCTGCCTACTCCTGGCGCGACAGCGGTCTCGTCAACGGCCAGCGGTACTCCTACCGGCTCGAGGACGTCGACACCCGCTCGGTGTCCACCTTCCACGGGCCGATCTCGGCCGTTCCCCAGGCGGTGGCTCCGGGTGATGGAGGCGGCCCATCGGGCGGCTCCGGCGGTTCCGGCCCGAGCCCGAGCAGTTCGAGCTGTCCGTCGTGGGTACTCGCGGCGTCTGGCTTCAGCCCCGGAGAGTCGGAGACGCCTCCGAGCTGCCAGAGCTACGGGGATCCTTCGCTGACCTCGCTGCGGGTCGTGTCGCAGTCGCTGCAGGGGGCGGTTCTGGAGCTCGAGACGTCGGGCTTCGTGGCGATGAGAGAGGGGTCGGGGTCGGTGCGAGCGTTCATACCGGGGTTCGACCTTCCGACGGAGGCTTCCTCGGCGGCGTTGCCGATGCGGCGAGCGGTGGTGGACGCAGTGGTGGGGCGAGGAGTGAGGCTCGAGTCCGTGGAGGCATTGTCACTGGAGCACTTCCCCGGGCTTTGGCCGGGGGCGGTGGGAAAGGCGGGGATCGAGGTCACGGCGGACGGGACGGTGCGGCCATCGCGGCGGCCGGTGCGGATGAGCTCGGTGGGTCGGGGGATGGTCCCTGGTGATTGGGCGCGACTGGGGGGAGCGGTCTTCCAGGGGGAGACGAAGCGGGCGGTGGTGGAGATCACCCCCCTGCGGTTCGACGCTTCACGATCGGAGCTGGTGCTGGCGCGGCGGGTCTTCGTGAAGCTGAGCTTCACGGGGGTGGAAGGAGGGGAGCGCGGCTCGGGGCGGCTGGGGCGACGGGTTCCGGGGGGTGCCGCGCGTTCCTCGGAGGCGCTCGCCGAGCTCTACACCACGGGGCGTGGGCTCTACGCGATCTCCTTCTCGGACCTCTTCCTGGAGAGGCGTCGCGGGATGGACGTATCGCTCCTGAGCCTCGAGAGGCAGGGAGTCGCGGTTCCTTTCCACGTCGAGCCTGACGAGCCGGTGTTCGGGCCTGGGAGCATCCTCTACTTCTACTCGGATCACGTTTCCTCGTCGCCGGAATACTCCGCGGAGACGGCGTACGAGCTCGTGCGGTCGGGCGTGGGAGTCAGGATGGGAGTGGGGGTCGGGGCTCCCCATGGATCGGCGGTGGCACCGGGGTCGAGGGGGACGAGGAGCTACGAGACGAACCGGATCTACCAAGCGGGGCTTCTCGAGGCGCCGGATCCGTGGCTGTGGGAAGCGCTGGGGGGGGGGATCACGCGGACGG
>DATJYX010000057.1:0-26711 GCA_035577965.1 Vicinamibacteria bacterium | reverse complement strand
GGGCGGCCGCGGTCGGCTCGTTGACGATGCGGAGGACCTCGAGGCCGGCGATCTGGCCGGCGTCCTTCGTGGCCTGGCGCTGGGAGTCGTTGAAGTAGGCGGGCACGGTGATCACCGCCTTCGTCACCTTCTCCCCGAGGTAGTCCTCCGCCGCCTGCTTCAGCTTCTGGAGGATCTGGGCGGAGATCTCGGGCGGGGAGTACATCTTCGTCCCCACCGAGACGCGGGCGTCGCCGTTCGGGGCCTCGACGACCCTGTACGGGACCGTCTTCTGCTCTTCGGAGACCTCGCCGTACTTGCGGCCCATGAAGCGCTTGATGGAGAAGACGGTGTTCTCCGGGTTCGTCACCGCCTGCCGCTTGGCGACCTGGCCGACGAGGCGCTCGCCGTCCTTGCCGAACGCGACGACGGACGGCGTCGTTCGTCCGCCTTCCGAGTTGGGGAGGACCTTGGGGTCGCCTCCTTCGAGCACCGCCACGACGGAGTTGGTCGTGCCGAGGTCGATGCCGATCACCTTGCCCATGTTCGTCTGGCCTCCTGAGCCTCTCTCCGGATGGCCGGTTGCCCGGCCGACGAGAGGATAATAGGGTCTCCATTAGCGAATGTCAAGCACTAAATATGAGCCGTATGCACTCATATATTGAGACCCATGGCATCCTCCCCATAAGCGGGTCGCTAATCCATTCAAGCAGAGTCAGATACGGCGGTTTGCCTCGCCACCCAAGGTCTGCTAGAGTCACGGCTCCGGGCACGGATCGGAGACGGATCGGAGAGTGGCGGCTTCCCAGGACGGCGCCGGAAAGGACGAGGCAGGCCTTCTGCCGCGGCAGCTCTGCCGCGTCATGGGGCTCAACCAGAACCACTGCTCGAGGTCGGGGACTCCCTACCATCTCCAGATCGAGGACCGCGGGCCGGTCTTCGACGACGCGACCGAAGCGTGGGTCCGCCGGGTCAACGTGATCGCCTACGCGAACTACGGCGAGCCGAGCGCGCGGATCGTGTACGGCCGGGACCACGACTTCCCGGACGTCCGGACCCACGAGAACAACCGCGCGGTCGCGCTCCGCATCCAGGAGCTCGCCGCCGAGTCGCGCGGCATCCTGGAGGAGCGGGAGGAGCGACAGGTCGGCCGGATCAAGAAGCTCCTCGAGCGCTACTACCGCAGCCGCGACGAGAACGTGAAGCGCGAGATCGAGGAGGCGAACGCCCTCTACCCGTTCGTCTTCGCCCGCGCGTTCCAGGAGCTGAAGGCGGAGCGCCCGCCGACGCCCGAGGCCGCGGCCGCTCCCGAGGAGTCCGAGACCGTCTACCCTCTCGACCCTGTCCGGAGGGAGCTCGTGCTGGAGATCGAGCGCGTCGGCCAGGAGCTCCAGCGCGACCTCACGTCCCTGAAGGCCCGGGGAGCCGCCGACGACATCCTGCAGGCGACGTGCGCCAAGCTCCTGGCCCGAGCCAAGGAGAGCCTGGCGCGGCGGGACGCGTCCGCCGACTTCGCGACCCGCCACCTCGAGATGACCCGGAACAGCCTGGTGACCGCGTACCGGCAGGTCCGGGCCCGCGTCACTCGCGGAGGGGGCGCGTAGGCGGCGGGGCGTCGGACGGGCCGGTCGCGCTCGGCGCGCGGGCGAGGGCCTCGCTCAGGTTGTAGCGGACCTCGGGAGCGAGCTTCGTCACGAGCATGCCCTCGAAGCCCCGGAGCCGGCAGGCGAGGCCGACGTGCTCGGCCTGGTCGCCGGGGCGGAAGTAGTGGATCTCGCAGTACCGGCACTCGGCGTTCCAGCAGTAGCGTCCCATCCCGACGTCCTCGGAGACGTACTGCAGCTGCCGCAGGAGCAGGTTGTTCTCCGGCACCTCGAGGACCCGGCCGAGGACCACGATGCGGATGAGCCGCTCCCACGGCTCGTAGACGTCGGCCACCGGCGTTCACCCCCGGGGCATTACAGCACGCCCCCTGGCCGGGCGGCAACGCCGGCCTCCTCCCCCCGCCCTGATAGAATCCGCGCGCCCAATGGCGAAGCTCGCGTTCATCGGCACCCACGGCGTCGGCAAGACGACGCTCTGCTACGACCTCGGGGCGGTGCTCAAGAAGAGGGGGCTCCACGTCGACCTCGTGAAGGAGGTCGCGCGGCTGTCGCCCCTCCCGATCAACCGCAAGACGTCCCTCGAGGCGCAGCTCTGGATCCTGACCACGCAGATCGCCGAGGAGATCCGGTCCGGCGCCCTGCACGAGGTGGTGGTGTGCGACCGCAGCGTGCTCGACAACTACGCCTACCTCGTGTTCGCGGCGGGAAGGCAGCGCTGGCTCGAGCCCCTGGTGAACCGGTGGATGAAGACCTACGACCTGCTGTTCAAGGTGCCGATCTCGGGGAGCGCGGCCGCCGACGGCGTCCGGGACACCGACGAGTTCTTCATGCGGCAGATCGACCGGCTGGTGGACGATCTGGTCGAGGAGCGGGGGCTGCCGTGCGAGCGGCTCCCGGACGGGAGACGGGAGGAGTGGGCGGACCTCGTGAAGGAGAGAGTGCTGCGCCTTCCCGTGCTGGCCGGGCGGCTCTTCTGACTCGCGGCCCCCGGGGCGGGCCGTCCGTGCGGCGAGGCCGAGGGGCTCGAGCATCGACCCGGCCCCTTCCCTGATAGGATTCGCGCGGCTGCGGCTCACGAGCGAGAGGATCCCGATGGCCGACGACCACAAGCCCTTCGTCCCGCCGGAGGAGAGCCTGCCCGAGCTCACCGCCAAGGCGCTCCTCCTCGGGGTGGTCGTGGCCGCCCTTCTCGGCGCGGCCAACGCCTACCTCGGCTTCCGGGCCGGGCAGACGGTCTCGGCCACGTTCCCGGCCGCCGTCCTCGCCATCGCCGCCTTCCGCCTCCCGTTCTTCCGCGGCTCCGTCCTCGAGCAGAACACGATGCGGACGGCGGCCTCGGTCGGGGAAGCCCTCGCCGCCGGCGCCATCTTCACGGTGCCCGCGTTCGTCATGGTGAACGTCGGCGGGCAACGCCTCTGGACGAGCTTCAGCTACTGGGAGACGTCGCTCATCCTCCTCGTGGGCGGCCTCCTCGGGATCCTCTTCATCGTCCTCCTGCGGCGGACGCTCGCCGTCGACGCGGGTCTCCCGTTCCCGGAGAGCCGCGCCTGCGCGGAGATCGTCAAGACCGGCCAGCGCGGCGACACGGGGGCCCGCTACGTCTTCGGGGCGATGGGCCTCGGCATGCTCGTGCAGGTCTTCAAGGACACGGCCGGCATCCGCCTCTTCCAGGAGAGCGTGCAGTTCGTGAAGGAGCTGCCGGCCTCGGTCGTCCACCACATGGACTCGGGCCGGGCCCCCCTCGGCGACGTCAGGCACCAGGGCGCGCTCGTGGCCGCGACTCCCGCGATCTCGCCCGCCCTCATCGGCGTCGGCTACATCATCGGCTTCGAGCTGTCGGCCATCAACTTCGCGGGGGGCGTACTGGCCTGGCTCGTGCTCGTGCCGCTCGCCCTCTTCCTGAACCCCGACCTGCCGCGGCACCTCGCCGGGGCCCACGGGGCCCCGCCGCTCACCGAGGTCGTCTTCTCCGTCTGGTACAACGAGATCCGGCCGATCGCCGTGGGGGCCATGCTCGTCGGCGCCGCGCGCACGATGTGGGGGATGCGGAGCTCGATCGGCCAGGCGTTCGGGGGCGCTTTCCGCCGTGGGAGCGCGGCCGAGCCGTTGCGCACGGAGAGGGATCTCCCGTCGCGGGGCGTCCTCGCCGGGATCGTCGCCCTTTCCCTGCCCGTCTTCCTGATCTACTACCACTTCAGCCGGAGCGTGATCGGCGCCGCGGTGGCGGCGGTCGTCATGCTCGTGACCGGCTTCCTCTTCTCCGCGGTCGGCGGCTACCTCGTGGGCCTCGTCGGGGGCTCGAACCAGCCGGTCTCCGGCCTCGCCCTCTCGACCCTGATCGTGGCCGCGCTGCTCATGGTCGGCTTCGGCGTGACGGGCCTGGCCGGCGTCGGCGCCGTCCTCGGGGTGGCGGCCGTCGTCTGCTGCGCGTGCTGCGTGTCCGGGAGCCTCATCCAGGACCTGAAGGTCGGCCAGATCCTCGGCGGCACGCCGTGGAAGATGCAGGTGGCCGAGATCGTGGCGACGGTCGTGACCTCGTTCGTCCTCGTCTTTCCGATCGTGATCCTGCACGAGGGCAACCTCCGGCAGGGCGGGATCGGCATCGGCGACCCGGCGCTGCCGGCGCCGCAGGCCGGCCTCATGGCCCAGATGGCGCAGGGCATCGTGGGTGGCGAGATGCCGTGGGCCCTCATCCTCTTCGGCATGGCGTTCGCCCTGGCCCTCGTCCTCATCGAGTCGCCGTCGCCGATGCTGGTGGCGGTGGGCATGTACCTGCCTCCGGCGACGACCGCGGCCATCTTCCTCGGCGGCTGCCTGAAGGCCCTCGTCGAGTGGCGGGCGAAGCGGGCGGGGCTCGCGGGCGGGGCGGCGACGGTCGTGGAGAGCACCGGTACCCTCGTCGCCTCCGGCCTCATCGCAGGCGAGTCGTTGACGGGGGTGGTCCTGGCCGGCCTCGTCCTGACCTCCGAGCGCTTCACGTCCGTCGCGGGGGCGATCGGCCTGCCGACCCTCTCCTTCGTGGACGGGCCGATCGGGGCCTGGCTCGGCCTCGTGCCCCTGGCCGCTCTCGCCTGGCTCCTCGTGCGGGTCCCTCTCCGGCACGCGGCGCGCTCGGGCGAGGCCGCCTGATCTCCGAGCCGACCGGCGTCACGGACGCCCCGCCCGGAGGTATCCTGAGCCGGTCCGGAGGGGGCGTGCGGGGACGGCACCGGAGGCGGGTCGAGGCCGGTCTCTTGATCGTTCTCGCCGGCGCCTCGCTGCACCTCGGCGCAGGGACGGCCTCACCCCAGGCCGACGCGGCGCGGGCCGCCGACGCGATGGCCTTCATCCGCGTGGTCGGCGACCTTCACGTCCAGTTCACCGAGGTCTACAGGGCGCCGGTCGTCCGGAAGAACGTCGAGGTCGCGACGGGGAGCGGGTTCGTAATCGCGCCCTCGGGCCTCGTCTTGACGAACGCGCACGTCGTCAAGGAGGAGGCGGTCCGCCGCGTCTACGACGGCGCCGAGGCCGAGATCACCCTGGATTCGAAGCGCGTCGAGGTCGCGATCGGGCCGGGGGGGGCGGGGGGCGTGCTCGACGGGGCCGTGGTGGCCGAGGACGACGACCTCGACCTCGCCGTGCTCCAGGTGACCGCCGCCGATCTGCCGTACCTGCCCTTCGGCGACTCGGACGCCGTCGATCCGGGGCGGCCGGTCCAGGTGCTCGGGTTCCCCTTCGGGAGGCAGGTCGAGGTGGGAAGGCGGGCGGACCCGGCGGTCATCCCCCAGGTGACGGTGACGTCGGGTTCGCTCTCGGCGGCTCGAGAGGACGAGGCCGGCGCCCGGCGCTATCTCCAGACCGACGCCGCGGTCCAGCCCGGGAGCAGCGGTGGGCCGATGCTGGACGAGGAGGGCTACGCGGTCGGGGTCGTGCGGATGAAGCTCGCGCGGGCGTCGGGGGCGGGGTTCGGGATCCCCATCGAGCGGGTCAAGGACTTCCTGGACGCGAACGGCCTCCTCGGCTTGATGCCGGTGGCGAGACTGCGGTCCGGGGTCGTGCACGCGCTCGACTGGAAGGGGCTGCACGTCGAGATGCCGGACGGCTTCGAGGACGTCTCGCCGGCACGTCTGCGGGTGACGACGGGGGAGACCGGGGACGGGATCTCGTTCCGGGTCGACCGGCTGGCGACGACCTGGGACGGCCAGACTCTCGAGCAGGCGGTCCTCGGAGGGAAGGCCCTGCCCGGATTCGTCCCCGCGCCAGCGGCCGTGACGCGGCAGTCCGTCCGCGGGCAGCCGGCGCGTCGCGTCGGCTCGGCTACGGGCACGGCGCCCGGAGGTCCGCGCTTCCGCCTGGAGTACGCGCTCGTGAACCTGCGGGGCGAGGCGGTGGTGGCCCGATTCCTGGGACCCCCCGACGCCCTGGCCTTCAACCTGGGGCTCGTGCGCCGATCCCTGGAGACGCTCGACGCCTCCCGGCTCCTGACGGCCGAGGTGAAAGCGCCGGTCAGCCCCGCGTTCGAGGCAGGGGACGGGAACGGCGTGCGGGTGGCGACGCCTTCGGGCTGGAGCGTCGAGCCGGCGGCCGCCGCGACGTGCGGGCGCGTGCCTCCGGCCGAGACCGGCTGGGCGGCGAGCCCGCCGGGCGACTTCACGGTCGTCCTGCGCGCGCTGCGCTGGTCCAGGGAGAGTGCGGCCGTGGTCCGAGGGGTCCAGTCCTGCGCGGCTTCGGCGGGGACCGCGGATGGGGCGGCGCCGGGCGGCGCCTCCGCCACCTACGGTGGCCGCTTCGAAACCCTCGGCGTGTCGATGGAGGCCCGCGGAGCCCTGGTCCAGGAGGCGGAAGGGAGCCTCCTCCTCGAGCTCGAAGCGCCCGTGTCGAAGCTGCCGTTCGTGCAAGGCCTCTTCGAGCGCTGGGTCCGCGAGGCGACCGCGGCCCGCTGAGTCTCGGGCCTGCCGACGGAAGCGGCCCCTGACCGCCACGGCCGACCCCGGCCCCGGCCCGCCGCCGCGGGGCCAAGGGGGGTATCCTTGGGCGCCATGACACTCGCCGAACGGATCACGCGGGACCTCACGACGGCCATGAAGGCCCAGGACGCGGCCCGCACGAGCACCCTGCGGATGGCGAAGGCCGCGATCATGAACAAGCAGATCGACAAGCGCGGCGCCCTCGACGACGCGGAGACGGCGAGGGTGCTCCAGGGCCTCGTGAAGCAGCGCGAGGACGCCGCCGAGCAGTACGAGAAGGCCCGCCGGCCGGAGCTCGCCGACAAGGAGCGGGCCGAGATCCTCGTGCTGAAGGACTACCTTCCGGCCGAAGTGACGGCCGAGGAGATCGCGGCCGCCGTGGAGAGGGCGGCGGCCGATACGGGCGCCGCCTCGCTCAAGGACATGAGCCGGGTGGTGAAGGCCGCGCTGGCCGGCCTCGCGGCGAGCGGCCGGCCGGTCGACGGCAAGCGGGTGAGCGACGCCGCTCGGAAGAAGCTCGGATAGGCGGATGCGGCCACCGAGACGGCGGATCCCGGGGGGCAGGCCCCGACGGAGTCCCTCCGGATGACGACCGTCGCGCGGCGGGTCGGACGTCGGTTCATGGTCGGGTTCGAGGGCCTGACCGCCTCGGCCGACGTGAAGGCCCTCGTCCGGGACTTCGGCGTCGGACACGTCGTTCTCTTCCGGCGGAACGTCGAGTCGCCGGAGCAGGTGGCGGATCTCGTCCGCGAGCTGCAGTCCGCGGCCCGGGACGCGGGCCACGAGCAGCCGCTGCTCGTGGCGGTCGACCAGGAGGGTGGGCGGGTGGCTCGTCTCCGGGAGCCGTGGACGATCTGGCCGTCGGCGCGAGCGGTCGGCCGGACGGGCAGCGAGGAGATCGCCCGCCGCGTGGCCGAGGCCCTCGCCGACGAGCTCAAGGCCTGCGGCATCCGCTACGACTTCGTCCCCTGCGTGGACGTGGACACGAACCCGAAGAACCCGGTCATCGGCGACCGCTCGTTCGGCGACGACCCGGACCTCGTGGGCCGCCTCGGCGCCGCGACGATCCTCGGGCTCCAGGAGAAGGGCGTCGTCGCCTGCGCCAAGCACTTTCCGGGCCACGGCGACACCGACGTGGACTCGCACCTCGACCTCCCGTCGGTCGAACACCCGCGCGCGCGCCTCGAGGACGTCGAGCTCCGGCCCTTCCGGAAGGCGATCGAGGCGGGCGTGGCCACGGTCATGGCCTCGCACCTCCTCGTGCGCGAGCTGGACGACGCCCTTCCGGCGACGCTCTCGGCGAAGCTCGTCAACGGCCTCCTCCGGAAGGACCTCGGCTATGGCGGAGCGGTCGTGACCGACGCCCTCGAGATGGACGCGCTCGCCAAGCACTGGACGCCGGGCGAGATCGCCGTGCTGGCCGCGAAGGCGGGCTGCGATCTCCTGGCCATCTGCCGCGGCCACGACGCGCAGGTCGAGATGATGGAGAGCCTCGTGCGGGCGTACGAGTCCGGGGAGGTCCCCTACAAGGAGTCCGAAGCGTCGGAGGCGCGCGTGCGGGCCCTGAAGGAGCGGTTCCTCGCCGGCTACCGCGACCCCGACCCGAAGGAGGCTCGTGCCGCGGCGGGCCGGAACGAGCACCGCGCGCTCGCGGAGGAGATCGCCGTGCGGTCGGGGATCCCGGCCTGAGCGTGGCCACGAAGCCCAGGGCGCTGCGGCGCGGCGACGTCGTCGGCATCGCCGCCCCCGCGGGACCCGTCGACGAGGCCCGGCTGAGGCGGGGCGTGGCCGAGCTCGAGCGGCTCGGCTTCGCGCCGCGCGTGGCCGACGGCGTCCTCGATCGGAGGGGCTTCACCGCGGGAAGCGTGGAGGGGCGGCTCCGCCAGATCCACGCCCTCTTCGCCGACCCCGACGTCGCCGCGATCGCGTGCGCGCGCGGCGGTGCGGGGGCGATCCAGCTCCTGCGCGATCTCGACCGCAACCTCCTGGCGAGGAACCCGAAGGTCCTCCTCGGCTACAGCGACGTCACGCTCCTGCACCTCGAGATGGAGAGGCTCGGCGTCGCGAGCCTCCACGGTCCGATGGTCGCGCGGGAGCTGGCGGACGGGGAGACGGCGTACGACAGGGCGAGCCTCTGGCACGCGCTCACCGGCGAAGGCGCGCCCTTTGCGAGCGGGCCCGAGGACCTCGAGCCTCTCGGCGACGGGACGGCGGAAGGCGTCCTGCGCGGGGGGTGCCTCTCGCTCCTCGCGGCGACGGCGGGCACGCCGTGGGCGCCGGGCCGTTCGACCGAGCCGGCGATCCTTTTCCTCGAGGACGTGGACGAGAAGCCGTACCGGGTCGATCGCATGCTGCGGCAGCTCCGGGCCTCGGGCGCCTTCGAAGGGGTGAAGGGTGTCGTCTTCGGAGACATGAAGGGGTGCGCCCCGGGCATCGACGACGACTACACGCTCGAGGGCGTGCTCCTCGAGGCGCTCGCTGGCCTCGACGTGCCGGTGGCTCTCGGCCTGTCGAGCGGCCACACGCCGCACCCGAACCTCACCCTGCCGCTCGGGGTCCGGGCGCGCCTCGAGTGCGCGGGCGGGGAGGCGCGGTTCGCCGTGCTGGAGGCGCCGGTCTCGTGAAGGTCCACCTCTCGGCCATCTGCGGGACGGCGATGGCCTCCCTGGCGGGGCTCCTGCGGGAGCGGGGCCACGACGTCACCGGCTCGGACCAGGACGTGTACCCGCCCATGTCGACGCAGCTCGAAGCCCTCGGGATCCCGATCCGGTCCCCGTACGCCGAGGCGAACGTCCCCGCGGACGCCGACCTCGTCGTCATCGGGAACGCCCTGTCCCGCGGGAACCCGGAGGTGGAGGCGGTCCTCGACCGGCGGCAGAGGTACACGAGCCTGCCCGCGCTCCTGGCCGAGGAGTTCCTGCGGCCGCGGACGCCCCTGGTGGTGGCGGGCACGCACGGGAAGACGACGACCACGAGCCTCCTCGCCTTCCTCCTGGACCGCGCCGGCCTCGATCCCTCGTTCATGGTGGGCGGCGTCCCGGTCGACTTCGGTTGCAGCTACCGGCTGGGCGGGGGGCGCCACTTCGTGATCGAGGGCGACGAGTACGACTGCGCCTTCTTCGACAAGCGGCCCAAGTTCGTCCACTACCTCCCGGAGGTGGCGATCGTCGGCAACGTGGAGTTCGACCACGCCGACATCTACCCCGACCTGGCCGCTGTCCAGGTCGCCTTCGTCCGCCTCCTGAACGTCATCCCGCGCCGAGGGCTCCTCATCGCCGGGAGCGAGAGCCCGGCGCTTCGGGAGCTGCTGCCGAAGGCCCGGTGCCGGGTGGAGACCTTCGGCCTGCACGAGGAGGCCGACTGGCGGGCGGCCGACGCGAGCACGGGAGCCGACGGCTCCCGCTTCCGCCTCTTCCGGAAGGGGCTGGACCAGGGCGAGTTCGTGGTCGCCCCGGGCGGCGAGCACAACGTGCGCAACGCCCTGGCCGCGATCGCCGCCGCGGCCGAGGCCGGTGCTGATCCGGCGGCTGTCCGGAGGGCGCTCGCGGAGTTCCGCGGCGTCAAGCGAAGGCTCGAGGTGCGGGGGGAAGCGTCCGGAGTCACGGTCTACGACGACTTCGCGCACCATCCGACGGCGGTCGCCGCGACTCTCGCCGCCCTGCGCGCCTTCGGAGGAACGGGCCGCCTCGTGGCCGTCTTCGAGCCCCGCTCGTACACGGCCAAGACCCGCGCGTTCCAGGACGGCTTCGCGCGGGCCTTCACCGGGGCCGACCGCGTGATCGTGGCGGCGGCTCACCTCCCGGGGAAGGTGCCGGAGAGCGAGCGGCTGTCGGAGGCCGCCCTCGCGGCGGGCGTGCGCGAGCAGGGCGGCGACGCCGCCTTCGTGCCCACCGTGGACGAGATCGTCCGCACGCTGGTCGCCGAGCTGCGTCCGGGCGACCGGGTCGCCATCTTGTCGAACGGGGGGTTCGGCGGCATCCACGATCGGCTGCTTCGGGCCCTCGCCGACGCACGCCGGCTCTGAGGGGGCGGAGATCCTCCGGGCGAGCGGCGAAGACCGAAGGCGGCGTCCGTCCAAGGGGCAAAGCGAGGCCGGCCGGACGCGCGGGACGCCAGATCGATTGGAACGGGTGGTTCTTCCGTGCTATAAGCTCGCCTCATTCATCCGATCGATCCTGCTCCGACGGCCTTATCTGGACGTTGCCGGCCCCGGCGGGCCGGAGGTACCGGTCACTATCGAGGAGGACGACGATGAAGCGTGGACTCCTGGCCCTCACGGGCCTCGGGGTGCTGGCGGTGGCGCCGCTCCTGGCCCAGGAGACGGCCGCCCAGAAGCCGGAAGAAAAGGCGAAGGAGGAGCAGGTTCCTCACCTCCAGGAGGAAATCACGGTCGAGAGCGCCTCCAAGGTCGCGTCGAAGCTGATCGACGCCCCGGCCACGATGAGCGTCGTGACCAGTGAGACCCTCGCGTCACAGCCGGCCCAGAACATGGCCGACACGCTGCGCGCGGTCCCGGGGGTGAACGTGATCCAGATGTCCGCCCGCGACATCAACCTGAGCACGCGCGCGACGACCTCGACGCTCGCCACCGGGCAGCTCGTCACGGTCGACGGCCGCTCGGTGTACCTCGACTTCTTCGGGCTCGTGCTGTGGGACCTCGTGCCGTCGCCGACCTCCGGCGAGATCAAGCAGATCGAGGTCGTGCGCGGCCCGGCCTCCGTCGTCTGGGGTGCCAACGCCGTGAACGGTGTCGTCAACGTCATCACCAAGACGCCGCGCGAGAACGAGGGCTTCGGCCTGGTGCTGGGCGGGGGCCTCTTCAACCGTGACGGGGGATCACGGGAGGCGGACGGGAACGGCTACCAGTGGAACGGCAGCGTCTCCTACGCGCACGCAGCCAACGAGACCTGGTCCTACCGCCTGAACGCAGGCTACTTCAACTCCGACCCCTACTCGCGGCCCGTCGGCACCGTGCCGCTCGACTGCCACCCGCTCGGGGTCGTCCCCTGCCGCACGGCGACCGGCGCCGCGGTGCCGGGCGGCGTCCCGATCGGCGGCGCCACCCTCCCGGCCGACGCCAACGAGCCCGGCGCGTTCGAGAACCAGGGCACCAGCCAGCCCAAGTTCGGCCTGCGCGTCGACCAGGACTTCAAGGACCGAGGCCGGTTGCTCTACGAGGCCGGCTACTACGGGACCGAGGGGATCATCCACTCGGGGATCGGGCCGTTCCGCCTGCAGAGCGGGTCGGGCATGGCGTACGGCCGCGTGGCCTACACCAAGGGCGCGTTGAAGGTGAGCGCTTTCGGCAACTTCCTGGACGCCAAGGCGCCGAACCTGCTGCTCTCCGACCCGGACACGCTGGCCCCGATTCTCCTGACCTTCAAGACCCAGACCTATGACCTCGAGGTCGGCAACTCGAACGTGCTCGGCGGCAAGCACATCGTCACCTACGGCGGCAACGTGAGGCGAAACAACTTCGACATCTCGCTCGCGCAGGGCGACAACCGCACGGAGCTGGGGGCGTACGGCCAGTGGGAGTACTTCGTCAGCAAGTTCCGCCTTGCCGCGGGAGCCCGCGTCGACAAGTTCGGCAACCTCAGCAACGCGGTCTTCTCGCCGCGCGTGAGCGTCATGTTCAAGCCCACGCCCGACCAGTCGATCCGGGCCTCCTACAACCGCGCCTTCGTGTCGCCGTCCTTCATCAACAACTTCCTGAACCAGAACATCCAGTTCCCGACGCCGGTCGACCTCACCCCGCTGAAGCCGCTGCTCGGGCCCGCCGGCGCGCTCGTCCCGCCGCCTTTCCTGCTCACGGTGAACGCCTTCGGCAACGACCAGCTCAAGCAGCAGTCCACCGACGCCTTCGAGGTGGCTTACACCGGCACGTTCGGCGGCAAGACCACGATCGGGCTGGCCGGCTACTACAACCGCACGAACGACAACATCAACTTCACCTACCTGTACCCGCCGGGGACGCCGGGCTACCCGCCGCCGACCTACTACGACGTGACGAACCCCGCGAAGGGTGTCACGGTGCCCACGGCCACGACGCCCGAGGAGGCGATCACGCTGTCGCCGATCCTGATGGGCATACTCGCCAACATCCCGCCGGCGTTCGGTGGCCCGATCGCGCTGCCCGAGAAGGCGGCGACCTACCTGAACCTGGGGCCGATCCGGGACCGCGGGTTCGAGGCCTCGATCGACGAGCGCTTCGACACGGAGTGGTCGGCGTTCGCCAACTACTCCTGGCAGGACACGCCCAAGCCCCTGGCCGCGGGCCCCGGCCAGATCCCGTACCCGTTCCAGGAGGTGGGGATCGCGCCCAAGAACCGGTTCAACGCCGGCCTGGCGTACGGCGGCAAGATGTTCTTCGGCAACGCCAACGTGAACCACGCGGACAGAGCGCTCTGGACGGACGTGCTGAACGCGAGCTACGCGGGTTACAGCGCCGCCTACACGATGCTCAACGCGACGCTCGGCGTGAAGCTCGCCGAGGGCAAGCTGACGGTGAGCCTCAAGGGCATGAACCTCACGAACGAGAAGGTCCAGCAGCACAACTTCGGCGACATCCTGGGGCGCAGCATCGTGGCCGAGGTGAGGGTGTTCACGAAGTGATCCCCCGGAGGGGGGTGCGAGAGCACCCCCCGAACGGCCGTTCTTGAACCGGCTCGCCGGCCGTCCATGAAGGCCGGGTCCTCGTCCTCTCGACGAGCCCGAGACTCGAGGCCGTGTGACGGTTGCCCGAGGCTCCGTGAACCCCTGGCCGTGGTGGACATCGGATCGAACTCCGGCCGCGTGATGGTGTTCCGCCCGGAAGCGGGAGGACACCTTCACGTGCTCGCGGGGAGCCGGGCGGCGCTCCGGCTGGCCCGTGGCCTGGATCGGACCGGGCGGATCCCCCCCGAGGCGCTCGAACAGGCATTCGAGGCGCTCCGCGACTTCCGCGCCATCGCCGGCGGCTCCGGCGTGCGCCGCATCGAGGCGGCGGGCACTTCGGCCCTGCGCGACGCCGCCAACGGGCCGCCCTTCATCCGCAGGGTCCGCCGCGAGCTGGGCATCACGATCCGGGTCCTGTCGGGGCTCGAGGAGGCGCGCTACGGGTTCGTGGGGGCCGTCGGCGGGCTGCCGGTGGACGACGGCGTCTTCTTCGATCTCGGGGGCGGCAGCCTGCAGGTCGGCCGCTTCCGCAAGCGGCGGCTGGTGGGGGCGCTCAGCGTGCCGCTCGGGTCGCTGCGGGTCTCCGACGCGTTCCTGGAGTCCGACCCCCCGACCGCCCGGGAGCTCCGCCGGCTGCGCGAGCACGCGCGCGAGACGCTGGATGAGGCCGGCCTCCAGCGCCTGGCCTCGGACGAGCGGCTCGTGGGCACGGGCGGCTCGGTGCGGAACCTGGCCAAGGTCGACCAACGCGCCTCGGGCTACCCGATCGCGCGGCTCCACGGCTACGAGCTCAAGCGCCGCCGGCTGCACGAGATCGCGGCCTCGCTCGCCACGGCGCGCCAGAAGAGGCGCGCGCGTGTGCCCGGTCTCAACGCCGACCGCCGCGACTCGGTGGTGGGCGGAGCCCTCGTGATCGAGACGCTGATGGAGGTGCTCGGGGCGGACGCGGTCCTCGTCTCCGGCCAGGGCGTCCGCGAGGGGCTGGCCCTCAGCATGGCTCGCGAGACACTCGATGCGTCAGAGACGGTCCGGCGCCGGTCGCTCGACGCGCTCGCCGCGCGCTTCGTGGGCTGGTCCGAGGAGCGCGCGGCGCGCCGCGAGGGGTTCGCGGCCGCGCTCTACGCCGCGCTCGAGCGCCGGCCGTCCGCCGAGATGGCCGATGCGGTGCGCCAGGGGGCGCGGATCCTGGACATCGGGCGAACCGTGGACTTCTTCGACCGCCACGAGCACGCGGCCGACTTGGTACTGTCCACCGACCTCGCCGGCTTCTCGCATCGCCAGGTGGCGCTCGTCGCGGCGGCGGTGCGGCAGGCCGGGGACGAGGACGAGCGCCTCGCGCGGTCGCTGGCCCCGCTGGTGACGCGCGACGACGACGATCCGCTCGAGCGGGCCGCCGTCCTGCTGGCCCTCGCCGACGAGATCACGGAGCGAACGCCCGTGGGCAGCCGGACGGCGCTCGAGTGCCGCGTCCGCGGCGCGCAGGCGACCGTCTCGGTCGAGACGTTGCCCTCCTGGAGGGTGCGGGGCCTCGCCGACCGGTTCCGGGCGGCATTCGGCCGCAGGCTCAAGGTGGTCCCGGGCGCGAAGCGGGGCTAGGGGCCGGCTGGAGCGTGCGCTCGAAGTGGGCGAGGATCGCCCGGTCGCGGGCGATGCGGTCCTCCTTGGGGCGGAACCCGTGGAGCTGGCGCGGGTGGACCTGGAGCGAGTACGGCCGGCCGGCCTTGATGAGGGCGGCGACGAAAGCCATCGTGTTCGCGAGGTGGACGTTGTCGTCGGCCGAGCCGTGGATGAGGAGCAGGTCGGCCTTGAGCTGGGCCGCCTTCTGGAGAGGCGAGCTCGACTCGTAGCCCTTCGGGTTTGCCTCCGGCGTGCCCATGTAGCGCTCGGTGTAGATGGAGTCGTAGTGCCTCCAGTCGGTCACCGAAGAGACCGCAACCCCTGACCGGAAGACGTCGGGGGCGTTCGTCAGCGCGTAGAGGGTCATGTAGCCGCCATAGGACCCGCCCGTGATCCCGATCCGGGCCGGGTCGACGTAGGGCAGCGACTTCAGGTACTCGACGCCCGCCAGCTGGTCCTCGAGCTCGACTCGCCCCAGGTCGCGGTGGATGGCCGCCTCGAACGCCGTGCCGCGGGCGGCCATCCCGCGGTTGTCCAGCGACCACACGAGGAAGCCGTGGCTCGCGAGGAGGTGCTCGAAGGGGGAGACGTCCTCCCAGGCGTCGGTCACCGTCTGGGCGTGGGGACCACCGTACACCCGCACGATCACCGGGTAGCGCTTCCCGGGATCGAAACCCGGCGGCTTGACGAGGGAGGCGTAGAGCGTCGAACCGTCGTTGGCTTTCACGTCGACGAGCTCGAGGCTCGCGCGCTCGAAGTCGAGGATCGGGGGATGGGCGTTCTCCTCGATCGTGAAGCGCTTCGTCCCGTCCTGGCTCGTCACCCACGCCTTCGGGGGCGTCCGAGCGTCGGACCAGGTGTCGGCGTAGAAGCGGCCGTCGGGGGCCACGACCGTGCGGTGCGTGCCGTCCTCGCGGGTGAGCCGCGTCCGGCCGGTGCCGTCGAGGCGGACGCGGTAGAGGTGGCGCTCGCGGGGGTCCTTCTCGGTGGCGGTGAAGTAGAGGAAGCCGCTCCGCTCGTCGAGGACGAACCCGGGGCCGGCTCCGGTGAACGACACGCGGCCGTCCACCGTCCAGCGGCCCTGGGTGACGGCGCGGCAGGCGCCCGCCACCTCGCAGACGTAGAAGTGTGCGAAGCCGTCCCTCTCCGAGAGCCAGAGGAAGCGCCGGCCGTCCTTCAGGAACCTCGGCGCGCCGAACGTGTTGAGCCAGGTCGTCGACCGCTCGGCCAGCACGGTCCGCGGCGTCCCGAGCGCCTCTCGCGGAGACGACGGGACGGGCAGGAGGCGCAGGTCCAGGGCGTTCTGCGCCCGGTTCAGGTGCTGGAAGGCCACGTTCCGGGAGTCCGGCGTCCAGCCGAGCTGGGGCAGCACGTACACATCGTCCGGAGTGAAGGAGAGGAGCCTCTCCGGTCCCGGCGTCCCGTCCTTCTCCAGGCCGACCACGCCCACGCGGGCGATCGCGTTCTCAGCCCCCGGCTCGGGGTACCTCTGCCAAAGCACCTCGTTCCGGAGGGGCAGGAAGTCGACGATGGGGAAGGTCGGCACGCGGGACTGGTCGAGCTGGAGGTAGGCGATGGCGCGGGAGTCGGGAGACCAGACGAAAGCCCTCGCGGAGCGGGACGCGAGCTCCTCCTCGTAGACCCAGTCCAGCCGGCCGTTGAGCAGCGTCTCGGAGCCGGTCCGGGTCAGGCGGGTCTCCTTGCCGCTCGCGACCTCGACGACCCAGAGGTCGCTCTTGCGGACGAACGCGACGCGGGAGCCGTCCGGGGAGCCTTCGGCGAACGCCTCGGCGTCCTCCGTCTTCACGAGGGCCCGGACGGCGCCCGAGCGGACGTCGACGGTGAAGACGTCACCCGCGGCCGGCACGAGGAGCGTCCGGCCGTCGGGCAGCCAGGTGGAGGAGGCGAGGGGCAGGGGCTGGGGCTTCTCGCCCGGCATCACGGCCTTCGCGCCGTCGAGGAGGAGAGTCGTCTCGCCCTTCGTCACGTCGAGCGCGTACAGGCTCGTCGCGTCGCCGGCCCGCCGGAGGAAGGTGAGCTGCCGGCCGTCGGGGTGCCAGAGGAATCGGGTCGGCAGCGTGCCGGAGAGCGGCGGCTCGGAGTTGATGCGCTCGACGGTGAGCTTCGGGAGGGACTCCGCCAGGAGGGGGGGAGCGAGGGCGAGGATCGCGGCTTGGAGAAGGAGGACACGGAGAGAGAGGGGGCGAGAGGGGGTCACCACGACCTCGCGAGATCCGCCCGGACGCCGCCGCGGAAAGAGGTGCGCCGTCCGGGCGGACGGCTAGAACAGGGTGTAGATGAACGGGGCGACCGCGGAGCCCTGGGTGAAGACGACGAGCAGGCCGAGCAGCGCCAGCATGAGGACGATCGGCCCCAGCCACCACTTCTTGCGGACCCTCATGAAGGCCCACAGCTCGCCGAGGATACCGACTCTCTCCTTCGACCCTTCGAACGCCATTCGATGACCTCCCAACGAACCGCCGGCTCTCTCGGCCCGAGGCCGACGGGTCTGCCGTTCCTTCGAGAGCCTAGGATACTCGACGGTCTACTCCGCCACGACAGGTGCTTCGGGACGCACGCCACGGACGTCCCGAGGGTGCCTCAGTCGAGCTCGTACAGGCTCCGCCAGTCCACGTCCTCCCGCAGCGGCGGCTGGTCCTTCTTCGCGAGCAGGTGGTGCCCGAGGACGAGGTGGTCCATGTTCGTCCGCATGAAGCAGAGATACGCGTCGTGGGGAGTGCAGACGATGGGCTCCCCGCGCACGTTGAACGACGTGTTGATCACGATCGGCACCCCGGTGAGCCGCTCGAACTCCGCGATCGTGTCGTAGTAGAGGGGCGCCTCCTCCCGGCTCACGGTCTGGAGCCGGGCCGAGTTGTCGACGTGGGTGACGGAGGGGATCGTCCGCCGGCCCTCCCGGACCTGGGCCACGAGCAGCATGTACGGGCTGTCGCAGCCGATCTCGAACCACTCCGGGGCCTTCTCGAGCAGGACCGACGGCGCGAACGGGCGGAAGCCCTCCCGGAACTTGATCTTCATGTTGAGCGTGTCGCGCATCTTCGGGTCCCGCGGGTCGGCGAGGATGCTGCGCGCGCCGAGCGCCCGCGGCCCGAACTCCATCCGCCCCTGGAACCACCCGACCACGTTGCCGTCCGCGATGAGCTTCGCCGTGCGCTCGACGACCTCGCGATCGCCCACCGTCCCGTACTTCGCGCCCGCCCCGTCCAGGTACTGCGCGATCTCGGCGTCCGTGAACTGGGGCCCGAGGTAGGCGTGCGTCCAGGCCCTCCCCCGGGGCCGCTTGTGGATCGTGTTGTAGACGTAGTGGGCCACTCCCACCGCCCCCCCGGCGTCGCCCGCCGCGGGCTGCACCCAGAGCTCCTTCATCGGCGTCTCGCGGATGACCCGGCCGTTCGCCACGCAGTTGAGAGCGACGCCCCCCGCCATGCAGAGCCTCGTGAGGCCCGTCTCCGCGTGGAGGTGCCGCACCATGTGGAGCACGACCTCCTCGCAGACCTTCTGGACCGAGGCCGCGATGTCGAACTCACGCTCGTTCATCCACGTCTCGGGCTTCCGCGGAGGGCCGCCGAAGAACTCGTCGAAGGCCCCGTTCGTCATCGTGAGCCCGTGGTCGTACGCGAAGTACCTCATGTCGAGCTTGAAGGAGCCGTCCGCGTTCAGGTGGACCATCTCCTTCATGATCCGCTCGAAGTGCACCGGCTTGCCGTACGGGGCGAGCCCCATCACCTTGTACTCGGCGCTGTTCACCTTGAAGCCCAGGTAGTACGTGAAGGCGCTGTAGAGAAGCCCCAGGCTGTGGGGGAAGCGGATCTCCTTGAAGAGCGTGACGTCCGTGCCGCGGCCCACCCCGTAGGACGCCGTCGCCCACTCGCCGACGCCGTCCACGGTGAGGATCGCCGCCTCCTCGAACGGCGAGGGCAGGAAGCACGACGCGGCGTGGCTCGTGTGGTGCTCGGCGAAGTAGATCGGCCCCTTGTACGGCTTCAGCTCCTTGCGGATGATCGAGGGCACCCAGAGCTTCTCGTGCAGCCACAAAGGCATCGCCTTGCGGAAGGAGCTGAAGGAGCGGGGGAAGGTGGCGATGTACGTGGCGAGCATCCGCTCGAACTTCAGGAGCGGCTTGTCGTAGAAGCCGACCGCATCGAGCTCCTCGGGACGGACGCCCCCCTCGTGGAGGACGTACTGGATCGCCCGGTGGGGGAAGCCCGAGTCGTGGCGCTTCCTGGAGAAGCGTTCCTCCTGGCCCGCCGCGACGACGACGCCGTCCCTGAGGAGCGCGGCGGCGGCGTCGTGGTAGAAGCAGGAGATGCCGAGGACGTGGGTGGGGGAGGAAGCCATCAGAACTGGTGCCGGGCGGCACGCTCGGGGCCGAGCGGGTTCGGCTCGTGCGCCCGCCAGAAGGAAGGCTCGGGGGTGAGCCGGCGGTCGAGAGGATCGTGGCCGAAGAGGCGCATGAAGAGGCCGATCGGCCCCACGGAGAGGACGTAGACGAAGGCCAGGAGGACCGCGGTCCAGACCTGGCCGATGCCCTCGAAGAAGGCGGTCCAGCCGGCGTAGGCGCGGGACTTCGGGGCGAGGTACCGCAGTGCGAGCTCGATCCCGACCACCACCGTGGCGAGAGCGAGGAGCTTCCCGCGCACGGAGAGACCGGCCAACCGGCCCATCGCATCTTGCAGGCTCAAGTGGCTGATACTCCTCCGGATAACAGCCTTTCATCATAGGCCGCCTCCGTGCGGTGGTCAACGGAGGCGGGGCGAGGCACCCTATAATCCGCGCGATGCCCAGGGAGCCGCGGGACGACGCACCGAGGGGGGCGCCCGAGGCGCGCTCGGAGCTGCTCCGTGGCCAGCTGCGCCGCTGGACGGACCGGGTTGCGGACGCCGGGAAGGGCGCCGAGCTCTTCGAGCTCGAGATGTGGCTCCGCAGCTTCGAGCGCTTCTTCCGGGTGGGCGCGCAGCCCCTCTCCGATCGCGAGGCGCGCGCCCTCGGCCTCCGGAACTGGTCGGAGGAGCTGCGGCTCGTGGACAACGTCCTCATGCGCGTCGTCCGCCTGCTGGGCTCGATCCTGAGCGAGGAGCGGGTCGACCTCACGCGGTTCGACCGTTACGTCGAGTCGAGCCTGGCCGTGGAGGAGGGCCTCGATCCCTACATCGAGAAGCTCGTGCGACACACGACGCCGGAGACGGCGCTCACCCTCCTGCGGGAGTCGTTCGAGGACATCCACCTGCTGCTCCTCGACCTCGTGAAGCTCTCGCGCCTCCCGCACCCGACTTTCCAGGCGGTGGGCAAGATCCTCTACCGCGAGGTGAGGCGGAGCGACCTCGTGGCCCTGCTCATCGACAAGAAGTTCAAGCCCGTCCACGACCGCATCGGCAACCGGCCGGTGAGCCGCATCATCCGCGCGATGCCCGACGCCGGGGAGAGGCGGCAGGCGGCCAAGGTCTTCCTGGAGCTCTTCCGCCTCCTGCACTACCTCGAGTACGCCGATCCCTCGCGGCTGCCCGAGGAGGAGCTCCGGGACACGATCCTCCTCTTCGCGCTCGTGGTCTCCGAGACCCGCCTGCTCCTGTCGTACGTGGAGAAGCGGGTCCTCAAGGGCCGCGACACCGCGCAGCCGCTCTACCAGGTCTACGACTCCTTCGTCTACTGCATCCCGCTCGAGCTCAAGAAGGTCGTCAACACGGAGCTCACCGACGTGTCGGTGACCCGCCAGGCCGAGAGCGTGAGGACGCGGGTCGAGAACAGCCACGGGATCCTGAAGGACTGCTTCCAGCAGTCGGTCGTCCAGCTCGCCCAGGCCCTCGACTCCGGGATCGACGGGGGGCGGATCTTCCCCGACTTCATGGCCCGGAGGGAGCAGTCGGTGAAGCTGCGCGACGGCCTGGTGGCGGCGGTCCGGTCGCTGCGCGACTTCCAGCAGGGTCGCGACGAGGCGGCGGCGGCCCGGATGAAGGACGGGATCTCCGAGTTCTACGACCACCACATCAAGTACCTGATGTACCGGGACTGGTCGGGCTTCGAGCTCTTCTACATCGAGATCCTGAAGTGCTCGAGCCTCACCGGCCTCCAGCAGATCACCCACCGCTTCGAGACCTTCCTCCTCACGCTCCTGCGCGAGGTGCAGAAGCGCTCGCTCCTCCAGGGGGCGCCGGCCCGGGACGACATTCAGGACCTCGTCGGTCCGTGAAGCTGCCCGACCCGGCCTCGGTCCGCGCCCTCCTCCTCGACGCCGGCGGGGTCCTGGTGCGGCCCAACTTCGCCCGGGTGGCGGGGGCGCTGCGGGTTCGGGGCGTGGCCGCCGACGCGGCGGCGCTCGCGGCGGTCGAGCCGGGCGTGAAGAAGGAGATCGACCGGCCGCCCGCGCCCGGCTTCCGGACGGACGCCGAGCGGGCCTTCCGCTACTTCGACCTCGTCCTCGCCCGGGCCGGGATCGCGCGCTCGGCGGCCACCGACGAGGCCCTCGCCGAGCTGAAGGCGTACCACGACCGCGTCTGCCTCTGGGAGGACGTGGCCGGCGGCGTCCGAGCGGCGCTCGAGAGGTTCCGGCGGGCCGGCCTGCGGCTCGCGGTCGTCTCGAACAGCAACGGCACCCTCCGTCTCCTCCTCGACCGGCTCGGGCTCACCGCGGCGTTCGAGGTGGTCCTCGACTCCGCGGTCGAGGGCGTGGAGAAGCCCGACCCTCGCCTCTTCCGGCGGGCCCTCGACGGGCTGGGGGCGGACGCCGAGGCGGCCGTCCACGTGGGGGACCTCTACCACGTGGACGTGATCGGCGCGCGCGCGGCCGGGATCCGGCCGGTGCTGGTGGACGAAGCGGGCCTCTACCCCGACGCCGACTGCCCGCGGGTGAGCTCGCTCGCCGGCCTGGCCGCCCACCTCGTCCCGGAAGGCGGGCGGGCGCATTTCTGCTAGACTCTCGGCCGGCACGATGAGCGCGGAGAAGGACTCCTTCGCCCGGTTCCTGAAGCACTACACCAAGGGGACGGTCCTCTTCGCCGAGGGGGACGAGGGCGAGGAGATGTACTTCGTGCGCTCGGGGAAGGTGGCCATCAAGAAGAGGGTCCCCCACGGCGACGTCGTGGTGGCGGTCCTCGAGAAGGGCGACTTCCTCGGTGAGATGGCGGTCTTCGAGCGCATCCCGCGCACCGCCGGGGCGGAGATGGTGGAGGACGGCGACCTCATCGTGATGGGCAGCGACGTCCTGGCCGACATGCTGAAGGAGCACCCCGAGATCGCCATCCGCATGCTGCGGAAGTACTCGCAGCGCCTGCGGGAGACGACGAAGCAGATCGAGGAGCTGTCCGCCCGGGCCCAGGCGGCGGCCGCGGGTCCGTCCGGGTCCACGATCGAGAGGCCGGCGCCGGAGCCGGCGAAGCCCGCCGGCCCCCAGCAGGCCGAGGCCCTCGCCTACTTCATCTCGAAGGCGAGCGGGAACGTGTTCCCGGTCTTCAAGCCCGACTCGCTCATCGGACGCTACGACTCGGTCACCGGCCAGTCGCCGGAGGTGGACCTCACCCACGAGGACTCGGCACGCAACATCTCCCGCCGCCATGCCCGGCTCCTCGTGAAGGAGAGCCGACCCTTCGTGGCGGAAGAGATCGGCACGATGAACGGGACGTACCTGAACGGCGAGCGGCTGGCGACCGGAGTCCTGACGCCCATCAAGGACGGCGACGAGCTGACCCTCTGCCGCCTGACCCTCACCTTCCGCCTTCCCGGACCGACCGCCAAGTAGCGAGCCTCGCCCGCGTCCCGCTCGTCAGCCGGCCGTCCGACTCTCCAGGATCGCCGCGTCGATGGGCCGCGGCTCCCAGCCCAGCTCGCGCCGCGCCCTCGTCGAGTCGAGGGAAACGTCGGCCGCCCGACGGTCGGGTCCGGGGTGGTCGGCCTGGCGGGCGGCGGTGACCGCGGACTCGGCGAGGCCGAACGCGCGCGCCACACGCAGGCCGAGGTCGAAGCGGCTCAACCGCTCGGGGCCGCCGAGGTGGTAGAGGCCCGAGCCGCCCCGGACGAGGAGGCGCTCGACGGCGTCGGCCACCGACTCGGGGTCGATCGGGGTGCGGTACTCGTCCGTGAAGAGCCGCGGGGGACGGCCATCGTCGATCGCGAGCAGAACCGACTCCGTCGAGGTGCGCCGGGGGCCGTGGCCGCGGCCGAGGACGAGGGCGACGCGCGCGACGGCCGCCGCCCTCCACTCCCGGAGGACCGCGTGCTCGCCGGCGAGCTTCGTCCTCCCGTAGACGCTCACCGGGGCGGGCGCGTCCCTCTCGCCGACGAAGGCGCGGTCGCCGGCGAAGACGAGGTCGGTCGACAGCGCGACGAGGCGGACGCTCCGCTCCCGGCAGAGGCGCGCGATCGTCCCCGGAACGCGGGCGTTCACCTGCTCCGCCTCCTCGGGCTGAGCCTCGCACGCGTCGGCCCGGCCCAGGGCCGCCGCGTGCACGACCGCGTCGGGCCGCAGCCGGTCGAGGAGGCGGGCGAGCGCGGAGTCGTCCTTCAGCTCCGCGGGAACGGGCCGCGGGCCGGCAGGGGGGAGGGTGCCGCGGTGCGCGGCGATCACGTCCAGGCCCCGCGCGTGGAGGAGAAGGGCGAGCCGGCCGCCGAGGAGGCCGCCGGCGCCGGTCACCAGGACGCGCAACGGCTATTCCACCATCACCGCGCCGCCGTTGACGGACAGGACCTGGCCGTGCATGTAGCTCGCGAGGTCTGACACGAGGAAGGCGACCGGGCCCGCGATCTCCTCGGGCGTCCCGGGCCGGCCGCGGGGGATGGTCCGTCGGATCGTCTCGCCGGCCGTCGACTCGATGGCCGCCCGGCTCATGTCGGTCAGGACCCAGCCCGGCGCGACGCAGTTGACGCGCACGCCCCGCGAGCCCAGCTCCGAAGCGAGCGACCTGGTGAGGGCGATGATCGCTCCCTTGCTCGCCGCGTAGTGGGAATGGAAGGGCTCTCCGCGCTGGCCGGCGGTGGAGGCGACGAGGATGATGGTGCCGCAGCCGCGGGGGACCATCCGTCGCGCCGCCTCGCCGCAGAGGGCGCGGACGGAGATGAGGTTGACGCGGAGCATCTCGTCGAGCGCGTCCGCGGTCATCGTGTCGATCGGCGAACGCTTCCAGATGCCGTGGTTCGCGACCAGGACGCCGATCGGCCCGAGGGCCTCCTCGGCCCGGGCCACGAGGCGCTCGGGCTCTCCGGCGACCGCGAGATCGGCCTTGAGGGCGACCGCCTCGGAGCCCGCGGCGCGGATCTCTTCGACGGCTCGCGTGGCCGCCGCCTCGTCGCGCGCGTAGGCCACGGCGACCCGCGCCCCGAGGCGCCCGAAGAGGGCAGAGACGGCGCGGCCGATCCCGCGGCTGCCTCCCGTGACGAGGGCGGTCCGGCTGGTCAGATCGAGCACGGGGTGGAACGCTATCCGCGGCTCGCGGGCACGTCAAGACGCCATCCCGAGGGCGCTTCGGCCGGGTCGGGCGCCCGAGGGATCTCGCCGATCCGTCGGCTTCCTTCCATTCCCCTTTCCGGTCCCCAGAACCCGTGGACGGCCGGTCCGCCCGCCGCTGCTAGAATTCCCCGGGTGCCGTTCATCACGTTCGAAGGGATCGAGGGCTGCGGGAAGACGACGCAGCTCTGCCTCCTCGCCGACCGGCTGGGGAAAGGGGTGGTCGTCAGCCGGGAGCCCGGGGGCACGGCGATCGGGCGGGCGGTGCGCGACGTCCTGCTCGACCCGGGGAGCCGCGGCATGACGCCGACCGCGGAGATGCTCCTGTACTTCGCCGACCGTGCGCAGAACGTCGCCGAGGTCGTTCGCCCCGCGCTCGCCGCCGGCCGCACCGTGCTCTGCGACCGGCACGTGGAGTCGAGCCTCGCGTACCAGGGCTACGGACGGGGGCTCGACCTCGGCACGATCCGCACCCTCGCCGCCCTGGCCACCGGCGGCCTGCGGCCCGACGTGATCGTGCTCGTGGACGTGCCGGTCGAGGTCGGCCTCGCCCGGGTGGGCCGGCGGGGGCCGCACGACCGCCTGGAGGCCGAGGTCCGCGAGTTCCACGACCGGGTGCGCGCCGGGTACGCCGCGCTCCGGGAGGAGGAGCCGGGGCGCTGGCTGTGGCTCGACGGCACGGTCGACTCCCCGGTCGTGTTCGAGGCCCTCTGGTCCGGCCTGCGGGCGCGCGGTCTCGTGGGAGAGGGACGATGAGGCTTTCCGACGTGCGGGGAAACGACCGCGTCCGGACGATCCTGTCCCGGGCCCTCGAGCGCGACCGCCTGCCCCCCGCGCTCCTCTTCGCCGGTCCCGACGGCGTCGGCAAGAAGACCCTGGCCCTGGCGGTCGCGCAGGCGGCTCTCTGCGAGCGGGCGCCCGTCGGCGAGCCGTGCGGCGAGTGCCGAGCGTGCCGGAAGGTCTCGGCCGCGACGGCCCCGGGTCCGCTCGAGGAGATGCGGAGCGCCGCCGACGGGCACCCGGACGAGGACGTCTGGCGGAACTTCCGTCTCCACCCCGACCTCGTCCTGGCCGAGGGTTGGCGGCTGACGAGGACCGGGCGGCCCCGCGCGGAGCCCGAGATGCGGGTCGACCAGGTTCGCGACCTCGTCGGCGAGATCGCCGGGGCGCCCTTCGAGGCGCGCCGGCGCGTCTTCGTGATCGACGACGCGCACACGATGAACGAGTCGGCCCAGAACGTGCTCCTGAAGAGCCTCGAGGAGCCGCCTCCCCGGTCGCACGTGATCCTCGTCTCGGCGGCGCCGGTCGGCCTCCGCCCGACGATCCGCTCGCGCTGCCAGAGGCTCCGGTTCGGCCCGCTCCCGCGTTCCGTGGTCGCGGCCCTCCTCGCCGAGCGCCGGGGGATCTCCGAGGAAGAGGCCCGGCTGGCGGCGTCCCTCGCGGGAGGCAGCCTCCGGGCGGCGCTGGCTCTCGAGTCGGAGGCCTACTCCCGAATGCGCGACGGCCTCGTCGACCTCCTCGAGCGTGCGGAGGGGCTCGACCCGCTCGCCCGGATGGAGGCCGCGGAGGCCCTCGAGCGGTCCGAGGATCCGGCGCTCCTCCTCACGACGCTGCGCTCCCTCCTTCGCGACCTCCTGGCGGTGAGGGCGGGGGCGAGAGAAGGGGCCCTCGTGAACGCCGACGTCGCCCCGCGCCTCCAGGCGATCGCCTCGAGCCGGCTGGGCGAGCGGGCCGTCCTGCTCGCCGAACGTGCGGGGGAAGCCGGGCTCGGCCTGCGGGGGTTCGCGAACAAGCTCCTCACGTTCGACGTCTTCGTGGACGTCCTGGCCGGGGACTGAGCGCGGCCCGGAGGGCCCGGCCGGCATGGACCGTTCGATCCTTGCGCCCGCGCGAAGGCGTGTGCTACTAGTTAACCAGCAAGACCCGCCGCTCGCGAGATGAGCCCATGAACGACCGGATGGATCGTGTCCGCCCGGAACGCGACGACGAAGGAGATCTGGAGGCCGGGGCCATGAACCGCAAGCTGATCCGTCCGGACCTGACCGAGATGAAGGAGCACCGGCACACCACGGTGACGACGCCGAAGTACTTCCGCCAGCGCCGGTCGATCCCACCCGACCAGACGAACGCCGAGGGGAACTACTACCTCAAGCAGATGGCCAACCGTACGCGGATGGTCATCATCCTCAAGGACGGGGAGGAGCTCCGCGGCACGATCGAGTGGTACGACAAGACGGCGATCAAGGTGCACCGACCCGACGCCCCCAACATCCTCCTCATGAAGGACAACGTGAAGTACATGTACAAGGAGAACGAGGACAAGGGGAACGAGGAGGAAGAGTAGTCCAGCGCTCGAGGGCCCCTCCTGCCGGCCCCCGGACCCTCCGTCGGGTGTCCGGCGTGGCGTCAGAGGACGATGGTGAGGATGCCCCTGGCGGGGCTCGAGGACCTGAG
>DATJYX010000056.1:0-44848 GCA_035577965.1 Vicinamibacteria bacterium | reverse complement strand
GGGGAGGTGGGGACGAGGATCGAGGCGAGTCTTCCGGTGTCGCTGCTGCTCGAGGGAGCGAACACACTCTCGGTCGAGAACGTGGGGGACACGGGGGTCTATTCGCTCGTGTTCCTGGATCGATTCTCGGTGGAGTACCCGCAGGCGTCGGTGGCGGAGGGAGGAGTCTTCGAGGGGGTGTGGACGGGGAGCGGAGTGGCGGAGGTCACGGGGCTCGCGGGGGCTCCTCCTGCGCTTCTCGACCTCACGGCTGAGGGAGGAGCGGCGGGGTCCGCGGTGTTGCGGCGGCTCGGTTCCGGGGAGTGGCTCCGGGGGATGGAGATGACGGCGGGCGGGGTCCGCTTCTCGGCACAGGCCGGACACCACTACCTCGTGGTCTCTCCGGAGGGGCTGCTGCGCCCGCGGATCGCGATCCCCACCCCCTCGTCGCTGAAGGAGGAGACGAACCAGGCCGACTTCCTGGTGATCGGGCCCCAGGCGTTTCTCCCCGCCGCGGAGCCTCTGCTCGAGAGGCGGGCGGGGCAGGGTCTGGTCTCGCGGGGTGTCTCTCTCGAGGAGATCGGCGCCGTGTTCGGCCACGGCCAGCCCTCGGCCGAGGCCATCCGCGACTTCCTCTCCTACGCCTACCACTCGTGGAGGAGGCCTTCACCGCGCTACGTTCTTCTCCTCGGAGAGTCGACCTACGACCCGCAGCGCTTCCTGGCGAGCTCGCACGCTTCGCCCCTGCCCGCCCTGTGGGTGAAGACGACCTACCTGTGGACGGTTTCGGACCCGACTCTGGCCGCGGTGAACGGAGACGATCTCCTGCCCGACCTCGCGATCGGACGGCTTCCGGCGACGACGGTCGAGGAGGCGGCGGGGATGGTGGGAAAGGTCCTGGACTGGGAGGACACGGGACAGAGCCTCGAGGGGCAGGCGGTGTTCGTCGCGGACAACCCCGACGAGGCAGGGGACTTCGAGGCGGACGCGGAGGATCTGGCCCTGGGTCCGCTCGCGGGGCGACAGAGCGAGGTCTTGAAGGTGAGCGAGCTCGGGCCGGCGACGCGGGCGGCGATCCTCGGCGCGTTCGACTCCGGAGTGTCGTTGATGAGCTACGTGGGGCACGGGGGAACCCAGGTGTGGGCGAGCGAGAACGTGCTGAACTCCTGGGACGTCTCTTCGCTGCAGGCCCAGAGCCGCCAGCCGTTCATGATGACGATGGACTGCCTGAACGGCTATTTCGTGGCCCCGAACATCGACGCGCTGAGCGTGGCGTTCCTGAAGGTCGAGGGGCGTGGAGTGGTGGGGAGCTTCTCGCCGAGCGGTCTGAGCCTGGACGGGCCGGCCCACCTGCTGCACGGCGCGCTCTTGACCGAGATCGCCTCCGGACGCCACCAGAGGCTGGGCGACGCGGTCCTCGCCGCCCAGAAGGACTACATCGACGCCGGCGCCCTACCCGAGCTCCTCTCCGTCTACCACCTCCTCGGCGACCCCACCCTCACTCTCCGGTAGGGGCGGCCGGGCTGGCCGCCTAGACGGCCTCGGTCGGAGCGGCGACGACCTCGATCGTGACCTCGCTCGCGCCCAGATGCGGGTGCGTGCCCCGCAGCGTGACCCGGCCGGGCCGCTCGCCGGCGCGGACCCAGATCGCGCCCGTGCCGCCCACGAGCGCGAAGGGGTTGTCGCCGACGATCTCCGCCGGGCCTTCCAGGTCGAGCCTGATCGCGTCGCCCGCGAACGGCCGGATCGCCCCGAACTCGTCGGTGACCCGCAGGACCACGCGGGTCGAGTCGGCCCCGTCCGCCACGAGCTGCGTGTCGTCCGGCACGAGCCCGAACCGGGCGTCGACGCCCTTCCCGGAGTAGCTCTTCGCGACCACCTGCTTGCCGCCGACGTAGCCCTCGATGCGCAGGTCGCCCCATCGATGGAAGAGCTCCCCCAGCTTCACGTCGAAGGGGGGATGGGGCAGGTGGGGGAACTGGGCGCGATCCGGATCGGCCTCCCCGACCAGCTTGTCGTCGATGTAGAACTTGAGGTGGTCGCAGTTGGACGAGACCAGGGCCCGCGAGAACCCCACCGACTCGTCGCCGCGGGCCCAGTGGAACGCCGGTGCGAGCACGACCCTCTCGGCGGGATCGCACTGCGAGGCGTAGAAGCCGGCCGCGGGCTTCGGCTCGCGGAAGATGTCGCTCACCCCGTGGTAGCAGACGTGGTCTCCGGAGCCGAAATCCCCGTGGGTGTTGTAGTCGAAGGCGCACCAGCCGAGGCCGCCGGCGTACTGCGGGTTGGAGGCCAGCTGATCGTGGATGCGGGCGTGGCGCAGCGTGTGCTCGGTGAGCCGTTCCACGTTGTCGATGGTCTTGGTCGGGAAGGTGTGGCCGACGAACTCCGTGTTCAGGTAGCGCGGGTGGTTCGGCGGCTTCAGCGGGAAGCCGAAGTCGTTCATGGTGAAGACGTCCTCCAGGAGCTCCGACTCCTGGAAGTAGCGGATGCCGCCCGTCTGCCGCGTCGGGTCGAGCTGGTGGGCGAGGGCGTTTGTCCGCGTGTAGAAGGCGTGGTCGTCCCTCGACTCGTTGACCCGGACGCCCCACAGCACGATCGAGGGGTGGTTCCAGTCCCTCCGGATCATGCGGCGGACGTTGTCGACCGAGAGCTCCTTCCAGCTCTCGTCCCCGACGTGCTGCCAGCCGGGGATCTCCTCCAGCACCAGGAGCCCGAGCTCGTCGCAGGCGTCCAGGAAGTGCCGCGACTGCGGGTAGTGCGACGTGCGGACCATGTTGCAGCCGAGCTCCCGGCGGAGGATCTCGGCGTCGCGGCGCTGCACGCGGGCGGGCATCGCCTGCCCCACGAACGGGAACGTCTGGTGGCGGTCGAGCCCGCGCAGCTTAACGACCGTGCCGTTCAGCTCGAAGCCGTGGTCGGTGAACTGCGCCTCGCGGAAGCCCGTCCGCCGCGCGTCCTCGTCGACGAGCCGCGCCCCGTCGAGGAGGCGCACGCGGACCTCGTAGAGGCGGGGCCGGGCCAGGTCCCACGGCTCGACCGGCCCGAGCGCGTCCAGGCGGACGGTGTGCGCCAAAGGCTCGGCGGCGGCGGCGGACGGAGGCACGCGGCGCGCGCCCCGGGCCAGGGTCCTCTCGCCTTCCCGGAGCTCGACCTCGAGCGTGAGCGCGTGGCGCGACGGCTCCAGGCTCAGGAGGAAGCAGTCGACGTCGAGGCTCGGGTGCGCGGTCAGCACGCCCTTCGGCCTCGCGAAGACGTTCTCGATGAACGTGGACGGGACGACGCGCAGCGCCACCTCGCGGTAGATCCCCCCGAACGTGAGGTAGTCGATCTCGTAGCCGAAGGGAGGGATGTCGGCCCTCTCCGTCGAGTCGACGTCGACGGCGAGGACGTTCTCCCCGTCGAAGTCGACGTGGGGCGTGAGCTCGAACGAGAAGGGCGTGTAGCCGCCCCTGTACTCGCCGAGCCGCGTGCCGTTGATCCAGACCGTGGAGGCCGTCATCACTCCTTCGAAGTCGACGAAGACGTGACGGCCTCGGGCCGCCGGGGGAAGGCGAAAGCGGCGCCTGTACGAGGAGACGAACTGGCAGGCCCTCTCGCTGAAGCCGTGCCAGGGCAGGCGGACGTTGGTGTGAGGGACGACGACCTTCTCGAACGAGGAATCGTCGAAGTCCCTGGCGTGGGCGTTCGGATCGGCCGTTCGGCTGAACCGCCAGCCCCGGTTCATCGGCAGCACGAGCCGGCCCGGGGAGGCGGGAGCGCTCGAGCGACTCTCGCCGGCCGTGAGGGGGTTCGGGGCGAGAGCGGCGCCGGCCAGCAGCGTCGTCGTCCCTTCGAGAAAGCGGCGTCGATCCATGGGTGACCTCGCTAGTCGATGCGACAGCCGCGATTATGAGGCAGAGGCGGCCGCGCCTCTCGGTCGCGTCGCCCGGCATCGCAGGGGGGTGCGGACGGGATGTCCGCTCGCCCCCCGGCTCAGGCTGCCGGCGGGCGCGTCCGCGCCGCGAGCGCTTCCCTCAGGAGGTCCTCGACGTCGCCGAGGTGCTCGGCGACGCCGTTGATCTTGCCGGCGAGGCCCTGGATGTCGGACGCCGCGCGCCGGTTCACGTCGTAGTCGAGCTGGCTCCGCAGGCGGTCCTTCGTGTCCTGGCGGTTCTGGCTCATCATGATCACCGGCGCCTGGATCGCGGCCAGCATGGACAGGAACAGGTTCAGGAGGATGAAGGGATAGGGGTCCCACGCCCGCGACCCGAGGCCGACGTTCACGAGCGCGTAGACCGCGGTGAGGATCGAGAAGATGGCGATGAACGACCAGGAGCCGCCGAAGCGGGCCACCTGGTCGGCGACGCGCTCCCCGGTCGTCGCTTCCGACTCGATGACCTCGTTCGGGTTCCGGCTCGCGCGGAAGCGGATGATCTGCTGTGCGGCGTGGAACTGCCGGCCGAGGACGCTCAGCATGTCCATCCCGGCCATCGGCTTCCGCTGGAGGAGCGTCGCGATGTCCTCGCGGTCGATCTCCAGGCACCGCGTCTCGTCGATCGCGGTGGCGTCGGTCTGGTGCGGTGTCCCGTCGAGCATCGAGGCGAAGCCGAAGAAGTCCCCGTGCCCCGGCTCGTCCACCACGACCTCCTGGTTGTCCTGATCGACGGTCGTGATGCGGACCCGGCCGGTCACCATCACGTAGGCCCTCCCGCCGGGGTCGCCGGTCTTGTAGATGCGCTGCCGGGGGGCGAACTCCTTCAGCTCGACCTGGGCGGCCAGCACCGCGCTCTCCTCGTCGTCGAGCAGCGCGAAGAGGGGCACGTGCTTCAGCTCGCCGATCTCGCAGGCCATGACCCACCTCCCACGAACGCGCCCGGTGGTGCGGGCGGCCGGGCAGCATCTCACGGCGGAGGGGAATGGGACAAGCGAAACGGTGGACAGTGGCCCAACAAAGGCTCACAGCGGAGCGGGCGTCACTGCGACGTCGCGGGAACGTCACGGCGCCCGTCGCGCTACTTCACGGTGCCCGTCGCGTGGAACGTCGAGAAGAAGGCGTTGCGGCCCTCGTAGTGCCACTTGGTGCCGAGGTCGTCGTAGTCGAACACCTTCGAGCGGCCCTGGGTCGGGTCGGCGACGAAGGGGAAGGGCGCGGTGTTGGTGAGGGTCACCCGCTTCTTTGCGCCCGCCTTCCCCTTGGCGGCGAGCTTCGTGTCGGGGCCGGTCGAGAGGTTCTCGATCTCGAAGGCGAGCTTCCCGGACCCGACGTCGAGCCGGGCGACGTCCCCCTGCACGTCCAGCTTGATGGGAGTGAACTGGGGGGGCTTGAACCCCTTGGGCTGCGCCTCGCCGAAGAGGGCCGGCATCAGCTTGCCGATGGCCTCCCGCTGCTGCGGCGTCGCGCGCTCGTCGAAGTAGAACGTCATCAGGTCCATCTCGCCCTTCTCCATGGCCTCGTTGACGACGGCGCCCTCGGGCGAGCGGATCACGCCCACGATGCTCAGGCCGTCGAGCGAGGTCGCCCCCACGTGGCCGCGGTCGAAGTGGAAGAGCATCGCCGCGTCGCAGTGCGGCTCGGTGGGCTTGAGGTTGCTCGCGCACGGGCAGCTCACCGTGCAGGCGCAGCTCTCGTAGTAGTGGCCTCGGACCGCGTAGGCGTTGGGAGGCACGGAGGCCCTCTCTTCCGCCGCGACACCCGCCGCGACGGCCGCTGACGCGGTCAGCGACAGGAACGCCGTCAGTCTCCTACTCATGGCCTTCTTCCTTCTTGTGGCCGCCGCGCGTCGCGGCGGGAGCGGGCTTCGGGGGCGCCATGCGGTCGAGCACCTCCCGCAGCCCGGCGGTATCGGTTGCGCCACGCTGGGCGAGGACCAGCCGGCCGTCGGCATCGAGGACGAAGGTGCTCGGAAGCTCGCCGTCCCACTCGGGATCGAGGCCGCGCAGGACGGGCGCGGCCGCTTCCGACCCCGCCCGCAGCGGGCAGCCCGGCGCGCCCGCGCGGCCGAGGACGCGGGCCGAGTCGGCGGCCCGGGTCTCGTCGTCGAGGGAGAGGATCACGAGTCGGATCCGCCGCCCTTCGAGACCCCGGAGGAAGCCGGCGAGCGCCGGCCACTCTGCCACGCACGGGCGGCACCAGATCGCCCAGACGTGGACGAGGAGGGGCGCTCCGCGCGGGCGCAGCGCCTCCGCGAGGGCCGGGGAGGGTGCGGGCGAAGCCATGCCGCACGACGCCCCCGAGGGTGCCGTCCAGGCGCCCGTCACCCCGGCGAGCGCGAGCACGGCGAGGAGAAGGCAGCGCACACACGGCGGCCTGGCCAAGTCCTGCGCTCCTCTGTATGGACGAGATCTGGACTACCTGTATGACGGGCGGCGGCGGATGTCAAGCGCTCCGGCGTCTCGGCTCGGCACAGACGGTCCCGGCCGGGCGGAGCGCGCGGCGACGGCTCAGCGGCGCTCGGAGACCCTCGTCTCGATCCACTGGCGATTGCGGGCCGCCGAGTCGAAGGGGTTCCGGTCCTCCGGCTCGTCCTCCCACGAGTACCAGCCGGCGTACTTCAGCTCGCGGAGGGCGGCGAGGCAGCCGGCCACGTCGGCCGAGCCCTCGCCGAGAAGGCACGTCTCGTGCTTCCCGGCCGCCTTCACGTCCTTCACGTGGGTGTGGCGGACGAGGGATCCGCAGGCCTCGATCACCGCCGGGCCGGAGACGCCCTGCGTCCCCAGCCAGCCCATGTCGATGCAGACGCCGAGCCATTCGTTGCCGCCGCCGATCTTCGCCAGGATCTCCGCGGCGCTCTTCTCGGGATGGTTCTCGACGTTGAAGCGCACGCCGTGCTCGCGGCAGAGCGCGGTCGCCTGCTCCGGCGAGTGGTCGCGCAGGCCGCCGTCGATGTGCGGGATGGCCAGCCACTGGCAGATCCGGAGCGTCTCCGGGCGGAGCCCCCCGGCGTACGAGACCGGGGTGAGGCCACTCTCGTCGAGGATGCGCTTCCACTTGCGCGCCTTTGCCTCGTCGAGCGACTCGGGGGCGGCGTGGGCCTCCCAGACGTCGACCGCCTGGAAGCCGGCGGCGGCGATCTCCCCGCAGATCGCCTTCCAGGCCGCCTCGTCCGTGGCCGCGACCGTCTTCGCGTGCTGGTCCATCCAATGGCTGAGCTCGTAGCGGTAGCCGCTCACCCGGGCGACCAGGTTGGCCGTGTTGAAGGAGACGCGGGACGGGGTCGCCCCCAGGAGGGGTCCCGGTGCCGAGAGGGCGGCGGCTCCGGCTCCGGTCGCGGCGAGGAAGGCCCGCCGGGTGAGCGAAGGAGACGGCAGGCTGGATCGAGCGGACATCGGACCCTCCTTGTGGAGGCCCGTATTCTCGCTCAGCCGCGGCCGCGGATCAGGGCTCGATGGAGAGGCCGGCGGTGCGCGTCTCGGCGTCGCGCCCGTCCGTGAGGGTCACGCGGAGCTCGTAGGCGCCCGGGACGAGCGACTCGACGGGGACGCTGCCGACGAGCTGGGCGCTCCCGTCTCCCTCGGGTCGCAGCCGCAACGGGCGCGCCGACGCGACGGTCTGCGCGCCCTGGACGACCTCCACCCGAACGTCGACGCCGGGACGCTCGGCGGCCGGCCACGCCCTCAGGAAGAAGGCGAGCGGCCGGCCGGCGTCCCTCTTCACCGGCTGGCCGAGGTTCGGGTAGAGCCGCACGTCCTGAAGCTGGAGCGGCCCGGGCGGGAGGCCTGCCTCGCCTGCCGCCTTCTCGGCGTGGTTCACGACGACGAGGCTGCTCGCCCGGAGGCGGTCGGGCTCGGTGCGGGGGACGGTGAGCGCCACCCCGGCAACGCCGGCCTGCCCCGCCCGCTCGTCCCAGGCGACGGCCTCGAGCGTGTAGTCACCGGCAGAGAGCCGCACCTCGCGATGAAAGAGGACCGACACGGGGTCCGCCACCGCCGACGGATCGGTGGGCGCCGAGATCTCGTAGCGCTGGCTGAGCTTCTGGACGACCCGCCGGGAGCCGTCGCGGACCACGGCGACGATCACGAGGTCCTGGCGGAAGGCGCCCGTCCGGTCGTCGCGTCCCGAAGCGAGGGCCTGCCGCGGGACCTCGACCAGGATCGAGACGCGGGGGAGAGAAGGCTCCTCGGGGAAGAGCAGGCCGCGCAGGCGCACGGGCACACGTCCCGGCGCACCGAGGTCGAGCCTGGCCAGGGCGGGCGCCTCGTAGGGGAGGACGGGCACGGGCAGGGGCGCCTTCAGCGCGAGGTAGCCCTTTCTCGCCTGCACCTGGACGTGAGGACGGCCAACCCTCACCGCGATCGCGCGGAAGAGCCCGTCGAAGTCGCGGTTCTTCGGCGTGTAGGACAGGACGTAGTGGGTGCGGAGCTCCTCTTCCATGCGGGCGAACCCGGCCGAGGGGTCGTTCGTGCCTCGGATGATGAAGCCGCCCGTCTGGTCGGCCAACCGGCCGAGCGTGCCCTCGGGCGGGACGAGGCTCTCCTGGCTCCGCTCGAGGAGGGCGAGGGGCGAGTCCTCGGTGAGCCGGCCGCCGTCGGAGCTGTTGCGCACGCGGGTCCGGAGCGTGTCCGCGGAGCGGCGCACCTCGTCGGCGAAGCTCGCGACCCGCAACCCCTCGGCGTCGACGGCGTAGAGGCTCACCCGGGACCGGTTCGCGGCGGAGATCAAGGCGCGGCAGGTCGCCTCCACGTCGGAGGGGATCGCGAGTCCCTCGGAGAAGAGCACCACGGCCTTGCGCCCCGGCAGCGCCTGCAGGGCCCCGACGAGGGCGAGCAGGGCGTGAGCGGTCGAGAAGCCGCGCTGGTCCGACTCCAGGGACTCGAAGCCCTCGACGAGCCGGCTCGCGAGCATCTCGGTGAGGCGGGTCCTCACCTCCTCCCGCCCCCGGCACTCCGGCGCCCCCTTCTGCTCCGCGGTGGCCACGTGCGCCTGGCCGAAGCCCTCGCCGAGACCGTGGTACGCGTTGCGGGTCAGCTCCCGCTCCCGCTGCCCGGCGAACGCCGTCGGCGTGAGCGAGGAGGCGCGGTCCACCGCGTGCCGGAGGGCTTCGCGGTCGTCGGTAAAGGGCTGCTGCACCGTCAGCGCCCTGTCGATCGAGAAGACGCCGGCTTCCGAGCCCGGGGCGAGGTCCCGCTCGATGAACTCGAGCGCCGCCCCGCGGGCGAAGCTCCGGGCGGCGGGCTCGAGGCGGTCGAACGCCAGGGCCACGAGGGTCGGCGCGGCGGGCGCCTCCGCCGGCCGGCCGCCGACGAGCTCCAGGCTCTCCAGGCGTTGAGGCACCCCGTCCTCGAGCACCTCGATGTCCTCGGGGCGGAGGTCGCGCACGAGCCTCCCGTGCCGGTCGCGAACGACGAGGTCCACCTCGACGCGCTCCGTCTCCACCGGAACGACGAGCGGCGAAAGGCGCGCCGTCGCCTCCTCGGCGAGCGTCGGGACGGTGGAGGCGAAGCCGACGAGACACAGGCACGGCAGCCGAGGTCCCAAGGCCGACCTCCGGATGGGTGGGAAGGCTTTGGACATTCTAGCCCGACTGCGGGATGCTTCCTCGTGTGGCTCGGAAGGCCGGAGAGCCGGGAGGCTCCGAGCCCGCACGGAGGCCGCCGGTGAGCCTGACGGTCCGGTTCAAGGTCAACGGAACCGACAGGAGCGTCACCACCGACCCGCAGCGGCGTCTCCTCGACGTCCTCCGCGAGGACCTGCAGCTCACCGGAACGAAGTACGGCTGCGGCGAAGGCCAGTGCGGGGCCTGCCTCGTCTACCTGGACGGCGAGCCGGCGCGCTCCTGCCTGCTGCCGGTGACGTCGGCGGAAGGGAAGTCGGTGACGACGATCGAGGGCCTGGCCCGCGGCGAGACCCTCCACGCAGTGCAGGAAGCCTTCCTCGAGGAGGGCGCCCTGCAGTGCGGGTACTGCGCGAGCGGCATGATCCTCGAGGCGGCGGCGCTCCTGCGGCGGAAGGACGACCCGACGGACGAGGAGATCGTCTCCGGCATGAACGGCCACCTGTGCCGCTGCAACGGGTACGTGAGGATCGTGAGCGCCGTCCGCCGGGCGGCGGCCACGATGCGAGGCGCGCGCCATGGGTGAGCCCCTCGCCGCCCTCGACCGCCGGGCCTTCCTCCAGGTCATCGGCTCGGGCCTGCTCGTCACCGTGACCGTCCCGGAGGCCTGGGCGCAGCCGGGCTCGGGCCTGGCGGTCACCGCGCGCCTCCTCCTCAACGAGGACGGCACCATCACGGCGTTCAGCGGGAAGGTGGAGGAGGGGCAGGGCCCCCGGGCCGAGCTCACCCAGGCCGCGGCGGAGGAGCTGCGCGTGGCCGCGGGCCGCGTGCGGCTCGTCATGGCCGACACCGACCTCGTGCCGGACGACGGCATGACCGCCGGCAGCCGGACGACGCCGCGGAACGCGCTCGAGATGCGTCAGGCCGCGGCCACGGCCCGCGAGCTGCTGACGGCGCTCGCTGCCCGGCAGTGGAACGTCGACCCCGCGACGCTCGACGTCCAGGGCGGCGTGATCACGGGCCCGGCGGGACGAGCCGTGAGCTACGCCGACCTGGCGAAGAGCCGGGAGGCGGTGGCCGCGCTCCGCCAGCCGATCCGGACGGACGTCGCGCTGACGCCGGTGAGCGGATGGAAGACCCTGGGCCGGCCTGTCCCGCGGCCGAACGCGCGCGACCTCGTCACCGGGGCGCACCGGTTCCCCTCGGACGTGGTGCGCCCCGGAATGCTGTACGGGAGGGTCCTGCGTCCGCCCGCGTACGGGGCGACGCTCGAATCGGTGGACGTGAGCGCGGCCAGGGCCATGGACGGCGTCGTCGTGGTCCGCGACGGGCCGTTCGTCGGCTTCGCCGCGCCGTCGTCCCAACGGGCGGCACAGGCGGTCCAGGCCGTCGCCCCGGCCGCCGCCTGGAAGACCCCGCCCCCGACCGCATCCAACGAGACCGTCTTCGAGCACCTGCGCACGCGCGCCCGCCGAGGCGAGGCGCGCGCGGAGGAGAAGGGCGACATCGAGGAGGCTCTGCGGAAGGCGGAACGAGTCCTCGCCGCCTCGTATCGCGCCGCCTACATCCAGCACGCGCCGCTCGAGCCCCGCGCCGCGGTCGCGGAGTGGAGCGGCGACCGGCTGACCGTCTGGGCGGGCTGCGACGGGCCCTTCCGCGCGCAGGAGCACCTGGCCGAGGAGCTCGGCGTCCCGCGCGAGCGGATCCACGTGATCGTGCCCGACATGGGTGGCGGCTTCGGCGGGAAGCACAGCGCCGACGCCGCGGTGGAAGCGGCGCGCCTCGCCCGCGCCGCCGGGAAGCCGGTCTCGGTGCGCTGGACTCGCGAGGAGGAGTTCACGTGGGCGTACTGCCGGCCCGCCGCCGTGATCGAGTGTCGCGGTGGCCTGAGCGCCGCCGGAGCGCTGGTGGGGTGGGACTTCACGAGCATCAACCCCGGCGGGGCGGCCCTCGCCACACCCTACGCCGTCCCGAGCACGAGGATCGCCTCCGTCGGCTCCGAGTCCCCGCTGCCTCAGGGCTCCTATCGCTGCCTGGGGGCCACCGCCAACAACTTCGCCCGGGAGTCCTTCATGGACGAGCTGGCGGCGGCCGCCGGCAAAGACCCCCTCGAGTTCCGCCTGGCCCACCTCGAGAACCGGCGCCTGAAGGCCGTGCTCGAGAAGGCCGCGGCGGAGTTCGGGTGGGCCGCGCGGCGGAAGCAGGTGACGCCGGAGCGCGGCGTGGGTCTGGCCTGCGGCACGGAGAAGGACTCGGTCGTGGCCGCCTGCGTCGAGGTGCGGCTCGATCCCTCCGCGGGCCGGATCGAGGCGACCGAGGTCTGCGAGGCGTTCGAGTGTGGCCCCGTCCTGAACCCGGGAAGCCTCCTCTCGCAGGTGCAGGGCTGCATCGTGATGGCCCTCGGGGGAGCGCTCACCGAGGAGCTCGAGTTCAAGGACGGAAGGATCCTGAACCCGCGCTTCTCCCGCTACCGCGTCCCCCGCTTCCGGGATGTCCCGCGGATCAGCGTCCACCTCGTCGAGAACCGCGAGATCCCTCCCGCCGGCGGCGGCGAGACGCCCATCATCGCCGCCGCGCCGGCCATCGCGAACGCCGTCTTCGCCGCCAGCGGAGTGCGCCTCCGCTCGATGCCGATGCGCGGCGAGGCACTCCTCAAGGCCTGACGGGCCGCAGACCGGGTCGCCGTCCGGGTTGGCCCTCCCTTCGCCCCAGCCGAGCAGCTCAGCTTGACATATCGTACGTCATGTCGTACGTTATATCTTAAGTGACCCATGCGACACGAATGGTTCCCTGACTTCGGCAGCGGGTTTGGACCGCGGTTCTGGGCCGGCTTCGGTGCCCCCGGCGACAGGAAGGCGTGGCGGGGACGACACCGCCACCGTCACCAGGTCTTCGAGTCCGGTGAGGTGAAGTACGTCATCCTCCGCCTTCTCGAGGAGAAGCCACGGCACGGCTACGAGATCATGAAAGCCCTCGAGGAGCGACTGGAGGGCTGGTACACGCCGTCGCCGGGCACCGTCTACCCGACCCTGCAGCTCCTCGAGGACCAGGGCTACGTGCGAGCCGTCGAAACCGAGGGCAAGAAGGTCTACCACATCACGCCGGAGGGCAAGGCCTTCCTGCGCGAGCACCGCGAGTTCACCGACGACATCTTCGATCGCGTGCGAGACATGGTCGGGGGCTTCGCGGCCGGTGGAATGGGCGAGCTGAACGCTGCATTCGCGCGGCTCGCCCGACAGACGTATCGGAACGCGTGGCGGCTGGGGCCGGACAGCCCGCGGCTCGCGCGCATGGCGGCGGTCCTCGAGAAGGCGGCGGCGGAGGTCGAAGAGATCGCCGGAGAATGACGAGTGCCCGCCGGCTGGCCGCGCGACGCCAGCGGCCGGCGACCTCCCCAAGAACCCGAAGGAAGGGGTTGGGGAGCGCCCCTGCCTGTCTCAATCCAGGGCGAGCGGCCCCACGAGAACGCCGACCCGCCGCCGCGTCCACCAGTCGCTCCCTCCGTTGGTGAAGCGGTACTGCCACAGCGTCATCCGCACGTACCGCGGCGGCCGGGCGAAGGGCGAGGGCCCGAGCAGGCCCAGGACCTGCGGCTCGCCCCGGAGGACGGCGACGAGCAGCCGCCGCAGCCAGACGTCCTCGCCTTCCAGCCAGGCCCTCGCCGCGGCGGGCTCGGAGACGAGACCCTCCGCCCGCAGGGCGGCGAACCACATCTGCCAGTCGAGGCGCGGCATGTGGGGGGAGAGGAACCGCGGCGCTCGGGCGGGATCGCCGGGCTTGTAGCGGAACGGCAGGGCTCTCCAGCTCGCGCCGTCCTCGCTCCCCTCGATCTCGATCTCCGGCCGCGTCGTCGTCATCGTGCGGAAGAGCCCGTACGAGCTGCCGAGGCAGAGGGGCGAAACGGCGCCGGCGAGACGCAGCACGGGGTCGTCCGGGTGACGGCTCCAGTAGCCCGTGTGGAACGCGTCGACGAGCGGTGGGATCGACAGCAGGGCCACGACCGAAGCCGCCGCCGTCACGACCGGCCGTCTTCGGCCGGGCCGGGCCGCCGTCTCCGTCCCGACGTCGCCCAGGAGCCATGACCGAAGGCCGGCCGGCCACGCCTCGTCGTCGACGAGCGGAACGCACAGCACGAGCGCGAGCAGGTTGAAGAACCCGTAGTTGCCCGTGGCCGCGATCAGCGCCTGGAGGGCGACGAACCCGAGGAGCGCGAGGCGTCGGGGCCGGCGGGGGGCGAAGACGAGGACGGGCAGGGCCACCTCGACGAGGAACATGAAGGCGCAGGAGAGGACGTGGAAGGCGACCGGCAGGCGGTTCGCGTACCAGGCGAGCGGGGTCGGGATGGGCTGCGTCCAGTAGTGGTAGGTGAGGGCGGTGAGGTCCCGCCAGGTGGGATCGTCCCAGGTGAGCTTGGTGAGGCCCGAGCTGAACATCAGCTTGAACAGCAGGAGCCGGAGCAGCCAGACCGCGGCCAGCGGCGGCTCGGGCTCGTGCGCGAGCCGCCGGGGCCACACGTGGGCCCACGGAGCGAGGAGCAGGGCGACGAAGCCGGTCTCGACGAGCAGGATGTCCCACTGGAAGGACAGGAAGTCCTGTCCGAGGTGGACGAGCGACAGGTAGAAGGCCCAGCACACGGCGAGGAGGGGCCCCTGGGCGAAGCCGAGAAGCGCGAGGACCGCGGCCGCCGCGCCCCCGCCGCAGAGAACCCCGAGCGCGGTGTCGCCGGCGCCCAGCCAGCCGAGGGTGGGCAGCAGCCAGTAAGCCTCGTCTCCGCGCGCCTGCCGCGCCGCGAGCAGCAGCTCGCCGGCCGGCAGGAGGCCGTGCTCACCGACGAGACCGTGGACCTGGGATCCGAGCGAGAGGAACGCCGCGAGGTAGACGAGGGCCAGGAGACGGAGGAAGACGAGGCGCGTCAGGCGGAACCGCGGCGGGCCGACCAGGTCCCCGACCAGCAGGTCGAGGAGGCGCGAGGCCAGAGGGCGATGGGCCGCGACGAGGCGGTAGCCCCATTCGGAGAGCAGAGCGACGCCGGGCAGCCGCCCGTAGGCGGCGAGCGGGAAGCGCCGGCCCCCGTGGGCGAGGGCGCGGACGACGGCCTCCGCGCCACGGCTGACGCGGCCGTCGGGCTCCACCAGGTGAACGGCCGCTCTGAACGCGCCCACTTCGATCGACGGGAAGCGGGCGTGAGCGGTCTGGTACGGCTCGAAGTCGACGCGGTCGCCGACGAGGAGGCGCAGGTGCTCGACGCTGCGGCGGCAGAAGCCGCAGTCGCCGTCCCAGACGAGGCAGGGTCGATCCAAAGGCGGCTACGCGTGCGGAAGCGGATGCTCTCTTGAGGAGATGCTACACGATCCCCCGACGCCGCGCCCACGTCGTTGGCTGCGACCGTGGGATCGAAACGCCGTGCGGCACATAATCGGAGACACACGTGCCGCAGAGAGGAGGGACCGTGGACGAGAAACGCCTCCGAGCCGACCTCGTTGAGCTCCTGAAGGGCGGCAGCGCCCACTTGACCTGGGACCGGGCTCTCCAGGGCCTCGCCCCCAAGCTCCGGGCTGCGTCCCCGGGAGCGGGTCTCCACACGATCTGGGAGCTCCTCGAGCACACGCGCATTGCCCAGGAGGACATCCTGCGCTACACGCTCGACCCGCGATGGAAGTCGCCGGAGTGGCCCTCCGGATACTGGCCGTCCTTCCTCGATCCGACCGACGCGCAGTGGCGCAAGTCCGTGGCGGGGTTCCAGCGCGACCTGAAGGAGGTGGTCGCGCTCGTCCGCGACCGGAAGGTCGACCTGACCGCGCCCATCCCCCACGGCCAGGGCCACACTGCCCTCCGCGAGGTGCTGCTCGTGGCCGACCACAACGCGCACCACCTCGGCCAGGTCGTCCAGGCGCGCCGTCTGCTCGGCGCCTGGAAGTAGGAGGCTCGTCCGGGCAAGGACCGAGACGCGCCCTCAGGCGGCCGGCGGGTGGTCGAGGATCGCCTCCCTCGCCGGGTCCCAGTAGACCTTGCGGCCCGACCAGTACGACTCCGTCGCCATCATGCAGGCCACCGAATGGGCGAAGCCCTCTTCGACCGTGCAGTGGGGCCGCTCGCGCGAGCGCAGGCAGTCGAACCAGTTGGCCATGTGCTCGAGGGTCAGGTCGTCGATGCCCATGGGCGGCGGCTCGGTCTCGCCCGGGAGGAGCACGTACCTCGCCGCCCGCTGGCGGTCGACATCGGGGTCGCTCTCGTGGGTGCCCCTCTCCTCGACGAGCTGATAGCGGGGGCTGCCCTCGCCCCCGACGTTCACGAGCGTGGCCTTCTTCCCCATGTAGCGGGTGAAGCTGGGGGCGTCGTTGCCGAAGCTCGTCGAGTAGCTGACCAGGAAGCCCTTCGGGTACTCGAGCAGGGCCTGGAAGGTGTCGGCGTTCTCGCGGCCGTCGCGCCAGGCGAAGACGCCGCCGTGGGCCACGACCGAGCGCGGGTAGCTGTCGTCCATGAACCAGTGCACGAGGTCGATCCCGTGGCTCATCCACTGGTCGGGGATGCCGCTCGAGAACTCGCGGTAGAGGCGAAACTCGAAGTAGACCCGGGGATCGAACGGCCGGTACGGCTTCGTCAGCAGCCACCGGCGCCAGTCCGTGTCCGCCTCGCGGATCTGCCCCACCTCCTCGCGCCCCCGCCACCGCGGCCCGTGGTAGTTCCACACGACCTCGACCTTGCTCACGTCGCCGAGGACGCCGCTCCGGACGAGGTCGTGCGCGGCTCGAGGGTGTGGCTCGCTGCGGTGCTGGGTCCCGCACTGGACGATCCTCTTCGTCCGCCGGACCGCGTCGCGGGCCGCCTTCGCCTCGTCGAGGACGTTGCCCATCGGCTTCTCGACGTAGGCGTCCTTGCCCGCCTCCACGACCATCTTCAGGATCGGCGAGTGGGAGTGCTCGGGGGTGGAGATGAGGACGGCGTCCACGTCCTCGAGCTCCAGGAGGTCCTCGACGTGCGGGAGGGAGCGAGGCGGCCTTCCGTAGCTCGCCGCATTGGCGCTCGTCGCCCTCTCCCGGTTCGTCTTCCAGAGGTCGCAGACCGCGGTCATCTCGACGTTGTGCCGGTCCTTGAGCTGGCCGGCGATCTCATCGAGCTCCCGGCCCCGGTTCCCGATCCCGACGTGGCCGAGGGAGATGCGGTCGTTCGCGCCCAGGATCCGCGAGTAGGAAAGGGCCGTCGCGCCGAGCGCGGCCCCGCCCGTGATCCTCGCCGACCGGCCGAGGAACGCCCGGCGGTCGAGCTTCGTCGAGTCGCTCATGCTCACCTCCCCTGTTGGGCCCGCGCTCAGCGCACCAGCCGATAGGAGACGAATGCGAGGCGGGTGCTGTCGGGGGACCACGAGGGCACGTTCACCGTGCCCTGTCCGCCGAAGAGCTTCGCCAGCACCTGGATCTCCCCGCCCCCGGCCGGCATCATCCGGAGCATCACGTCCTTGTTCGCCGGGTGGCCCTTCACGTCCTTCTCGTAGGAGAGGAACGCCACCCACTTCCCGTCCGGCGACGGGTGCGGGAACCAGTCGTTGTACCCATCGGACGTGAGCCGCTGCGGCTCGCGGCCGTCCGTCCTCATCCGCCAGACCTGCATCGTGCCCGTTCGCTCGGAGTTGAAGTAGATCCACTGGCCGTCCGGCGAGTAATCGGGGCCGTCGTCGAGGCCCGGCGTGTCCGTGAGCCGCGTCTCCTCGCCGCCCTCGGCCGGGATCGTGTAGATGTCGAACTCGCCCTTCCGCTCCGCGCAGTAGGCGAGGGTCTTGCCGTCCGGCGACCAGCCGTGCCAGTACGAAGGGGCGAGGGCGGTGATCCGCCGCGGCGTGCCGCCCCCGGCGGGCAGAGTGTAGACGAGCGACTGGCCGTCCCCCTGGGACTGGTCCGAGATCGCGAGGAGCGTGCCGTCGGGCGACAGCCCGTGGTCGTTGTTGCACCGGGTGGCGAACCCGGTGTCGATCGGCCGCGGCTCCCCGCCCTCCGCCGGCAGGGCGTAGAGCCGGCCGCCCCGGTTGAAGAGCAGATCCTTTCCGTCACGCGACCAGTTGGGGGCCTCGAAGTGCTCGCGGGCGTGCCGGACCACCCGGCGGTCCTTCGACGCGATCGAAATCGTCTCCAGCGTGCTCTCGAGCACCGGCTCGCCGGCTGGCTTCGCCTGTCCCATCGTCATCTCCACGTTCGAGAAGACCGCCGTTTCGCTCACCGCGTCGTCGTGCGCGCACACGCCGAGGCCGACCAGGAAGGGCTCGGCGAGCCTGATCCTGAACGAGCCGCCGGCCGGGCCGAGCGGCTCGCCCTCGCTGGCCACGGACAGGAAGACGTAGTCGCCCTCCTTCTCGAGGCGCACCCGCCGCGGCGCTTTCACGTTCGATTGGATCTCGCGGGTCGGACCGCCCCGCTCCTCCCGGTACTGGAGGGACGTGAGCCCGTCGCCGTGCACGACGGCGTCGGCGTAGGGTGCGTCCGGCTCCAGGCCCTGGCGGATCAGGAGGGCCGCCTTGCGGTGGGGATTGCCTGCGGTGCCGACGAACCGGACGTCGGCGGCGAGGGCGACGTCTCCCGCTCCCTTCCTCCACACGAAGTGGAACGCGTCCTTCGCGAACCACATGTTCTCCCCGCCACCGGTGACGGTGTAGGTCCCGGCCTTCGCGTCGTAGGCGACCGATCCGGGCCTGCCCACGACCCCCACCTCGCCGTGCGAGTCGAAGAGGCCGATGTCGGAGGCGAGAGCGGCGGCGCCGCCGGCGAGAACGGCCAGTCCCACGGCGGCCACGCAGTGCGGCAGACGGTCCATCCGATCCCCCTTTCGAGCAGTGGGTAGGATTCTACGACCGTCCGGCCCTTCCTGCGGCACCAGAAGCGAAAGGCCTTACGCCGGTTGTAAGCGACCGGCACGGCGGTCGTAAGCGGACGGGACCGCGTGCTCTGAGTGGCAACGACTTGTCGCGGTGGACGGCCCCGGCACTCTCGTTGCAGCTAGACTCGCCAACGAGTCCACACGGGCGACGGGAGGGGGCGGTCGGCTCGCCAACGAACCGAGGAGACAGAGGTATGGCTATGGAGCGGAAGGGCGTTCATTCAGTCACGGTCGCGTTGCTCGCCGGCTGCGTCCTGATCGGAGCGCGGGCCGAGGCGCAGCACTACACGCAGACGAACCTCATCTCGGACGAGATGGGCCAGGCCGCGAATCAGGACCCGAACCTCGTCAACCCCTGGGGCCTCTCCCGCAGCTCGACGAGCCCGTGGTGGGTCGCGAACAACGGCACGGGCACGGCAACGCTCTACAACGGCAGCACGGGCCTGCCGGTCTCGCTCGTCGTGACCATCCCCCCGGCTACGGGGAGCGACCCCGGCGTTCCCACGGGGACCGTCTTCAACGGGACGCCCGCGTTCGAGCTCGCGCCCGGCAAGACGGCCCGCTTCCTGTTCGCGACCGAGGACGGGACGATCTCCGGCTGGAACCCGGCGGTGGACGCGACCCACGCCGTCATCAAGGTCACGAGCAAGCACGCGGTCTACAAGGGGCTCGCGATCGCCACCCACGGCGGCGCCTGGTTCCTCTACGCGACGAACTTCGCCAAGGGCCGGATCGACGTCTTCGACTCGAGCTTCCACGCGGTCTCCCTGCCCGGGGGCGACGGGCATCACGTGGCCATGGCCGAGGAGTTCGGCGGCGATCGGGACGAGCACGGCGCGTTCCGGGACGAGCGCCTCCCCCGCGGCTACTCACCCTTCGGCATCCAGAACATCGGAGGCGATCTCTACGTCACCTTCGCGAAGACGCAGGAGGGCTCCACCGACGAGCAGCACGGGACCGGGTTCGGCTACGTGGACGTCTTCAGCCCGAGCGGCCGGCTGCTGCGGCGCCTGGAGCACGGCGACTGGCTGAACGCGCCGTGGGGTCTCGCCCTCGCGCCGGGCGACTTCGGCGCCTTCAGCCACAACCTGCTCGTGGGCCAGTTCGGCAGCGGCGCGGTCGCCGCCTACGACGTGGCGAGCGGGCGCTTCCTCGGCGAGATGAAGGACATGACCGACAAGGTCCTCATGATCGACGGCCTGTGGGCGCTCGCCTTCGGCAACGGCTCGAGCGCGGGCCCCCTCAACACGCTCTTCTTCACCGCCGGCATCGACGACGAGGGCCACGGCCTCTTCGGCACGCTCACCGCCCCGACGGCGGAGCAGCTCCTCGGCAATGGGCAGTGAGACGGCGCGCGGCGAGGCCGGAGGCGTCGTCGCGCTGAACGGCTAGGTCCTGCCGCCGGTCGCGCCGTCCGGCGCTGCGGGGCGCGGAGAGGTGGACGTTCCGCCCTTCGCGCCCCGCCGTTCCTGCTTGAGGGCGGCGATCTCCGCCAGGATCTCGGCCCGGGGCCGCGTCTCCAGCTCGCGGGCAAAGCGGTGGATGGCGACGGACACGATGTCGCGGTGGCGCACGGTCTCCCCGGGCAGCCCCTGCTTGAAGTCCAGCCACAGCTCGTGGATGAGCTGCACGTCGGCGTCGGTGAGCTTCGGAGGGTGGGCCCCGAGCAGGAACTCCCGCACCCGGCCCCCGGGCTCGGCGATCCGCAGCCGCACCTGGTGCGCGGGCTTCTGGCGGAGGCTCTCCCAGGCCTCGCCGAAGCGCAGGGCCTGCTCGCGCGGTGACACGGTGGCCGACGGGCCGACGATGATCTCGGACGCGTAGAGCTGGGCCGCGGTCTGGACGATGGCCTGGGTGGGGTCGGAGGAAGGCACCACCATCAGGTCGACGTGCTTGCCCTCCTTCTCGGCGAGGGCCACCACCCGGCTGAAGAGAAGCTGCTCGTAGTCCGTGAAGAGCTTCGCCTCGCTGAGATCGCGGTAGCCGGTGTCGGGCCCTCGCAGCAGATGCACGGTCATCACGACGAGGTTCTGCTTGCCGGTGTGGGTCAGCTCCAGGGCCCGCCGCACGTGCTCCAGGCTGTTGTAGTCGCGCACGGGGACCAGGGTGCCGCCCGGGCGCACCTGGACGGTGTCGGCGGAGATGACCTCCTGCGGCTGCAGGCGGAACTGGTCCACCTCCAGGTGCGCGGCCGCCCCAAGCCGCCGGTGGGTCGCGCGCTCGGAGAGGAGGAAGATCACGAAGAAGACCAGGGTGAACGCGACCCCGCTGACCGTCGCCACCTGCTTGGTGATCAGGTTGATGCCGGCGATCGAGAAGAGGAGGGCGGCGATCGCCCCGAGGCCGATCGGGATCTCGTTGCCGCGCAGGGAGAGGTTGAACGGGACCTTCCACTCGCGGTGGGAGCGGTCCTTGAAGCGCAGGACGAGGACGGCGAGGGCTTTGAACGCGAAGGACCACACGACGCCGAAGGCGTAGGCCTCGCCCAGGACGTAGACCTCACCCCTCGACCCGACGATCGTCGCGACCTGCAGGAGGACGATGAGGTCGATGATGCGGTAGGTGGTCCCGTAGCGCCGGTGGGGGGCGCGGAACCAATCGGTCAGCACGCCGTCCTCGCTCACCCGGTTGAGCACCGCGTTCGACCCGATGATCGCGGTGTTCACCGCCCCGGCGAGGAGCAGGAAGCCCACGAGGACGACGTAGGCCTGGAAGGCCAGCCGGAGGGCCACGGGCCCGGCCAGGTTCATGGCGATGCCGGAGATCAGGTTGTCGAAGAAGCGGGGCCGACTCGAATCGGGGATGAGGGCGTAGGCGAGGAACGAGACGAAGGAGGTGAAGGTCAGGGAATAGACGAAGATCACGGCTCCCGCCCGCATCAGGTTCCGGTGCTTCGGGTACTCGAGCTCGCGGTTGACCTGGGCGAGGGTCTCCTCGCCGGACATGGCGAGGATGGAGTGGCCGAACGCGATCAGGATGCCGATGAGGCCCAGCAGCCGGCCCGCCCCCGGGGCGAGTCCCCAGTGCGTCTGGCCGGTGCGGCCGGCGGGCTCGCCGGCCGGCGCGGGCACGTCGCTCTCCTGGGGCACGAACGAGCGGGGCAGCAGCTTCGGCATCCAGCCGACGGCGTCGTCGTTGAACGAGAGGTTCTGCCCGTTCGGGGCCGGGGGCAGGCGCTGGTTCTCGGGGTGCGAGAGGATCGTCGCCCCGCCCCACAGGATCATCAGGACCACCATCGGCGTGGCCACCCACATGATTCGGAGGGCGTCGTCCGAAGACTCGTGGATGCCCTGGATGTTCCGTCGCCAGAAGTAGAGAGTGATCGCCACGGCGATCGCCGCCGCGACATGGTTGACCGATTCTTTCGAGGGCGACCACGGGTGGCCGAAGTAGGTGACCGTCTGCGCGACGAGCCCGACGATGTACTGCCCGGCCGACACCGACGAGATCGGCCCGGTGAGGATGTAGTCGAACATCAGGGCCGACACCGAGAGCTTGGCCAGCGTGCCCCCCATGGCCTCCTTCACCACGCGGTAGACGCCCCCGCGGGTGAACATCGCGCAGCTCTCGATGTAGACGGCGCGCACCGCGTAGGAGAAGAGCATCACGCCGAGGATGAACCAGGGCGCGGCCCGGCCCACGGCCTGCTCGGCGATGCCTCCGACGTAGAAGGCGGAGGACCCCAGATCGGCGAGGACGATGGCTGCCGCGCGCCAGAACGAGATGAAGCTCAGCATCACCGAGGTGGCGACGACCACCCGGGTGGTACGGGAGGGAGCCCCGGCCTGGGTCGCGGCCGTCGTGTCCGCCGTCAGGCGATCCTCCCCTTCCGGCGCACAGGGGCGCATCCCCGGTGAGTCATGATCCCGAAAGGGTAGGCCACGGCCGGGGCGGAGTAAAGAACGGACCGGCCCCGGGAGGCGTCGAACGCCGCCCCTGGCCGGCCGGCTCCTCGAGAGCTACTCCGTCGCCCTCTCGTCGAGCAGCTCGCCCGTCGGGCCGACGAGGCTCAGCTTGACCGGCACCATACCGAGGGCGTGGGTGGAGCAGCTCAAGCAGGGGTCGTAGGCCCGGACGAGGGCCGAGACCCGGTTGAGCGCGCCCTCCTGGAGCTTGCGGCCGTCGACGAACTTCTTCGCCACCTGCTCGACGCCCTTGCCGATCGCCAGGTTGTTGTGGCCGGTGGCCACGATGAGGTTCGCCCACACCATGGCGCCGTCGTCGTTCACCTTGTAGTGGTGGATGAGGACGCCGCGAGGGGCCTCGATGATGCCTGTGCCCTCGGGGCTGTTCACCCCGGCCTTGGCGCGGACCTTCTGGGAGAGGATCGCCGGGTCGTCGAGGAGCTCCTTCATCCGCTCGAGGGCGTAGGTGGCCTCGATAAGGCGCGCGTAGTGGTAGTGGAAGCCGCTCTGGACGATGCGGCCGAGACGCTGGCGGTACTCCTCGAGCTCCCGGTCGGCCTCCGGCGTCCCGCAGCGGTCGGCGGCGTTCAGGCGGGCGAGGGGGCCGACGCGGTAGATGCCCTGGGGGTAGCCGAGGGGCTTGTAGTACGGGGCCTTCAGGTACGAGTCGGCCATCGCCGCCTCGCCGATGTGGGCCGCGTAGTCCTCCGGCCGTACCTGGTCGGCCACCATCCGTCCCTCGGGGCCCACGAAGCGGAGGTTGCCGTCGTAGAGACGCAGGGAGCCGTCGGGGCCCACGAGGCCGGCGTACATCGTCGGGAAGTTGCTGAAGGTCGCGATCTCGTCGGGGAACTGGTCGAGGGTCTTCTTCCAGAGCTCGATCGTGCGGCGGACGATCGCCTGCGCGGCGGGCAGCTCGGCGAGCGTCCTCTCGTGGGCGTGGGGGTCGAGGGGGGCATTCACGCCGCCAGGGACCGTCCACGAAGGGTGGACCCGCTCCTTGGCCAGGCGCTCGATCGTCTGCTGGCCGAACTTGCGGAGGGCGATCCCGTCCCGGAGCGCGTCCGGGTACTCCTCGAGGAGGCCGGCCACGTTGCGCTTCGCGGGATCGCAGTCCATCCCGAGGAGGAGGTCCGGGGCGGAGAGGTGGAAGAAGGAGAGCGCGTGCGACTGGACGAACTGCGCGCAGTGGAGGAGCTCGCGCAGCTTCGCCGCCGCCTCCGGGATCCGCACCGCCATGATGGCGTCGCAGGCCTTGACGGAGGCCAGGAGGTGGCTGACCGGGCAGATGCCGCAGATGCGGGCGGTGATGGAAGGCATCTCGTAGTACGGCCGCCCTTCGGTGAACTTCTCGAAGCCCCGGATCTGGGTGACGTGGAACTGGGTCCCCGTGACCTGCCCCTCGTCGTCGAGGCGGATCGTGATCTTGGCGTGGCCCTCGATCCGCGAGACGGGGTGGATCGTGATCTTCTTCATCGCTGGTCTCCCGGCCTCCGTGGGCCGCTCTTCCGCGGCCGGAGCGGCGGCCCCGGCCCCGCCCGCCCGGGCCTTCCCGGTGCGCTTCGTGCTCGTGCCCCGCGCGGCCATGGCTCTACCCGAACCGCAGCTTCGAGCCGAGGTCGGGCTTGCGGCCCTCGAGCAGTTCGCTGAGCGCGAAGAGGATCGCGTTCGGCTTGGGGGGGCAGCCGGGAACGTGCACGTCCACCTTGATCACCTCGTGCAGCGGCACCGCCTGCTTCAGGAGCGCGGGGACGCCGTCGGTGGGGACGCCCGGCTTCTCCGTCGCCCCCTCCACGTAGACGCGCTCGAGGAGCTTGCGGGTGGGGATCCCGTTCCGCATCGAGGGCACGTTGCTGGTGACCGCGCAGTCGCCGAGGGCCACCACGACCTTGCTCCGCGCCCGCGCCTGCTGGGCGAGCTTGAGGTCGTCCTGGCTGCTCACCGCCCCCTCGACGACCGCCACGTCGACACCCTCCGGCCACTCCTGGGCGTCGACGAGCGGGCCGAACACGATGTCCGCCTTCTTGAGCACGGCCACCAGGCCCTCGTCCACGTCGAGGAGCGACATGTGGCAGCCGGAGCAGCCGTCGAGCCAGCACGTCCCGATCCGCACCTTGTCCATCAGCGCGCTCCCCGCATGGCGGTCAGGCGGCTCACCACCTGGCCGTGCTTCGTCATCTCCTCGACCGCCCATCCCTTCTCGGCCATCGCCCCGGTCGGGCAGGCCTGGACGCACTTGCCGCAGCCGGTGCACGTCCGGGCCTCGCCCCACGGCCGCTTGAGCTCGCTCACGAGGCGCGACTGGATGCCGCGGGCGGCGACGTCCCACACGTGGGCGCCCTCGATCTCGGCGCACGCCCGCACGCAGCGCGAGCAGAGCACGCACCGGTTGTGGTCGAGGACGAACCGCGGGTGAGAGGTGTCGACGGGCAGGCGCGGGTAGTTGTAGGGGTAGCGCACGTGCGTCACCCCGTGCTCCTGGGCCAGGGCCTGCAGCTCGCAGTGCCCGCTCGACACGCAGACCGCGCACACGTGGTTCCGCTCCGAGAAGAGGAGCTCGAGGGCGATCCGGCGGTAGGAGACGAGCTGCGCGGACGTGGTGGTGACCGCCATGCCGTCCTGCACGGGCGTCGTACAGGCGGGCAGCAGGCGGCTGACCCCCTGGACCTCGACCATGCAGAGCCGGCACGAGCCGACCGCGGTGAGGCCGTCCATGTAGCAGAGGGCGGGGATGTACTTGTTCGCGGCCCGCGCCACCTGGAGGACGCTCTGGCCGGGGCTCGCGGCGACGAACTCGCCGTCGATGCGGACCTTCAGCTTCTGGGTCACGCGGTGGCCTCCTTTAGCCGTTCTCGCCGCGGATGTCGCACCGCAGGCAACGCGCCGTCTCTTCCGCCGCCGCCACCGGGGTGAGGCCGAGCGAGACCTCGACGCTCGACTGCACCCGCGTCGCCGCCTGGACCTCGCCCGGCACGTGCCGGCGGGACTCGCTCTGCTTCTCGGGCGGCTCCATCCCGTACTCGAACTCCGGCCAGAGCGACGTGAAGCGCTTCACGCCCATGAGCCGCTTGTCGATGTTGCGGGCCGCCTTCTTGCCGAAGCCCATCGCGTTCGAGACGTTCGAGGCGCCGGTCGTGAGGTCGCCCCCGGCGAAGAACCGCTCGCGGCTCGTCTCCAGGGAGTAGCGGTCCACCTCGAGGGTGCCCGCCTCCTTCACCTTGAGGCCGGAGGCCTTGGCGAAGTCGGGGTCCACCTTCTCCCCCACGGCGAGGATCACGGTGTCGCAGTCGACGCGGACGACCTCGTCGGTGGGGACGGGCCGGCGGCGGCCCGAGGTGTCGAACTCGCCGAGCTTCGTCTTCACGACCTCGATCGCCTTCACCGCGCCCTGCTTGTCGCCCACGATGCGGTGCGGGGTGGCGAGGAAGAGGAAGTGCACGCCCTCGTGCTCGGCGGCCTCGGTCTCCTCCGGGATGGCCGGCATGTCCTTCCGCTCCCGGCGGTAGATGACCGTGACGTCCGCGCCCGTCCGGCGCGCGGTGCGGGCGGAGTCGATCGCCGCGTTGCCGCCCCCGATCACGACCACGCGCCGGCCGACCGGAAGCTTCTCGTCGCGGGCCACGCCCTCGAGGAAGGGGAGGGCGGGAAGGACGCCGGTGAGCTCGGTGCCCGGCAGGTAGACCCACGCCTCCTTCCAGGTGCCGATGGCGAGGAAGACGGCGTCGTACTGGTGGGCGAGGTCGTTGAGGGAGGTGCCTTCGCCGACCGGTGAGCTGAGCAGGAACTTCACGCCCAGCCGCTCGATGAGCTGGATCTCCTTGGCAAGGACGGCTTTGGGCAGCCGGTACTCGGGGAGGGCGTAGCGGAGCATCCCCCCCGCCTCGGGCCGCGACTCGAAGACCGTCACCGAGTGGCCGAGGAGGGCGAGGTAGTACGCGCAGGTGAGGCCGGTGGGGCCGGCGCCCACGATCGCGACCTCGCGCCCGGTGGGCTCCTTCTTCCGTGCCACGACCTTCTCCACCATGGTGTCGAACCTGTCGGAGAGGAGGATGGAGTCGGCGATCAGCCGGTGCACGTCCCGCATGTTGACCGCCTCGTCGACCGCCGCCCGCCGGCACCGGTCGTCGCAGGGGTGCTGGCAGACGCGGCCCGTGGAGGCGGGGAGGGGGTTGTCGAGGATGACGGAGAGAAACGCGTCCTCGATCCGCCCCTCCCGGTAGAGCTCGAGGAAGCGCGGGATGTTCATGTGGAGCGGGCAGGAGTTCTCGCAGGGGGAGAGGGCGAGGTCCTCGCACACGCCGGCCCGGCAGCGCTTGGCCCGGATATGGTCCTCGAACTCGTGCCGGAAGTGCCGGAGGGTCGTGAGCACCGGGTTCGGCGCGCTCTGGCCGAGGCCGCAGAGCGACGTGTCGCGCACCATGCGGCAGAGCTCGTCCAGCGAGTCGAGGTCGGCCAGGGTGGCCGTGCCCTCGGTGAGGCGGTTCAGGATCCGCAGCGCCTTGTCGAGGCCGACCCGGCAGGGGACGCACTTCCCGCAGCTCTCCGAGTGGGTGAACTCGATGAAGTAGCGGGCCACGTCCACCATGCAGTTGTCTTCGTCCATCACGACCATGCCGCCCGAGCCCATGATCGAGCCGAGCTGGGCGAGGCTCTCGTAGTCGACCACGGTGTCGAACATGTCGGCCGGGATGCAGCCCCCGGAGGGCCCGCCGGTCTGGATGGCCTTGATGTCGCGGCCGTTCGTGCCGCCCTCGCCGATGTCGTAGATGAACTTCGCGATGGGCGTGCCGAGGGGCATCTCGACGAGGCCGGTGCTGCGCACCTTCCCGACGAGCGAGAAGACCTTCGTGCCCGCGCTCTTGGGGCTGCCGGTTTCGGTGAACCAGGCCGGCCCCTTCGAGACGATGGGGGCGACGTTGTACCAGGTCTCGACGTTGTTGATGTTGGTGGGCTTGCCCCACAGGCCCTTCTGCGCCGGGAAGGGCGGCCGCGGCCGGGGGCGTCCGGACTGGCCCTCGAGGGACGCGATGAGCGCCGTCTCCTCGCCGCACACGAAGGCGCCCGCGCCCTCCACGAGCTCGAGGTCGAACTTGAAGCCCCGGCCGAGGACGTTGTCGCCGAGGGCGCCGTAGGCCCGGGCCTGCTCGATCGCCCGCTCGAGCCGGAGCACGGCCAGCGGGTACTCGGCGCGGACGTAGAGGATGCCCTTCGGGGTGCCGGTCACGTAGCCGGCGATCGCCATCCCCTCGACGAGCGAGTGGGGGTCGCTCTCGATCTCGTTGCGGTTCATGTAGGCGCCGGGGTCGCCCTCGTCGGCGTTGCAGACGAGGTACTTCTCGGCCCCCGCCGCGGCGCGCAGGAACTCCCACTTGTTTCCGGTGAGGTAGCCGGCCCCGCCCCGCCCGCGGAGCTTGGCCGCCTTGATCTGCTCGATGACGGCGGCCGGGTTCGCGTCGATCAGGACCTTGTAGAGGGCCTGGTAGCCGCCGATCGCGATGTACTCCTCGATGTCGTCGGGGTTGATGAGGCCGCAGTTGCGAAGGACGATCTTGACCTGGCCCTTGAAGAAGGGGACCTCGTGCCAGTGCGGCAGCTCCGGGTAGCCGTAGCCGTACTTCACGTGCCCCGTGAGGTGGTCCCACTCCTCGACCTTGCAGAGGACGAGCTCGGGGGGCGGGATCTTCCCCTGGCCGAGGCCGCCCAGGATCGCGTCGACGTGGTTCGTCTGGACGCGGTGGAGGATGAGGAGGGGACGGCCCGGCACCCACACGTTGACGAGGGGCTCCTCGGCGCAGAAGCCGAAGCAGCCCACGGGGGCGAGCTGGACGGCGAGGCCGCGGGCGTCGATCTCGGAGGCGAAGGCCTGGAAGACGGCCTCGGCGCCGTTCCCGGAGCCGCAGGTCCCCATGCCCACCCCGATGCGGGGCTTGCTCGGCAGGAGCTTGGCGAGGCCGGCCTCCCGGACCTCGTTGAACGCGGCGATGTCCTGGATGCGCGTCATCGGCCGCTCTCCTTCTTGAGCTTCTCCACCTCGCGCATGAGGGCCTGCTCCTTCACGTGGCCGCGGATGGCGTGGTTCACCTCGACCACGGGGGCGAGCGCGCACTGGCCGAAGCAGGCCACGGTGCGGATCGTGAATCGCCGGTCGGCGGTGGTGAAGGTGAGCTTGTCGGCGCTGCCGGCCTCCTCGGGTACGCCGGCGAGGCCGAGCTGCAGCTTGAGCCGCTCGAGGAGCGCCCGCGAGCCGCGGGTGTGGCAGGCCGTGCCCCGGCAGATGCTGACCGTGTGCGTCCCCTGGGGCTCGAGGTTGAAGAGGGCGTAGAACGTGGCGACGCTGTACACGCGGGCCTGCGGCACGCCGGTGCGCACGGCCACGTACTCGAGCGTCTCGAGGGGCAGGTACTTGCTGCGGTGCTGCTCCTGCACCTTCTCGAGGATGCTGAGGAGGGAGCCGGGGCGGCCCCCCTGCTCCGCGATGACGCGATCGAGGAGGTCCTGGTCCTCCACGCGCGGCAGCGCCGTTCCCAGGGTGGTGGTCATCGAGGCCTCCGAGCGCGCCGCGGTCGGCGGGCCCGGGAGTGAGGTCGGACGGCTCCACCGGACGAGCGGCGATCGCCTACGATCGTAGGCTTCCCGTCGCGGGGGCGACAGGTCCCTATGTACGGGAGTGATTCAGGATCAGAGGGCTCAGGATCGTCCCTAATGAATCATCGTTCGGTCGTGCATGGGGCCACTCCGAGCCGACGATCGCATGGCCGCGGGAGGGAGGCCCGCGCCGTCCTCATCGGACACGTGCCGCCCAGGCCATGCCGTCGGGGCCCTTTGCGGTGGCGAGGCGACCGGTCACGGACAGGGTCTCGAGGTCCACGACCGCGACCTGGTCGTCGGGGCTGACCGCGACGTAGGCGCGCGAGCCGTCGCCGGCGACGAGAATGCCGGCGACACCGTGTCCCAGGTTGAGGCGCTTCAGCTCCCGGCGGGACGCGGCGTCGAGCACCAGCAGGTCTCCGCTCCCGAGGTCGGAGATCAGAACCCTCTTCCCGTCCGGCGTGAACTTGAGGCGGTTGGCGCGCTTCGTGTTCACGGGAAGGGTCTGCACCACCTTCCTCGCCGAGAGGTCGACGACCGAGACCGTGCCGTCGCCGGAGTTCGCCGCCCAGAGCTCCCGGCCGTCCGGCGAGACGTCGAAGCCCTCGGGCCCCTTGCCGACGGGGACGTGCGTCGCCGTCCACCCGGACACGTCGCCGCCGCTCGCGTTCTCGAGGAGCGTCACCGTGTCGGAGTTGACGTTCGAGGTGAAGATCCGGGAGAGGTCCGGGGCGACGAGCAGCATGTGGGTGCGGTTCTGGCCGACGCCCAGCGCCCAGTCGACCTGGCGCGTCGCCGGGTCGTAGCGGCCGATCATCTTGCTGCCCTCCGCCGTGAAGTAGACCTTGCCTCCCGCGAGCTCGAGGCCGTGGGGGGCGCGCAGCGCGCCGAGGTCCACGGCGGGGAGCGCCTTCCGCGCCGCGAGGTCGACGACGCTGAGGGTGTGGCCCGGCGTTCCGAAGGCACCGTAGTTGGAGACGTAGGCGAACCGGCCGTCCTCCGATGCGACGACCTCGTGCGGGTCGTCCCCGGCGTCGACGCGGGCGAGGATCTCGAGCCGGCCGGGATCGACAATGGCCAGGGACCTCGTGCCCTTCTCCAGGACGAGGAGGGCCCCCTGGGCGGGACCTCCCTTCGCGCCCGCCAGGAGCAGCGACAGCGCCGACAGCGCCACGATGCGCGTCATGACCACCTCCTCGTACTCCGCGGGAAACTCGTGGGTCGAGTCTACGCCGAAACCGGACCGTGCTCGGCGCGCCCGTTCTGGCGTATAAGACGGCGATGGCGCGCCGCCGCTGGCTCGCGACGGGAATCGGCCTCGTGCTTTCGATCGCGGCCGCGAAGCTGCTGCTCCACCTCGCCACCGCGTCCCGCTACGGCTACTTCGGCGACGAGCTCTACTTCCTGGCCTGCGGCGAGCACCTCGACTGGGGCTACGTGGACCAGCCGCCTCTCGTCGGCCTCGTGGCCTGGCTCGTCCGGCACACGCTCGGCACCTCGCTCCTCGCGATCCGGTCGGTGTCGGGCCTCGCGGGGGCCGCGCTCGTCCTGCTGACCGGCCTCCTGGCCCGCGAGCTGGGCGGCGGGCGGTTCGCCATGGGCCTCTCCGCCCTCTCGAGCGGCCTCGCCTTCGTCTACGTCGTGATGCACTACCTCTTCACGATGAACGCGCTCGAGCCCCTCTTCTGGACGGGGTGCGCCTTCCTCGTCGTCCGGATCGCGAGGACCGGCGACCAGAAGCTCTGGCTCTGGTTCGGCCTCCTCGCCGGGGTCGGCTTGCAGAACAAGTACTCGATGGCCGTCTACGGCCTCGGCCTCGTCGTGGGCCTCCTGCTGAGCCCGGAGCGGCGGGTCTTCCGGCAGAAGTGGATCTGGATCGGCGGCGCGCTCGCCGCGCTCGTCTTCCTGCCCAACGTCGTCTGGAACGTCCGTCACGGCTGGCCGTTCCTCGAGTTCCTGAGGCACGTCCGCGAGAGCGGGAGAGACGTCGTCCTCGCCCCCGCCGACTACGTCGCCCACCAGGTGTTCAACGCCAATCCGGCGAGCCTCCCCGTCTGGCTGGCCGGCCTCGGCTGGCTGCTCGTCTCGAAGCGGGGCCGCGCCTTCCGCCCGCTGGGGACGGCCTTCCTCGTGACCCTCGCTTTCTTCATCCTGACGAAGGGCAAGGACTACTACGTGACCCCCGCCTTCGCGACCCTCTTCGCGGCGGGCGCCGTCGCCCTCGAGGCCTTCACCGCCGAGGGGTGGCGCGCGCGGCTCCGGCCCGCGTTCGTCCTCCTCTTCGGCCTGTCCCTTCCCTTCCTGCCTTTCGGCCTGCCCATCCTTCCCCCGCACGTCCTCATCGCCTACCAGCAGCGGCTCGGGATCACGTTGCCCGCCACCGAGAAGGCGCACGCGCGCGCTGCGCTGCCCCACCACTTCGCCTGGCAGTTCGGCTGGGACGAGCTGGTGGCGACGGTGGCCGCGACGTACCACGCGTTGCCGCCCGAGGAGCAGGCCCGGGTCGCGATCATCGGCAACAACTACGGCGACTCCGGCGCGATCGACCTCCTCGGCCCGCGGTACGACCTGCCGCTCAAGGCCCTCGGCACCCACCAGTCCTACTGGCTCTGGGGGCCGGGCGACACGACGAAGGACGTCTTCATCGTCCTCGGGGACCGGCCGGAGGGCCTCCGCAAGTGGTGCGAGGACGTGGAGGTCGCGGCCGTCCTCTCGCACCCGTGGACCGCGGTCTGGGAGAACCGGCCGGTGCTCGTCTGCCGCCGGCCGCGGCTGCCGCTCGCCGAGATCTGGCGGAGGAGCCGGCACTGGGGCTGACGGGCGTCGCCGATCGCGTATGATCGCCGCGGAGGCGAGGATGAGCGCCCGCTACGGGGCGAGCGAGGACCGGCTGGTCGAGATCGCCAGCCACCGTGCGGAGAGGCCGATTCGGGTCGACGGCGATCTCGGCAAGGCCGCCTGGCGGGACGCCCCTCGCTCGCCGCGCTTCGTGGACATGGTGAGCGGCGAGCCCGCCCTCTACGAGACGCGCGTCGCGAGCCAGTGGGACGACGAGCGCTTCTACGTCGCCTACTGGGTGGAGGAGCCGCAGGTCCGGGCCACCCTCACCGAGCGTGACAGCTTCGTCTGGAACGACAACGACGTCGAGCTCTTCGTGGGGGGCGACGACTGCTACTACGAGCTCGAGATCAACGCCTTCGGCACGGTGTACGAGGCGTTCTTCGTCTGGCAGGACGCGCTCCGCCGGGGGAGCCGGTTCGACCGGCCCGAGCTGGACCTCCGGTCGCCGAACGTCGACGTCCTCGGAGGCTTCCAGGACGCGAGCCGCTGGGGAAAGCACCCGCGCGGGCGGCGCTTCGCCTTCCTCGACTTCGACCTCGAGGGCCTCGAGACCGCGGTGCGGGTGGACGGCCGCATCAACGACCCGGAGACGAAGGACCGCGGCTGGACGGTCGAGATGGCGCTCCCCTGGAAGAGCCTGTCGTTCCTCTTCGACGGCCGTGCCCTCCCGCCGAAGGAGGGCGACACGCTCCGCTGCGACTTCTCCCGCTTCGAGGCCGTCCGCGTCCACGGCAAGGCTCTGCCCGAGAACCCCGGCTGGAGCCTCAACCCCCACGGCGTCTACGACTCGCACATCCCGGAGAGCTTCAGCGTCGTCCGCTTCCGCGGCCGGCGGGCCTGAGCCGGGGCGCGCCCGCCGGAGCGTGGTCGCGCCGCCGCGCGGGCCAGGTCAGCGGGAGGCGGTCGGCTCGACCTCGGCGGAGTCCCGCTCGGAACTCGCTCAGAAGGCCCGCCGCTTCAGCCTTTCCACGGTGAACTTCGCCGTGTCCGCGACGGCCATGACGGCCATCACGCCCGCCTGCACGGGGTCGGTCACGACGAGGTCGGCCGCGTCGGGGACGCTGCCCGCCATGTTGAGGCTGATCACCAGCAGGCCCCGCGCGCGCACCTCGCGCACCGCCTCCTCGATCTCTCCGCCCATGAGCGACCCGGCCAGCACGAGCGCCCGCGCCCGCGGGAGCCGGACGACCGCCCGCACCGCCTCGGCCAGCGCCTTCTCGCCCACCAGGGGGATGGTGTCGACCGAGATGTGCTCGCCGCGGATGTTGTGGCGGTCGGCCTCTGAGATGGCCCCGATCGCCACCTGCCCGACCTGGGCTCCCCCACCCATGATGATGACCCGCTTGCCGTAGACGCGCTGGAACGTCAGGACGACGTCGAGCGCGAAGACGGCCGGGAGCGCCCGAAGGTCGGCCACGAGCGCGTCGGCCGGAGAGGCGAGCTCGACCTCGAAGTACACCCGGCTCTCTTCGGGGGAGCGCTCGACGATCTCGACCGAGGTGATGTCGCCCTGGTGGCGGGCGATCACGCCCGAGAGCTGGTGCAGGACGCCCGGCCCGCTCCGGGCGCGGACGTGCAGGCCGAGGGTGCCGTCGCCCATGACCCCGGAATCCTCCCACGGAACGAGCCTCGAGGGGCGTCGCTCCTGCCGTTTGACAAGGCCGTTTATCTTGACTATTTTGTTGGGTATGACGAGGCGGAGAGCCGGCGCGTGCTGTTGTCGGTCCGGTGGCCCCGCCTGCGCGGGCGCCGGGTAGACGGTCCCCGGCACGTCGACAGGGAGGGCCCATCACCGAGGTGGTGGGCCCTTCGCGTTTTGAGGAGTCGCGAACTTGCACCTGCGGGTCGAAACGGGTGAGGCGTGGACGGACGCGTCGTGGACCCGCCATCCCCTGCTCGAGAGGATCGGCTGGACGCCGCTCGTCGAGCTGTGCCGGATTCCCGGCCGCGGCGGCCCGCGCGTCTTCGCCAAGGTCGAGAGCGCCAACCCCGGCGGAAGCGTCAAGGACCGCGCGGCGCGGGCGATCGTGACCGCGGCCTTCCGGACGGGTGCCCTTCCCGGCAAGCGACTGCTCGACTCGACGAGCGGCAACACCGGGATCGCCTACGCGATGCTCGGCGCCGCCCTCGACTTCGGCGTCACGCTGTGCGTGCCGGCCTCGGCGAGCCCGGAGCGGCTCCGCATCCTGCGGGCCTACGGCGCCGACGTGGTCGAGACCGATCCCCTGGAGGGGTCGGACGGCGCGATCCTCCGGGCCCGGGCGCTCCTCGCCGAGCGCCCCGGCCGATACCACTACGCCGACCAGTACTCCAACCCCGAGAACCCGGCCGCTCACGAGCGGACGACCGGGCCCGAGATCCTCGACCAGCTCGACCGCTTGCCGCTCGACCTGTTCGCGGCCGGCCTCGGCACGAGCGGCACCTTCGTCGGCGTCTCCCGCTTCCTCCGGCGGGCGAGCCCCGCCACCCGCCTCGTCTCCGTCGAGCCCGACGCGCCGTTCCACGGCCTGGAGGGCCTGAAGCACATGGCGACGGCGATCGTGCCCGCGATCTACGACCCGACGCTCGCCGATGCGCGGGTCGCCGTGCGCACCGAGGAGGCGCACGAGATGACGCGGCGCCTCTGCCGCGAGGAAGGGCTCTTCGTGGGGCCGTCGAGCGGGGCGGCGGTGGCGGCGGCGCTGCGGGCGGCTCGGGAGAGCGGGGCGGCGACCGTTGCCGTGGTCCTCCCCGACGGCGGGGACCGTTACCTCTCCGACCGCTTCTGGGGGGCCGCGTGAGCGGCGCCCGGCCTCCGGTCGTGCGCCTGCGAGGGGAGACGGCGGACGCCATCCGCCGCGAGGCGGCCCGCGCCTATCCCCACGAGGGCTGCGGAGCGCTCCTCGGCCCCGCCGAGGGAGCGGTGAACGAGACGATGCCCCTCGCGAACACCGAGATCGGGAGCCCCGGGACGAGGTTCACCGTGTCGCCGCGCGACTACCTGGCGGCGGAGGAGACCGCGGACGCGCGCGGGCTCCGGCTGCTCGGCTTCTGGCACAGCCACCCGGACCACCCCGCCCGGCCCTCCGCCACCGACCGCGCGTACGCGTGGCCGGGGCTTCTCACCGTCGTGGTCGCGGTCGACCGCGGGACGCCCGGCGACATCACGGCCTGGGACGTGCCGCAGCCGGAGGCGGCGTTCCGCCCCCTCGTCCTCGAGATCGGTCCCGTGAAGGAGGCTCGATGAGCGTTCGCGTCCGGATCCCCACTCCCCTGCGGCCCTACGCCGGCGGCCAGCCAGCGGTGTCGCTCTCCGGGGAGACGGTGAGGTCGGTGATCGACGCCCTCCTCGCCGAGGCGCCGGGGCTGAAGCCTCATCTCCTCGCCGACGACGGCTCGCTCCGGAGCTTCGTGAACGTCTACGTGAACGGCGAGGACGCGCGCTCCCGCTCCGGCCTCGAGACGGAGCTGTCGGACGGGGACGAGATCGCCATCGTGCCCGCCATCGCGGGGGGGGCGAAGGACGCGGCGGCGGAGGCGGCCGAGCTGAGCCGCGAGGAGCTCGCCCGCTACTCGCGGCACCTCGTCATGCCCGAGGTCACGATCGAGGGGCAGCTCCGCCTCAAGCGCTCGAGCGTCCTGCTGGTGGGGGCGGGAGGCCTCGGCTCGCCGGCCGCTCTCTACCTGGCCGCGGCGGGCGTGGGGCGGCTCGGCATCGTGGACTTCGACGTCGTCGACGAGAGCAACCTCCAGCGGCAGATCCTCCACGACACGACGTGGGTGGGCCGGCCCAAGCTCGAGAGCGCGAAGGCCCGCCTCACCGCCCTCAACCCCCACGTGCGCGTGGAGACGCACTCCGTGGCCCTCACCCGGGACAACGCCCTCGAGCTCCTCGCCGGCTACGACGTGGTGGTCGACGGCACCGACAACTTCGAGACCCGCTACCTCACGAACGACGCCTGCTACTTCCTGAAGAAGCCCAACGTCTACGGCTCCATCTTCCGCTTCGAGGGCCAGGCGAGCGTCTTCTGGCCCGACCGCGGGCCCTGCTACCGGTGCCTCTACCCCGAGCCCCCGCCCCCCGGCCTCGTGCCGAGCTGCGCCGAGGGCGGCGTCCTCGGCATCCTCCCCGGCGTCGTGGGCGGCATCCAGGCCACCGAGGCCATCAAGATCCTGCTCGGGGTCGGGGAGCCGCTCGTCGGTCGCCTCCTCCTCTACGACGCCCTCGCCATGCGGTTCGACGAGCTGAAGCTCCGGCGGGACCCCGAGTGCCCGCTCTGCTCGCCGAAGGCCACCATCCGCGAGCTCCAGGACTACCCGGCCTTCTGCGGGACCGGGCGCGGGCAGGAGGAGGAGCCGGTCGAGGAGATCACCGCCCGCGAGCTCAAGCGGCGCCTCGACGCCGGGGAGGACCTCGAGATCATCGACGTCCGCGAGCCGCACGAATGGGCCATCTGCCGGATCGAGGGGGCGCGGCTCGTGCCGCTGGGGTCGCTCGCGGCGCGGATGCACGAGCTCGACTCCGCGCGCACTTACGTCCTGCAGTGCCGGTCGGGAGTGCGCTCGGCGAAGGCCCTGGGCCTCCTCCGGCAGGCGGGGTTCCGCCGGGTCCTGAACCTGCGCGGCGGTGTCCTCGCCTGGGCCCGCGAGGTGGATCCGTCGATGCCGACGTACTGAAGGGGGCGGTTTGACGACGCTCGACGTCACGAGCGAGGAGGAAGCGATGGCGCTACGCATCAACGGAGAGGCCCCGAACTTCACGGCGGACACGACCCAGGGCCGGATCGACTTCCACACGTGGATCGGCGACGGATGGGCCATCCTCTTCTCGCATCCGAAGGACTTCACGCCCGTCTGCACCACCGAGCTCGGCTACATGGCGTCGCTCAAGGGCGAGTTCACGAAGCGCAACACCAAGGTCATCGGCCTGAGCGTTGACACCGTGGACGATCACGTCCGGTGGTCGAGGGACATCGAGGAGACGCAGGGCCAGCGCGTCGAGTACCCGCTCATCGGCGACCCCGACCTGAAGGTCGCCAAGGCCTACGACATGCTGCCCGAGGAGGCCGGCGACACGTGCGACGGCCGCACCGCGGCCGACAACGCCACCGTCCGGTCGGTGTTCGTCATCGGGCCGGACAAGAAGGTCAAGGCCATGCTCACCTACCCGATGAGCACCGGCCGCAACTTCGACGAGGTCCTGCGGCTGCTCGACTCCTGCCAGCTCACCGCGAAGCACAGGGTCGCGACCCCGGTCAACTGGAGGCAGGGCGACGACGTGATCATCGTGCCCGCGGTCTCCGACGCGGAGGCGAAGGGCAGGTACCCCGCCGGCTGGAAGGCGCCCAAGCCCTACCTGCGCATCGTGCCCCAGCCGAGGTGAGGCCGAAACGCGCCCGACAGGGCGCCCCCCGAAGCCTGCTATCCTCGCCGGGCGAGGGATTGGGATGGAATCGAGCGGCCTGCTTCTGTCGGTGCTCCCCGGCTTCGTCCTGCGGGGCGGCTTCGCGGTCCTGTGCGGCGGCGCGATCGGCGTCGAGCGGGAGCGCCGGGGCAAGCCGGCGGGCTTCCGCACGAACATCCTCATCTGCCTGGGCTCCACGCTCTACATGCTCGTGGGGGATCTCCTGGCGGGGGAGGCCAAGGCTGGCGTCGATCCCACCCGGATCGCGGCCCAGGTCGTGACCGGCATCGGGTTCCTGGGCGCGGGCGCGATCCTTCACTCGCGCGGAGCCGTGACCGGCCTGACCTCGGCGGCCACGATCTGGGTGGTGGCGGGGATCGGCCTCCTCATCGGCGCCGGTTTTCCCGCCCTCGGCCTCGTCTCGACGGTCCTCGTCCTGCTCACCCTCGAGCTCCTGGTCCGCGTCGAGCCGCGGATCCTCGGCCGCTGCCGGATGGGCGCCCTCGACCTCCGCTTCGACGACCCGCAGGGGCGCACGCGCGCCGCGCTCGTGTTCGTGCTCGCGGAGCAGGACCCGTCCACCTGCCACTACACCCTCGACACGGAGAACGGCCAGCTGCGACTCACGCTTCGCTACTGCGAGCAGCACGCCGCGCACCACCGCTACCTCGCCGACCTCCTCGACGTGTCCGGAGCCGCCGCCCGGCCCGCCTGACCGGCGGCTCCTGCTCTCGTCGGACGGCCGCCCCTCGAGGCGGCCCCGACGCCGGTCAAGAGATGCAAACCTGTGACTGCAGTCACGGCCCGGGACGGGCCGTCGGCCGACGTTGGAAGGAGACGCTCCAACGTCCCGCCTCGACGTAACTCCCTCCCGCCCGGGTGTGAGGAGCGGCAGCCCGGGCGCAATGGAGTCGAGCCATGAAGAACCGCGCCGCCGTGCTTCGCTTCGTCCTGGCCCTGTCGCTTTCGCCGGTCGCTCTGGCCTTCGCCGCAGCGTCCACGATCACCACCACCGGCATCGTCGTCTCGAAGGGGAAGGACTCGCTGGTCGTGCGCATCGACGACCACGGTCACCACATCCCGTTCGCCATCGACGGCAGGACCGTCCTGGCGGACGGCCTCAAGAAGGGCAGCCGCGTCCGGGTCGTGTACCACCCGACGGGCTCCACCGGCCAGACGGCCGACGAGGTCGTCCTGCTCGAGGCCCACGCCGCGACGGCCCGTCGGTAGGCGGTCCCGGGCCGCAGCGGACGCCGCCGGCGCGCTTCTAGACCCGCTCGAAGACGGTGGCGACCCCCTGGCCGAAGCCGATGCACATCGTGGCCACGCCGGTCGCCTTGTCCTTCGCCTTCATGAGGTGAAGGAGGGTCGTGACGATGCGGGCGCCCGAGCAGCCGAGCGGGTGGCCGAGGGCGATCGCGCCTCCGTTCAGGTTGACCTTCTGGTCCATGGCCTCGAGGAGGCCGAGGTCCTTGAGGACGGGCAGCGACTGCGCAGCGAAGGCCTCGTTCAGCTCGAAGAGGTCGACGTCCGAGACCTTCATCCCCACGCGGTCGAGCGCCTTCCGGACCGCCGGAACGGGGCCGTAGCCCATGATCGAGGGGTCGACCCCTACCGCCGACATCGCCCTCACCCGCGCCATCGGCTTCTTGCCGAGGGCCCTCGCCTTCTCCGCCGACAGGACGAGGAGGCCGGCCGCGCCGTCGGACACCGCCGAGGCGTTGCCGGCGGTGATCGTCCCGGTCTTCGGGTCGAAGACGGGCTTGAGCGCGGAGAGCGCCTCGAGAGTCGTGTCCGGCCGGATCACCTCGTCGGAGTCGAAGCGCCTGAGCGCCCCCTCCCCGTCGTGACCCTCGACGGGAACGATCTCGCCCTCGAAGGCGCCGGTGACGGCCGCCTGGTGGGCGCGCCGGTGGGAGCGCAGGGCGAACTCGTCCTGCTGCCGCCTTGCGATCCCGTGCATCCTCGCGAGGTACTCGGCGGTGAGGCCCATGTTCCCGGCCGCCTTCGCGTGGCGCTTGCCGCTCGCCGGGTTCAGGTCGAGGCCGTGCGTCATCGGCACGTGGCCCATGTGCTCGACCCCGCCGACCAGGAAGACGTCCCCGCAGCCGGCCATGATCGCCATGGCCGCGTGGTGGAGGGCGGTCATGGACGACCCGCAGAGGCGGTTCACGGTCTGGGCGCTCACCTCCTTGGGCACCTCGGTCAGGAGCTGGGCGAACCGGGCGACGTTGTAGGCCTGCTCGAGCGTCTGCTGCACGCAGCCCCACACGATGTCGTCGATCTCCGCCGGGACGACCTCGGGGTTGCGGCGGAGGAGGGCACGGATCACCTCCGCGGAGAGCGCATCGGCGCGGACGCTCCTGAACATACCGCCCTTCGAGCGGCCCATGGGGGTCCGGACGGCGTCGACGACCACGGCTTCCTTCATGGCCTCACTCCCCGTGGAAGCCGCGGCCGGACGCGGCCAGCGCGGCGAGCTGCTTCGTGGGCGCATAGAGGGCGCCTCGGCCGCGGTGTCTCTCGGCGGCCTTCAGGAGGGCGGGGGCGCCGATCGAGTCCGCCCAGCGGAAGATCCCGCCGCGGAAGGGCGGGAACCCCAGGCCGTAGAGCAAGGCGACGTCCACCTCGACCGGTGTCGCGACGACGCCGTCCTCCAGGCAGCGCGAGCACTCGAGGAGCATCGGCAGCATGGTGCGCTCGACGATCTCCTCGTCGGAGGCCTCGGCCTTCCCCTTTGCGAGCGCGGCGACGAGCGTCTTCGCTTCGGGGTCGCTCTGCTTGCTCGGCGGACCCTTCTTCTCGGCTATCCAGGCATAGAAGCCCTTGCCGCTCTTCTGGCCGAGCCGGCCCGCCTCGAACATGGCTTCGATCGCGCTCTTGCCCTGGTGGCGCATGCGGTCGGGGAAGGCGTGGGCCAGCACCGTGTCGGCGTGGACGCCGGTGTCGATCCCCACCACGTCGAGGAGGAGAGCCGGCCCCATCGGCCAGCCCCACTTCTCCATCACCCCGTCGATCCGCTCGAAGTCGACGCCGTCCGCCACGAGCTGCTGGAAGCCGGCGAAGTAGGGGAAGAGGACCCGGTTGACGAGGAAGCCGCCGCAGTCGGCGACGACGATCGGCGTCTTGCCCAGCACCTGCGCGTAGGCGACGGCGGTGGCGACCGCCTCGGGGCTCGACCTCTCGCCCCGGATCACCTCGACGAGCGGCATCCGCGGCACCGGGTTGAAGAAGTGCATCCCGCAGAAGCGCTCCGGCCGCTTCAGGGTGGCGCCGAGGCGCGTGATCGAGATGGTCGAGGTGTTCGAGGCGAGGACCGCGCCCTCGGGCAGGAGGCCCTCCACCTCGGCCAGGACGCCCCTCTTGACCGCCTCGTTCTCGACCACGGCCTCGACGACGAAGTCCACGGTGCCGAGATCGCCGTAGGAGAGCGTGGGGGTGATCGAGGCCAGGACCTGCGCCACCTGCGACGTGGTCAGCTTGCCGCGCTCGACCTGCCTCTCGAGGAGCTTCACCGCCTCCCCCATCCCCTTCTCGAGCGCCTTCGGGGCGACGTCCTTCATCAGGACGGGGACGCCCCGCGACGCGGACTGGTACGAGATCCCGCCGCCCATGATCCCGGCCCCGAGGACGGCGGCCCTCTTCACGGCGCGGGCGGCCTTCGCGTGCGTCTTCGCGATCCTCTTCACCGCCTGGTCGGCGAGGAACACGCCGACCAGGGAGCGGGCGGCCGCCGTCCTCGCGACATTGGCGAACGCCGCCGCCTCGACCGCGAGCGCCTCGTCCCGTGCCTTGCCCGCGCCCTTCTCGATCGCCTCGACGGCGGCCACCGGAGCGGGGTAGTGGGGGCCCGCCTTCGCGCCCACGAACGCCTTCGAACCCTGGAAGACCATCCCCGCCTCGATCGCGTCCAGCTTCAGCGGGGCCTTCTTCTCCTCCCGGCGCGACCTCCAGTCGAGCCTGCCGTCGGCGGCGTCCTTCAGCATGCCGAGGGCGGCGTGGCGGAGGGCGTCCGGGGCCACGACGGCGTCCACCGCGCCGGCCTTGAGCGCGTCGGCGGCCGGCCACTGCTCGCCGCCGGCGATCCACTCGATCGCGGTGTCGGCGCCGCAGAGGCGCGAGAGGCGGACGGTGCCGCCCCAGCCGGGGAAGAGGCCGAGCTTCGTCTCCGGGAGGCCGACCTTCGCCGCCGTGGACAGGGCGCGGTAGCTCGCGGCGAGGCACAGCTCGAAGCCGCCGCCGAGGGCGGCGCCGTTGATGGCCACGACCGACGGCGCCTCGAGGTCCTCGATCGCGGAGAAGACGGCGTCGGTGCTCAGGAGCCAGGCGACGAGCTCCGCCTCGGTCTTCTGGAAGTGGCCGATGAACTCGGTGATGTCGGCCCCCACGCAGAAAGCGTCCTTGCCGCTCGTGAGGAGGACGCCGCGGAGGCCCTTCCGCGCCGCGAGCTCCGCCACCGCCGCTTTCAGCTCCCCGACCGCGGCCGAGCTGAACTTGTTCACCGGCTCGCCGGCGAGGTCGAACCGCACCTCGACGAGCTCGCCTTCCAGGGGAAGGACCTTGAAGGCCCGTCCTTCGAAGCTCATGGTGCTCTCCTTCGGGAAGGGCCGGCGCGATCCCTTCCCCTCATTCTAGTCCGAGCCGCCCGCACGATCCGGAGAGCCTTGACCGGCAGGGCGTCGCCTCCCGCACGCCAGCTCGGGCGCCAAACCATCCCCCGTTCGTTCACAATGACCGCGACTAGAATGGGCGCGGCTTGCCTCGGGCCGCGTCCCGGGGGTTGGCCATGGTCACCGGCCCCAGCTCGTTCTCGTTCGCCGCATTCGACGTGGACGTCCGCGCGGCGGAACTGCGCCAGCGCGGCGTGAAGGTCGCCTTTCGCCCGGGCCGCGCGCCTGGCAGTCGATGGTCGGCACCTGGACGGGACCGGTCATCTTCGGCGGCGGCCCCGATCGCGCGGCGTACACCAGCGAGACCTGGACCTACGAAGGCCGCGTCCACACGTGGCGAGAGGTTCGTCCCTGCCTGCGCTCCATGGTCGCGGTTCGGTGAGCGGGCGAGACCCCATTCCCGCCCCGGCTCAGCGGAGGCTCTCGATCACCATCCGGTCGAGGCCAACGTGAGGTAGGAATGGAGAAGGCTCGCCCCGTCGGGTGAGGCACCAAGGCCTTGAGACGGCCGGCACGACTCCGGTGAGCCTTGACAGACACGGCGGGCGTGCCTATTATATCGAGAGTCGATATATGAGCAAGGTGAGCGCCGTGCGCGGCCCGCAGGCCTTCCTGCCCCTCCCCGACGCCGAGCTCGAGATCCTGCTCGCGCTGGCGGAGGGCGGGGCCCACGGGTACGCGGTGATGCGCGCGGTGGAGCGGCGCACCGGTGGGCGAACTCGGCTCGGCCCGGGGACGCTCTACGCGGCCCTCAAGCGCCTCCTCGCCGCGCGCCTGATCGAGGAGTCGGGGGAGCCCCGCGGCCGCGGGCCCGACCCGTCCCGCCGCCGCTCTTACCGCCTGAGCGACCTGGGCTCGCGCGTGCTGGCCGCCGAGCTGGACCGGCTGGCGGCTCTCGTGCGGCACGGACGCCGGCGCCTGCGCCTCGCCCCGGCGGGAGGCCGGCCGTGAAGCCGGCCGTCCCGGCCGCCCTGCGCGTTTCCGCTCGGGCCTACGCCTGGCTGCTGCGCGCCTACCCCGCCTCCTTCCGCGCGGAGTTCGGAGGCGAGATGGCCCTCGTGTTCTCGGATTGCTGCCGGGACGCCTGGAGCTCCGGCCGCTCGACGGGAGTGTGGCGCGAGCTGGGAAGCGCCGTGCTCGACGTGCTGGTCTCGGCCCCTCCGCTGTGGGCCGAGCGATTGGAGGAAGCCATGAGCGGCAGTCCAGTCGGTCGTGGAATGGGTCTTTGGCTGGCCGATCACGTCCTCCCGGCGGCGGGGCTCGCCCTTCTCGTGCTGGGGGTGACGGCGGGACCGTTGGTGCAGGCGCTGGGGTGGGCGGCTCTCGGGCTGGCGTTCCTCCTCTGGGTGGCCGAAGCGGACGGTCTCGCCCTCCCTCGGCCGGGGCGCGTGGCGATCCGGACGTGCGGCTGCTGGGAGACCCCCCTGGCGTTCACGGTCCGGCGCCGGGACCGGGTGCTCTTCTTCGTCCGCGAAGACGATCCGGAAGGGGGCTGGTCGGATACGTACGCGGTGCGCGAGCAGCCGAACGGCACCGCCTTCGAGCCGTGCTTCGAGCTTCCCCTCGGCCCCCGGAGCGAGTGGCGGCTGCGTGGCCGGACGTCGGCCGCGACGCTGCGCTTCGAGCACCACCGGCGGGTCACCTACGTCACGAGCCGGTCCCTCGAACGCTCCCTCGCGAGCGCCGGCATGTGAGCGAGCCATGTCGGACGCGGCGAAAACATCCGGTCCACCCTTGACAGACCTGCCTTCGCTGCCTAACTTCTGTGACGTTGTGAGAAGGAACGTGGAGCTCTATCGCACCAACGCGCGGCGAGCCGCGAGCCGGACCGAGCAGGGATTCTCGCCCTGCCTGCCGGAGCCTCGTGTGCTCGACGGGGAGGGGATTGCGCCCTAGAACGGCCTGAAGCGCGTCGTGCGCTCGACGAAGGCCTTCCGGGGCGACCCCCTGGAAGGCCTTTTGGCTTTTCGGGGGAGGGGATTCTCCGGAAGAGCCGTCGCTCTTCGGGGAGAAGGGACGCGGTCGGAGCGGTGGTGTGTGACGTGAAAGGGGAGACGTGTGTCGCGGAGAAGGCGGGTGGTCCGACGGCAGTGGAGCGGAGAGAAAGACTGGCCCGACGGCAGAGGGGCTCAGGAGGGGAGTAGCCCAGCGGCAGAGGCGCCGGCCTCAGAGGCCGGTCCGTGAGGGTTCGAATCCCTCCTCCCCCACCACGCGAGGAGGCGAGTGTGGCGACGAGGACGTGGAAGACGCAGACCGGCGTTCCCATCGCGGACGTCGTGGGCTTCGGGCGCGAGAACGCGTGCGGAGGCCAGGCGGTCCACCTCGGGACCGACTCGATCCAGCTCGGTCGCCACACGCGCTTCGTGACCGTCGTCGCCATCCTGACGCCGGGCCGCGGGGGCCGGGCGATCTGGAGGCGGGAGGTCCGGCCGCCGATCGCGTCGCTGCGGGAGCGGCTGCTCCGGGAGGTGTGGCTGTCGGTCGAGCTGGGCCTGAGCCTGAGCCCCGTCGTCCCGGGGCCGCTCAGCGTCCACATCGACGCCAACGCGGTGGAGACCCACCGCAGCAGCGTCTACGTGCAGGAGCTGGTGGGCCTGGTGGTGAGCCAGGGGTACCGGGCCGTCATCAAGCCCGAGAGCTGGGCGGCGAGCCGCGCCGCGGACCGCATGGTCCGCGTGGCGGACCCGCCCCCCGCGACGAGGCCGATGGCTCCCGGGCCGGCGGCGCGCTCGCCTCACTCTGTGATCGGCGGGGCGCGTACCGCGCACGGGTTCTGACGAAGGGAGGTGTCGGCGACAAGGAACTGGCCTGACACGCCAGTCCTAGCTCAGCCAGGCAGAGCACCGAGCTGGAAACTCGGAGGTCGCAGGTTCGAATCCTGCAGTGTCGTTGGTCGTACCGGTCCTCGGAGGCGGGCGTCGTCATGCCGGCCCTTCCCGCGCCCGGCGGGGCGGGGAGGGCGGCACGGACGGCGTCCTGCGGTGCGCGGAGCCGGCGGAGAGGCGTTGAGTCGTCGGTCGTGAGGGAGGAGGTGTTCGTCGTGATTCTGCGTCGTGTGAAGGTCCTCGAGCACGAGCGGGCGCTCGTCTTCCGGGACAGCGCCTTCGAGGGCGTGCTGCAGCCGGGCGTCCACGCGCTCTGGAC
>DATJYX010000055.1:0-58903 GCA_035577965.1 Vicinamibacteria bacterium | reverse complement strand
GGGCGGCCGCGGTCGGCTCGTTGACGATGCGGAGGACCTCGAGGCCGGCGATCTGGCCGGCGTCCTTCGTGGCCTGGCGCTGGGAGTCGTTGAAGTAGGCGGGCACGGTGATCACCGCCTTCGTCACCTTCTCCCCGAGGTGCTGCTCGGCGGCGTCCCTCATCTTCTGGAGGACCATGGCCGAGATCTCGGGGGGCGGGTAGAGCTTGCCCTCGATCGAGACGCGGGCGTCGCCGTTCGGGGCCTCGACGACCTTGTAGGGGACCATCTTCTGCTCTTCGGAGACCTCGCCGTACTTGCGGCCCATGAAGCGCTTGATGGAGAAGACGGTGTTCTCCGGGTTCGTCACCGCCTGCCGCTTGGCGACCTGGCCGACGAGGCGCTCGCCGCTGCCCTTGCTGAAGGCGACGACGGACGGCGTCGTCCGGCCGCCCTCGGGGTTCGTGAGGACGACCGGGCTGTCACCCTCCATCACGGCGACGACGGAGTTGGTCGTCCCGAGGTCGATTCCGATGATCTTGCTCACGCGGCGTCTCCCCGACCGCCGGTGGCGGTCACGAAAACATCATGCTGAGTTGAGTGCGAGCTTGTCAAGCCTCCTGCGCGGACGGGCGGGAGGAGCGGAGGCAGGAGAGCCCGCCGATGCGTCCTTTGTTGCTGAGTGGTAAGACCTTAAGCTGAATCGCCGAAGACGAATGAGCCGACGGTCGCGCGGCGTCATCTCGAGGGTTCCCTTTGTCCATGGAAGCCGGCGAAGTCAGCCCAGGTCAAGCGTTCGCGTCGACCGCAAAGACGAGCACCGTGCGGTCGTCCTGCCAGCCCGGAGCGCCTTCGGGTCCCGGGCCGGCGTCCGCGGCTCGGAGCAGGGCCTCGCAGACATCCGACGGCGACTGCCTGGCCCGGTGCGTGGCCCCGAGTACCTGGCTCAGGTCGATCGGACCGCCTTCCAGGGCCTCCGTGACGCCGTCCGTGACCAGCACGCCGAGGTCGCCCGAGTGCAGCTCGAGGTCCGTCCGCGTGTAGGTGGCCTCCGGAAGGAGCCCGAGGGGCGGGCCGCCGGACTCGAGCGCCGCCCTCACCGCCCCGTCGCGGAGCAGGAGGCCCGCGGGATGACCGGCGTTGACGTAGCTCATCCGCCGCGACCGCTCGAAGCGCACCACGATCGCCGTCACGTAGGGGAGGCCCGCGTACTCGTCGTAGAGGGCGGCGGAGATGCGCCGGGTGAGAGCCGCGGGGTCGGTCGTCTCGCGCGCGATCGTGCGGAAGAGGGTCCTCAGGGCGGACAGGATGAGGGCCGCCGCGATGCCCTTGCCCGACACGTCGCCCAGGATCGCCAGCACGGTGCCGTCGGCGAGCGCGAGGAAGTCGTAGAAGTCGCCGCCGATGCGGCCGGCGGGAAGCATGCGGGCCGCCCAGCGGAAGCCGGGGGTGGCCGGCGGCACCTCGGGCAGGAGGCTCCGCTGGATCTCGGCCGCCAGCCGGAGCTGCTCGTCGATCGCGATCTGCTCCCGCTCCAGTGCGAGCACTCGAAGGCGTGAGGCTCGGAGATGGAGCCACAGGTAGGTGATGCCCGCGACCGCCATCGAGATGACGGTGTCGCTCAGCCACTCCAGGTCGCTGCGGTTGCCGTGAACGGCACGGATGATCACGGACTCGGCCACGTTGCCGACCGCGAAGGCGGCGAGCCCGGTCCCGAGAGCGATCGCCGCCGAGCCCCACCAGGCCCCGCCCGCCAGGGAGGGGCGGCGGGAGGAGACGAGCCGAGGCGGGTTGAGCAGCGCTTCGCCTTCATCCATGGGCGGCCTCCAGACTCCGGCTTCCCACACAGATACGACGGGGCCGGGGAAGTCGCCGTCAGGGGCCTGTAAGGCGATGGAAAAGAAACGTGGCGAGCGGGCCCTGCCTCGGCCCCCGGCCAACTGCGCGCCACTCCGGACGGTCACATCGGGTGCCGGAGGGGCCTCGGGCGACTCGGGAGAGGTGGAATGACGGTGCGGATGGCGGCGCACGTCCGTCGGCTCGCGCCGCTCGCGAGTCAGATCGCGGCCGCCGCTGCCCCCGCCCTCGTCCACCTCGCGACCGCCGGCACTGCGGCCTGCATCCTGGTCTGGGCCGCCGGGCTGCTCCGTGACATCGGCCGCGGACTCGTCGGCCGGCCCTGAGCGTGCCGTCGACCGGCGCCGGCCGGGGTCACCGCAGGCCCCACGACCGGCGCCGCCTCACGGCACGACGGTGAACCGGTAGACGGTCGTCTGCCGATACGTCTGCCCCGGCCGGAGGACGACGGAGGGGAACGACGCCTGGTTCGGGGAGTCCGGGAAGTGCTGAGCCTCGAGGCAGAAGCCGCTCCGCTTCACGTAGGGCCGGCCCGACGGGCCCTTCACGGAGCCGTCGAGGAAGTTGCCGGAGTAGAACTGCACGCCCGGCTCGGTCGTCCGCATCTCGAGGACGCGCCCGCTCTTCGGCTCGACCACGCGGGCGGCGAGCCGCAGCTCGCCCGCCGTCCCGCGCAGGACGTAGTTGTGGTCGTATCCCCCGCCGGCCTTGAGCTGGTCGTCGGCCGCGTCGATCCGCGCCCCGATCGCGGCCGGCTTCCGGAAGTCGAACGGCGTCCCGGCGACCGGGCGGCGCTCGCCGGTCGGGATGAGCGTCGCGTCGACCGGCGTGAAGGCGTCGGCCTCGATCTGCATCTCGTGGCCGAGGACGTCCCCCGCGCCCTCGCCGGCCAGGTTGAAGTAGGCGTGGTTCGTGAGGTTGACGACCGTGGGCGCGTCGGTCGTGGCCGTGTAGTCGATCGCGAGGCCGCCGTCGGACCGCAGCGCGTACACGACCTTCGCGGTCAGCGTGCCCGGGTAGCCTTCCTCGCCGTCGCGGCTCACGTAGACGAGCTCGAGGGCGTCGCCGTCGGGACCGCTCACCACCTTCGCCGCCCACACGCGCCTCTGGAAGCCGGTCGGCCCGCCGTGGAGGGAGTTGGGGCCGTTGTTGACGGCGAGGGCATAGGCCTTCCCGTCGAGCGTGAACCGGCCCTTCGCGATGCGGTTCGCGTAGCGGCCCACGAGGCAGCCGAGGAAGTTCGTGTCGGCGAGGTAGCCGGCCAGGTCCGGGTGGCCGAGCGTCACGTCGGCCACCGTGCCCCGGCGGTCGGGGGCGAGGATCGCCACGATGAAGCCGCCGTAGTTCGTGATCGAGACGGTGGGGGCGCCGGCTCGGGTGAAGGTGAAGAGCTCGACGGCGTCACCGGACGGGGTCTTCCCGTAGGGCTTTCGCTCGATGCGCGTGGCGGCGTTCGCGTTCATGGCGGCTCCGAGGGTCGAGAGGACGACGAGGGTGAGGAGGGACCGGCGTGCGTGGATCATGCGGCGACCTCCGGAGGCGAAGTCTAGCAGAAGCCTCGCGCCCTTCCCGCCCGCCGATGCGATGATGAGGTCCGTGGGCGAGCCCAAGGTGGCCACGTTCGAGGCGACGCCGAGAGGCCTCGTCCCTCTCGGCCGTCACGCCTCCCTCGCCCTCTCCTCGGGCCAGCTCCCGCAGGGCGCCTACACGACGCTGCGGACGTACCGCGGGCGCGCCGTCGTCCGCCTCGATCAGCACCTGCGTCGGCTCGAGGAGTCCGTGGCCCTCCAGGGGCAGTCGGGAAGGATCGACCCCGCCGAGGCGCGTCGCGCCCTGGCTTCGGTCCTCGACGCCACCTCCCACCCGGAGTCGCGGCTGAGGCTGACCTTCGCTCCCCCGCGTCTCTTCATCGCCATCGAGCCCTTCTCTCCGCTGCCGGCCCGCCTCTACGAGGAAGGGGTCGCGTGCGTGACCCTCGACGTCCGGCGCGAGAACCCTCACGCCAAGGACACGCGCTTCATCGCCGCGGCCCAGGACGCCTACGGCCACCTGCCCGATGGCGTCGAGGAGGGGCTCCTCGTGGACCACGACGGGACGATCCTCGAGGGTCTCTCGAGCAACTTCTTCGCGGTGTGGGAGGGCCGGCTGCGGACGGAGGAGGAGCGGTCCCTGCGGGGCGTGACGCGCTCCCTCGTCCTGGAGGTCGCGGGGTCGCTCCTGCCCGTGGATCGACGAGGCATCCGCAGGGACGAGATGGAGCGGGCCACGGAGGCTTTCCTGACCAGCGTCTCGCGCGAGGTCCTGCCGGTCGTCCGCGTCGACGACCGGCCGGTCGGAGCGGGCCGGGTCGGGCCGAAGACGCAGGCCATCCTCGGCGGGTTCGCCGGCCTGCTGAGGCGCGAAGCCGAGACCCTCTAGGCCCGGAGCCGGAGGACGACGAGCATCGGCCAGCCGACGTACCGCTCCGCCCTCGGGTTTCGGGCGGCGAAGCCCTCGTCCGGCGCGCTCTCGGCGATCTCCTCGAGGGCGAAGCCCGCCCGCACGGCCGCCGTCGCCATCTCCCCGATCGTGTGCTCGACGCTGCCCGGCTGCACCTTCTCCCCCGTCGCCGGATCGGTGAAGCGCGCCTGCACGCCCCTCAGGAACATGGCGGGGTGCATGCCGGAGACGACGGCCCGGCCGCCCGGGCGCAGCACCCGCCGCGCCTCGGCGAAGAACGGGCCGAGCGCTCGCAGGTGCTCGAGGACGAGGCCGCTCACCACGACGTCGAACGTGCCGTCGGCGAAGGGCAGGGGCTCGTGGAGGTCGTGGGCCAGGAAGCGGATCCCCTCCGCGCCCGGCTTCGTTCGCGCCTTCGCCATCATGCCCTCGGAGAAGTCGACCGCGGTCACCGCGGCGCCGGCCGCGGCCAGCCACAGCGCGTGCCGCCCGGTGCCGCACCCGAGGTCGAGGACCGCGAGCCCGGCCACGTCCGCGAGCGCCTCGCGCACCAGCGGCTCCTCGAGGCCGATGAGAGAGTTCGCCTCCTCGTCGTAGATCAGGGACCAGCGGTCGTAGCCGCGGCGGATGTCGGCCTTCTCGGGCTTCGGGCGCTCGGCCAAGGCGCTCGCCTCAGAGCCGGGGGATGGTGAGGCCGCCGTCCACGGCGACGACGGCGCCCGTCGAGTACGGTGCGTCGCCGCGGGCGAGCGCGGCCACGACCCTGCCCACGTCCGCGGGCGTGCCCCACCTCCCTTGGGGCACGAGGCCCTCTCCGATGAGGCGGTCGTACTTCTCGGCCACCGCCGCGGTCATGTCGGTGCGGACGATGCCCGGCCGCACGTCGTAGACGGGGATCCCGGCCTCGGCGAGGCGCACCGCCCAGAGCTGCGAGGCCATCGCCAAGCCAGCCTTGCTGACGCAGTACTCTCCGCGGCTCGTGGAGGCCATCGTGGCCGAGACCGAGGTCACGTTGACGATGCAGCCCGACCAGCCCTCCTCCGCACGCCTCTGCTCGACCATCCAATGGGCCACGGCCTGGGTGAGGAAGTAGGGGCCCTGCAGGTTCGTCCGCAGCAGGCGCTCGAAGCTCTCCTCGCTCGCCTCCAGGAGGTCCACCCGCGCCCGCGGGCCGACTCCGGCGTTGTTCACGAGGACGTGGAGCCGGGAGAACCGCTCGCGCACGCCGGAGACGAGGCGAGCCCGGTCGGCGCGCTCGGCGACGTCGGCCCGGAAGTAGGAGGCCGCCGCTCCGGCCGCCTCGATCTCCGCGAGGACGGGGGCGACGTCTCCCGCCTCGCGAAGCCCGCAGAGCGCGAGGTCGAAGCCGTCCGCGGCCAGGGCCCTCGCGACGCCGAGGCCGATGCCCCGCGTGCCGCCGGTGACGAGGGCGACCCTCCTCACTTCGCCTCCACGGGAGCGAAGAACGCGTAGTAGGGCGCGCCGTCGGCGAGGCGCTGGATGTGGAGGGCGAGCTCCCGAAGGTGGTAGTCGCCCCACTGGCTCGACTCGCCGCAGGGGACCTTGCTCCCAGGGGGGACGTAGTCCCAGCCGTTCGGCCGGTGGTAAACGGAGTGGAGGAGAAGGCCCTGGTGAGCCGAGTCCTCGGAGAGATACGGTGCGCCGAGGAGCGTCCGGGCGACGGTGAGGCCGGCCTGGAAAAGGAGCCGCCCCTCTTCCGTTTCGCCCCGCCGCTCGAGGAGCCGGCCGAGGCGCAGGAGTCCCTGGGCGGCGACGGGCGCCGCCGACGCGTCGACCGGCTCGTGCTCGTTCGCGGGGTCGGCCGGCCGATCGCGGTGGCCGGGCAGCCGCGCGAGGCCGGGGGCCCCGGTGTCCCAGTAGGGGATCCCGTCCGTGGGGGTCGTCTGCACGTAGTGGCTCGCGGTCGCGCGCGCCCCCTCCAGCATGGTGCCCACCACCTCCGCCCGGCCCCCGAGCGGCTCGAGCTCGGCGTCGGGCACGGTCTCCAGGAACTCCAGCTCCTCCGCGAGGCCGAGGAGCACCCAGGCCTGGCCCCTCGTCCACGTCGTGAACGGCGAGTAGCCCTGCTGCGTCGACGGGCAGCGGTAGCTGCCGTCCACGCGGTCGAAGAGGCTCTCGTGGGCGACCCGTCCCCGCTCGTCCCAGATGTCGCGGCCACGGCCCTTGTAGACCGCGTAGCGCGAGGTCGTCCGTGCGTGCAGCACGAGCCTCTCGAGGAGCGAGACCGGGCGGTCCCCCTCTTCGAGGAGCGCGTGGCCGAGGCGGTGGGCCATGGCGAGCGCGCGGAGGGTCCGCATCGTGTCCGCGAACAGCGACTGCGGGCCGTTGAACGAGTAGATGTACCCGCCGCCGTCCGCGATGCGCGTCCACCGGCGGGCCTGCACCGCCCCGCTCGCCTTGAGCGCGAGCTCGCAGAGCTCCCGCTCGCGGCCCTCGGCCGCGAAGCGCCCCTCGAGGGCGAGGCGCCGCAGGGCGCCCCACGTGCTCACGTTGTTGAAGCCGTGGTCGTGCACCCCCATGTGCGTGACGTGGGGGGCCATGCGGGAGTACGTGCGCTCGCGGCCGAGGTCGAGGAACGTCCGGTCGGAGGTCGCGTCGAACTGCAGGAGGGCGGAGCCGAACTGGAAGCCCTGCGTCCAGTCCGTCCAGCCGCGGGCGGTGTAGCGGCCGCGCAGGGTGAAGACGGGCGAGCCGTCGGCCGGGTTCCACGCCTTCTCGAGGCCGAGGATCTTCTCCGCGGAGAGCGCCCACATCCGGCCGATCGCCGGCTTCAGGTCGGCCGGCCGGAGCGCCTCGTCGGCCCGGATCAACGGCTCCCCCTCCGGTCGGTCTCCGCCCACTTGGCGTGGCCCTCGTACACCCGGATCGAGAAGGGGAATGTCAGCCCCTCGGCGATCTCCGTGGCCAGCCGCTCGCAGATGTTCTCCACCGTCGGGTAGTCCATGAACTCGTTCCAGTCGCGGTGGTCGTAGCGGGAGAGGACGGAGCGGATCCCCGCCTTCAGGTCGGCGAAGTCGAGGACCATGCCGTCCTTCAGCTCGCCCTCGACGACGACCTCGATGCGGTAGGTGTGGCCGTGGAGCCGGCCGCACTTGGCGTGCCCGGGCAGGAGGTGCGCGCAGTCGATGTGGTCGGTGACGCCCAGGCGCATGGGCGAGAGCGTACTGCGAACGCCAGGGGGTCTCAAACGAGGCCGGGCCGGCGTGTCGCGCGCAGGGGCTCGGGGGTCGGGTCCGCTCCGGAGAGGAGCGCGTCGGCCGCCCAGCGCGCGGCGGCGAAGGCGAAGCCGGGGGAGAGGGCGCCGAATCCGCACGCCACGGCGAGCGGAGGGCCGGGGAGCCGGCCCACGAGCGGCAGGCCGTCGACGGACACCTCAGCCTCGTCCTCCCGGGCGCGGGCCGACGCCGCCTCCACCGGCAGGCGCGTGGCGAACGCCTCGAGCGAGCCTTCCCCTCCTTCCGCCGCGCCGATCCCGCAGAGGAGGACCGATCCGTCCGCGGCCTGCCAGGCGAAGCGGCCGTCGGCGGTGCGGACGGCGGTGGGCACGACCGCTCCTCCGAGGAGACGCGTGCGCAGGCAGATGCCGGCGGCAGGCCGCAGGAGGGGCCGAAGAGCGGGGACGAGGGCGGCCGCCGCGCCGTCCGTGGCGACGAGAGCCGAAGCCGCGCGGATCCGACCGGCCTCGGTGTCGACCGAGACGAAGGACGCGTCGGGGGCGATCGCCTGGACGGCTCCGGCGGGAAAAGCGACGCCCGCATCGCGCGTCCGTTCGCCGAGCAGGGAGGCGAGGAGCCCGGCGTCGACCTCCGCGTCCTCGGCCGCCCAGTAGGCGCCGGGGAAGCCGGAGAGGTCGAAGCGCGTCTCCAGCATGTAGTGGTCGAGGAACTCGCCCGGGAAGCCGTCGTCGCGCAGCATGTCCTCGCTCTCGGCGAGCTCCTCGGCCTCGGAGCGGCGGACGGCGAGCAGGAAGCTGCCCCGCGCCGCGTAGCCGCAGCCTCGGCCCGCTTCCTCGACGAGGGCGCGCAGGCGCAGGTGGTTCTCGCACCCCGCGGCCCACACGAGGCGCGCCTCGGCGCGGCCGAGGGCCCGGACGACCCGTGCGTACGGGCGCCCGGGGCCGAGGAGGGCGAGGCCGAGGCCCCGCGATCGGTCTTCCGGCCGGGCCCCGACGACGGCGACCCTCGATCCGCGGCGGGAGAGCTCGAGGGCGGCGGCGAGGGCGGGCAGGCCGGAGCCGACCACGGCCACGTCCACCTCGACCGCGCGTCTCGGGAAACCGGGAAGCCTCACGCCGCGGCCACGGCCGCGGCCAACGCCTCGTCGAGCGGAAGGAGCGGCCGGCCGAGGAGCGCCACGAGGGGGGCGGGGTCGGAGACCTCGTCGCACAGCAGGCAGTCGAGCTCGTCGGCCGTCATGCCCTGGTACCCGCCGGCCCGGGCCCGCCGCTCGGCCTCCTCGACCTCCACCTCGCGCACCCGCAGATCGACCTTGCGGCCCAGCGCGCAGGCGACCCTCACGAGCCGCTCGAGGAGGCGCGCGTACGCGACCGGCTCCGGACCCACCAGGTCGACGACGGTCGGGAAGGCGCCCGGCGGGCGCTCGACCGCGGCGAGCACGGCGTCGACGGCGTCCGCCACCGCGATGGGCTGCATCCGGTAGGCTCCGTCGCCCGGCCGCTCCAGGGAGCCCGCCTCGAGGGCCCGCAGGACGGAGGGGACGAAGCTGTCGCCGGGGCCCACGACGAACGAGGGCCGGAAGACGACGCCCTCGAGCCCGGAGCGGAAGACGATCGTCTCCGCGGCGAGCTTCGAGAGGAAGTAGTCGTTCGAGCAGCGGGCGGACATGCCGTAGCGGGCGACACCCAGGCCCGAGAAGGTGACGACCCGCGGCACTCCGGCGTGGCGGGCGTCCTCGACGACGCGCCCGGTGAAGCCGACGTTGACCGCTTCGTAGGTCTGCCCGCCCCGCTCGGCGCCCACCTGCGCGAGGTGCACGACCGCCTGGCACCCGTCGAGCGCGTGCACGAGGGCCTCGGGGTCCCGGCCCACGATCTGGACGGAGCGGCCGCCAGCCTCCTGCACGACGCGCGCAGCGGGCTCGGAGCGGACGACGCCGGTCACCTCGTAGCCCGACCCCACTGCGCGGCGCACCAGGTTCCGGCCGACGAAGCCGTTCGCGCCCGTGACCGCGATGCGCCTCATGGTGCGGCTCCCCTCGCCTCCGCCCGGACGGCCGGATGCTAGCACGTCGGGCATCCGACCGCGGTGACGCCTCCGTCAGACGCCCGAGCGTCGGGCCCGGCCCTCGTTCGTCACGTCGTGGCTCGCCACTCGCGGCGAAAGGGAAGGGCCAGGGCGTGGAAGGCGGCGAGAGCGACCACGGCCCCGACCCCGACGTAGACCGGCCACGGCCCCATCCAGTCGAGGGGCGTCGCGACGCTCGGCTTCTCGCGCAGGTACATGAAGTTCGTGCCGAGGACGAGGTCGACGAGGCCCACGAAGGCCGCCCAGCCGGCCGTGATCCCGAAGACCCGCCACGGGGCGCCGGGGCGCGGCCGGAGGCCGAGGCCGAAGACCAGCACGAGCGCGGCCGCGAGGACGAGGCCGTGGAGGCCGAAGAAGACGACGAACTCCCAGCGCGGGAAGTCCCAGGCCAGGTCGGGGGTGAGCATGGCCAGGATCGAGCCGGAGGCGGCCCAGAAGTACACCACCTCCGCCGTCACTCTCCGCGGCCGCAGGAGCGTGACGACCGCCAGCACCATGGCCGCGTCGCAGAGCTCGAGCGGCAGGACGGTCTTCCAGCCCAGCCAGCCCTCCCGCGCGCCCACGCCGATCTCGAAGGCCGAGAGAGAGACGATCGAGGCGGCGAGCCCCCGGCGCACGAGGGGCGCGAGGCCGGGCCGAGCGCGGACGAGCCGCACGAGGCCGAGAGCGAGGAGCGCCAGCGACGCGAGCGCGCCGACGTGCGTGCCGCCGAAGGGGACGAACGGCCGGGGGTCGCCCAGAGGCGGAATCGTACGCCGATCGAGGCGGGCACGGACGGGGGCCGCGGGGTCTCCGAGCGGGACCGCGACCGGCCGAGCCCCCGAGGGCAAGGCCGGTCTCGTCTCGCTACGGCGCCTCCTGCCGGCCTTCGGCGGGCTCCCACGACGCGCCCCGGACGCGCCAGACGCCTCCCTCGTCCGCCACGTCCAGGTCGAACCGGTACGCGGCCGACGGCGGCAGCAGCCCCTCGAGACCGAACGCGCGGCGAGCCTGGCCCGAGAACTCGACGACGCAGCGGACGCGGGCGGAGTCGCCGTCGCGCTCCGCCTCCACGCCGTAGACCTCGATCGTCACCCGCTCGTAGGCGGCGAAGGTCCGTCTGAGCTCGGCGACCGCGTCCGAGCGGCCGAGGCCATGGGCACCTCGGAAGTCCGGGGCGAGCCGCTCGGCGAAGCGGCCGGCGTCGCGCGCCTCCGCCGCGGCCTTCAGCTCGCCGAGGAGGGCCTGGACCGGGTCCGCCGGGGCGCGAGAGCAGGCGGCCGCGAGTGCGAGGAGGACGAAGGTCGCAGGGCGGAGGGCCGTAGGGCGCACCGCTGGATTATGGCCGGGCCCGGGCTTCTGGCAGACTGGAGGCCGCGGAGGCTCGACGAGCATGAGGACTCTCACCGTACCGGGGGACGGAGACGGCGGCCGACGCACGCTCGGCGTCGCTCTGCTCCTCGCCGTCGCGGTGGCGGCGGCGGTGCTCGTGGTCTGGCTCCTGTGGCGGAGGCCGCCCGAAGGACCGAAGGGCCCTCCACAGGCGCCGCGGGCCCTCACGTCGCCGCCCGCCACTCCTTCCCCCAGCCCCACCTCGGAGGCCCGCGCGATGTCGAGCCCCCGGTCCGAGCCGCGCCCGGCGCCCGCGTCGCCGCTGCTGCAGGTCGACGCGGACGTGCCGGGCGCGAACGTCTTCCTCGACCGCAGGTTCCTCGGCACGACGCCCGTCGAGGCCGGCGGCGTCGCGCCCGGCCCGCACCGCCTCAACGTCTCCGCCGAGGGCTACGAGATGTACGGCGAGACGGTGGAGCTCCGCCCGGGAAGGAACGAGGTGACGGTCCGGTTCAAGGAGGTGAGGCTCGACGAGAGGATCGACGTCGTGCACCGGCACGGCGTCGGCTCCTGCCGGGGACGCCTCGTGGCGACGACCGCCGGGCTCCGGTACGAGGCCGACAAGGCCGGCGACTCGTTCGAGGCCCCCCTCGCCTCCCTCGAGCCGCTCCAGGTGGACTACCTGAAGAAGAACCTCCGGGTGAAGCAGCGGGGCGGGAAGACCTGGAACTTCTCCTCGGACAGCGCCGACACGCTGCTCGTGTTCCAGAGGAACGTCGAGAAGGCCCGGGAGAAGCTGTCCTCGTGAACGACCGCTTCCTGAGAGCCTGCCGGCGCGAGCCGGTCGATCGGACGCCGGTCTGGTTCATGCGGCAGGCGGGGCGCTACATGGCGGAGTACCGGGCGCTCCGGGAGAAGCACACGCTCCTCGAGCTCTGCCGCACCCCGGAGCTCGCCGTGGAGGTGACTCTGCAGCCGATCCGCGCCTTCGGCTTCGACGCCGCCATCCTCTTCTCGGACCTCCTGCTCCCGCTCGCCCCGATGGGCCTTCCCTTCGACTTCCAGGCCGGCGAAGGGCCGGTCGTCGCGACGCCCGTTCGCTCGGCGGACGACGTCGCCGTCCTGCGCCGCTTCGAGCCGCGCGAGGATCTGGGCATGGTGCTGGAGGCCGTGCGCCTCCTGCGCCGCGAGCTGGCCGTCCCCCTCATCGGCTTCGCCGGCGCGCCGTTCACCCTCGCCTCCTACGCGATCGAAGGCGGCCACTCCAGCCACTTCGCGCGGACGAAGGCCCTGATGTACGGCGACCCCGGGACGTGGCACCGCCTGGCCGGGCTCCTGGCCGACATCGTCGCCGACTACCTGCGCGCGCAGGTCGAGGCCGGGGCGCAGGCGCTCCAGCTCTTCGACTCCTGGGTCGGGGCCCTCGACGAGGCCGACTACCGGCAGCTCGTCCTCCCCCACGTCCGGCGGATCTTCGACGGCCTCGCCGACCTCGATGTCCCCAAGATCCACTTCGGGACGGGGACCGGCCACCTCCTCGCCGCCCAGCGTGAGGCCGGAGGGACGGTGATCGGCGTCGACTGGAGGACGCCGCTCGACGAGGGCTGGCGACGCGCCGGGGACGGCGTCGCGGTCCAGGGCAATCTCGACCCGACGCTCCTCTTTGCGCCCCCTGACCGGCTGCGGGCCCGCGTCGACGACGTCCTGCGCCGGGCGGGCGGACGGCCCGGCCACGTCTTCAACCTGGGCCACGGCATCCTGCCCGGCACGCCGGTCGAGGCGGTGCGGGCGGTCGTCGACCACGTGCACGAGACGACCGCGCGCACCGGCAGGCGAGAGACTACCGCGCCCGGATCGTGAGCCGAGCCGGCGCGAGGCCGTCGGCCTCGGCCACGAGCTCGAGCGCGCCCGCGCCGGTCGGCCGCACGATGGCCTGCGCTACGCCCTGGTACGGCCGGCACCGCGGCCCGCGGTAGCCGGTGATGTCGTTGGGGTCGGCGCTCGCGAGCGCCGCCAGCTCGCCGGGGCCTTCGACCCGGGCACGGATCTCCGGCCGCGCGCCCGGCACGACGGTGCCCTTGTCGTCGACGACCTCGATGCGCACGTACGAGAGGTCGTTCCGGCTGGCGCGGATCAGGGCGCGGTCGGCCCCGAGCCGCAGGCCCGCCGCCGGGCCGGCCGTCGTGAGCGCGACCTTCGTCGCCGGGTCGCCTTTCCCGGTGCAGGCGGCTTCGAGCGTGCCCGGAGCGTACACGACGTCGAACGAGGCCTTCCGCCGATCGGACCAGGTCGTCGGCTTCTCCCCGAGGCTCTTCCCGTTCAGCGAGAGCGCCACCCTCTCGCACGACGAGTACACGGCGACCTGGAGCGGCCGTCCCTCCTGCCCGGGCCAGGTCCAGTGGCTCTCGACGAGCGGCCAGCCCCAGAGCATGACCTTCTCCTTCTTCCCCTCGGGCATCGGCCGGTGCACCGCGACCGCCAGCACGCCGGGCCGCCACAGGGCCTCTCGGTAGTAGGACTGGGGCTTGCGGTCGCCGAGGATGTCGATGTCGCCGCTGCCCGCGATGTGCCACGGCCAGGGCGCCTCGAACTCCCCCGGGTCCTCGCCCTCGACGAAGGCCCGGCCGAGGCCCGACTCGCCCAGGTAGTCCCAACCCGTCCACACGAAGTCGCCGATGACGTACGGCAGCCGGACGACCGCGTCCCAGCTCTCGAAGGCCTCGAGCGGGAAGGACTCCGTGCCCGCCATCACCCGGGACGGGGCGCGCGCGTGGTCCTTCTCGTACTCCTTCCACTGGTAGTTGTAGCCGCCCACGTCGAGGAGGGCGAAGGCGGGGTCGGTGTCGGTCCACGCGCGGTCCTTGTGGTCCCAGAAGCTGCAGATGGCCTCGGTCACGCCGCGGGTGGGGTCGTCCTTCCTGACCCCGGCCACGAGCCGTCTCGCGATCTCGAGGCCGGGGGCGTCGGCCCGCTCGTTGATCTCGTTTCCGATGCTCCAGAGGACGACGCTCGGGTGGTTGCGGTCCCGGCGCACCATCGCCGCGAGGTCCTTCGCCCACCAGTCCCCGAAGAACCGGTGGTAGTCCTGCGGGTTCTTCTCCCGCTCCCACATGTCGAAGGCCTCGTCGATCACGAGCAGGCCGAGCCGGTCGGCCGCGTCGAGGAAGGCCGGCGACGGCGGGTTGTGGGAGGTACGGACGGCGTCGAAGCCGGCCGCCTTCAGGGTCTCGACCCGACGCTCCTCCGCCCGGTCGATCGCGGCCGCGCCGAGGGGGCCGTCGTCGTGGTGGAGGCACGCGCCCTTCATCTCGTGCGGGACGCCGTTCACCCGCAGGCCCCGCTCGGCGTCGATCTCGATCCTCCGGATGCCGAACGGCTGCTCGAGGCGGTCGACGACGTCGCCGCCCGCCGCCACCTCGACGACGGCCCGGTAGAGGACGGGCGTCGACGGGCTCCAGAGCGCGGGCGCCCGGACGCCCACCTTCACCGCCGCCGCGGCGGCGCCGCGGGCGGGGACGGCGCTCGCCGTCTCGCCCTCGCCGACCGCCTGGCCGGCCGGCCCGAGGAGACGCACCCGCACGCGCGTCCCGGCCGCCGCCTCGCCGTGGTTCTCGACCTCGACCGCGACGTTCACGGCGGCGCTCGCGGCCGAGGCCTCGGGCGTCGTCACGACGACGCCCCAGAGGGGCACCCGCAGCGGGCCGGTGGTGGTGAGCCACACGTGCCGGTAGAGGCCGGAGCCGGAGTACCAGCGGCTGTTCTGGCCTTCGTTCCTCACGCGCACGGCCAGCACGTTCTCGCCCGGGGCGGCGTGCGGCGTGAGGTCGAAAGCGAAGGTGCTGTAGCCGTAAGGTTGGCGGCCGAGGAGCCGCCCGTTCAGCCAGACCTCGGCGTCCATGTACACGCCGTCGAAGCGCACTTCGACCCGGCGGTCCCCGAGGGCCGGGAGCCGGAAGCGCTTCCGGTACCAGCCGGTGCCTCCCACGACCCAGCCCGTCGCGACCTTGCCCGCCGAGAGCTCCCGGTCGAACGGCCCGGAGCGCTTCACGCCGTCGGGCGACGGCAGGTTCTCGATGCTCCAGTCGTGCGGCAGGTCGACGGTCCGCCAGGACGAGTCGTCGAAGGCGGCCTGGTCGGCGCCCGGCGCGTCGCCCAGGTGGAACCGCCATCCGTCGTCGAAGGACACGTCGCGCGCGAGTGGCGGAGGAGCGACCGGGGCGGCGGCCAGGGACGCCGCGAGAAGGACGGCGGCTACGGTCGGGAAGAGTGCACGCGGAGTCATGGGCACCTCGCAGGGTACGGCCCGGAAAGACGAGCCGACGGATGCTACCTCGGGGTTGCGATCCCAGATGTCCCTCGGGGCCACGGGCCCCTCGGGACGGACGGCTCAGGAGCGGGTCAGCTTGCGGTACTTGATGCGATGGGGCTGGTCGGCCTCGACGCCGAGGCGCCGCTTGCGGTCGGCCTCGTAGTCCTGGTAGTTGCCCTCGAACCACACCACCTGGCTGTCTCCCTCGAACGCCAGCATGTGGGTGGCGATGCGGTCGAGGAACCACCGGTCGTGGCTGATCACGACCGCGCAGCCGGCGAAGGAGACGAGGGCCTCCTCGAGGGCGCGGAGCGTGTCCACGTCGAGGTCGTTCGTGGGCTCGTCGAGGAGGAGGAGGTTGCCGCCGCTCTTCAGCAGGGTGGCGAGGTGGAGGCGGTTCCTCTCCCCTCCCGAGAGGTCCTTCACCTTCTTCTGCTGATCGGGGCCGCGAAAGCCGAAGGACGCGGCGTAGGCGCGCGAGTTCGTCTCCCGCCGGCCCACCATCACCAGGTCCTTGCCTCCGTCCGAGATCTCCTCCCAGGCCGTGCGCTCGCCGACGAGGCCGTCCCGGCTCTGGTCGACGTAGGAGAGGCGGACCGTCTCGCCGATCTTCAGGTCCCCGGCGTCCGGCTTCTCCTGGCCGAGGATCATCCGGAACAGCGTCGTCTTCCCCGCCCCGTTCGCCCCGATCACGCCCACGATTCCGCCGCGGGGCAGCATGAAGCTCACGTCGTCCATCAGGAGGTTGTCGCCGTAGCCTTTGCGGAGGCCCTTCGCCTCGATCACCACGTCCCCGAGGCGGGGCCCCGGCGGTATCGAGATCTCGCGCTTGTCGTCCCGCTTCTCCGCCGCCTGCTCCTCGGCCAGCAGCTCCTCGTACCGGCTGATGCGGGCCTTGCCCTTGGCCTGCCGCGCGCGAGGGGCCATCCGGATCCACTCCAGCTCGCGCTCCAGCGTCCGTCGCCGCGCCGAGGCTTCCTTCTCCTCCTGGGTGAGGCGCTCGTCCTTCTGCTCGAGCCAGGAGGAGTAGTTGCCCAGCCAGGGGATGCCCGCCCCGCGGTCGAGCTCGAGGATCCAGCCCGCCACGTTGTCGAGGAAGTAGCGGTCGTGCGTGATGGCGACGACGCAGCCCTTGAAGTCCTTGAGGAACCGCTCGAGCCAGGCCACGGACTCGGCGTCGAGGTGGTTCGTGGGCTCGTCGAGGAGGAGCATGTCGGCCGGCTGGAGCAGGAGGCGGCAGAGGGCGACCCGGCGCCTCTCCCCGCCCGAGAGCGTCGTGACGTCGGCGTCGCCCGGGGGCAGCCGCAGCGCGTCCATCGCGAGCGCGACCTGCTGGTCGAGGTCCCACAGGTTCTGGGCGTCGATCTGGTCCTGGAGCCGCGCGAACTCGTCGGCGGTCTCGTCCGTGTAGTTGGCCGAGATCGCCTCGTACCGCTCGAGGATCTTCCGCTTCCCGGCCACCGCCTCCTCGACGTGCTCCCGGACGCTCTTCGCCGGGTCGAGCTGCGGCTCCTGGGGCAGGAAGCCGATTCGGGTGCCATCGGCCGGGTAGGCCTCTCCCGCGAAGTCCCGGTCCACCCCGGCCATGATCCGGAGGAGGGTCGACTTGCCGGCCCCGTTCGCTCCGAGGACGCCGATCTTCGCATCCCCGTAGAACGAGAGCCAGATCCCCCGGAGGATCTCCTTGCCCTGGGGGGTGACCTTGCGGAGGTCCTTCATGGTGAAGATGAACTGGGGCATCGCTTCTCCTCGTCTCCTGGCCGAGGTCAAGGTCCCGCCGCGCCGCGCGGGCCGACCATTCTGCCACGGCCCGGCCCGGGCGACCCAGGCCTGGCCTTTCGCAGAACCTCCTCAAAACGCTCGCCGGCCGCGACCTCGAGCCGAACGGCGGCCAGCGACGGGGAACCCCGCCAGCCACCCAGGCGTAAAGGAAGGTGAAAGGCGGGATGCGATGGGAGCCCTGTTCGCGCTGCTGGCGCTCGCGGTGGTGCCGTTCCTGATCCTGGGGGTTGCGTTCAAGGTCTTGTTCGCCCTGATCCTGCTGCCTTTGCGGATCGTGGGCGGGCTCTTCAAGGCGGTCCTGGGCCTGATCGGGGGCCTCTTCGGCGTGGTCGCGGGAGGGTTCGGGCTGATCTTCGGTCTCCTCGCCATGCTCGTCGTCTTCGTCCTCTTGCCGCTCGCCCCTCTCCTTCTGCTGGGAGGGATCGTCTGGCTGGCGCTCAAGGCCCTGAGCCCGGCGGCCCGGCCGGCCTGAGCCTCCCCAGGAGCGAGCTCGGAGAGCCGCCCGGCCACGGGCGGCACGTCGCTCGTTTGACGGAACTCTGACACTCTCCCTCAGGGTCGTCTGCTAGCCTTTCCTCCTGACGCGGCCCTTCTCGGTGCCGCGTGGAGGTGGCGGTGACCCTGACCTGGAACGGCAAGCGTCTCGACTGGGTGAACGTGGGCTGGTTCGGCGCCCTGCACGCGGGCGCCCTCCTCGCCCCCTGGACGTTCACCTGGACCGGCCTCGGCGTCGCCCTCTTCCTCTGGTGGCTCTCCGGCTCCATCGGGATCTGCCTCACCTACCATCGCCTCCTCACCCACCGCGGCCTGCGGCTCCCGAAGGCCCTCGAGTACCTCGGCACGCTCATCGGGCTCCTGGCGAGCGAGGGCGGAGAGATCTCGTGGGTGGCCATGCACCGCGTCCACCACGCCAAGTCCGACCAGCCGGGCGAGGACATGCATTCGCCGAAGGACGGCTTCCTGTGGAGCCACGTCGGCTGGGTGCTCTGCGCGCTCGGCCAGGACTACCGGGAGCTCGAGCGCCGGTGGGCTCCCGAGCTCGTGGCCGACCCCGTGCATCGGGTCCTGAACCGGATCCACTGGGTGCCGAACGTGGTCCTCGGCCTCGCCCTCTATGCCTTGGGCGGGTGGTCGCTCGTCGTCTGGGGCGTCTTCGTCCGCCTGGTCCTCACCCTCAACGGCACGTGGTTCGTGAACTCCGCCGCCCACACCTGGGGCTACCGCACCTGGGAGACGAAGGAGGGCTCGCGGAACCTGTGGTGGGTCGGCCTCGTGGCCTGGGGCGAGGGGTGGCACAACACCCACCACGCGTTCCAGCGCTCCGCCCGCCACGGCTTCGGGTGGGAGCTCGACATGACGTGGCTCGTCATCCGCGCCCTGGCCGCGCTGGGCCTGGCCACCGACATCCAGCTGCTGCCGAAGAACGCGGAGAGGTACCGCATCCGGCCCCAGGTGGAGCCGCAGCCCGCGCCGGTCGCCGCGTAGGCGGCGCCACCTCGCGACCGTCGGCTCTCTAGCGGTCCCCGATTCCGAACACGAAGCCCGCATGGAGGCGGACCTCGTTGCGGCTCGGGTGCGCCGTGACCAGGCGATAGTCGGCCCCGAGCAGGATCCCGACGCTCGACGACAGCCGGAGCTGCAGGCCGGCTCCCGGCTGGAACGAGAAGTCGTCCTCGACCGCGCGCTGGCCGGCAAGCTTGATCCCGGACCGCGTCCACCCCGCGAGGGCCTGGACGTAGGGCAGCGCGAAGCCCCCGGTCCGGTGCGTGTAGCGGAGACCGGCGTGGACGCCGAGGACGTCGCGGTCCAGCGTGACGGGCGCCCCCAGGGCGTCGAGCGTCGTCCCCGAGTCGTAGTGGGCGCTGGCCTCGCCCACGATCCCCAGGCCGCGGGTGAGGTTCGCGCAGCCGGAGAGGATCCCGCCGACCTCGAAGGCGCCGCTTCCCCCGCCGTGAGGCAGGGTGTCGTCCCACAGGGCGGAATAGCCCGCCTCGACCTCGACCGCCGGGACGCGCACCGCCGTCGCCGCCGCGCTCGGGGGGACGGGGCTCGGCCGCGCGGCGGGCGGAGGCGCGGGCGCCACGGGAGGTCCGACTGCGGCGGCCGAAGGCGCAGGTGCGGCCGCAGGCTCGGCGGTCCTGGGAGCGGGGACGGCCGGCGCTCGCGGTCGGACGACGGCGTCCGGGGGGCGGGTCTCGGCCTCGACCGCCGGCGCGGGCGCGGCGGCCACCCGCGCGGGCGGCTCGCCGGCGGGTAGGATCGCGGACACGGCCATCGGCGACTGCCCCGACGCGCGCAGGGACGCCGGGACCGAGCTCCGGGCCGCTTTCGCCGCGGCCGGCGACGCGAAGAGTCCCCAGTAGAGCGCCAGGCACGCCCGGTCGCCGAGCGGTCTCCGGAGAACGAAGAGCTCGGGCGGGCTTCCCGACGCGCGGACGCTGCGCTCGACGTTGGCGGGCTCGCAGTAGACGGCGAGGCGAAGGGTGAACCGGCCCATGCCCTCGTCGGCCAGGGCCCGATGGAAGAGGCCGGCCGCCTCGGCGACGTGGCCGGAGGCCAGCTGGGCACGGGCCGCGGCGAACGTCTCGGACGCAGGCAGGGTCTGCGCCCCGGCGCCCGCCGAGACGGCCATCAGACCCAAGAGGCCAAAGGCAGCGCGTCGCCCCATGTGCTTCTCTCCCCTTCGCGGCCCTCCGTCGGCTAGTCCCCGATCGCCTTCCTGAGCTCCTCGATGCGGGCGTTGACCTGCGCGAGGCTCCTCTTCGCGAATCGCTCGGGCAGGAAGCGGTTGTCGGTGCACTCCTTCACCGCGAGCAGGTCCATGAGCTCGAGCCGCTCCACGTGGGCCGAGGGTCGGAACCCGTCGATCGCCCGTCGGACGCAGTCGGCGAGGGGCACCGCCTTCCCCTGCCCGCGCTCCTCGGCGTCCTTCGCGGTCTCGTACTCGCGCAGGGCCCGCACGAGGATGCCCTCCATCTCGTTGCCGCCGATCTGGTCGTTGTCGGGCAGCGCCGGCAGCTCCTCGGGCTTGATCGGCAGGCGCAGCTTCCTCGCCATCGCCGCGAAGAGCCCGGCCCGGCCCGGCAGGTCCCCGGGCGGGAAGAGCGGGATGTGGACGTCGAGGCGGCCCTGGCGCTTCAGGTCCACCTCGACGAGGTCGGGCCGCGACGTGGCGAAGATCCAGATGATCCGGCCCCGGTTCCTCGTGTCCGACATCTCCTTGGCCAGCATGCCGTAGATGCGGCCGGAGAGGCCGGAGTCGCCGTCTCCTCCGCCCCTCTTGCCCGTCATCTGGTCGGCCTCGTCGACGAAGACGATCACCTGCCCGAGCGCGTGGAGGATGGAGAAGACCTTCTCGAGGTTCCCTTCCGTCGCCCCCACCCACTTGTCGCGGAAGTTCTTGAGCTCGACGCAGGGTATGCCGATCTCCCCGGCCAGGCACTCGACGAGGTAGGTCTTGCCCGTCCCGATGCGGCCGGTGAGGAGGTAGCCCATCGGGATCGCCATCGTGTGCCCGCGCTTCAGGAGGATCGCGTCCTCCCGCATCCAGGCCTTCGCCTCGTCGTGGCCGGCCACGTCGTCGAGGCTCCGCGCGGACTCGAGGAACTCCAGCCGTCCTGCCGCCTCCTTCTCGATGAGCTCCTTCTTCATCCGGGTGAGGTAGGCGTCGGTGATCTTCTCCCCGCCCTTGAGCGCCCGCCAGACGAGCGTGCGAACGGCGACCCGGGAAAGGCCCACCAGCTTGTCGGCCAGCACCTCGCGCGAGACCTCGGAGACCTTGTCGAACTCCGCCGTCTCGCGCACGAGGTCGGCCACGAAGGCGTGGATCTCTTCCCGAGTGGGCAGGACGATCCGGATCTTCGCGCTGTACGGGCTCTCCGCGAGCTCGCGGTTGAGGTCGGCGAGGTTCTCGGTGATGAGGACCGTGGCCACGAAGGAGGCGGTGACGTCGGGGTTCGCCGCCCAGTCCTGGATCTGGATGAGGGTCTGGCTGAGGTCGGCCAGGTAGAGGGGATCGCCCTGGGGGACGATGAAGTGCGCGTAGTCGAGCACGACGGCCACCTTGAGCGGGCTCGCCACCACCTTGCCGTCCTGGACCTTCGTCCGCCGGCGGGCGAAGGCCAGGATGCGGTCGACGATCTCGAGGGCCCGCTTTGGGTCGCGCGGGAGCTGCTCCCGGAGGTCGAGGCGGTCCTGCTTCTCCGCAACCGCGTCGAACGCCCCCGGCGCTCCGCGGAACGCGTCGACCCCCTTCAGGAAGCGGAAGACCTCCTCGACGCCCTTGTACGCGTCCGCGCGCTGGGGATCGGGAGGCTCGACCCGCACGCCGCGGCCGCGGTCGTATCGGATCACGACGTCGAAGGGCTGGAACATCGTCCCGGCGAGGAAGTCGGTGAGGGAGACCCAAGAGGTCCCCCCCTTGCCGTCGGACGCCGGCACGAGGTCGAAGACGTTGCCGTGGAGCACGAACTGGCTGGTCGCCCCGGCCTTGAAGACCTGGCGCATCTCCTCCGCCCACGGTGGCAGGCCAGCGGACTCAGCCATGTCGCTCTCCTCGGCAGGGGACCGGCAGAACGCGTTGCCCCCGAGCCGTCATCTCTGCCTCTGCCCCACCCGGGGCCGCGGCGGGCGGGGGGAAGCGGCCGCCTCCTCCTCCGGCTCGGCGGGCAGGGGGGGGACCGAGCCCGTGTCGAGGTCGGCCGCCGACATGTCGGCGAAGATCTCCGCGTGCTGGTCCAGGAACTGCGAGGTCTCGCCGAGGGTCCGGGAGACGGCGTCGAGGCGCGCGGAGATCGCCTCCGGCGAGCGGCTGACCGCGCTCTCCTCGCGCACGAGGCGGACCTGCTGCTCGATCCGCTCGAGCTCGGCGTCCACGACGGCCAGGTTGTTGGCGGCCGTCTCCAGGTTGGCGAGGCGCTTCTCCTGGATCTCGAGGGTGGCCTTGAGCGAGCGGGCGAGGGCGCTGTCGGGGTCGCCCGCCGACTGCAGCCGCGCCTTCAGGCCCGCGGCCCCGGCCTCGATCTGCCGCCGGTCCACCCGGGCCAGGGTGTCGGCGATCGCCTCCCGCGAACCGAGGAGGCGCAGGAAGAGCGAGAGCATCTGGTTCAGGTTCCCGGCCCGGAAGTCGGTGAGGCCGCTGTCGCCCGCCCCCACCCCGAGGCCGAGGATCTCGCGGCAGACGACCACGAGCGCGCGGTAGCGGGCCTGCGAGGCGGGCTCGAGCCTCTCGTAGAGGCCCTTCATCCGGTCCTCGGCCGTCCCCTGGCGCGCGACGAGGCGCTCCGCCTCGACGAGCTTCTGGAAGCGCTCGCTCGCCGAGCGGCCGCCGACGAAGGCCACGACGGCGGCGACGCCGAGGAGCCAGAAGCCGGGGTTGAAGAAGCCGGCGAGGCCGAACGCGACGAGCAGCATCTGGGTGAGGGGCATCGCGCCCAGGATCCGCGAGCGGATCGGGCGCCAGAACGCGGCCTTCAGGTACTGCCAGTAGGACAGCGGCTCGCCCGCCATTCGCTAGCTCCGTCTCACCGCCGGCCCTCCACCTCGCGGAAGACCTTGACGACCTCCGCCACCGCCTCCTTGAAGGGCGCGCTCTCCTGCACCACCACCGGGTCGACGTCGCGCGTCTTCGGGATCGTCTCCTTGAACTCGCGGGCGATCCGGCCCGGGCCGGCGGCCATCACCCACACCCGGTCGCCGAGGTAAACCGCCTCCGCGATCGAGTGGGTGACGATCATGACCGTGGCCTCGACCTCGCGCCACAGCTCCATGATGAGCCGCTGCATGTCGTTCCGCGTGGGCTCGTCGAGGGCGGAGAAGGGCTCGTCCATGAGGATGATGTGCGGCTTGAGGACGAGCGAGCGGGCGATCGCCACTCGCTGCTGCTGGCCGCCGGAGAGCTGGTGGGGGTACTTCCGCTCGTGGCCGCCGAGCCCGACCTTCCGGACCCACTCGTGGGCGCGCCCCTCCCGCTCGGAGCGGGAGAGCTTCAGCTCGTCCTGGTTCAGCTCGAGGCCGAAGGTCACGTTCTCCATCACGGTGCGGTGCGGGAACGAGCTGTACTTCTGGAAGATCATCCCGCGGTCGCGCCCGGGGCCGTTCACCCTGCGGCCGCGCACGAGGACCTCTCCCGTCGTCGGCGGGTACACGTCGGAGAAGCCCTGGATGAGGTTGAGGATCGTCGACTTGCCGCAGCCGGAGGGGCCGATGATCGCGATGAACTCCCCGTAGTCGGGGATGTCGTCGATCCGGAAGCTCACGTCCTTGAGGGCCGTGAACTGGGTGGGCTCGCCGGGGTTGAAGGTCTTGGTGACGTTCCTGAACTCGATGACCGGGAGGAGGTCGCTCATCGCTTCTCCTCCCGGTAGGGGAAGAGCCACCGGCCCACCGCCGCCCAGACCCGGTCGGTCAGGAAGGCCACGAGCACGATGAAGGCGAGGACGAGGTAGATGTGCTCGCGCGGCCCGCGGCGCTGCGAGCTGAGGATGATGCCCCCCAGCCCGCGCCCCATGTCGACCATCTCCGCGAGGAGGATGTAGCTCCAGCCCACGCCGAAGCCGAGGCGCATGGCCTGGTAGATGTCGGGCCAGGAGATGGGCAGCAGCACCCGGCCCACCGTCTGGCCCTTGCTCGCGCCCAGGGTGTAGGCGGTCTTCAGGTAGGTGTCGTCCACCGCGTCCACCGCGGCCACGAAGAGGGGCACGAGGTAGATGGAGAAGGCGAGGGCGAGGAACATCACCTTCTGCATCTCCCCGGTGCCGAAGAGCGAAAGCGTGAGGGGGACGAGGGTCGGGATGGGCAGGTAGGCGCCGAACACGGTGAGGGGCGTGAAGGCCGACTTCACCTTGGTGAAGGCGCCCATGAAGACGCCGAGCGGGAACGAGACCGCGACCGCCAGGGCGAAGCCCTCGACCACGCGCAGGAAGGACACCCCGAGGTTCCGGGTCAGCTCCCGCTCGAACCAGAGCTGGGGGAGTGAGGCCACCACCTCGGCCGGAGAGGGGAGGATCGTCGGCGAGATGAGCCGCGCCTCCGCGTCGCCGAGCGTGGCCCCGAACCAGACCACGAGCACGATCCCGACGGGGACGATGCCCAGCAGCCAGGTCTGCCACGCGGGGAGGGGCTCCCGTATGCGCAGCAGGCCCGCCTCGGGGGAGAGCGACGGCGGCTCCCGCTGGGGGGGCGGAGAGCCGCCGGCGGCGGCCGTCGTCACTTCGATTCCGGAGGGTAGACCGAGATCTCCACCCGCCGGTTGAGCGCCTGGTTCGTGGGGTCGTCGGGGTTGGCCGGCTCGTCCCAGCCCTTGCCCTCGACCGTGAACTTGTTCGGGTCGAAGTTGTACTTCTTCACGAGCGCCTGCTTCACCGCGTCGGCGCGGTCGGTCGAGAGCTGCTTCACGTCCTCGTAGCGGGTGCCCTTCCCCTTCATCGAGGAGTCGGTGTGGCCGACGACGGCCACCACCGCCCGCTCGTACTGGCCGACGAGGCGGGCCACCTTCTCCAGGGTGGCGGAGACGCTCGGGTCGTAGAGGGTGTTGGCGATCACCTTCCCGTTCTCGTCGTGCTGGGGCTCGAAGACGTTCGCCGAGTTCGGGTAGAAGTTGATCCGGATCGTCTGGGTGAGGATCGGCGACTCGGCGGAGACCTTCTTGTAGCTCGTGGGGGCGAAGGAGGTGCGGCTCTCGTCCTTCTGGCCCGCGAAGGTGCCGGCCTTGTCGAGGTCCTGGACGACCGTGAAGTCCATCACCTCGTCGAATCGGGTCGGGGTGTCGACGAGGCCCAGCTCTCGGTACACGTAGGTGACGTTCTTCCACGTCCGCTCGAAGTTGGCGGGGTCGTTCGCGTTCAGGAAGAAAGCCTTGTTCTCGCCGAAGTTCGTGGAGTGGGCGTCGTTCGCCATCGCCCGCACCTGGTCGGCCTGCATGCCGTAGCCCTCGGCCATCCACTGGTACGCCTTCTCGCGGAAGGTCGAGTCCTTCAGCTGGTCCATGCCCTCGAAGATGCCGGCGACGAGGCCCTTCACGATCTCGGGATGGTCCTTGGCGAAGTCGGCCCGCACCGCCCACACGTCGGCGATCAGCTTGTTGGCTTCCGCGGTGGTGGTGAGGACGCGGGTGCCCTTCACCTTGTCCGGGATGTTGTAGATGTCGGGCGCCCAGGAGACGCAGCCGTCGATCGACTTGTCGGCCACGAACGCGGCCGCGGCCTCGAAGGCGGTGGCGGTGAACTTGTGCTTCACCTGCGACGGCTGGATGCCCGCGTTCAGGAGCAGGTTGTTGACGAAGTACTGGGAGGGCGAGTTCTGGGCGTAGACGACCGTCTTGCCCTTGAGGTCGGCCACGCTGTGGATGTTCCCCCGCACGACGATGCCGTCCCCGCCCGAGGACCAGTCGATCTGCTGCAGGATGCGGGGGGCGCTCCGCGAGTCCTTCATGAGGTCGGGGGCGAAGAGCACCATCATGTCGAGCGTGCCCCAGAGCACGTGGCTGTCGCCGGCCGCGAAGGCGTCGCGCGCGACCACCGGGTCGTCGATGAGCTTGAGGTTCACCTTGAAACCGTGCTTCTTCGCGAAGACGCTCTCCGCGCTGGGGGCGAAGCCGTGGTTGGCGGCGACGATGGGCAGCCACCCGATCCAGACGTTGATCGGGAAGCTCACCGTCTTCTGCTGCGCGTCCCACTTGTACGCGGAGACGCCCTTCACCGGGGGCAGCTTCTCTCCGGGGACGTACTTGTACTCGCTGACCGTGGTCACGCCCTTGGTGTCGGGGGCCTCGACCTTCTTGAACTCGTCGAGGTTCACCTGCTTGCCGCCGCCCCGGCCGCCGGGGGCGAGGAGGTCCCGGAAGTAGTAGGCGGCGCCGCCGATGCACGCCAGCACGAAGAGGAACAGGACCAGCTTCCCGAGCGCGGTCGGGCCGACCTTCGGCTGCTCTTCCATCTTCTTCTCCTCGTTCTCCTCTCAGGCCCCGGGCCGCGGGGCTCCGATCAACCCTGCTTCTCCGGCCCCATCTCCTTGGCCGCGGGCGGCGGCGCGGCCGCCGCGGCCTCGGCGGCCTTCGCGGCGGGCGGCGGGGCCTCGATGCCGTAGGCGGCCGCGAACTCGTTGAGTGCGGCGTCGGCGAGGGCCTGCTGCTCCGCCTCCATCAGCTCGACCTTGCTCGTGTCGATCGAGGAGGCGGCGACCCGCGCGCGGCCGGCCGCCTTGTCTCGCCGCTCGCTCAGGTACTCCTCGACGCGGTTGAGCGTGTCCCCCGAGCCGCCGATCGAGGAGACCATGCCCGTCGCCATCTCCTGCAGCTCGGCCTGGGCCTCGAGCATCTCCGTCTCGGTGATCATCCGCTTCAGCTTCTCGATCTTGTCCTGGGCGTCGCGCACGGCGACGTCGCGGGACTGGACGAGCTTCTTGTAGGTCGCCTCCGCGGCCTCGAGCTGCTTCCGGTTCTCCTCGAGCTGCTCCTTGACGGTCTTGAGCTGGAGCGCGTACTGCCCGGCCGCGTTGCGGTTGCCGACCTTCAGGTTGGCCGCGGCCTTGGCGGCGAGGTCGCGCTCCTGGCCCTCGAGGTTCTTCACCTGCCGCAGCAGCCGCTCGCAGAAGCCGGCGTGGTTGGCCAGGTTCTCGTTGAACCGCGCGATCTGCTTGCGCAGGTTCTCCTTCTCGGCCTCGATCAGGGCCTTGGGGTTCTGCCGTTCGAGGCCGGAGATGAAGAGGCTCAGGAACCCCCTGAAGAGGTTCGCGATGCGGCTGAACATGGCGGCTTTCTCCTCCCGGGCGACCGGGCCGGCCCGCGCCCGTACCATCGAGAAACTACGAAACCCCGCCGGGCGGGGTTGCACGGCTGGGAGGCTAGCAACCAACCCGGGACGCGTCAATGGCTTGGCGCGACGGGCCTCCTCCCGTCCTCGTCGCTCCGCCCCGTCTCCGGCGTGAGCGGGAACCTCACCGGCCGCCGGTCACGCTGCGAGCGGTAGATGGCCGTGAAGATCTCCACCGTCTTCCGGCCCTCCTCCCCGGAGACGAGCGGCTCCCGGCCGTGCAGGATCGCCTGGAGGAAGTCCTGGATCTGCAGGCGGTGGTAGTGCCGCGTCGCGTCGATCGTCCGGAAGAAGGACGCGTCCTCCGCCTGCCAGCGCGGGAGGAGCTCCTCCTCGCCCGGCACCTTCCACACGTCGTTGACGGGCGGCTCCTCGATCTTCGACAGGCCCGCGACGAACATCGCTCCGCCGTCCGTCTGCACGCCCACCGTCGCCCCGTTCGAGCCGTGGACCCAGACCCGCCCGAAGAGGGCCGGGCTCTGCGAGTTGCTCACGAGGACGTTGCCGAGGGCGCCGCTCCGGAACCGGATCACCGCGATCGAGGTGTCCTCGACCTCGATCGTCGGGTGGTTGAGGTTCGCCCACGCCCCGAAGAGCTCGTCAGCGTCCCCCATGAACCACTGCAGGAGGTCGATCGGGTGCGGCGCCTGGTTGACGAGCACGCCGCCGCCCTCGCCGTCCCAGCGGCCCCGCCAGGGGTCGCTGCGGTAGTAGGCCTCGTCCCGCCAGCCGAGCAGGGTGGCCGTGCCGAGGACGGGCCGGCCCAGCTTCCCGGCGTCGATCGCGTCCCGGACCCGGCGGGTCGGCGCGTAGAGCCGTCGCTGGCTGATCGTGGCCAGCTTCCTCCCCGACGCGCGCGCGGCGGCGATCATCGCGTCGCAGTCCGCGAGGGAGGAGGCGAGGGGCTTCTCGACGATCGCGTGGGCGCCCGCCCGGAGGGCGGCCGTCGTCACCGACGCGTGGGCGGGGTGCGGCGTCGCCACCACGACGGCCTGCACCCCCGCGGCCACCATCTCCGCGACGTCGGTGAACGGCCGCACACGGTACTGCTCTCCGAAAGCCAGGGCGCGAGCCGGGTCTCGGCCGCACACCGCCGCGAACTCCGACTCCGGGATCTCCTGCAGGGCCTCGGCGTGGATGTGGGCGACCTTGCCGTACCCGATGACCGCCGTCTTCAGCTTCTCCACCGTCCGACTCCCTACGGCTTCAGGATCACCTTCATGAGGCCCGGCTCCTTCCGATAGAGGCGGTCGAACCACGAAGCACCCTCGGAGAGCGGAGCGACCGCCGAGAGGACCGCGTCCACGTTCACGGTCCCGCGCTCGATCAGGCGCAGGGCGGACGGGTACTCGCCGGCGACCGCGCAGCTGCCCTGGAGCCGCAGCTGGCGGGTGACGACCGCCTGGAGGGGCAGCTCGACCGACGGGGCGACGTTGCCGACGAGGGTCACCGTCCCTCCCCGGCGCACCAGCGCGATCGCGCTCTCCACCGCCGACGCGATCCCGACTGCCTCGAACGCCGCCTCCGCCCCCCGCCCCTCGGTCGCCTCCGCGACGGCGCGCGGCACGTCGTGCCGGCGCGGGTCAAGGGCCTCGTCGGCTCCCAGCCTGCGGGCGAGGGCGAGGCGGTCCGGGTCGACGTCCACGGCGACGACGCGCCCGCAACCGGCCGCGCGCAGGACCTGGACGAGGCACAGTCCGATCATGCCCGCCCCGACGACCACCGCGGTGTCGCCCACTCCGATCGGGGTCAGGCCCACCGCGTGCGCGGCCACTGCGAGGGGCTCGACGAGAGCCGCCTGCTCGAAGGTCACCGCCGCGGGCAGGCGGTACAGGATGTGCTGCGGCACCGCGACGTACTCGGCGAACGCCCCGTGGCGGCGGTACTCGCCCGGCGAGACGCCGAGGACCGTCCGGCCCTCGCTGAGGTTGGGGAGGCCGCGGCGCGTGTACCAGTCGTCGAGGCGGTAGATCGTCGAGTCGAACGTGACACGGTCGCCGGTCGCCCAGCCGGCCACCGCCGGCCCGGTGGCGGCGATCACTCCCGCCGCCTCGTGGCCCATGATGAGCGGCGGCCGCCTCCGGCCCGTGGTGCCGTCGAGGCCGTGGACGTCGCTGCCGCAGATCCCGCAGGCCTGGACCTTCACCAGGACCTCGTCCGGGGCCGGCTCCGGCTCCGGCACGTCCTCGTAGACCAGCTTCATGTACTCCTCGAGGACGAGCGCCTTCATCGGTCCCTCCGCGGCGTGCCGGACGACGTGGATCGTGCCACGAAACGCCGCCCCCGAGGACGGCGGGGGCACTTTCGCTCGACGGACCTCGCGGGCGCAGGCCGTCCCCGCTTCGCGAAGACAGATGCGACGCTTCCGGCTGGCGAGGAGGGCGGTGGGGTGGCATCATGGCGATGCTCGTGAGAATCCAGGCATTCGGCGGCCTGCTGGACGAGGCGCGCAGCGAGGGGCGGCGGCGCTCCGGCGAGCACCCCGCCCCGGCGACGAGGCCCCCAGGCCCGGAGCCGACACTCAGCCTCGGGTGCTCCGTGCTCGATGCGCCCGACTCCGGAGCTCGCGCGCGGCGCGGGGTCGCCGTTCCCACGTCGATCGTCCTCCACGCGGCTTTGGCGGGGGCGATCGTGGTCGTCCCGCTGCTCGTCGCCGACGTGCTGCCCGAGCCGGCGGGCGGAGTCCGGGCCTTCTTCGCCGAGCCCATGGCGGCTCCGCCGCCCCCGCCGCCACCCCCTCCCGCTCCCCGCTCGGCCGCCGCGGTGCGCGTCGCGAAGCCGCGGCCGTCCCCGGCCGGCCTCGTCGCGCCGATCGCGGTGCCGTCCGAGGTCAAGCCGGAGGAGGGCCTCGACCTCGGCGGGATCGAGGGCGGAGTGGCCGGCGGCGTGGAGGGCGGCGTTCCCGGAGGGGTCGTGGGTGGCGTCGTCGGCGGCCTGCCCGACGCGCCCGCGCCGTCGGCGGTCAAGGCCGTCCGGGTCGGCGGCGACGTGAAGGAGCCCCGCAAGGTCGTGAGCGCGGAGCCCGTCTACCCCGAGATCGCGATGAAGGCCGGCGTCCAGGGCATCGTGATCATCGAGGCGACGATCGACGCCCGGGGGCGGGTGGTGGACGCCACCGTCCTCCGGGGCGTGCCGATGCTCGACGAAGCCGCGCTCGAGGCGGTGCGGAAGTGGGTCTACGCTCCGACCCTCCTCGACGGCGTGCCGACGCCGGTCATCATGACGGTCACGGTGAGCTTCCGCCTCAAGCGCCGCGCGCCCTGAGACGTCGCCCGGCCTTCTTCCGGCCCGTCAGCGGCGTGTCGGGGCGCCGCTCGACGCGGCCTGCCGGTCGAGGAACGCGAGGAGCTGCGGGTCCACCGGCGTCTTCGGGTCGAGCGCCTGGCCTTTCGCGATCGCCTCGCGGGCCTCGCGCCAGCGCTGCTGGCGGGCGAGGATGGCGCCGAGCCGGAGCCACGCCGCGGCATCGCGCGGACGAAGACGCAGGAGAGCGCGGTGGGCCTCCTCGGCGCGCGGGTAGTCGCGGCGGTCGAGAGCCAGGCCTCCGAGCCTGTCCCAGCTCGTCGCGTCGCCGGGGTCGAGCCGGGTGGCGGCGGCCAGGTATTTCTCGGCCTCGGCCGGCTCGCCGCGGTCGACGAGCATCGCTCCCGCGCGTGCGTTCGTCCGCGCGTCTCCGGGCGCGGCGACGACCGCCGCCTCGAGCGCCCGCAGCGCCCGGGCCGGCTGGCCGGCGGCGACGTAGCGATCGGCCAGCGTTCCCAGAAGGCGGGCCTCGGCCTCTCCCCCCGACGGCGCCCGCCGCAGGACGGACCTCACGTCTCCCGCCGCCTCGCTCAGGGCGGCGTACTGGGCGGTGGCGTGGCGGGCGGCCTCGCTCGGCGACATCACGTTCCGGCGCGGCGCGACGAACTCGATGTACGGGCGGTCGTCGGTGTTGAGGGGGACGCCGGCCGCGAATGAAGGGTCCCGGACCCAGCGCTCGAGCTCCGGGCGGCCCATGGTCCAGGTCGCGGCCAGGGTCTCCGCGTCCTTGAAGACTCCGGTCGCGCGGAGATCCCCCCCCACTCCGGGGTCCTCGAAGAAGTGATCGAGCCTCTCCCAGTCGAGCGTCTGCGGCTCCCGGCTGCCGACGAGCAGGAGGTCGGCCCCGAGGCTCTTGATGCCGTCTGCCGGGCCGACCGGCGGGGCGAGCCAGAGCGAAACGTGTGGGAAGACGGACAGGAACGTCGCGATCTCCACCTTCACGTCGGCGGGGTCGAGGCTGTAGTAGTGGAACCACTGGGCGAGGATCCCCCCGCTGGCCAGCCGGGAGAGCGCCGCCTCGTGGAACTCCCGCGTGAAGAGGTTGGACACGCCCGAGATCCAGGCGTTCGAGGGCTCGGAGACGATCACGTCGTAGCTCCGGCTCGAGCGCAGGATGTGGTTCCGCGCGTCGCGGAAGACGATGCTGAAGCGCCGGTCGCCGCCGAGGCGGCCGTTCAGGTCGTCGAAGAGGGGCGCCGCCGCCCACTGGACCGGCTCGATCTCGACGCACTCCAGGGTCTCCACGGGATAGAGCGCGGTCGCGGCCGCGGTCGCGCCGGAGCCCCAGCCCACCACGAGCACGTGTCGCGGCCCGGGGTGGAGGAGCATGGGCACGTGGGCCAGGAACTTCTGCTGGACGACGTCCTCTCGCCCGCTGCCGGCGTCGGTCTTGCCGTTGATGGAGAGGAACCGCCTCCCCCCCTCGCGGGGGCTCGCGACCGCGATCACCGCCTCCGTCCCTTCGCGGTAGAAGAGGAGCGTGCGCTGCTCCCGCAGCCAGGCGGCGAGGTGGAGCGGCGAGTCGAGCCGGTGAGCCCACTCGAGCCCATAGCGGTGGACGCCGGAGGTCACGAGGACGGGGTCCCAGGGCTTCCAGCGGGGGACGGCGAGAGCGAGACCCGCGGCGACGAGGGCGACCGCGAGGCCCTGACGCGACCGCGTCCACCCGGCCGCCGCGGCCAGGGCCCACGCTCCACCCGCGAGCAGGAGGCCGGCGAACGCGAGGTACGGCGGTTGGAGGCCCAGCCGCGGCACGAGGGCGAGGTCGGCCGCGAGGGCTCCCGCGATGGCTCCGGCCGTGTTCCAGGCGTAGAGCCGGCCCGAGGCCTCCTGGGCCCCGACGCCGCCGGGATCGGCGAGGTGCAGGAGGAGGGGGAAGGTCAGGCCGAGGACGACGGTGACGGGCAGCATCGTGCCCAGGCAGAGCGCGAACACGGTCATCTGGTGGGCGACGAAAGAGACGGGTAGCGTGCCGAGCGCGGCCAGGTAGGCGATCGGCAGGAGGCCGATCGCCCACTGGCCGGCGAGGACGGCGAGGAACGCGGCGGCGAAGAGGAGCCCCACGGCCCGCGCCGGCCGGGCGATCCCGCGGCGAACGCGAGCGTAGACGGCCGAGCCCGCGGCGATGCCGACGAGCACCGACAGCAGCATCAGGTTGAAGGCATACACCGAGGAGCCGACGACGAGAGCGTAAGAGCGCGTCCAGAGGACCTCGACGCCGAACGTGGCCGCGCCCGAGACGAAAGCGAGCGCAGGCCCCAGGGCCGCAGGGAGCTGCGTGCTGGTCCCGGCGTCGGCGGCGGAGGTCTCGTTCCCGTCCGGCTCGGATCGGTCCGGCCGCTCGGACGGGCCGGTCCGCCCGGGCGCGCCGGGAACGTCGTGCGACCAGCGCCGTGCCACCCCGCCCACGAGGACGCTCGTCGCCGCGGCGGCCACGAGCGTCCCCCGGACGCCCAGGACGGGGACGAGGACGAACGGCGCGAGGGCCACGCCGGCCGCGCCGCCGAGGGTGTTGAGCAGATAGAGGCGGCCGAAGCCGGCGCGGACGTCCTGACCCGCACGGGTGAGGAACTCCACGGCCAGGGGCACCGTCGCACCGAGGAGGACCGTCGGCGGGAGCAGGACCAGCGCCGCGAGGAAGGCGACGCCCAGAGACTCGGCCGCGCCGGAGAGCCCCGTCCGAGTCACGAGCACGCCGTAGGCCCAGGGCAGGGCCCGCAGCAGAGGCAGCGTGAGGAGGGCCGTCGCGCCGACGGCCATCTCGACGTGGCCGTAGGCCCGCAGCGGGAGAGCGGCCGGCCGGCGGGCGGCCAAAGCACTCCCGAGGGCGAGCCCGCCCATGAAGACGGCCAGCACCATGGCCACCGACTGCGTGGTGCCGCCGAAGACGAGGCCGAACGACCGCATCCACAGCGACTCGTAGACGAGGGCCGCGGCCCCGGAGAGGGACACGAGGAGGGGGAGGGCGCGCGCCACGCGGGCGGCCGCTCGCTCGTCGCTCGGGGCAGGCATCGGTGACGAGCGAATCTAGCAGATCGACTAGAATCCCGCTCCCGTGCCCCCGCTCGAGCCGGATCCCCGCGCGCCGCTCGCCGACGCGCTCCGCCGCCACGCGCCGGCCGACGCAGAGGAGGCGCGCGACCGCGACCGGATCCTCGACTTCGTCCTCCGCCACGAGAGGCCCTTCGACCGCGCCATCCGCGAGGGCCACCTGACCGGAAGCGCGATCACGGTCTCGGGCGACGGCGCCCGGGTGCTCCTCCTCCACCACCGCAAGCTCGACCGCTGGCTCCAGCCCGGAGGCCACGGCGATCCCGGCGAGGGGACGGGCGAGCAGGTGGCTCTCCGCGAGGCGCTCGAGGAGACGGGGATCGCGGGTCTCGCCCTCCACGAGGCGGCGCCCCGCCCCCTCGACGTGGACGTCCACGACATCCCCGCCCGCCCGGGAGAGCCCGCGCACGAGCACCTCGACCTCCGCTATCTGGTCGTGGCCCCGGCCGGCGCGACCGTGGCGCCGGACCTCGCCGAGCTCCACGAGATCCGCTGGGTGCCGTGGGACGCGGTGGAGGCGCTGGGCCCCGACCACGGCCTCCGCCGCGCCCTCGCCAAGGCCCGGGCGATCGTCGCCCGCTGACGCCGACGCCACGGGCGCCGGTCGGCCGCCGGGGCGGCGTTCTTCGTGCTAGAGTCGCGACGTGCCGAGCCAGGCCGACCTCGAGAAGCGCGTCCAGGAGCTCGAGAACGAGGTGCGCGTCCTGCGGGGACGGCGACCGGGCCGCGTGCGCTACCGCAGCTCGGCCGGGATCGGCGACTTCCCCCTGGTGTCGATCGCCATCGGCCCGGACCTGGAGAAGGGCGAGTGGCGGGGCCACGCGCGGGGCGTGATCGCGATCGGCGACATGGCCACGGGGGTCGTGGCGATCGGCGGCCTCGCGACCGGCGGGATCTGCATCGGCGGCCTTTCGCTCGGCCTCGCGAGCTTCGGCGGCCTCGCTCTGGGCATCCTCGTCGCCGCCGGGGGCCTCGCCGTCGGCGGCACGGCCCTGGGCGGGGCGGCGGTCGGACGGGTCGCGATCGGGGGCGGCGCCTTCGGCGAGTACGCGTGCGGCGGAGCCGGCTTCGGCGCCCACGTCGTCTCCGCCGATCGGCGCGACCCGGAGGCGGTGGCCTTCTTCCGCGACCACGGCCTCGCCGGCCTCTGCCCGCCGCCCGTCCGAAGGAATCGCTACTAGGAGCCCTCGCGGGCCTCGACCGGCGTCGGGCTCACTGCGTCCTGGGGCTCACCGCGTCGTCGCGCGGCTCACCGCCGGCACCGCGCGCTGGCGCCCATGGCGGCGAGCAGGCTGCGCACGTCGGCTCCAGAAATCGGCCGCTTCTCCCCGGCCGACAGGGTGAGGTAGCCGACCGCTTCGCACTCCGGGCAGTATCAGCAGGCGCCTTGACGCCGCGCGAGCCCCGCCGGGAACGAGAGCAAGGCCCCGATGAGGACCAGCAAGGGCATGACGTGGATCACTCGGTAGAAGAGGAAGAGGACGAGCGCGCCGGCCGCGATCAGCAGGAGGCCGAAGACGACCGAGCCGGGCGAGAACTTGCGGGTGATGGGATTCTCCATGAGCGTCCTTTCGTTCCGAGAGCCGCGGGCCGCGCCCGATGCTCGAGGAGCGGTCGAGGGCCTGATCCTAGACCGCTTCCGACCGCGGAGGCCTGCGCTCGATCATGGCCGCCAGGAACCGGCGGACGGGCTCCTCCGGGTCGACGAACCGGACCGCCACGCCCCGCGGGTGGTCGGGCGACTCGTGGTCGGCGAGGGACACCCGCACGATCTCGACCTTGACGGCCAGCTCGACGCGGCTCGGCATGCTCAGGATGCGGAGGAGGTGCGTCTCGCCGGGGGCCACGGGCGCACGAGTCATGATGTAGGCGCCGGTGATACTGACGTCGGCGAGACCCACGATGTGCGAGCGGTCGCCGACGGTCAGGACGGCCCCGCGGCCGAGGGGGAGCCTGCGGCGGAAGGCCCGGCGCCTCTCGCCTCCGGAGCCATCGCTCACGGCCTCGTCGCCCACCGCCCCCTCGCCCCCCTCGTCGTCCCTCAGCATCGAAGCCCCCGTCCCCGACCTGGGCTACTCGCGCCGTGCTTGCGCGATGAGCGACAGGGCGTCCTCGCTGAGGTACTTGAACATGAGGGCGTGTCGCCCCTGGCGGACGCTCTGCAGGTAGCCGTTCAGCGCGTCGCGCAGCAGGCCGTCCTCGGGCCGCACCGCGAACGCGGCGGAGAGCCCGGCGCCCACGAAGGCCCCCGCCACCAGATCGGGATCCCTCTTCGCGGCGAGGGCGTAGTCGAGGAGGGCCGTCACGATCGCGTCGGCCTGGCCCGCGCGGAGGCCCGCGAAGAGCGCCCCTTCGTCCCGGAACGTGACCCGCTTCGACTTCGGAACCCCGGCGTCGACCACCGCCTGCTCCCAGCTCGTCCCGGGGATCACGCCCACCCGGAGAGTGCGGAGGTCCTCCAGCCGCGAGACGGCGGGGGCCGGACGCCGGGTCACCGCGAGGTGTCGCACCGGGTAGATCTCTCCCGAGAAGGCGACCTTCTGTCGACGGGCCGGCGTGTCCACGATGCCCGCGATGACGTCTCCCTCGCCGCGCAGGAGCATGGGGATGATCTGGTCGAAGTCGCGGACGGGAACGACGGCGAGCTTCAGCCCGTGGAGGCGGCAGAACCCCTCGAGGAGCTCTCGCTCGAGGCCGGGTTGCCCCCTCTCCTCGAAGGAGAACATCTCGGGCATCTCGTCCGCGGCCACCAGTGCCCGGAGCTTCGCCGCCGGCCTCGACGTCGGTTCCGCCGCCCGTGCGGGCTGCGCGACGAGCGCGAGGGCCCCCGCCACCATCATCCTGAGTGTCCGCTGGAGCATCTTGCCTCCCGCGCTGCCTGGTGCAAGCGTCGGGCCAGGGAGCGCGATCCAGCCGTCAAATCTCTCGACGCGAACGAGTTGTGCGGGACGCGAGGCCGGCGAGGATGACCGTCATCTCGCCGGAAACCGGACAAAGTCAGGCCTTCGACAGGAGCTCTTCGATGTCCGATCTCCTCGGCGCCGACGGCTGCGCCCCAAGCTTCGTCACCGAGAGCGCCGCCGCCGCATTTGCGAACCGCACGGCCTCGAGGAGCGGACGGCCTTCGACCAGCGCGACCGAGAGCGCCCCGCAGTGCACGTCGCCGGCCGCCGTCGTGTCGACGGCCTCGACCGCGAAGCCGGGCACGAGGGCCCGCACGCCCTCCGCGGCGACGTAGGCTCCGCGCGGCCCCAGCGTCAGGACGACCGTCTTCGGCCCCTTCGCCCGGAGCGCGTCGGCCACCTTCGAGGCGTCGGCGTCGCTCGCGACCGGGAGGCCGGTCAGGAACTCGGCCTCCGTCTCGTTCACCGCCAGGTACGCGAGCCGCGCGAGCGAGGCCTCGCTCACCTCGCGGGCCGGGGCGAGGTTGAGCATCACCGGCTTGCCCAGCTCGGCGGCGAGAGCCACGACGCGGTCGAGGGTGTCGGCGCGGATCTCGCATTGCGTACCGACGATCGCCGCCTCCGCGAGGGCCCCGCGGGCGCGGTCGACGTGGGCCGGGGTGAGGCGGTAGTTCGCGCCGGGGGCCACGGCGAGGTAGTTGTGCCCCTCCCCGCCCACCATGATGAGCGCGGTCCCCGAGGCCACGCCCGTCTCGGCGAAGACGAAGCGGGTGTCGATGCCGTCCGCCCGCAGGTTCTCGACGACCTGGCTGCCGTAGGCGTCGCCGCCCACGCAGCCCACGAAGGCGACCTCCCCGCCCGCGCGCGCCGCCCCCACCGCCTGATTCGCACCCTTGCCCCCGAACACCTGGGCGAACTCGCAGTCGGTCACCGTCTCCCCCACCTTCGGCAGGCGGGGCATCTTCATGACGAGGTCCACGTTCGAGCTGCCGACCACGACCACCTTGCCCGCCATCCGAGACCCCTCCTGCTTCTCCCGCCGCGCGCGGCTAGACGAGGCGGGCTGCGATGATCGTCGCGAGCCCGGCGATGAAGAGCACGAACATGGCGGTCAGGAGTCGGCCGGTCCCCTTCGGCGCGCCCGCGAACTCCTTCCAGACGAAGACACCCCACGCCGCGGCCACCATCGTCGCCCCCTGGCCGAGACCGTACGAGATGGCGAAGCCGGCCTGCTCGGAGGCGATGAGGCTCATGGTCATGCCGAGGCACCAGATGAGCCCGCCGAGGATGCCCACGAGGTGGAGGCGCGGGCTGCCTTTCGAGACGTACTCGCCGTAGGTCGTGGGGGCGCCGCTCACGGGCCGGTACATGAAGAAGGTGTTCCAGAGGAAGTTCGAGACGAGGACGCCGGAGGTGAAGACGAACATCGCCGAGAAGGGCGTCAGCCGGCCCGGCTGGGGGCTGCGGAAGTCGGTGATCATGGACGCGGCCACGAAGCGGTAGAAGGTGCTCATCAGGAGACCGGCCAGCACCGAGAGGGAGAGCCCCTTGCCGGTGGCTCCTCTCGCCGCGGGCAGCTTCGAGTAGGCCCAGGCGTCGACGAGGATGGCCGCCACCACGAGAGCCACGCCCCCGAAGAGGAGGACCGGGTTGCCGACCGGCGTCGCCAGGTAGTTCAGGACGACGCCGAGCACCAGCGCGAGGCCGATCGCGACCGGGAAGGCCACCGCCAGGCCGGCCACGTCGATCGCGGCGACGACGAGCAGGTTCGCGACGTTGAAGACGACCCCGCCCAGGAAGGCGGACGTGACCGCCCCCCCGCTCGCCTGCCGCAGGTCGGCGAGGAAGCCGCGCCCGCCGCTCCCCGTGCTCCCGATCGTGAGGCCGAGGACGAGCGCGGTCAGGACGAGCCCGAGGGCGTAGTCCCAGTAGTAGAGGGGGAACGGCCATTCCTTCGAGGCCAGCTTGAGGGTGTTGGCCCACGAACCCCAGCAGAGCATGGTGACGACGCAGAGGCCGACCGCCACGGCGTAGGAATCGACGATGAGCATCCCTGGTCCCTCCGGGAACGACTGCGGAGATACACCGCGAGCCGCGTCCCCGTCAATGGAGCACGCGACGCCTCACCAGTGCAGCTCGATCACGTCGCGGTCCGCCACAGCGTGGGCGGCGCTCACCTGCTGCCCGCCGAACTCGGCGCTCCGGCCCCAGACCCGCGCGAACTTGAGCTCGGCCGCCATCCCCCGGTGGACCTGGAGGGCCACGTCGCGCACGCTCCCGCCCCCCCGGAGGGTGAAGGGCCGGCCCATGTCCGGCGGGTGGCCGGGAATCTTCGAGTAGACGCGCACGATGCCGAGGAGCGAGAAGAGGGCGGAGCCCACGGCGGCGAGGCCGGCACCCGTCTCCGCCGACACGGCGAGCGAGTCGAACGGGTCGGGCGCGATCTCCCGGAAGACGGCGAGCTCGCCCCCAGGGTCCGGGAAGAGGTCGGCCTTGTTCGCCAGGAGCAAGGCGGGCAGCCGGGCGCGGAAGGGATCGAGCTCCTCGTCGCTGTCCTCGCCGGCGAGGGAGGCGGACGCGCCGGCGCGGGGGACGAGGCTCACCCGCTTCTCCCCGAGCCGCGACTCGACGGCGGCCAGCTGCTCCACGCAGGCGGGGTCCGAGAGGTCCACGACGAGCGCCGCCGCGTCGGCGTTGTGGAGCGTCCCGCTCATCCAGGGCTCCATGTAGTCGGCGGCCACGGGCGGCAGGTCCACGAGCTGGAACTGCACGTCCTCGTGGGCGAGCATCCCGGGCAGCGGGTGCTTCGTGGAGAAGGGGTAGGGGCCCACGACCGCGTGGGAGCCGGTGAGCCGCGCGTGCAGGCTCGACTTGCCGGCGTTGGGCGGGCCCACGAGGACCACCTGGGCGGCGCCCTCGTGGCGGACCGTGAGGTCCGGCCCTCCGCGCACGGCGCCCTTCTTCGACCCGCCGGCTTCGTCGCCGAACTCCTTGATGCGCGTCTTGATCTCGGCCTGGAGGTGCTCCGTCCCCTTGTGCTTGGGAATCGTGCGGAGCATCTCCCGGAGCCACTCGAGCTTCTCGTGCGGCTCGCGGGCCTTGCGGAACTTCTCCTGGGCGTCCTTGTACTCGGGCGAGAGGTTGGCCGGCATGACGGCGGGACCGGCGCGCATCGTCCTCCCGGCCGCGGGCGCCGGTCAAGCAGACGAGAGCCCACGGCGCGTCGTGGTGCCCACGTCTGCCCGCCGGACTCGGCTTCCGCCGGACCGGACGCGGGGCCGCCCCAAGTCCTTGATCGGTCACTCCCGGGGACTGGCATGCTTCCTGCTATGCACTCTGACCTCGGATGCCTGCCTCTGCGTCGACAGACCCGACCTCCTTCGCAACCTCGTCGCCGGCTGAGGGCTCACCCGCTCTCCCGATGCCCGACGCCGGAGCGTCCTCGCCAGCTTCCGGCGATCGCGAGGCGCAGTGGCTCGCACGGAGCGTCCGCTTCATCGGGCGCTCCATCATCTTCGGCCTCGCGATCGCCCTCGTCCGGGACCCGATCATGGGCGCGAGGCCCATGCCCGTCGCGTCGGCGCTCGTCGCCGTCGGGATCCTGGCCGCCGGGGTGGCCCTGTGGCTCAACCGGCGCGGCTCCTCGCGGCGTGGCGCCCAGGTCCTCGCCTTCACCCTTCCCGCGCTCGCGGCAGGGCTCGCCGTCGCCGCCGGGCGCGGGTTCCGCGACCCGGCCATCATGATGATGCCGGCGTCGCTCATCCTCTGCGGCGTCCTCCTCGACCGCGGCACCCTGGCCGCGACGACGGCGGTGACCGTGGCCGCCACGACGGGCGTGCTCGTGGCGGACGCGCACGGTTTCGTGGCCGTCCAGCAAGGCCACGACACCCTCATCGAGGACATCCTCGACTCGATCCTGATCCTCGGGATCACCGGCCTCTCGGTCGGCATCGTGGCCGGCCGCCTCCGCCGGGGCATCGAGCGGCTGCGTCGGCAGGAGGCCGACCTGCGCGCCTCCGAGCTGCGGTACCGCGGCCTCGTCGACCTCGCGGCGGACGCGATCCTCGTCTGCGACGAGCATGGAGCGATCACCGAGGCGAACCGGCGAGCCTCCGAGCTGAGCGGCCGCCCGCGCGAGGAGATCCTCGGCCGGCCGATCGAGTCGCTCTTCTCGCCGGCGGAGATCGCGAGGGCACCCTTCCAGTACGAGACCCTCGCCCCCGGCCAGACCGTGGTCGTGGAGCGCGCCCTCACCCGGAGGGACGGCAGCGTCGTGCCGGTCGAGATGAGCTCGACCCGGATGCCCGACGGGACCCGCCAGAGCATCCTCCGCGACGTCAGCGAGAGGCGCCGGGCGGAGTCGGAGCGCCGCTCCCTCGAGGACCGCCTGCGGCAGGCCCAGAAGATGGAGGCCATCGGTCGCCTCGCCGGCGGCATCGCCCACGACTTCAACAACCTCCTCACGGCGATCACCGGCAGCCTGACCCTGGCCCTGCGCGACGTGCCACCGGCGTCGCCCGCCCGCCGGTGGCTGACCGAGGTCGACCGCTCGGCCTGGCGCGCCGCCGCCCTCACGCGCCACCTGCTCGCCTTCAGCCGGCAGCAGGTGATCGAGCCCCGGGTCCTCGACCTGCGCGCCGTGGTCGAGCGGACGGCGTCGCTCGTCGCGCGCACGATCGGAGAGGACGTGCGCCTGCAGGTCCGCGTCCCCGACGAGCCCTGCCGCGTCGAGGTCGACGACGGCCAGATGGAGCAGGTGATCCTGAACCTCGCCACGAACGCCCGGGACGCGATGCCCCACGGGGGCGCCCTCACCCTGGACGTGGGCTGGGCGGTCCCGGCGCGGCTCCCCGCCGCCCTCCGCGCGAGGCCGGGCGGGCGGCGCGTGGCCGTCCTCGCGGTCAGCGACACCGGGCAGGGGATGCGGGACGAGGTGAAGGCTCGGATCTTCGAGCCCTTCTTCACGACCAAGCCCACCGGAAGCGGCACCGGCCTCGGGCTGGCGATGGTGTACGGCGCGGTCGAGCAGAACGGGGGCTGGATCGAGGTGGACTCGGTTCCGGGCCGCGGCTCCACGTTCCGCATCTTCCTCCCCGAGGCGGCGGGAGCCGAGGCCTCCGCGGCCCGAGAACCGGAGGAGGCCCTGCGGGGCACGGAGACCGTGCTGCTCGTGGAGGACGAGCAGGCGGTGCGGGAAGTGACGGCCGAGCAGCTCGCCTCGCTCGGGTATCGGGTCCTCGCCTGCGCGGGCGCGCACGAGGCGCTGGCGGTGGCGGCCGGACACGAGGGCTCGCTCCACCTTCTCCTCACCGACGTCGTGATGCCGGGGATGAACGGCCGCGAGCTGGCCGTCCGGCTCCTCGAGGCCCGGAAGGGCCTGCGGGTCCTCTACACCTCGGGCTACGGCGACGACGTCGTCTCCCGGCAGGGAATGGTCGCGGAGGGGGTGCTCCTGCTCGAGAAGCCCTATTCGCTGCTCGCCCTCGCGCAGCACGTCCGGCGCGCGCTCGCCGCCTGACGCCGTCCTCCCCCGGGCTTGCGCGGCTCGCCTCGTCGGGGTGACACTCCGCCTGCTCGCGGGCCTCGACGCGGACGGTCCCGCGGGATCCGCCGGGGAGGTTCGACGTGGCCTTCGAGCGGCCGGGCTGGGACGAGTACTACATGGGGATCGCGCGGGCGGTGGCGACCCGCTCGAACTGCATCCGCCGGCGGGTGGGCGCCCTCGTCGTGGTCGAGAAGGCGATCATCGCCACCGGTTACAACGGCACGCCGATGGGCGTCGCCAACTGCAGCGACGGCGGCTGCCCGCGCTGCGCGTCCGACGCCCCGCCGGGCGCCGGCTACGACACCTGCGTGTGCGTCCACGCCGAGCAGAACGCGATCGTGATGGCCGCCCGCCACGGCAACGCCACGAACGGCGGCGTCCTCTACGCGACGCTGCGGCCGTGCTTCGGGTGCGCCAAGGAGTCGATCCAGGCCGGCATCCGCGAGGTCGTCTTCGACGAGCCCTACGAGTACGGGGCCGGCCTCGAGGAGGCGTACCGGCGGCTCATCGCGGAGTCGGGGATGAAGCTCCGCCGGCACCCGGACGACCGACGGGGCGAGTGAGAGGCGCGGTAGGCTCCGTGAGCCCGCCCCTCCGAGTGGCCGTCCCTCTGCGACGTCGCGACGGTCGATGACACGTCCACCCAGGGTCCTCGATCCGCAAACTCGTCGACTGATGCGAGGCTTCGGGCAGGCCTCACTGGCGTGTCGCTCGGGATTCCTGCGGCGCCAGTGACTGGACTGGCGTCATCCAGGCTGGAAGGCCAGGGGGTGCAGATCAGAACGCCAGGAGAAAGCTCGGAAGCGGAAGGAAGAGAACCCGATTCTCGGCGTCCCATCGGCTCAGCTCACGTGTGACGACGACACCCATGGGGCTTCCGAATCTACGCATGAAGTAGCGGAGCCCGTCGAGGTCCGGCGCATCGATCCTCTTCCGGAACTTCACCTCGACCGGCAAGACCTCTCCATCGAGACGTTCGGCCACGAAGTCGACCTCGTATTGACGTGAGCGCCTGTCCGCAGGGTCCTCGAACTCGCGGTAGAAGTGAACCTGCAGGTTGTGGTCGCGGATCACCCCCTGAACGAGAGTCTCGACGAGAGGGCCCAGGGTCTGGGGATCCGACTCCCAGAGGGACGGCGCTCCCCGGAAGATCGCGTTCCGCACGCCGAGATCACTCACCGTGATCTTCGCCGGCACCCGCGCGGAGGCCTTCTTGGCGAGTGGGTAACGCCGGAACTCGCGAATCAGGAGGGCATCCGCGAGGTAGTGCAGGTACTTCCCGACCGTCGGCTGGTTGGTGGGAATTCCGGCCACGTTCGCGTTCTCAGCGAGCTTGACCTGGGGGATCTCTTGCCCCGTGACCCGCGCCACCGACAGGTAGAGGTGGCGAAGCAGCTGGGGGCTCTCGACAGGGAAGAGGTCGGGGATGTCGGCCCCAAGAACGTTGTCGAAGACGGTTTGCACCAGGTAGTCTGCCCAAAGGTCGTCGTCGACCTCTCCGCTGTGGAGTCGCGGGTAGCCGCCGCGAGAGTAGTAGCGCTCGAGGGCGCGGTGGATCGCGAGCTTCTGCTGTGGCCTCAGCACCTCGAAGGCCCGCGCGGGGGCAGCCAACGCACCCTCGAAGACGTCGCTGAATCGAACTGCAGGCGGCAACACGCCGGCAAGACGGGGCTTCCAACACTCGACGACCTCACGAAACGAAAACGCGGGCAGCTCGGTCGTGAACACGCGGCCGGCCAGGCTCTCGCGGCCTCCGCGAGCGACGAGGACGCTCGACGATCCGGTGAGGAGCATGCGCAGGGGGTAGGTGTCGCCTGCATGCTTCACCTCTTCGTGCCAACGCCGGAGCTTGTGTACCTCGTCCAGAAACAGGTAAGAGAGGCGACCGGTCCTCAATGAGCGCTGTCGGATTTCTCGCTCGTACCAGGTCAGAATGCTCAGGAGCGCCGCCGGCTCTTCGCGAAGGAGCTCCAGGTCGAACCGAACGAAGAGGATATCCCGCGGCCTCGCTCCCGAGCGGATGAGATCCTGGATGATCTGGTAGATTCCGGTTGTCTTGCCGACTTGACGGGGCCCCCTGACGACCTCGATGAGGCCGCGGGGGCGTTCCAGCCGCCTCCGAAGGTCGGCCACGAGGGGGCGCCTATAGGGAGGCGGGTCCGGGCGAACCGCCCCGGGTTCCCGCCACCACGGGTTGAGTTCGCTCAGGATCTGGGCGGCCTCGGCGGACAGCGCCACGAGACTCCTCCTCCGCACAAATTATAATTCCATTTATAGAGTGTGATGAGGGGGAAAGCTCGGCTACCGGCGAATCTCAGTTGCCCAGCGGTTCCCGCCTTTTCGACTCTGCTATCGTGACGGCATGGGCCCCGGAGCGGCGTCTGACCCGATCGCCCCGCCCGAAGCGATCCACGAGGCCGCGACCCGGACGAAGCGGATCGGCTCCGCGTCCGCTCGGTCGGGCCCGCTCCTGGCACCGCAGGAGATCGTCGCCAGCCCGCAGACGCGCCTCCGGTACAGGGCCCTCCGGCTCCTCGGCGCGGGAGGCTTCGGCCAGGTCTACCTCGCCCACCGGCTCGGGCGCGGATCCGTTCCCCCGACCCTCTGCGTCAAGGTCAGCGAGCGGATGGACTCCTGGGTGCGCGAGGCGTACTTCGGGCAGCTGCTGGGCGACCACCCCCGCGCGATCCGGGTCTTCGACGCGTTCCCGGTCCCCCGCCCGGACGGCCGCATCCTCTACTGCCTCGCCCTCGAGTACGCGCGCCACGGCGACCTTCGCGCGTACCTCCACCGCCGGGGCGAGGGCTGGCCCGAGCGCACCGTGCGCCGCGAGATCGCGGGGATCCTGCAGGTGCTGGGCAAGCTCCACCGCGGCCAGGTGCTCCACCGCGACCTCACGCCGATGAACGTCTTCGTCTGCCAGGGCCCGCGGCTCAAGCTCGGGGACTTCGGCCTCGTGCGCCAGCAGAGCGACCGGCGCGGAGCGACCGTCGACGCGCTCAACCCGATGATGGCCCCGAGCGACATCGTCGAAGGCGCCGTCCCCAAGTGGCAGGCCCGCGACGACGTGTACCAGGTGGGCCAGCTGCTGGGCATGCTGACCCGCGGGGACGCGCGGGCGCGGATCCGCCTGCCCGAGATCCGCCGGCTCCCGTGCAGCGATCACTTGAAGGAGATCGTGTACCGCTGCATCGGCGAGCGGCGGAAGCGCTACGAGACGGCTGACGAGCTAATCGAGGCCCTTCGGCAGCCGCCCGCCACGCTCAAGGCGGGCCGGCTGCAGACCCTGAAGGGCGTCCACCTCGCGTTCACCGGGATCCTCGGCCGCCCGCGGCGCGAGGCGATGGAGGCCGCGCGGCGCGCCGGGGCCGTCGTGCACGGCGGGCCCTCCGCGCGCACCACTGTCGTCGTCCGTGGACAGCCCAACCCGCGGCAGGCGGCGGGCCGCGACGCGGGCCTCAAGCTGATGGAGATCAAGAGGCTCCGCGCCAAGGGGCTCAGGATCACGCTCCTCAACGAGCGCCAGTTCTGGCGACTCGTCACGCGCCGCCCGACGCGAGGCGACGGGGCCGTCAGTGGTAGACGGCGAGGGCGCGGGTGACGGCCTCGGCGAGGTAGAGCACGCAGAGGCCGAGGGCCACCGCCGGCTCCAGCCATGCTCGCCACCGGATCGCGCCTTCGTCTCCGGCCCGCGGCGGGCGCCGGCGCGCGGCGAGCCGGGCCAGGCACCGTTCCCGGATCCGCTCGGTCCGCTCCGGAAGGGCGTCGTGGACCCGCAGCGCGGAAAGTCCCGCGTCGACCTCGTCCCCGGGCTCCCAGGCCGTCATGATCCTCACCCCGCTTTCGCCCGCAGCTCCGCGCGGGACGTTCCCATCCCGGCCGCCAGCCTCGCCCTCGCCCGATGAAGGCGCGCCCGCAGGGTCACCGAGGAGATCCCGCACACGGCCGCCGCCTCCGCCGGCGTGAGGCCCTCGACGCCCACGAGCAGCAGCACCTCGCGGTCGGCCAGGGGCAGGCGCGCGAGAGCCGTCTCCACCCGGCGCTCGAGCTCGGCCCGGGCGGCGGCCTCGAACGGCGACTCACGAGGACGGGCCCCGGGCCAGGAGGGGACGAGGTCGGAGAGCCGATTCTCGTCGAGCGACCGGTGCCGGCACCAGCTCGCGAACAGGTTGCGCGCGACGGTGAAGAGCCAGGGGCCCAGCCGGGTCTCGTCGGTGAGGTCCCCGGCCCGCGCGACGAGCCGGAGCCAGGTCTCTTCGAGCAGATCCTCGGCCACGTCCCTCCGGTGGCTGAGGCGTACGAGGAAACTGAAGAGGCGGGGCCGGAAGGCCTCGTAAACCGCCTCGAAGGCGGCGCCGTCCCCGGCCTTGAGCCGGGCCACCAGCCGGAGCTCGATCTCCCGCTCCACGAAGGCATGAACGCGCGGGAGGCGGCGGCGTGACCGGTCACGGAGCCGCCTCGCGTGCGTTTCTCCTGGGTGACGATGATGCCACGGAGGTGAAGATGCCCGCCCCGTCCTTCTGGTTCTACCCGATCGTCGGCCTCGTGACCCTGGCGACGGCGGCGCGCTTCGCGTTCCGCCCCGCGGAGCGGATCCTCGCCATCCTCCGACCGCTGAGCGCGGCCACGATCGCGTCGGCTCTGGCCGTGGTCCTGCTCGGCCTCGCCAACACCCTCGTCGGCCTGAGGTGGGCCTACGAGCGCGCGGCCGCCGCGGCCGCGGCGGGGCAGGCCTGGCCGTCGCCCGTCCGGCCGGAGGTGATCCTCGGAGGGACGATCGAGCTCCTGGCGACCGCGGCGACCTGCGCCGCGCTCATGACCGTCGTGTGGCTGCTCGTCGCCGTCGGCCTGCGCCGGCAGGCCTAGCATCTCCGGAACCGACACGCCTCCCGGTCCCGCGGCCGTAGAATGCCTCGGCCGACGACGGCCGGGAGGCATCGTTGATCTCGCTCCTTCCCCCTCTTCTCGTCCTCGCTGCGGCGGCGCAGCCAGCTCAGGCCGCTCCAGCCGGCCCGCCGCCTGAGCGGCCCGTCGCCGCGAGCGAGAACCCCTACGCGGCGACGTTCGCGGCCGAGGGCACCGGCACGGACACGCTCGTGTCCCTGCACAACCGGCGAGGCGTCCGGATCGAGCTGAACCTCGACAAGCGCACGCTCGACCTGTGGATCTCGCCTCGCGCGGGGGCGTCCCTCGACTACCGCGACCGCAACTTCTCGAACCGGGACGACCACACGTCGATCTTCGACCGCATCTCCCTGCCCCGGCTCGAGCGAAAGGACTTCCTGGGCTGCGACTACGACCCCTTCCACACCGTCCTGCGCTTCAAGGGCCAGACGCTTCACCTGGCGACGCTCTTCGATCGCCCGGTCGTCCTCCTGTGGTTCGAGAGCCCGTCGGTCGTGGACCTGAAGACGGACAAGCAGGACACCTTCGGGACGCGGTCCGACCGCCTGTTCGAGGCCGAGCACCCCGACCGCGGCCTCGCCTTCCGCTTCGCGGCGGCGCTCGGCCCGGGGACGGGCTCGTTCGCCCACCAGCGGGACGTCGACACGGGCCGCAGCACGTGGGCGCGGGCCACGGTCGGGGCCGGCCAAGTGCTGGCCCTCGCCGGCGAGCTCGCGGGCCAACCGGTCTCCGTCTGGGCGACCGAGGGGGCCGGGACGCCGGCCGAGATGGTCCTCGCCTCGACCGAGGCAAAGGTCCAGGCCGCCCTCGCTCGGGGCCACGTCCGGCTGCGGGGCCGCCCAGACCTGCAGCGGGTGCTCGACCTCAACCGCCGGGTGCTCCTCTCGATGCAGGACGAGTCGGGGGCCATCCGGGCCGCGATCAAGTTCATCTACTACCTCATCTGGGTGCGCGACGGCGCCGTCGTCACCGTGCCCGCGGCCCACTCGGGCTGGCTCGACCCCCTCGCGCGCTGGAACGCCTTCCTCCTCGCCAACCCCACCGTCACCGAGCACGAGCCGCGGGGCCGCTTCTTCGGCCAGCTCGTGAACGGCCGCATCACGAAGTGGGAGGAGGACGGGCTCTTCTTCGCCGTCTGGTCGGCCTTCACGCACTTCTCGCAGACCGGCGAGGCCCGCTTCGCGAGCGGCGAGAGCCTGGCCGTCCTGCGCGACGCGACCGACTGGCTCGAGCGCTGGACCTTCGACCCCGAGCGGGGGCTCTTCGGGCGCTACTACGAGGGCGAGACGCCGCTCAGCGACAGCCGCGGCGACGGCTGGGACGACGCGGTGGGCAGCCCCGCCGAGCGCCTGCGCACGGAGGTGCGGGGCCGGGTCGTCACCCGCTCGTACGACCTCGCCGCGAATCTCACCTCGTGGGGCGTCTACCTGATGCTCGCGGCCATGGACGCCGAGCGAGCGCCGGCCTGGCTCGCGAAAGCCCGCGCCCTCGAGGGGAAGCTGCGTCCGTGGCTCGATCGGCGGGACGCCCTCCCCGACTATGGCGACCTCCGGACGCGGGAGGGCGACCTCGTCCGCGCCGCGGCTTCGGAGATGGACATGGGCGACTACACCTGGGCGCTCAGCCTGACGCCCTTCGCGGGCGAGGTCTTCGACCTCGCACCCCTGCGGGCCCGCCTGCTCGCAGAGAGCGAGAAGACGGACAAGACACCCTTCCTCGCCACGCGCTTCTCGCTGCTCGCGAGCCTGGACACCGAGGTCGACGACGAGGCTCGGATCCTGGCCGCGATCGACCGCGTCGTCCCCGAGGCAGTCCGTCCGGGGCGCTACCTCCCGATGGCCTACACCGCCCCGGAGGTGGCCGGGATCGCGGATGGCCACCCGTACCACGACGTGCGGCCGCAGGCGTTCTCGGTAGGCCCCTGGCTCTGGGCCGTGGCCAACCTGGGCCTGCGCCGGCTGCCGTTCGGCCTCGCCGTCCGACCGACCTCGGCGCTCGAGGGGATCGACGCCTACGAGTACCGCGGCGCGCTTCTCGACGTCCGGTTCGAGGGCCGGGGCCGCGTCGAGCGCGTCGTCCTCAACGGCAAGCCGGTCCTCCACAGCCTCCAGGTGCCGGACGGGCGGCTCGTGCCGGGACCGAACCGCCTCGTCGTCGGCCTCGGGCCCGAGGCCCCCGCGATGCCGCTCCTCGTCTCGTCGACGGTCCGTCTCGAAGCCGTCGCGCCGGCCGGCGGCGCGGTCACCTACGCCGTCGAGGGGTTCGGGAGGAACGTCCTCGCCTTTCGGGGCCGGCCGGCGATCGAGGTTCGCGACGCCGGAGGACGCCGCGTCGTCGCCGCCATCCGTTCGTCGGCCGGTCACACCTCGATCGACTTCGAGGGGCGGGGGGGCTTCCGCGTCGTCGCTCGGGAGCCCTGATCGTTCCCCGGGCGACGAGCGGCATCGGGCCGCTGCGGGCGGTCGTGGACGGCCACGCCATCTCGCCCGAGACCGGCCGCCCCGGCCGCCCTGCGGTTTGAGGACGTTACGGTTTCAGCAACTCCCGCACCGCCGCCTCGATCTGCTGGTCCCGGCCCGCCGACACGACGTCGGGCTCGTTGCGCACCTTGATGTCGGGCTCCAGCTGGTTGTTTTCTCCGAAGCGGCCGTCCGGCATTCGCATGCCTCCCATCGGGATGCCGAAGACGATCGTGGGATCGATCTGCTTCTCCCACCAGACGAACGTCCCCGTGCCCGGCACCGGCATGCCGAGCGTCTTGCCGACGGCCTTCAGCTTGTACGCCAGGGGAAAGAGGTGCGCATCCGAGTAGTTGGACTCCCCGATCAGCACGATCGACGGCTTGAGCCATTTGTCTGACGGCTCTGATCCGACGTACTGCCCGTGGGGGATGATGTCGAAGTACTTCTTGCCGCTCAGGAAGTCGGACAGCTGCTCGTGGATCCAGCCGCCGCCGTTGAACCGGGTGTCCACGATGATGGCCTGCTTGGAGACGCTGCGCCCGAGCGCCTCCTCGAACACGGTGCGCATGCTGCCATCGTCCATGGCCCGAACGTGGACGTAGCCGATCTTGCCGCCCGAGAGCTTGTCCACTTCGGCCCGCCGGGCCTTTACCCACCGCCGGTAGAGCAGCTCGCGTTCCTCATCGGATGAGACGGGCTTCACGCTTTCGTCCCAGCGCGTCTTCGCGGCCGGGTCGTAGATCGACAGCAGCGTCAGCTTGTCGGCCTTGCGGTTGAGCAGCTGGTAGAAGTCCATCTCGGGGGTGACCGCGACGCCGTCGATCTTCTCGATGACGTGGCCGGCCTTGATCTTCGACGCGGCCTTGTCGACGGGGCCGCCCTCCACGACCTCGGCGACTCTCACGCCGTCTCCGGCGTAGCGGGTGTCGTAGAGGACGCCCAACTCCGCGGTCTTGTCCGCGTCCGGCCGCTCGTCGCGGAAGTAGGCGCCCGTGTGGGAAACATTGACCTCGCCGAGCATCTCGCTGAGCATCTCGGCGAAATCGTAGTTGTTGTTGATGAACGGCAGGAACTTCGCGTAGGTGGCGCGATAGTAGTCCCAGTCCACGCCTTGCAGGTCTACGAACAGGAACTTCTGCTTGAACTGCCGCCAGATGTGGCCGAAGATGTAGCCGCGTTCCTGGCCGCCCTGCAGCAGCATCTCCCCGCTCACCTTCAACGGCTCGACCTTCGCGTCCTTGCCTTCCTCGGTGGCCACCTTCGTGGCCTTGCCGTCGGCCAGGAGAAAGACGAACTTGCCGTCCGGGGCCATCTCCATGGTCGCCGACTTGGCGCCGAGCTTGGCGAAGAGCTTCGTCTCCTTCGTGCGAAGCTCCGTCACCCACAGGTCGCTGCCCTTGTCGAAGCTCGTGAGGTAGTAGACCTTCTCACCGTCCTTCGACAGCACCCAGTCGCTTGCCGGAGAGGTGTGGATCGTGAGTCGCGCCTTCCGCTCATCGAGCCCGTCCCAGTCGATCACGATGTCCTTGACTGGCTCGGGCTTCTTCAGGGTCTCCCCCTTGTCCTTCTTGTCCGCGTCCTTCCTGTCCTTGTCCTTCTTGCCGGCCTTCTCCTCGGCCTCCTTCTTCTCCTTCTCCTCCTTCTCTTCCTGCTCCTTGACCAGGGCGAACTCCTCCTTCGTGAGCCGGAAGCGGTCGAAAGCCGCCTTGGAGAAGAACATCGCGTACACGTCGCCGCTGGTGATGTCGCCGCCCTGCTGTCGCGTGCCCTCGCGGTCCGAGCCCCAGATCATCCACTTGCCGTCCATGACCCACTTGGGCTGGGAATTGTCGTAGCCGCTGTGGGTCAGGTTGTGGACTTCGCCCTTGCCGTCGGAGGACACCAGGCCGACCTGCGGCGTTTGGATCCGCTCCGGCAAGCCGAACTGCACCAGGAACCACTTGCCGTCCGGAGACCACTGGTAGTACTGGTCGCCGTCGGCGTACGAGTAGTTGCGATCGGCCGACAGGATGGTCCGCGTCTGCTTGCTCGCGAGGTTGACGACCTTCAGCGTCACCCGATTCTCCAGGTAGGCCACTTCCTTGCCGTCGGGTGAGAACGCCGGCTGGAACTCTTCGGCGTCGGTGGCGACCACCGGCTCCTTCTTGAGCACCGTCGCCGCGAAGAAGTACGGCTCTTCCTTGCGCGCGATCGTGACGGTGTAGACGTTCCAGTTGTCGTTCTCCTCCGCCGCGAAGACCAGCGACCGGCCGTCGGGGCTGAAGTGCACCGTCCGCTCCTGCCACGGCGTGTTGGTGATGCGCTTGGTGATCCCGCCGTCCAGGCTGCTCACGAAGATCTCGCCGCGGAACACGTACGCGAACTCCTTCCCGTTGGGCGAGAGCGTCGCTTCGGTGAACCCCTCGTTGACCGGCACGATCCGGTCGCGGGTACTGCGGCCGTCAGCGGCGATCCGAATCGCCACCTTCCTCGGTTCGTTTCCGGGGCCCGGATCCAGGGTGTAGATCTCGCCGTCGTACGTGAAGCACAGGCGGCCGGTCGTGGATCGGGTCAGAAAGCGCACCGGGTTCCGGCTGAAGTGCGTGAGCGCGGTGCTGTGCGAGGGATCGGCGAGCGAGCTCTTGTAGACGTTGAACGATCCGCTCTGTTCGCTCAGGTAGTAGAACTCGTTTCCGTTGGCATCGAACACCGGGTTGCGATCCTCGCCGTTGAACTGGGTGAGCTGTCGATACTTCCCTGACTTCAGGTCGTACGTCCAGATGTCGCGAGTGACCGACGAGGTGTGGTGTTTGCGCCAGTCGCTCTCGTAGCCCTTGACGTCGTGGTAGATGAGCTGCCCACCCGCAGGATCGAGGGTCGCGTTCAACGCGGGCGTGGGAAGCAACTGGGACACGCGACCGCCGGTCACGGGCACGGAGTACAGCTGGGTCATGATGCCGACGGGGAATTGAGCGTCGGTCGCCAGCGCCTGTCGGTATGCAGAGAACAACACGGCCCCGTCATCGGCCGTGAAGCTGCTCGGGATCTCGTTGGTCGAATGGTACGTCAGGCGAGTGGCTTCGCCTCCGGCGGCGGGCATGACGAACACGTCGAAGTTCCCGTACCGATCCGAGGCGAACGCGATGCTCTTGCCGTCGTGACTCCAAACGGGGGCGAACTCGTAGGACTCGCCGAGCGTCCGGGGCGTCGCCGTCCCGCCCGACGCAGGCACGGCGTAGATGTCGCCCTGATAGGAGAAGAGGATCGTCTGCCCGTCCGGAGAGATGGCCGGGTAGCGAAGCCACAGGGGGTTGCCTTCAGCGAAGGCACTCGACATCGGCACGAAACAGCTGGCTACCCATAGAGACAGCATGAGCAGGCGGACGAGCGCGCCGGGGAGTCGAACCATTCGAGATACCTCCACTTCGCAAGGATAAGTCGGCTTCACTTTCGCCGTCGAGCGACGAGCCCGTCCCGCGCGCACCCCAGGCAGCCGGGTTCCACGTCGTTGCGCGGGAGCGCCGATCACTCCCCGGGCGACGTGCGCCAGGTCTCGGCGGGGACGGCGGTGGCGAGGCCGGGCGGGTCCAGGAGGGGCCGCGGGGGCGCGAAGGCGTTCGTCGACGCCACGGTGAGCACGAACGCGCCGAAGCGCTGCCACCAGGCCGGGAAGATCGCTCCCTCGGCCGCGCGGACGCTCATCGGCGCCCAGCCCTCGACCGTCGGCCCCTCCGGGAACGACACCTCGACGCTGCGCGTGTCGCGGCGGAGGCCGGTGCGCAGAACCTTGAGCGCGGACTCCTTTCCGCACCAGGCGAGGTTGGCGAGGAGGTCGCGGTCGGGGCCCGCCGCGGCGACGAGGCTCTGCTCGGACGGGGTCAGGTAGTCGGCCACGAAGGCGTCGCTCCGCGGCTCGACGAGCTCGAGGTCGCACCCGAGGGCCGCGCCGGGCGGCCCGACGAGGCACACGGCCTGGTCGGCGCGGTCGGTCATCGTGAGGGAGGCCTCGGCCGGGCGGCCGTCCACGAGCGGCACCGGCGCGCCGTCGGGCGCGCGGTCGACCTCGATCGCGCGCAGCTCCTTCGCCGAGCGTCCGCGGCCGAGGTAGAGGGCGAGGGCCAACTTCGCGGTCCAGCGCCCGAGCCGGAACTCGGTCCGACGCTTCGCGAAGCGGAGGCGACGGGTGAAGGCCGCCTCGCGCGGCGAGAGCCAGTCGTCGTCGGGCGGTGCGTCGGCCATCCCCTGCGACAGCCAGCGGAGGCTCATCGGGCTTCGATTCTAGCCGGCCGACGCACCGGGGAAGGCGGACGGCATGGGCCGGACGCGCCATTCCCCGGAGAGAGGGGTTGGGAACAGAATAGGAGCCATGAACGCCCTCGCCCCGTGGCTCGGGGTCGCCCGGGCCCCCTTCCTGCTGCTGCCCTTCACCCTCGTCGCCGCCGGAGCCGCGGCCGCCGCGTACGAGGGCTCCTTCGGCTGGGGAGCGACGCTCCTCGCCCTCGTCGGCCTCGTCCTCCTCCACGCCTCGGTCAACGCCCTCAACGAGGCGAGCGACATGGCCACGGGCATCGACCTCCGGACGACGCGTACCCCTTTCTCCGGCGGGAGCGGGACGCTGCCGGCGGGGCTGCTCTCGGTGCGGGCGACCCGCGTCTTCGCCTACGGCTGCGCGGTCGTCGGGGGGCTGATCGGCGGCTGGTTCGCGCTGCGTCTCGGGGCGACCTTCGCGCTCCTGATGGCGGCGGGGGCGGCCTGCGTCCTCTTCTACTCGGACCTCTTCGCCCGCACCGGCCTCGGCGAGCTCTTCGCCGGCCTCGGCCTCGGCGCGCTGCCCGTGTGGGGTGCGGCCTGGGTTCAGGGGCAGCCGCCGGGACGAGGCGCGCTCTGGGCGGGCGTGCCTGCGTTCTTCATGACGTTCGACCTCCTGCTCCTCAACGAGTTCCCCGACGAGGAGGCCGACCGGGCGGGGGGCAGGAAGAACCTCGTGCTGATGCTCGGACGCAAGGGGGCGGCCCTCGTGTACGCGGCGGCGGCGGCTTCCGCCCCCCTCGCCATCGTGGCCGCCGTCGCCCTCGAGGCGCTTCCCGCGCCCGCCCTCGCAGCGGTCGTGCCCTCCGTCCTCCTCGCCAGGCCCCTCCTCTGGGCGCTCGGCGACACGCGGCAGCCGGTGCCCGTCTCCGCCCTCGGCGCCAACGTCGCCTGGAACCTCGCCACCAACGCCGTCCTCGGCCTCGCTCTCGCGGTCGCCGCGCGCTGAGGCCCACCGGAAAGGAGCCCCACCGTGAAGACGCGTCTCGCCGTCCTCGTCGCGGCCGCCGTCCCCGCCTTCCTCGCCGCCTCTCCCGCCGGGTTCGCACCGATCTTCAACGGCAAGGACACCACCGGCTGGCACGTGAGCGAGGTGAACCACCACGGCAACAGCAAGGGCTGGACGGTGAAGGATGGCGTCCTCCTCGCCACCCAGGACCGCCCGGGCAACGGCGGGATCCTGCTCACCGACCGCAAGTACCGCGACTTCGAGGTCTCGCTCGAGGTCCTCCCCGACTGGGGCTGCGACGGCGGGCTCTTCCTGCGCAGCGACGAGGCGGGAGACGCCTACCAGGTGATGATCGACTACCTCGAGGGCGGCGTCGTGGGCGGCATCTACGGCGAGGGCTTCGCCCCCCTGCCCGCGGGCACCGGCGAGAAGGTGAACCGCGACTGGACGAAGCACTGGAAGAAGGACGAGTGGAACACCATCCGCGCCCGGATCGAGGGGGACGTGCCCCACATCCGCGTGTGGCTGAACGAGACGCCCCTCGTCGACTGGACCGACTCCGCCAACCACTCGAAGGACGGGGCGACCGACGGGATGATCGCCCTCCAGATCCATTTCTCGAACGAGAAGACGCAGCGGTGGAAGCCCGGCGGCTTCCACCGCTTCCGGAACATCGCGATCAAGGAGCTGCCGCGCTGAGGCCGCCGGAGTGCGCCTCCGGGTCGTCGCCTGCGAGATCTTCTTCCGCGAGCTCTGCCACCTGGCGGCGCGCTCGCCGCGCAAGGTGGACGTGGAGTTCCTGCCCAAGGGGCTCCACGACCGGGGCGGGAGCGTGATGCGGGAGCGCCTGCAGGCGGCGATCGACGCCACCGACCCGGCGAAGCACGACGCGGTGGCGCTCGCCTACGGCCTCTGCAACAACGGCCTCGTCGGCCTCGAGCCGCGGTCGCTGCCCCTCGTCCTCCTCCGGGCCCACGACTGCGTCACCGCCTTCCTCGGGAGCCGCGCCCGCTACGCCCGGTACTTCGAGGAGCGCCCCGGCACCTATTTCGAGACGACGGGCTGGTTCGAGCGCGGCGTGGACGGCGGGCCGTACGGCCTGCCCAGCCAGACGGGCGGCCTCGGCTTCGACCTCGCCGTCCTCACCTCGAAGTACGGCGAGGACAACGCCCGCTACATCCTGGAGACGATGACCCGCCACTACCGCCGGCTCGCGTTCGTCCGGATGGGCGTCGGGCCGGACTCGTCCTTCGAGGAGCGGACGCGCGCGCTCGCGGCGGAGAGGGGATGGGAGTTCGAGGCGGTGGAGGGGGACCTGGGCCTGCTGCAGCGGCTCGTGGACGGGCCGTGGGACGCTGCGGACTTCCTCGTGCTCCAGCCGGGCCAGCGGGCCGCCGCGACGCTGGGCGACGAGGTGATCGTCGTCGAGGCTTCGCCGGCCGGGTCCGGCCAGGGCCAGGAGGTGCGAAGGTGAACCGACTCTCCGTCTCTGCCGCTGCGCTCGCCGCTGCGTGTGCCGCCGCCATCGCGACCTCCCCGACCCTCCTCGGCGACGAGGGGCCAGGCGGGCCCGCGGCCGACCCCTCGCGCTCCGCCTCGACCGAAGGCGCTCGGGGTGACATCCTCCTCCGCGACTTCAAGCCGCGCTCGATGCTGAAAGTGCCGGTGCACGAGGTGGAGCGGGCCGCCTTCCCGGCGATCGACGTGCACAACCACGTGAACGACGCCCGGGGGAACGACCCGCCGGTGCCCGTGCCCGAGCTGCTGGCGCGCATGGACCGCCTCAACCTGAAGCGAATCGTCGTCCTCACCGGCGGCTGGGGCGAGGCGCTGCAGGGTGTCGTGGACCGGATGGCGAAGCTCCACCCCGACCGGTTCACGGTCTTCACCCAGCCCGACTGGAGCCGCATCGACGAGCCGGGGTTCGGCGACGAGATGGCGGCGCTCGTCCGCGACTCCTACGCCCGCGGCGCCCGCGGACTCAAGATCCTGAAGAGCCTGGGCCTCGTCGTCCGGGACCGCAGCGGACGGCTGGTCGCGGTGGACGATCCGCGCCTCGACCCGATGTGGGCGGAGTGCGGCCGCCTCGGGATCCCGGTGGCGATCCACACCTCCGATCCCGACGCCTTCTTCGAGCCGCTCGACGCGACGAACGAGCGGTGGGACGAGCTTCAGGCCCACCCCGACTGGAGCTTCCACGGGCCGGGGTTTCCGGCCAAGCGGGAGCTCCTCGACGCCCGTAACCGCGTCTTCGCCCGGCACCCGGAGACCACGTTCGTCGCCCTGCACATCGCCAACCATCCCGAGGACCTGGACGACGTGTCGGCCGTCCTCGACCGGCACCCGAACGTGGTCGTGGAGACGGGCGCCCGGCACGCGGAGCTCGGGCGGCAGCCCCGCCGCGCCCGCGCGTTCTTCCTGAAGTACCAGGACCGCATCCTCTTCGGCACGGACGCCGCACCGAGTGAAGGGATGTACCGGAACTGGTTCCGATTCCTCGAGACCGCCGACGAGTCCTTCGACTACTGGAACTCCCCCGGCCAGGGACGCTGGAAGATCTCGGGCCTCGACCTCCCGCGAGACGTGCTCGAGAAGGTCTACGCGAGGAACGCGGAGCGCGTCATCCCGGCGAGCGAGGGAGCCGCCGGCCGCCGCTAGAGGTTCGCCCTCAGGAAGGCCAGGACCTCGAGGCGCCCCTCGGCCGTCTCCTGGTGCGCCACGCCGTAGCGGAGGAGCTTCCACCGCTCCGGGTGCCCGGCCTCGGCGTAGGCCGCCTTCAGCTCACGGTCGATGATGTCGAGCCCGGCCACGGGCGTGAGCGGGTCCAGGGTCCCGGCGAGGCCCAGGTGCGCTCGGGGCACGATGAGCGCGTTCACGTCGGACGCAGTGAACTCCTTCAGGAGGCCGGGCACGTAGTAGTAGATCCCGTGGCGGTCGAGCCCTCTGTCGGCGACAAGGGTGTGGTACTCGGTGAGGCAGCAGATGTCCACCGTCACCTTGACCCGCTCGTCGAGGGCAGAGAGCCACTGGGCCATCGTGCTCCCCATCGACATGCCGAGGGTGGCGACGCGGGAGGCGTCGACATCGGCCCGTGTGACGAGCCAATCGAGGGCCCGGATCGAATCGTAGACCATCATCCCCCACAGGACCCGCCCCTGCCAGAGCATCGCCTTGAAGGTGTCCATCTCGGTCGCGTGGTTCCGCTCGCCGAAGCACCAGTGGTCGATGCAGAGGGCGACGTAGCCGGCCCGGGTGAGCGCCTTCGCGTAGGGCTCGGGCTGCATGTAGCCGCGACCCTCGACGAACTCCTTCTTGCCGATGTCGTAGCCGCCGCCGTGCGAGTGGTCGAAGACGATCGCCGGCGCCTTGCCGCCGATGCCCTTCGGCCGGGCGAGGAAGGCGGGCACCGGCTCGAGGCCGTTCAGGTCGAGCACCCACGACTCGAGGACGTACCCGTCGCGCTCGTCCTCGCCGCGCTTCGTGCCGGTGATGGGCCGGCGGCGGTCCGGGAGGTCGCCGAGGAGGGCGTAAAGCCTGGCCCGGCGGCTCTCGGCGTCGCGGTGGGACCGGCCGACGGCGGGAGGCACGGGCATCTCGGCGCCCGCGGGGGAGGCGAGAGCCGCGACCGCACCGAGCCCTGCCGCCGACGCCTTCAGAAAGTCCCGCCGCTCGAGCTCGCCCATCGCGCCCTCCTCGATGCCGCCCCGATGGTGGGCCGGCTTCGGCCCGGCCGTCAACGCCCGCCGACCGCGGGCTCTCCCTCTACGGGAGCGGGCGGATCGCGACGTTGCGGAACCAGAACACGCTGCCGTGGTCCTGGAGGGCGATGCGGCCCGTCTTCGCGAGGCCGTAGGCGGGGGCGTCCTTCCACTTCCCCGAGTCGCGGAGCTTCTTCCACTCGTCGTTCCAGCGCTCGAACTCGAGGATCTTCTTCCCGTTGAGCCAATGCTCGACGTGCGTCCCGTTCACGACGATCCGGGTCTCGTTCCACTCCCCCACCGGCTTGAGATGCTTCTCCTTGTTGGGGAGGTGCATCGCGTAGTTGGCGCCGGCGAGCTGCCACGGCTCGAGCTTCTCCGGGAAGCCGACGTCGTCGATGAGCTGGTACTCGGGCCCCGTCTTCCAGGGCGCGTCGTACTTCTTGTCCTCGACCACCCCGTACATGACGCCGCTGTTGCCGCCCTTCGTGGCCTTCCAGTCCACGCGGAGCTCGAAGTTCGTGAACTCGCGGTCGGTGGTGAGGTCGGCCCGCTTGTCGCTGCCGTAGTTGCCCTCTGTGCCCACCGTCTTGAGGGAGCAGTCCTCGACGATCCACGCCTTCGCGGACTGGCCGTTGTACCCGTGCCAGCCGCTCGTGGTCTTCCCGTCGAAGAGGAGCTGCCAGCCCGCGGCCTTCTCCGCGGGGGTGAGGACGTTCACTCCCGTGCAGGGAGCTGCGGCTTCCGCCACCCCCGCCCCGAACGCGACCGCGCCCGCCACCAGCAAGCCGAAGACCCTGGGTCTCATGTCGTCCTCCTCTCCGCTCGACGCCCATTCTCCTCCGACTCGCCGGCACGGGCGAGCCCGGCGATCGGGTCTCATGGGCTAGAATCGCGCGCGATCGTCTCTCCCGAGGAGACCTGCCGGCCATGCGGAGATCACTCGCCCGGTCGACGGCGCTCGTCCTGGGGATCGCCGTGCCGGCCCTCGGGCCGGCCGCCTCGGCGACCCGGGCGGCGGAAGGACCC
>DATJYX010000054.1:0-15513 GCA_035577965.1 Vicinamibacteria bacterium | reverse complement strand
CTCCCCGATCGTCGACTCCCGCGGGTACTCGCTCCTCACCCCACGCGACAACCTCAGCTCCTCTTCCTCCTCCCCCTTCCCCATCAGCCCCAGCCTCGACACCCGCTCCAAAGGCGAAGAAACCGCGCTCTCCAAGAGCCGAACGTACTGCCCCGCCATCCTCGAAACCGTCCCCGCCTCGAAAAGCTCCGCGTCGTACACGAACGCGGCGACCAGGCCGTCCCGGGTCTCCTGCACGTGCAGCTCGAGATCGAAGTGAGTCGTCTGCGTGGGGAGGGGCTGCGGCCGCAGGCAGAGCCCCGGCAGCTCCAGGGGCGCGGCGGGGGTGTTCTGGAGCGCGAAGACGACCTGCACGAGCGGGTTCCGCGCCGGGTCGTGGGGCGCCCCCAGCTTTTCCACGAGGACGTCGAAGGGCACGTCCTGGTGGGCGAGCGCGCCCAGGGTGGTCTCGCGCACGCGCCCGACCAGCTCGCGGAACGAAGGGTCGCCCGAGAAGTCCGTGCGCATCACGACGGTGTTGACGAACAGGCCGACCACGTCCTCGACCTCGGGCCGCCGGTTGGCCACCGGCGATCCGACCGCCACGTCGTCCTGGCCCGACCAGCGGTGGAGGAGGGCCTGGAAGCCGGCCAGGAGGACCATGAAGAGCGTGGCCCCGTGCTCGCGGCCGAGCGCGGAGAGCGCGTCGCCGAGGCTCCGCGGGAAGGCGACCTGCACCGCGGACCCCGCGAACGCCCGAACGAGCGGACGCGGACGGTCGAGGGGCAGCCTCAGCGGCGCGAGGCCCTCGAGGCGGCGGCGCCAGTCGCCGACTCGCCGCTCGATCACCTCGTCGCGCAGCCACCTTCTCTCCCAGGCCGCGTAGTCGGCGTACCGCAGCCGGGGCTCGGACTGCGGGATCGCCGTGCCCGAGGCGTGCGCCCCGTAATGAGCGGCGAGCTCGCGGGCCAGGATGCCGACCGACCATCCGTCGGCCACGATGTGGTGGAGAGCGAGCAGGAGGACGTGCTCCTCCTCGCCCAGGACGAGGAGCGTCGCCCGCAGGAGAGGACCGCGGGAGAGGTCGAAGGGGCGGGCTCCCTCCTCGGCGGACAGCCGGAGGACCTCGGCCTCCCGGGCCGCCGCCACGCGATCGCGGAGGTCCAGGATCCGGAGGTGGATCCCCGCCTCGGAGGCGACGCTCGGCACCGGCTCGTCCCCCGCGGGCTCGAAGACGGTCCGAAGCGACTCGTGGCGTCGCGCGACGTCCTCGAGGCTCCGCGAGAGGGCGCCCACGTCCAGGCGCCCCTCGAGCCGGAGCGCCCCCGTGATGTTGTACGCGGCGCCCGCCCCGAGCACGTCGAGCAGCCACAAGCGCCGCTGCGCGAAGGAGACGGGTGCCGCCACGCCCTCCTCCCGCCGCCGGAGGGGCGGCGGAGCATCGGCCGGATCGGCGGCCGCGGCCGCCGTCTCCAGACGGGCGGCCAGCGCGCCGACCGTGGGCGACTCGAAGAGCGCCCGCAGAGGCAGATCGACGCCCGTCGCCCCATGGAGCGAGGAGAGGACCCGCGCCGCGAGGAGCGAGTGCCCGCCGAGGGCGAAGAAGTCGTCGCTCGTCCCCACTCGCGGGACGCCGAGCCCCTCGCGGAAGACCGCGGCCACGGCTCGCTCGGCCTCGGAGCGCGGCTCGTCGCCCGCCGCGGGAGGAGGCGGCGCGGGCAGGGCCCGACGGTCGACCTTGCCGTTCGGGCTGAGGGGCAGCGACTCGAGGAACACGAAGGCGGACGGCACCATGTAGGCGGGCAGACACCCCTGGAGCGACGCGCGGAGCTCCTCCTCTCTCGTCCGGGCGCTCGACGCGCGCACGACGTACGCCACGAGCTGCCTCGGCCGGCCCTCGTCCTCGCGGGCCGTGACCGCCGCCTCCCTCACGCCCGGGAAGCGGCGCAGGATCGCCTCGATCTCGCCCGGCTCGATCCGGAACCCTCGCACCTTGACCTGCTCGTCCGCCCGGCCCAGGAACGCGAGCTGGCCGTCGGCACGAAGGACGGCGCGGTCGCCCGTGCGGTAGAGCCGCCCGCCTGGCGCAGGCGAGTGGGGATCCGGGACGAAGCTCGCCGCGGTGAGGTCCGGCCGACCGCGATAGCCGCGGGCGAGGCTCTGGCCTCCCACGTACAGCTCGCCCGGGACTCCGACCGGGGCGAGCTGCAGGCGGCGGTCGAGGACGCGGGCCACGGTGCCGTCGATGGCCCGCCCGATCGGCGGCGCGGCGGGGTCCCCGGGACGAACCTCGGTCCAGGTGGACACCACGGTCGCCTCGGTCGGGCCGTAGTGGTTCAGCACCCGGAAGGGCAGGCCGGGAGGGACGCCGTGGAGCGTGTCCCCTCCGGTGAGAAGGGCACGGAGACGAATCCCGGGCGGCAGGGGCTCGCCCATCGCCGACTCGGCGAGGGGCGTGGGCAGGAACGAAAGCGTGGCCTCGGACCGCGCGAGCCACTCCAGGAGCCGGTGGGGCGAGGAACGGAGCTCCTCCTCGGGCAGGAGGTGCACGCTCGCGCCCGCGGCGAGATACGGCCACAGCTCCCAGACCGACGCGTCGAAGGAGAGGCTGGCCAGCATCGAGGCCCGATCGGACGGCCCGACCTCGTAGGACCGACGGTGCCAGGCGACGAGGTTCGAGAGCCCCCGGTGCTCGACCTCGACCCCCTTCGCTCTGCCCGTCGAGCCCGACGTGTAGATGAGGTAGGCGAGCTGCGTCGGCGCGACCGCCGCGTCGGGGGCCGCTACGGGCTGGCGGGCGATCGCCGCCCAGTCGCCATCGAGTGAAACCACGGTCGCCGTCGTCGGCGGCAGGCCGGCGCGCAGCCGGTCCGAGGTCAGCAGCACCCGCGCCCCTGAATCCTCCAGCATGTAGCGCAGGCGCTCGGCCGGGTAGCCGGAGTCGAGAGGCACGTAGGCCGCGCCCGCCTTGAGGACGCCGAGGAGGGCGACCACGAGGTCGAGCGACCGCTCGACACAGACGGCCACCTTCACCTCGGCCCCGGCGCCGAGAGCCACGAGGTGGCGCGCGAGCTGGTTGGCGCGCCGCTCCAGGGCGCCGTACGTGAGCGTCGCCAGACCGGCCTGCACCGCGAGCCGGTCCGGGGCCTCCCGCGAGCGGGCCGAGACCTGCTCGTGGACCGGGGCGACGGAGCCCGGGGACGCGCCCCGGGAGGCCTCCAGGAGCGAGCGCTCGTCGTTCGCCGTGAGGAGGGGCAACGCCGAGAGGCGCGTGTCGGGAGCGGTGAGCGCCGCCTCGACGAGCCGCCCGTAGAGCTCGAGCATCCGCTCGGCCGTCGACCGGTCGAAGAGCTCCGTGCTGTACTCGACCGCGGCCGTGAAAGCCTCTGCCCCCTGGCTGACGTAGAGCGTCAGGTCGAACTTCGCCACCCCGTTGTCGACCCCGGCCGGGATCCACGCCCCGTCCCGCACCGCGGGCGGGGCCGGGGCGGCGTGCTGGAGGACGAAGGCCGACTGGAAGAGCGGATGACGGCCCCCGGCACGATCGGGCCGCAGCTCCTCGACCAGCTGCTCGAAGGGCAGCTCCTGGTGGGCGAAGGCTCCGGCCACCACCCCTCGCACGCGCCGCAGCAGCTCGCGGAAGGTCGGGTCGCCCGACGCGTTCGTGCGCAAGGCCAGCATGTTCGCGAAGCAGCCGACGAGGCCCTCGAGCTCGACGCGCTCCCGGCCGGCCACCGGCGTGCCGACCGTCACGTCGTCCTGCCCCGTCCACCGCTGCAGGAGGCCGGCGAACGCGGCCAGGAGGACCGTGAACGCGGTCACGCCCTCCGCGCGGCAGAGCCGCTGCAGGCGCTCGCCGAGGGCGCCGTCCATCGCGCGCCTGCACCAGGCGCCGGCGAAGCCCGGGACCGGGGGCCGCGGCCGGTCGGTGGGGAGGTCGAGCGTCTCCAGGCCATCGAGCTGGCGCCGCCAGTAGCCGACGAGATCCGCGAGGGCCTCCCCCTGGAGCCGGTCCCGCTGCCACGCCGCGAAATCGGCGTACTGCACGGGCAGCGCCGGCAGCGGCGAGGGACGGCCCTCGCGGAAAGCCGTGTAGAGCGCGGCCAGGTCGGAGAGCAGCACGCCGATCGCCCAGCCGTCGGCGGCCACGTGGTGCAGGCTCAACATCAGCACGTGGCGCTCGGGCGCGAGGCGCACGAGCGTCGCCCGCAGCAGGGGACCGCGGGCGAGGTCGAAGGGCCGCCGGGCCTCCTCGGCCGCGAGGCGCGAGAGCGCCTCCTCGGCCTCCACGTCCCCTTGGGTTCCGACATCCAGGACGGGCAGCGCGACCGGTCCGGTGGGCTCGATCCTCTGCACCGGCGCCCCCCCGACATCGAGGATCCGGCCTCGGAGGACCTCGTGCCGGGCGAGGACCCCGGCGAGAGCGTGGGCCAGGGCGCCCTGGTCGATCGGCCCCTCGATCCGCACCGCAGTGAAGGTGTTGTAGCGGGGAGTGCCCGGCTGCAGCCGCTCGAGGAACCAGAGCCGCTGCTGAGCGAAGGACAGGGGCCACTCGTCCTGCCGCGAGCGCCGGGGGACCGAACCGTCGGCGGCTGCGGCGAGCCCCTTCTCCTCGAGGAGCCGCGCGACCAGCGCGCGCTTGCGCGCCGTGACGTCGTCGGCGCCGGGAAGGAGTGTCATGCCGTCTTCTCCGGCGCTGCGCCGTCGGCGAGCCGTCCGCGCAGCTCCTCCGGCGCCATCCGCTCGACGTCCAGAAGGACGCGGGCGATCTCGCGGGCACGGGGCTCCCGCTCCTCGATCGCGCTGGCGAGGCCGGCCACGGTCGGGGCGTCGAGCAGCGTCTCGAGGCGAAGCGCGATCGGGAACGTCTCGCGCAGGCGGTTGAGGACGCGGGTCGCGAGCAGCGAGTGGCCGCCGAGCTCGAAGAAGTCGTCGTGCACGCCGAGGCCCTCGACGCCCAGGAACTCCTCCCAGAGCCCGGCGATCAGCTCCTCCAGTTCGCTCCTCGGCGCGACCCGCAGGCCGACGTCGGCCGGCCGCCGGTGGCCGGGCGCCGCGGGAGCTGCCTCGGAGGCCGGCCGGCCGGCGTCCCTCGGCGGCGCCGCGGTGCGGCGCCGCGACTCGAGCGCCACCGTCGACGTGACGACGTGCGGCAGCTCCAGGTCGAGGATGCGGGCGAAGGCCTCGACCCCCTCGTCGGTGCGGATCCCCCGGCCGAGGGCGAGCCGGCGCGCCTCGGCCAGGTCCGGGGGGAGGTCGGCCGCGACCGCCATCCCCGTTTCGCTCCAGGAGTCGAACCCGACCGACACGGTCGGCGGGCCTCCGCCCGAGGTGGTGCGGCGGGCCAGCGCATCGAGGAAGGCGTTCGCGGCGACGTAGTCCGCCTGCCCGGCCCCTCCGACGATCGAGGCGAGCGACGAACAGAGGACGACGAAATCGGGCCGGCGCTCCCGGAACAGCTCGTCGAGGACGAGACCGCCTCCGAGCTTGGGCGCGAGCACCCGCTCGGCTTCCTCCCGTGTCCTTCGCCCGATGACGCCGCCTCCCGGCACGCCGGCGGCGTGGATCACGCCGTGAACGCGCCCGAACCGCCGCTCGGCGGCGAGCAGGGCGGCTTCCATCTCGTCCCGGCGCGACGCGTCGGCAGCGAGCACGAGGACCTCGGCGCCCGCGGCCTCCAGTCCGAGGAGCGCCCGGGCGCGGTCGCTGTCCGGCCCCCCTGCGCCGGCGAGGGCCGGCCACCGGTCGCGGGGCGGGAAGGGCGAGCGTGCGACGAGGGTCAGCCGGGCCTGCACCGCCCGTGCGAGGTAGCCGGCGAGGGCGAGGCCGATTCCTCGGGTGCCACCGGTGACGAGGTAGTGCCCCCCCGTCCGCAGGCGGGCCGGAGTCCCCGGCCGTCCCTCGAGCCGCAGGGGCTCGAACGACTGCACCCAGCGATCGATGCCGCGCAGAGCCACCACGGCCTCGGTGCCCCCCTCGAGCTCGGCGAGGAGCCGGCCCGCGTCGCGTTCCGACCACCCTCCCTCGGGCGCCAGGACGTCCACGCTGCGGCTGCGCAGGTGCGGGTACTCGGCGGGGACGACCCGGCAGGGCCCGACCACGAGGGCCTTCTCCGGCACGCCCGGCCCCTCGCCGCTCACCTCCTGCATGTGGCTGGTGACGACGGCGAGGCTCGCGTCCGCGCCACGCGCGCCGAGGGCTCGGGCGAGGCCCACCAGGCTGTGGAAGCAGAGGGCCTCCGCCTGCGCCATCCCGTCGAATCCCTCGCCCCGAGGCGTCACGCCCCAGAGGTGGGCGACGCGCGAGGGACGTGTCCCCGCCGCGTCCAACCGGTCGACGAGGGCCTCGAAGTCCTCGGCGCTCGAGGGCTCGACCGTCCACGCGTCGTCGCCGAGCCGAGCGAAGCCGGTTCCCGGCGTCACCGTGATCGCCCGGCCCCCGTGGGAGGCGATCCGCTCGGCGAGGGCCGCGCCGAGACCGGTCCCGTCGGCGAGCAGGAGCCACACCGCGCCCGCCGCCGATCCGTTGCCCGCGGGGGCGGACGGACGCGTGCGCGTCCACGACGGCAGGTAGAACCAGTCGGCAAGGTCGGCTCTCCCGGGCGCGGACACCGCAGCGGCGGCCGGGGCCGAGGCGTCGAGCCAGTAGCGCCGGCGCTCGAACGGGTACGTCGGGAGGGGCACGCGGCGCCGACGCTCGCCGCGCCAGTGCGCCGCCCAGTCGACCTCGACGCCAGCCAGCCAGAGCCGCCCGAGCACCTCGAGCAGCTCCTCCCCCTCGTCCGCGCCGCCGAGCCCGGGCATCGAGGCGACCGCGTGGGCCGCGGGTCCGGAGCTTCGGCGGACGATCTCGCCCAGCGTCCGCCCCGGCCCCACTTCCAGCACGACTCGGCCGTCCGCGAGGAGGGCCAGCCCGTCCGCGAGGCGCGTCGCCTCGCGCGGCGGACGCGCCCAGTAGCCGGGGTCCGTCGCCTGCTCGTCGCCGATCCAGTCGCCGGTCACGCTGGAGACGAAGGGCAGGCGCGGCGCTTGGAGCCGCACCCGCGCCAGCCGCTCCCGGAAGAGGGCGTCGCCGGCGGACTCCGGCCCCGTCGCCGACGCGGCGCCCGCCGTGAGACGCCTCCGTGCGACCACCAGCGAGAGCGCGTCCTCGAGCTCGAAGACACGAGCCAGGCACGCGGCGAGAAGCTCGCCCACGCCGTGCCCCAGCATCGCGGTCGGCCGCACGCCCCGATCCGCGAGGAGGGCGGCGAGCGCCCACTCCGTCGCGAAGACTGCGGGCTCGACGAGCTCGGCCCCGGCGCTGGACGGGCGCCCGTCCGGAGCGAGAATCGCGTCCCGGAGGTCCGCACCCAGCTCTCCACGCACGAGATCGGCGCAGCGGTCCACCTCGCGCCGGAAGACCGTCTCGTCGCGATAGAGGCCCCCTCCCGACCCCGGGCGGAAGGCACCTCGGTCCGGGAAGAGGAACGCCACTCCACCTTCGCGCTTCTCGGCCACACCGCCACGCACGTGCTCCGAACCACCCTCGCGAAGGAGGCGTGCGGCCTCCTCCCGGCCTCGGCACACGAGGAAGCGGCGGTGGCCGAAGGCGCGTCGCCCCGTCTGCAGCGTGAAGGCCACGTCGTTGAGCGGCTGGTCGTGCCGCTCGAGGTGGGCGGCGAGCCGCGCCGTGGCCTCGTCGACCGCGCCCGCGCTCCTCGCCGACCAGACGAGGATCTGGGCCCGCCGGGAGGGAGCGGAAGACGCGGGAGGCGGGGCCTCCTCCAGGACGACGTGGGCGTTCGTGCCGCCGATGCCGAACGAGCTGACCCCCGCCCGCCGGGGCGCCCCGTTCGCCGGCCACGGCCGCAGCCGGTCGTTGACGAAGAACGGGCTCGAAGCGAAGTCGATGGCCGGGTTGGGCCGCTCGTAGTGCAGGCTGGGCGGCAGCTCCCGGTGCTTGAGCGCGAGGACGGTCTTGATGAGCCCCGCGACGCCCGCCGCCGCGTCGAGGTGGCCGACGTTCGTCTTCACCGACCCGATCGCGCAGAACCCCCGGTCGCCGGTGCGCGCGCGGAACACCTGGCGGAGAGCCTCGATCTCGATCGGGTCGCCGAGAGCGGTGCCCGTGCCGTGCGCTTCCACATAAGAGATGCCGCGCGGGTCGACCCCCGCCACCGCCTGGGCGAGGGCGATGACCTCGGCCTGTCCCGCGACGCCGGGGGCGGTGTAGCCCACCTTGCCCGCCCCGTCGTTGTTGATCGCCGAGCCCAGGATGACGGCATCGATCGCGTCGCCGTCGCGTCGGGCGTCCTCGAGGCGCTTCAGCACGACGACTCCCACTCCGCCCCCCGCCACCGTGCCCCGCGCCGCGGCGTCGAAGGCGCGGCAGTGTCCGTCCGGGGACAGGATCCCCTCCTCCTGGTAGCGGTAGGGCGCGTGCTGCGGCAGCGCGACCGCGGCCCCCCCGGCGAGCGCCACGTCGCACTCGGAGAGGAGCAGGCTCTGACACGCGAGGTGGACGGCCACGAGGGAGGTCGAGCAGGCGGTCTGGACGGCCACGCTCGGCCCCCGCAGGTCGAGCTTGTAGGACACGCGGGTCGGCAGGTGGTCCTTGTCGCCGCCGATGAGGGCGGCCATGCCGCCGAGCGACGCGAGGACGGACGGGTTGGCGCCCAGGTTGAGCCAGTAGGTATTGAGCCCGACCCCCGCGAAGACGCCGACGAGCCGCGGATCGCGCGAGGGATCGAGCCCGGCCCGCTCCAGCGCCTCCCACGCCGTCTCGAGGAAGAGTCGGTGCTGGGGGTCGAGGACCTCGGCCTCGCGCGGGCTGTAGCCGAAGAAGGCGGCGTCGAACGCCTCCACGCCCTCGAGCACTCCGCGCGCCTTCACGTAGCGCGGGTCGCCGGCGAGCGCCCGCGGGACGCCGGCGGCGGCCATCTCCTCCTCCCCGAAGAACGAGATGCTCTCGACGCCCTGCCGCAGGTTGTCCCAGAAGGCGTCGAGGTCGTGCGCCCCCGGGAACCGCCCCGCCATGCCCACGATCGCGATCGCCCCGCGGTCCCCCTCGCGGCGGGCCCGTGCCCGCTCGGCGGGGTCGGGCCGCGACGGAGCCTCCGTGTCGGCCGGGGCGAGGTGGGCGGCGAGGGCCTCGACGGTCGGGTGGCGGAAGAGGTCGACCACCGCGAGGTCGCGGCCGGGGAACTCGCGCTTGAGCCGGCCGTGGGCCTGGAGCAGCAGCAGCGAGTGCCCGCCGAGGTCGAAGAAGCTGCGGTCGACGGGCACGTCGTCCGCACCCAGGACGTCCCGCCAGACCGCCGCGACCTTCCGCTCCGCCGTGCTCCGCGGGGCGCGATCGCGCTCGCCTTCTGCCGGCGCCGGCCGCGGCGTGGGCAGCCGCCTCCGGTCCACCTTGCCATTCGGGGTGAGGGGGAGACCTTCGATGGAGACGAAGCGCGAGGGAACCATGTGCTCGGGCAGGCGCTCGCGGAGGGCGACGCGCAGCTCGTCGACGCGCACCGTCGATCCGCGGGGGACGACGTACGCGACGAGGCGCGTGTCACCGGGGGCCTCTTCCCGTGCCACCACCGCCGCCTCGCGGACCGAACCTTGCGCGGCGAGGGCGGCCTCGATCTCGCCGAGCTCGACGCGCAGCCCGCGCAGCTTGAGCTGCCCGTCGGCCCGGCCCAGGAACTCGATCTGCCCGTCCTCCCGGTAGCGCGCGAGGTCCCCGGTCCGATAGAGGCGGCCGCCGCCGGGACCGGCCGCGAAGGGATCGGGCACGAACGCGGCCGCGGTCAGGTCCGGACGCCGCCAGTAGCCGCGGGCGAGACCCTCGCCGGCGAGGTACAGCTCTCCCGGTGCGCCCACGGGTACCGGCCGCAGGCGCTCGTCCAGGACGTAGGCCCTCGTGTTGTCGACCGGGCGTCCGATCGGGACGACGTCCACCGACGTCCCGCGCTCGTGGCTCCACACCGTGGCGTCGATCGCCGCCTCGGTCGGCCCGTACAGGTTGTGGAGCTCGGCGCCGAGAACCGACGCGAAGCGCTCGACGAGGGCCGACGGCAGGGCCTCGCCGCCGCAGAAGACGCGGGCGAGGGAGCGGCACTCCCCGACCCGTGGCTCCTCGAGCAGCAGCCGCAGCAGCGTCGGCACGAGCTGCAGGACCGTCACCCCGTGGCGCAGGACCGCGTCGACGATCGCCCCCGCGTCGCGGTGGGCGTCCGGCCCGGCCATCACCAGGCGGCCGCCGGCGAGGAGCGGCGCGTAGAACTCCCAGACCGAGGCGTCGAAGCTCAGCGGCGTCTTCTGCAGGACGCGGTCGTCCCCGCCCACGGGGAAGGCCGACTGCATCCACGCCATGTGGTTGACGATCGCGCGGTGCGGGATCATCACGCCCTTCGGGCGCCCGGTCGAGCCCGAGGTGTAGATGACGTACGCCAGGTGCTCGGCCTTCGCCCGGTGCGGCAGGCGGGACGCCGGCTGGCGCGCCACCTCCGGCCAGTCGGTGTCGAGGCAGAGAACGCGCGGCGAGGCCGAGGCCGGCAGGCGAGAGGCGAGGGCGCGGCTCGTCAGCACCACCGGGGGCTGGGCGTCGTCGAGCATCCACTCGAGGCGGCCCGTTGGGTACCCGGGATCGAGGGGGACGTACGCGCCATCCGCCTTCAGGACCGAGAGGAGAGCCACCACCAGCTCCGGCGAGCGGTCGAGGAAGACGCCCACCGCGACGTCCGGCCCCACCCCCCGCTCGCGCAGGTGTCGGGCGAGCTGGTTCGCCCGGCCGTCGAGCTCGCGGTAGCGGATCTCGCTCTTCCCGCCGACGACGGCGACCGCGTCCGGCGTGCGGTCGACCTGGGCCTCGAAGGCCTCGTGCAGGGTGGCGGGAACGGCGTGCTCTCGTCGCGTGTCGTTCCACTCGACGAGCAGCCGCCGGCGCTCCTCGTCGGTGAGAAGGACGAGCGAGGCGAGGGCCGCGCGGGGTCGGCTCGCCATCTCCTCGAGAAGAACCCCGATCTGGTCCAGCAGCCGGGCGACGGCCTCGTCGGCGAGGCGGCCCCGGTCGAAGACGGCCCGCAGGCTGAGTCGCGGCCCGGGGGCCGACGCGGTGAGGCTCAGCGGGTAGTTCGTGGCCCCCCGATAGCGGAGCTCGGTGCCCTCCCCCAGCGCCCGCGCCTCGGGGTCGACCGGGTAGTTCTCGAAGGCGAGGATCGTCTCGAAGAGGGGCCGGCCCGGGGGCACCCCGCTCCACCCCTGGATGCTCACCAGCGGGCTGTGCTCGTGCTGGCGCTGCTCCACCTGGGCGGCCTGGAGGGCCTTCAGCCACTCGACCACGGGCGCGTCCTCGTCCACGCGCGCGCGCAGGGGCAGCGTGTTCACGAAGAGGCCGACGATCGACTCGACTCCGGGCAGGGCCGGAGGGCGGCCCGACACGTTCACACCGAACACCACGTCCCTCTCGCCGCCGTGGCGGCTCAGGAGCAGCGCCACCGCCCCCTGGACGAAGGTGCTGAGCGTGATCTGCTCCTCCCGCCCGAGGGCCTTGAGGGCCGCCGTCGCCTCCGCCGGCACCGCGAGGGTCCGCTCGCCGTACCGCTGCCCCGGCGCCGGGTGGACGCCGGCCGGGCGGCCGAGGGGCAGCGGGGTGGGCTCCGGGAACCCGGCCAGGACCTCCCGCCAGTGCGCTTCGGCCGACGCGAGGTCCTGGCGTCCCAGCCAGGCCACGTACTCCCGGTACGGCCGCGCGGCGCCGAGGCGGGGCTCCTGGCCCCGGGAGAGGGCGAGGTAGGCGGCGGCGAGGTCGCGGAAGACGAGGGGCAAGGACCATCCGTCGAGCACCGCGTGGTGGAAGGTCCAGACCACGCGGGAGCACGCCTCCCCGGTTCGGATGAAGGTCACCCGTACGAGCGGCGCGAGAGAGAGGTCGAACCCGCGTGCACGGTCGGCCTCGAGGAGAGCCTCGAGCCTCGACTCGCGCTCGGTCGGAGGGAGGGCGCGGAGATCCTGCTCCGTCCAGGGCAGCTCGGCCTTCCGCTGCACGATCTGGAGCGGCCGGGCGAGGCCCTCCCAGGCGAAGCGCGTCCGGAGCGCGGCGTGGCGGTCGATCACGCTCTGCCACGCTCCGCGGAGGGCGGCGGCGTCGACCGCGCCGTCGACATCCAGGCTCAGCTGCTCGCAGTACGCCGGGGAGGTCGGCTCGAGGAGGGCGTGGAAGAGCAGGCCCTGCTGCAGCGGCGAGAGGGGATAGACGTCCTCCACTTCGCGGTCCCGGCCGAGCAGACGATCGAGCTCGCCCTGGCCGAGGCCGGCGAGCGGGAAGTCCGAGGGCGTGTAGCCGAAGGACTCCGCCGAGCGGCAGTGCGCGACCAGGGCCCGCAGGGCGTCGAGGAAGGCCTGGGCGAGGCGCTCGACCTCCGCCGCCGGGTCGAGCTTCCGGTCGTGGACGAAGGTCACCGCCAGGGTCCCGCCCGCCACGAGCGCGGTGACTTCGAGGCGGTGCCGGCGCCGGGCCCGCGGGCTGCGGAGGGGCCCGGGGCTCTCCGGCGCGGCGGCGAAGAGCGAGAGCCCGGACAACGTCGCGTCGAGCTGGCCGAGGTAGTTGAAGCTCACCTCGGCTCCGGCGCCGGCCGAAAGCCCCGCCCCGGCGTCGCCACCCAGGTAGCGCAGGACGCCGTAGCCGACGCCGCGCCGCGGAACCGTCCGCAAGGCCTCCTTGACGGACTTGAGCAGGGCTGCTTCGCCGACCCCTGCCGGCGCGTCGAGTCGCACCGGGTAGGCGCTCGTGAACCAGCCCACCGTGCGCGAGAGATCGACGCCCTCGAACAGGTCCTCGCGCCCGTGGCCTTCGACGTCGACGAGGGGCGTGTCCGCGTCGCCCCCCGTCCAGCGGGCGAGGCTCCGCGCGAGCGCGGCGAGCAGCACGTCCTCCGCCCGGGCGCGATAGGCCGCGGGGGCGTCCTGCAGCAGGGCCTTCGTCTCCGAGGCGTCGAGGGCGACCGTGACGGTGCGGCTGTCGGCCACGCGGTTGTCCGACGCCCCGGAGGGCGGCGGGAGACGCCGCGCGGCAGCGACGACGCCACTCCAGTAGGAAATCTCGGCGCGAGCGGCGTCCGAGGCCGCGTGATCGCGCAGCCGCTCGGCCCAGGAGCGGAACGACGTCGTCTTCGGCGGGAGGCGCACGCGCTCTCCCCGCCGCGCCTGGCCGCAGGCCCGGTCGAGGTCCTCGAGCAGGACGCGCCACGAGACGGCGTCGACCGCGAGGTGGTGCACCACCACGAGCACACGGGCGGGGCGACCCGAGCCTGGATCGAGGAGAGCCAGCCTCCAGAGCGGGCCGCGGGTCACGTCGAGGCTCGCCTGGAGCTCGGCCGCGGCGCGCTCGACCCGCTCCTTCTCCCCTGCCGCGCCGTCGCCCGACAGGTCCACGCGGACGAACGCGTCCTCCGTGGACGCGCGGATCTCCTGCCGCCAGCCCCGCCCCTCCCGCGAGAAGCGCAGGCGCAGCGCGTCGTGGTGCGACTCGAGGGCGCGCGCGACCTCGCGGAGGGCCTCTGCGCCGAGATCGGGAGGCGGCACGAGGAGCGCCGCCTGGTTGAAATGGGCGAGGTCCTCGAGGTCCTGCTCGAAGAACCAGCGCTGGATCGGCGTGAGGGGAACCTCGCCGGTCAGGACCCCCTGCTCCGCCTCGACGGGCGCCGCGCGGCCGGCGACGGCGGCCAGCTCGCCGACGGTCTGGTTCTGGAAGAGCTGCTTCGGGGTCAGGCGCAGACCGGCCTGCGCCGCGCGGGCGATGATCTGGATGCTCAGGATCGAGTCGCCGCCGAGCTCGAAGAAGCTGTCGTGGATGCCCACCCGCGGGACGCCGAGCACCTGGGCCCAGATGCGGGCGAGCTCCTCCTCGACCGGCGTGCGCGGCGCCTCGAAGGCCTCGTCGACGTCCGGCCGGGCCGGCTCCCTCGCGAGGAGGGCCCGGCGGTCCGCCTTGCCGTTGGGCGTGAGGGGCATCGTGTCGAGCAGCACGAAGGCCGAGGGCACCATGTGCTCGGGCAGGCGATCCTGGAGGAAGCGGCGAAGCTGCGGCACGAGGCCCCGGACCCGGCTCGCCCGAAGGGCGTCGTTCGTGTAGTCCGCCCAGGGACGCTCCTCCGCCGAGGGCGGGGGGAACGAGGGCAGGCCACGAGCGCCGCCCTCCCGGCGGCGGAAGAGAACGTCGAAGCGCCCTTCGGGATCGCCGGCCGCCCAACCGACGTCGACGACGTAGGGCAGCCCCGCCCCGAGTCCCCACAGCTCCTCGGGATCGACGCCGTCGCCCTCGCCCGACGGAGCCGGCACGCCGGCCGCGAGCCGTCGCGCCGCGAGGAGGTCGGCCGCCAGTCGTGCGTTGGGAACGCGGCACACGCCGAGCGCCACCGGCCGGTCGGCCTCGAGCAGGCGGCGGATCTCGGCGAGCGAGAGGCTGTCGTCGGCCCAGTCGAGCCACGCCCGCGGCTCCGACGCCACCGGCTCGCCCCCGACCTCGATCACCGCGTCGTAGCGGTACTTCGTGAGCTCGTTGCTCGCGAGCCCGCGCTTGGGCGCCACGTGCACCGCGGTCGCGCCCGCCGTACGGGCGAGGGCGACGAAGAACGCCGGGTCGACGAGCAGCTCCTGCTCCTGGGCCACGTGCTCCCGCACGCGCTCGCGCACCTGCGCCGGAGGCAGGGAGGGCGGCGCCTGGTGCAGCTGCACGGACGTGGCGAACGTCTCCAGGAGGGGAAGGTGGCGCACGTCTCCGACGAAGAGCCGGCCCCCGGGGGCCAGGGCCCGCAGGGCTCCCTGGAGGACCCGGAGGAGGTAGTCGGCGTCCGGGAAGTACTGGACGACCGAGTTCAGCACGACCGCGTCGAAGGCGCCCTCCTCGACGCCGGAGAAGTCCTCGGCGCGGGCCTGGAGGAGCTCGACCTCGACGGTCGGGGGGAGAACGCCCAGCCGCTGGCGCACGTAGTCGAGCGCCGACGCCGCGAAGTCGGTGCCCACGTAGCGGGCGCAGTGCGGGGCGACCCGGAAAAGCAGGAGGCCGGTGCCGCAGCCGATCTCGAGCACACGGCGGGGACGGCCGTCGAGGATGCGGGCGACCGCCTGCTCCACCTGCTCCCGCATCTCGTCGGGAGGGATGGGCCGTCCGGTGTAGGTGCTGGTCCAGCCGGCCAGGTTGAACGTCGCCTCGGCAGCGCCCTGCGCCTCGACCTGGTCGTAGATGACCGAATCGTAGACGTCGCGCCACTGGGCGACGCGGCGCTCGCGCTCGGCCGAAGGCTCGCCCTCGTCTCCGGCCGCGAGCGGCACCACGTACGCGACGAGGCGCCTGTCGCCGGGCGCCGCGCCCTGCCGCACGAGGGCCACCGCCTCGCGCACGGCCGGGTGCCGCCGCAACGCAGTCTCGATCTCGCCGAGCTCGACGCGGAAGCCGCGGATCTTCACCTGGTCGTCCGTCCGCCCCAGGAACTCCAGCCCCCCGTCCCCACGCCTCCTCACCCGGTCCCCCGTCCGGTACAGCCGCTCCCCTTTCCCACCATAC
>DATJYX010000053.1:0-46161 GCA_035577965.1 Vicinamibacteria bacterium | reverse complement strand
TCTGGTCGTGGCGGGCGCGGTCGCGCTGCGAAGGCGCCGCGAGTGGCCGCGCCGGGAGGCGGTCGCCTTCGGCGTGATGGTGATCGGCGCCGCGCTCGTCGCCCTCGGCCCGCGGGTGCGCGCGTTCGGCCACGATCTCGGGCCCGGGCCGTGGGCGCTCCTGCGCGAGGCGATCCCGCTCTTCCAGCTCATCCGCGTGACGAGCCGGGCCGGCGTCTTCGTCGCCCTGCCGCTCACGATGCTCGCGGCGATGGCGCTGACGCGGCTCCGGCTGAAGCCGCAGGCGGTGGCGGCGATCGGCGTCGTGGGCCTCGCCGAGACGCTCATCGCCCCGCTGCCGATGCCCCGGTGGAGCCAGCTCGTCGACACGCGGAAGGACCCGCCGCCGGTCTACCGCTGGCTCGCGGCGCAGCCGGGCCGCGACCCGATCCTCGAGCTGCCGATGCTCGACGTGTACGGCCTCGAGAAGCGGCCCGCATTCCACGAGAGCGTCTACATGGTCTACTCGACGCTCCACTGGAAGCCGCTCGTGAACGGGTACGCGGGGATCGAGCCGAGGCGCTACGTCGAGATCCGGAACCTCGCGCGCTCGTTCCCGTCGGAGGAGTTCCTGGGCGCGCTGCGAGCGATCGGGACGCGGTACGTGATCCTGCACCGCAAGGGCTACGGGCCCTTCCAGTGGGAGCGGCTGCAGCAAGGCATGCCGCAGGCCCTCGCGAGCGGGGCGCTGCGCGAGGTGGTGCGGCTCGGGACGGACACGGTGTACGAGTTGGCGAAGGAACGAGCCAAAGGAACGGCGGATCGCTCGGCGCCCGTCAAGACCGAAGGCCTCCGGATGGCCGGCCTCGGGATGACAGGCCGCCGGCCTGACGGTCCGCAGGACGACTAGAGCAAAGGAATCAGACGGGGCGGCGAAAGGAGGCCTGCCGCTCGCATCGGCGAGTGAGGCTAAACGAAGGTATGACAAGACCTTAGCCCAACCACCCGGAGACCGGTTGGACGCTGAGGACGGATGAGGCTTTTCGATCGGCTTCATTGAAATGGTGGGGTGCCGATGCTAGTGTGCGAGAAAGGCGAATGACCCCGCGGAGGTCGCGCATGAGCTCACCGACGAAGGAGATGGCCGCTGCTCCCGCAAAGAAACCGGAGGCCGCCGTGAGCAAGGACAGCCTGACGATCACCGACAATCGCAACGGGAAGACGTACGAGGTCCCGATCCAGGACGGGACGATCAAGGCCATCGACCTCCGCCAGATCAAGATCGCGGCGGACGACTTCGGCCTCATGACCTACGACCCCGGCTACCTGAACACCGCCTCGTGCAAGAGCCGGATCACGTTCATCGACGGCGACAAGGGCATCCTCAACTACCGCGGCTATCCGATCGAGCAGCTCGCCGAGCACAGCAACTACCTCGAGACGGCGTACCTCCTCCTGAACGGCGAGCTGCCGACCAAGGCGGACTACGACGCCTGGGTGGACAAGGTCACCACGCACACCTTCGTCCACGAGAACGTGAAGGACCTGATGGCGGGCTTCCGCTACGACGCCCACCCGATGGGCATGCTGGCCTCGACGGTGGCCGCGCTCAGCACCTTCTACCCGGACGCAAAGAGGGTCCGCGACAAGCCGGAGCGGGCCCGGCACGTCTACCGGCTGATCGCCAAGATCCCGACCCTCGCGGCCTTCGCCTACCGGCACTCGATGGGCCTGCCGTACATCTACCCCGACAACGAGCTCAGCTACCCCGCGAACTTCCTGCAGATGATGTTCAAGACGAGCGAGCTCAAGTACAAGGTGAACCCCGCCCTCGAGAAGGCCCTCGAGGTGCTCTTCATCCTGCACGCCGACCACGAGCAGAACTGCTCCACCTCGGCGATGCGCAGCATCGGCTCCTCGGAGGCCGACCCCTACTGTGCGGCGGCGGGGGCGATCGGCGCCCTCTACGGGCCGCTCCACGGCGGGGCCAACGAGGCCGTGCTGCGCATGCTCGAGGAGATCGGGTCGAAGGACAAGGTCGCGGCCTTCGTGAAGGACGTGAAGGAGTCGGGGGGCGACGTGCGCCTCATGGGCTTCGGCCACCGCGTCTACAAGAACTACGACCCCCGGGCCAAGATCATCAAGAAGATGGCCGACCAGGTGTTCGAGGTCACCGGCCGCAACCCGCTCCTCGACATCGCGCTCGAGCTCGAGCGGATCGCGCTCTCCGACGAGTACTTCGTCAAGAGGAAGCTCTACCCGAACGTGGACTTCTACTCCGGCCTCATCTACCAGGCCATGAGGTTCCCGACCGAGATGTTCTGCGTCCTCTTCGCGATCCCCCGCATGTCGGGCTGGCTGTCCCAGTGGCAGGAGATGATCGACGACAAGGACCAGAAGATCGCCCGGCCGCGGCAGATCTTCCTCGGCTCCGCCAAGCGGGACTACGTGCCCCTCCACCGGCGCGGCTAGCGCGGCGAGGACGATGCCGGTGCCGACCACGGCCGAGGCGGCCACGCCCGCCCCGGCCGTTCTCCTGTCCGCCGAGGCGCAGGGCCGGTCGGTCCTCCTCGAGGACGAGGTCTACTCCCTCCTGGCCTCGGCGGGCATCGCCGTGCCCCGCCACGTCCGGCTCGGCTCGCCGGAGGCCGCCTCGGCTGCGACCTGCGCCGCCTTGCGCGCCGAGGAGGCGGTCGTCAAGGTCGCCTCGCCCGACCTGCTGCACAAGAGCGACGTGGGCGGGGTCGTCACGTGCCGGAACGAGCCGGCCGCGGTCCGCGAGGCGGTGGGGCACGTGCTGGCCGCCGCCCGGTCCGCCTCGCCCGGTGCGCGGATCGAGGGCGCGCTGGTCGCGGAGCGCGTCCCCTTCCGGGCGGGGACGGGACGCGAGGTGCTGGCCGCCATCCGCCACGACCCGGCGTTCGGGCCGGTGGTCGTCGTCGGTGTCGGCGGGCTCGACACCGAGGCCCTGCTCGGCGCGCTGCGGCCTGAGAGGGCGCGGGCGACGATGGCCGCCCGCGGCCTCACCGCGGACGACGCGCTGCGCGCGCTTCGCGGGACGCTCGTCCACGCGGCGTTCACCGGCCGCCTCCGCTCGAGCCGGGGCGCGGGCCATGCCGAGGAACGCCTGGCCGCACTCGCCGAGTCCCTCGCGCGGCTCGCCGAGGGCTGGGCCGGCTTCGACCCGCCGGACGGCCTCGGCCTCGCCGAGCTCGAGGTGAATCCGATAGTGGCGGCCGAGGACGGCCGGCTCGTCGCCCTCGACGGCCTCGCCCGGCTCCACCGGCCGAAGCCCGTGCCGCCGGCCCGGCCGGTGGCCGAGCTGAAGCGCCTCCTCACGCCGGCGAGCGCGGTCGTCGTGGGCGCATCGGCGGAGGCCATGAACCCCGGCCGCGTGATCCTCCGCAACCTGGTCGAGGGCGGGGGCGTCCCGCGAGAGCGCATCTGGGCGATCCACCCGCGCGCGGCCGAGATCGACGGCTGTCGCGCGTTCCCGTCGCTCGGCGAGCTGCCCGAGCCGGCCGACGTCGCGATCGTCTCCGTGGCCGCCGGCAAGGGCGCGGACCGCGTGGTGCAGGAGATCGTCGAGAAGCGGCGAGCGCGGACGGTGACGCTCGTCGCCGGCGGCTTCGGCGAGACGGAGGGCGGCCGCGCGGCCGAGGAACGGATCCGCGCCGCCCTCGCCGCGAGCCATCGCGCGGAGGACGGCGGGGTGCTCCTCAACGGCGGCAACTGCCTCGGCATCATCTCGGAGCCCGGCGGCTACAACACGTTCTTCATCCCGCCCCACAAGCTGCCGGTGCGCGAGGGACCGGGCCGCGGCCTCGCGAGCATCAGCCAGTCGGGCGCCTACCTCGTGAGCCAGATCTCGAACCTCGACCGCGTGGTTTCGCTGCGCTACGCGATCTCGTTCGGCAACCAGATGGACCTGACGGTGTCCGACTACCTCGCCTACCTCGAGGGCGATCCGGGGACACGGGTCTTCGCCGTGTACCTGGAGGGCTTCCAGCGGGGCGACGGGGAGAGGTTCCTGGAGGAGGTCCGGCGGATCACCGCGTCGGGCCGCGCGGTCGTCCTCTACAAGGCGGGACGCACGCGCGAGGGCTCCGTCGCCGCCGCCTCGCACACCGCGGCCGCGGTCGGGGACTACGAGGTCTGCGAGGCGCTAGTCCGGGACGCGGGGGCGGTCGTGGCTTCGAGCCTCGACCAGTTCGAGGACGACGCGACGACGTTCGCTCTCCTCGACGGGCGGCGCGCGGCCGGACGGCGGGTGGCCGTCCTCTCGAACGCCGGCTTCGAAGCCACCGCCGCCGCCGACACGCTCCACGGGATGGAGCTGGCCTCTCTCGCCCACGGGACGCGTCAGCGGCTCGCCGCCCTCCTGCCTCCGGGGATCGTGGACGTCCACAATCCGGTGGACGCGACGCCGGTGACGCCTACCGAGAGCTTCGCGGCGATCGCGCACGCGCTCGCCGAGGATCCCGGCGTCCAGGCGCTCGTCGTAGCCGGAGTGCCGGCCACGCCGTTCCTCGACTCCCTCGAGCGCGGCGAGGGGCACCGGGAGGACGTGGAGGGAGCGCAAGGGCTGGCGACGCTCCTCACCGCGTTCTTCCGCGCGACGACGAAGCCGGTCGTCTTCTCCGTGGACTCGGGGGCGCTCTACGACCCGCTCGTCGGCGCGATGCGCCGGGCCGGCCTTCCGACCTTCCGTCGCGTGGACCGGGCCACGCGCGCCCTCGCCCGTTTCATCGGCCTCGCGCGGTAGGACGCGACGGTCGTCGCCCGGGGGCGCCTCGCCCGAGATGGACCCGCGTGCCAGTCGTCGAGCGAGGCCGATGGACGGGCTACGAGGGCTCGCGGAGCGCCCGGGCGTGGGCCAGAAGGTTGGCCTCGGGCGTCCCGTCCGGCACCTCGCAGCCGGCGGCGCTGAAGTGACGCGGCCCGCCGGCCGCGGCGCAGCGCCGCACTGCGTCCTCGACCTGGGCCGGCGTGCCCCGCAGCATCACCGACACCGGGTCGAAGTTGCCGCAGGGCGCCGGGCCGCCGGGGCCGAAGACCTCGGCCGCGCGCTCCAGGTCCACCATCCAGTCCAGGTCGACGATGGCGGCGCCGCTCCGTGCCATGTCCGGGAGGAGGCGGCTCGTGTCGCCGCAGACGTGCAGCCGGGGAATGGCCCCCGCCTCCTTGACCGCGGCGAAGACCCGCTGCTCGTAGGGAAGGACGAGCTCGCGGTAGTGGTGGGGCGAGACGAGCGAGGCCATCGAGTCGCCGAGGCCGATCACCTGGGCGCCGGCCGCGACCTGCTCTCGCGCGAAGGCGACCCCGACCTCGACGAGCCGATCGAGCAGGCCCTTCAGCCAGCCCGGACGATCGTGGATGTCGAGGAGCACGTTGGTGTCGCCGCGCAGGACGGAGGCGAGAGCGAACGCTCCCTCGACCCAGCCCATCACCGGCACCTCGGCGCCCACCTTCTCGCGGAGGAGGCGCACGGCCTCGAGGCGGTCGGCCATCCGGCGGCCGTCCTCCGGCGCGACGAGGTCCAGGCGGGCCGCGTCCTCGGGCTCCCGCAGCAGGATCGAGCGGCGGACGGGCAGGCCGTCCTCCGGCCACTCGACGTCGAGCCCGAGGTCCGCGGCTTCGCGGTAGGGATCGGAGATGGCCTGGACGACGTCGAGGTCGAAGGCCTCGAGCACGGCGAGGTTCGCCTCGACGAGGACCCGGTGGTCGAGGTAGTAGCGGGCGAGCGGCCGGCCCACGTGGTGGGCGGCCCTCTGCATGTAGATGTCGAAGTTGGGGGAGCGGTCGACCGGCTCGCCTCGGAGACGCCGGCGCACGCGCTCGAGAGGCCTCATGGCGCGGAGGATACACCTCGAGTGTGTGCCGGCTCACGCCCGGCCCGACCGCGCGGGTGCTAGCGTGCGGGCGGTTCGAGGGGGGCCACGCCATGCGACGATCCCGCTGCCTCGCGCTCGCGCTGCTGGCCACCGGGCTCGCCTCGCTCGCGGGGGCCCAGGCCCCGCAGCCGCCGGTGCCGCTACCGTCCCCTCTACCCCTCTTCCCGCCCGACAACTGGTGGAACCAGGACGTCTCCGCGGCAGCCGTGGACCCGAACTCCGCCGGCTTCTTGAGCCTGATCGGGAACCCCTCCGTCCACCCCGACTTCGGCGGGAGCGACGGGTCGCCGTACGGCGTCTACGGGATGATCTACGCCGTCGTCCCGGGCTCGACGCCGCTCGAGGCCGTCGACTTCAGTACCTACGGCTACCCGGACGAGAGCGACGCGGGCGCGTCGGGGCGGCCACCCGGCTATCCGATCCCGGTCGCGGCGCGGACGGAGCCGAAGTGGGTCGAGGGCGGCGACCCCGCGACGTGCGATCCCAATGTCCCATCGAGCCCGTGCGACGCCGACCGGCACCTGCTCCTGGTGGACAAGGACGACCGCCTCCTCTTCGAGCTCTACCGGGTGCACTGGAACGGATCGACCTGGCAGGCCGGCTCCGGCGCCGCCTGGTCGCTCGACAGCGACGCCCGCCGCCCGGAGGGCTGGACGAGCGCCGACGCGGCCGGCCTCGCCATCCTGCCCGGCCTCGTGCGCTACGACGAGGTGTTCGGCGCCGACCCCATCCGCCACGCGTTCCGGGTGACCGTGCGCTACACGAACGGACACGTCTGGCCGGCCTCCCACACCGCCAGCACGAGCAGCAGCGCCAACGCGCTCCCGATGGGGGCACGCCTCCGGCTCAAGGCGAGCATCGCCCTCGGCTCGCTCTCGCCCGCCCTGCAGAAGGTCGGCCAGGCCCTCAAGGCCTACGGCCTGATCGTGGCCGACAACGGCAGCAACATGTACGTGACGGGAGCCTACGACCCGCGGTGGGACGCCGCGCCCGGCAGCGGCGTGGTGGGACCGTCCTGGCCGTTCCACGCCTCCGACTTCGAGGTCGTCCAGCTCGGCTGGCGTCCGACCGTTCCGCCGGATCCCACGCCGCGGGAGTTCTACACCGTGAGCCCGTGCCGCCTCCTCGACACGAGGCTCGCCGCCGACCAGGCGCCGCCGGGCACGCTCGGAGGGCCCATTCTCGCCGCCAACGCCGAGCGGATCATCACCGCTGCCGGCCGGTGCGGGATCCCGTCGGGGGCGAGGGCTCTGGCCGTCAACCTGACCGTCGTGAGCCCGACCGCCCTCGGCAACCTGCGCCTCTACCCGGGCGACTCCGGCCCGCCCGACACCAGCACGATCAACTTCGCCCCCGGGACGACCCGGGCCAACAACGCGATCGCCGTCCTGTCCTCCTCCGGCACCGGCACCCTCGCCGTCAAGAACACCCCCGGCGCGCCGGTGCACGTCGTCGTCGACGTCGACGGCTACTTCCAGTAGGCGCCTCGCGGCATTGACGTCCGGGACCCGCCCGAGGGACACTCGGGGTGGCGGAAGCCTAGGGGTGGCCTGGACGGCCTGAGATCAGACCCTCGGAACCTGAACCGGTTCGGACCGGCGTAGGGAAGGCGAGAGAGATCGACCCCGCTCGCGAGAGCGGCACTCCAAAGGATCCGTCTCGATCGCTCCGCGCGGGAACGCGGGGGGAGGAGGCGATTCCATGAGGACACTGGCAAGACGTTTCCCGAGGAGCGCGGCGGCGCTTCTGGCGCTCTCGCTCTGCGCGGGAGGCCGGGAGTCGAGAGCGGCGGCACCGGACCCGCCCGGGAAGGACCCGGATCCCCCCAGGAAGGAAGAGACACCCCAGCCCGCCGACCAGGCCGCGCCCGCGCCGAGCCCGACCCCCGGCCCGATCCGCCGGAAGGAGGAGGTCGTCGTCCAGGCGGTCCGGGCCGAGGAGCGCACGCCCGTCACGAAGACCGACGTCGACCGGAAGGAGATCGAGCTCGTCAACCGCGGCCAGGAGATGCCGTTCCTGCTCGCCGCGACGCCGGCCGTGAACGTCCAGTCGGACACCGGCCTCGCCGCCGGCTACTCGTACTTCAACATCCGCGGGATCAGCGAGACGCGCCTCAACATCACCCTCGACGGCGTGCCCCTCCAGGACCCGGAGGACCAGCAGCTCTACTTCTCGGACTTCGGCGACTTCGCGAGCGTGGTGGACTCCATCCAGGTCCAGCGCGGGGTCGGCACGTCGAGCGTCGGCGGAGCCTCCTACGGCGGCTCGGTCAACTTCGCGAGCGTCAACCCGTCCGATCGCCGCCGCGTCGAGGCCCAGGTGGGCGGCGGGTCGTGGGGCACGGGCCGGGCCACCGCGGCCTACAACTCCGGCCTCCTCGGCGAGGCGTGGGCCCTCTACGGCCGCCTGTCCGGCCAGACGACGGACGGCTTCCGCGACCACTCCGGCGTCGACCAGGCGACGATCTACTACGGCGCGACCCGAACGGGAGCCCGCTCGTTCTTCAAGGTGTTCGGCTTCTCCGGCCGCGAGCACACGCAGCTCGCCTACCTCGCCACCGACCAGGCGACGCTCGAGACGAACCTCAGGTTCAACCCGCTCTCTCCCGAGGAGACCGACCGCTTCGGCCAGGACTTCGCTCAGGCCCAGTACACGCACCTCGTGGGCGACTCGACGACCCTCATGGCCCAGGCCTACTACAACGGCGCCCAGGGCTGGTTCCGCGTCCTCTCCGGCGAGGAGCTGCAGCAGTACGGCCTCGACGGCTACTTCGTCGGCCTCGTGCTCGGGGCGACGCACCGGTCGGGCCGGCTGTCCCTCAACTGGGGCGCCCACGTGAACTACTTCGACCGCGATCACTTCATGGACGTGGTGGGGGGCTCGCGGGCCTACACGAACAACAACCGGAAGAACGAGGCCAACACCTTCCTGAAGGCGACGTGGGACGCGGGCCGGTGGCGCCTGTGGGGCGACGCCCAGGTGCGCTACGCGCGCTTTCAGTACCGAGGCGACCAGCCGCTCGGCTCGGTGGACTGGACGTTCTTCAACCCGAAGGCCGGCCTCCGGTTCGACCCGTCGCGCACGGTCGGCGTCTACGCCTCGGTCGGGCGCATGGGCCGCGAGCCGGCCCGCAGCGACATGCTCGACGGCGAGGACAACGCGAGCGTCCCCTACGACCTGCGGGCGGTGAAGCCGGAGGAGGTCGTCGACGTGGAGACAGGGGTCGAGGTGCGCGGCCGCCGCTTCACGGGCCGGGCCGACGTCTACGCGATGGAGTTCCAGAACGAGATCGCGCTCACCGGCGAGCTCAGCGAGATCGGCCTCCCCGTGCGCCGCAACGCCGGGCGCAGCCATCGCCGGGGTATCGAGCTGCAGCTCGACTACTCGCCGTCGGCCCAGTGGAGGCTCGGAGCCGCGGCTTCCATCAGCCGGAACCGCATCGAGCAGTGGACGCAGGTCTACGACGTCTACGACCCGTCCGGCACCTGGATCGGGAGCGAGCCGGTCCAGTACCACGACGTCGAGCCCCTGCTCACGCCGACCGTCCTCGTGAACGGGACGGTGGACTGGAAGCCGTCGCCCGCCCTCGGCCTCTTCGTCGCCGGCCGCTGGGTGGACGCGGCGCAGCTCGACAACACCGGCAACCCGGACTTCCGCACCCCGTCCTTCTTCGTCCTCGACCTGCAGGCGACCATCTCCCTCGCCCGCTTCGTGAAGCGCGGGGAGCCGAGGATCCGAGTGCAGGCCACGAACCTCTTGGACAACCGTCGGGCCTGGCCCTCCGGGTACAGCTACATGTCCTTCACTCGCGACCCGGCGGGGGGTGAGACGCTCTCGGGGACGGCCTCCTACTACCCGCTCGCGACGCGCAGCGTGTTCGCCACCCTCGACGTGCGGTTCTGAGGAGGACGCGCTGGACCCCCTCGAGCTCGCGGGCGTCGCCCTCGGCGTCCTCTACGTCGTGCTCGCCATCCGCGAGAACCCGTGGTGCTGGCCGGTCGGCATCGGGAACGCCGTCCTCTTCCTGGTCGTGAACGTCCAGGCCCGGATCTACAGCAACGCCGGCCTGCAGGCGGTCTACGTCGCGGTGTCCCTCTACGGGTGGTACGAGTGGCTCCACGGGGGGAAGGACCACGGACGGCTGGCCGTCTCGCGGGTGCCGGCCCGGTGGCTCGCTCTCCTCGCCGTCTCGGCGGCTCTCGCCTCGGTGGCGCTCGGCCTCTTCCTGAAGCAGCGCACGGACGCCGCCCTGCCCTTTCCGGACGCGGCGACGACGGCGTTCAGCCTCGCTGCCCAGTGGATGGCCACCCGGAAGTGGCTCGAGAACTGGCTGGTCTGGATCGCGGTCGACGCCGCGTACGTGCCGATGTACGCGTCCCAGGGCCGCTACCTCATGGCCGGGCTCTACGCGGCGTTCCTCGTTCTGGCCGCCCTGGGCTTCCGCGAGTGGCGCTCGTCCATGCGCTCCCGGGAGCCGCTGCCGGAGCCGGGGGCCGCGTGAGCCCTCTCCGCGCCGTCCTCATCGGTCCCGAGTGCACGGGAAAGACGTGGCTGGCCCGCGACCTGGCCGACCACTACTCCGTGCCGTGGGCCGAGGAGCACGCCCGCGAGTACGTCGATCGGCACGGCGCGGCCCTCACCTACTCGGACGTGGACCCGATCGGCCGCGGCCAGCGGGCCGGGGAGGACGCGGCGGTCGCGCGGGCGCAGGCGGCGCGGCTTCCGCTCGTCCTGCTCGACACCGACCTCGTCAGCACCGCGGTCTACAGCCGGCACTACTACGGCGATTGTCCGACCTGGATCGAGGACGAGGCGGCCCGCCGCCTCGGCGAGCTGTACCTCCTCCACCACGTGGACGTCGAGTGGGTCCCCGACGGCCACCAGCGCGAGCAGCCGGAGCGGCGCGCGGAGCTCTTCGAGCGCTTCCGCGGAACCCTCCTCCTGCTCGGCGCGACGGTGGCCGACGTGCACGGGCCGTGGGACGAGCGCCGGCAGCGGGCCGTCGCCGCCATCGACGGCCTGATCGCGGGGCGGTGTCCCGCTCCGCGCCGGAGCGGGTAGACTCCGCTCGGGAGGTCGGACGGGGCATGGACGAGAGCCAGCGCACCGAGCTGGTCCGGGAGATCCGGGACTTCATCGAGGAGGAGTGGCCGCGAGCCGCCTCCGACGCCGCGGCGATGATCACCGAGCGGGGGCTCCAGATCGCGGCCGCGGTGCTGATGGTCTGCGTGGTGCGCGCCGACCTCGAGTGCCGGCAGGACGAGCACCGCGCCCTCGTCCGGGGTCTCGCTCGCGCCCTCGGCCTGGCCGGCGACGAGGCGTCCGTCGTCGTGCGGGCCGCCGAGGAGAGCCTCGACCGCGGCGTGCTCTTCCCGGCCGTGCTCGCCCGGCTCTCCGAGCGTTGCTCGGTGGACCAGAAGCGAAGGCTCGTCGAGTGGCTGTGGCGGATCGCGTTCGCCGACGCCGAGCTGGCCGGCCACGAGGAGTACCTCGTCCGCAAGATCGCCGGGCAGCTCGGGCTCGGCACCGCCGATCTCGTGGAGACGAAGGTGCGCGCGCGGGAGGACTTCCTTCGCGAGGACCTCTGAGCGTCCAGCGCTTCCGGGTCGGAAGGACCCTCCGAGTCCAGGCTCGGGACGACGTTCCAGAGGCCGGACAGCCGGCGACGCCGGCCCGCCCCGGCAAGGCTCAGAGGCGCAACGGCTTGCGGGACCGGCTCGGCTGGCATCGCCCTTGCTCTGAAGGGAGGCGGCGGGCGTCCCTCCCGCCTGCCTTGTGCTTGGAGGTTTTCGCCTTGAGACGCGCTCTTCTTCCCGTGCTGGTCGTGGCCTCGTTCGCCGCAGCACCCGCCGACCCCGCCGTCTCCGCCGATGCGCCCTTCCGCGTGATCGTCCACCCGCAGGTCAAGGGGAACCAGATCCCCCGGTCCGCGCTCAGCTCGATCTTCCTCAAGCAGGCGGCCAAGTGGGGCGACGGGAGCGCCGCGCTTCCCATCGACCAGTCCGTCCAGTCGCCGGTCCGGCACGCCTTCTCGAACGACGTTCTCCAGCAGGGGCTCGTGGCGATCCAGGTGTACTGGCAGCGCAGGATGGCGGGCGGCGTCACGCCGCCCCCGGTCAAGACGTCGGACGAGGACGTCGTGGCCTTCGTGGCCGCGACGCCGGGCGCGATCGGCTACGTCTCGTCGACGACACCACTTCCCGACAGCGTGAAGACGATCGAGGTCACCAACTAGGAATCGTCGCCCGCGCGGATACAACGAGGCCCGGCGGCCGCCTCCTGGCGGCGCCGGGCCTCGGCACTTTCCGCGGGCTCGTCGCTACTGCGCCGGTGCGCCCTTGTCGGCGAGGACCTTCTTCAGGCCGTCGAGCGTCGCGTCCTCGGGGAAGCGGCCCTTGTAGATCGTCTCGAGCATCTGGTTGACCCGCTCCACGGTGGCCGGAGGCAGGTTCTTCGACTTGCCGAAGGCGACGAACCGGGCCGCGACGTCGATGAGCGCGTCGGCCTCGGCGTTCAGCGCGTCCTTCGCCGCCTTCACCTCGGGCTTCGGCTCCGCCGCGGCGCGGTCGGCCTCCGGCAGCGCGTTGTAGGCCTTGGCCAGCTCCCCGTACTTCGCCTGGCGCAGGGTGACGACGGCCAGCAGGTTGCGGGCCGCGATCTGGGGGTCATTGGGGGCGAGCGAGGTCGACTTCTCGTAGAGGGTGATCGCGTCCGCGGGGCTCCCGCTCTTGGCCTCGCTCAGGGCGAGGATCTGGGTCAGCCAAGCGAGGGTCGCGTTCTTGTCGAAGGTCGCGACGCCGGTGAGCGTCTTTCCGGACTCGACGAGGGCGATCGCCTTCCTGCTGAACTCGACCGCGGCCGGCGCGTTGGCGAAGCTCGACGCGGCGGCCAGCAGCTCGTTCCGGCGGATGTTGAACGCGAGAGCGTAGAGGACGTTGAGGTTCTCCGGGTCCCGGGCCAGGATCTCGCGGCCGACCGTGATCATGTCGGCGGTGCGCTTCTCCTTGATCGCCGCGTCGAGAGCGGTCATCTGCGCCGCGCCGTACCACTTCTTGATGAAGTCGGCGTACTGGCCGGTCGGGTACTTCTCGAGGTACTCCTTGGCCGCCGCCAGCGCCTTGGCGTTGTCGCCGGCCTGGCTCGCGTCGTGCCAGGCCCGATAGGCCGCTCCTTCGTCCTGGACGATCTCCTGCGCCGCCACGACGGCGGAGGAAGCGAGAGCGAGAGCGGCGAAGAGCGCGAGGCTCGCCGCGGTGGCGCCTTTGGTCTTGCGAAGGAACACGATTCAGCCTCCTGGTCCTCGTCTCGGGGATCCGGCGGGACGGACGCCCAAGTCTACCCGGCCCCGTGCGGTGGTCAACTCGTAGAATAGGCGGCCAGGAGGACCTCGATGCCCCCGGTCCCGCCCCTCGATTCCCGCTCGCTCTCCCGACGGTGCGACCCCGCGTCCTTCTCCTTCGGCACCACCGCGGACCTTCCGGACCTCCCCGGCATCATCGGCCAGGAGCGCGCGGAGGAGGCGGTCCGGTTCGCGATCGGGATCCGCCGCTACGGGTACAACCTCTACGCTCTCGGCGCCGCGGGCATGGGGAAGCACGGCTTCGTCCGCGCGTTCCTCGAGCGGCGGGCGGCCGAGGAGGAGGCGCCCGCCGACTGGGCCTACGTCCACAACTTCGCCGACCCCCGGAGGCCTCGCGCGCTGCGCCTCGCCGCCGGCCGCGGCCCGCAGCTCGCCGAGGACATGCGGGCGCTCGTCGACGAGCTGCGCGCGGCCATCCCCGCCGTCTTCGAGAGCGAGGACTACCGGACGCGGAAGAAGCTCGTCGAGGCCCAGTTCAACGAGCAGAACGAGCGGGCCTTCGGCGCGATCGAGGAGCGGGCGCGCCAGCGTGGCGTGGCGATCCTGAAGACGCCCGCCGGGGTGGGCTTCGCGCCCCTGCGCGAGGGCGAGGTCGTCGACCCCGAGGAGTTCCAGAAGCTGCCCGGGCGCGAGCAGGAGCGCCTCAAGGCCGAGATGGCGGCCGTTCAGCAGGAGCTCCAGGACGCGGTGGGGACCCTGCCCCGCGAGGCGCGGCGCCAGCGCGAGGAGCTGCGGCGGCTCGACCGGCTGGTCACCGCGTCGGCCACCTCCCACCTGATCGACGAGGTGCGGGCGCGCTGGGCCGACACGCCGGCCGTCCTCGAGCACCTGGCCGAGGTGCAGAAGGACGTGGTGGACAACGCGGAGGACTTCCTGCCCCCGCCCGAGGGCCCGAACGCGGTGAAGGCCCTCCTCGCCGGCCGGGGCGGCGACCGCAAGCCGGCCCGCCGCTACCACGTCAACGTCCTCGTCACCCAGCCCTCGACGGGCGGGGCTCCCGTCGTCTACGAGGACCACCCCACGCACGCGAACCTCGTCGGAAGGGTCGAGCACGTGGCCGAGATGGGCAACCTCGTGACCGACTTCACGCTCGTCCAGGGCGGGGCGCTCCACCGGGCGAACGGGGGCTACCTGATCGTCGACGCGCGGCGGCTCCTCCTCCAGCCGCTGGCGTGGGACGAGCTCAAGCGGGCCCTCCGCTCGAAGGTGATCCGCATCGAGTCGTTCGGGCAGGCGCTCAGCCTCACCGCGACCGCGTCGCTCGAGCCGGAGCCCGTCCCGCTCGAGGTCAAGGTCGTGCTCCTCGGCGAGCGCCCCCTCTACTACCTTCTCTCCCAGCTCGACCCGGAGTTTCCCGAGCTCTTCAAGGTCGCGGCGGACTTCGAGGAGGAGATCGAGCGCACCGCGGAAGGCGAGCAGCTCTACGCGCGGCTCCTCGGCACCTTCGCGCGGAGGGAGGGCCTTCGTCCCCTCGACCGGGGGGCGGTGGCGAGGGCGGTCGAGCACGCGTCCCGGCGCGCGGCCGACGCCGAGAGGCTGCAGGTCCACGCGGAGACGGCGGCCGACCTCCTGCGCGAGGCCGACCACCTCGCGGGCGAGGCGGGGGCCGGCGTGGTGGCGGTCGAGCACGTCCAGGGCGCGCTCGACGCGCAGGTGCGCCGGGCGAGCCGGGTGCGGGAGCGGATCCAGGAGGACATACGGCGGGGCACGATCCTCATCGACTGCCGGGGCGACGCGGTCGGGCAGGTGAACGGCCTCGTGGTGCTGCAGCTCGGGGGCTACGCGTTCGGCCGGCCGAGCCGCATCACGGCCCGGGTCCGGCTCGGCAGCGGGAACGTCGTCGACATCGAGAAGGAGGTGGCCCTCGGGGGGCCGATCCACTCGAAGGGCGTCCTCATCCTCTCCGGCTTCCTCGGGCAGCGATTCGCCTCCGAGCGGCCGCTCTCCCTCGCCGCGAGCCTCGTCTTCGAGCAGTCGTACTCCGGCGTCGAGGGCGACAGCGCCTCGTGCGCCGAGCTCGTGGCGCTGCTCTCGGCCCTCGGCGACGTCCCGGTCAAGCAGGGCCGGGCGATCACCGGCTCGGTGAACCAGCACGGCCAGGTGCAGCCGATCGGAGGGGTCAACGAGAAGATCGAGGGCTTCTTCGAGGTCTGCCGCTCCGGCGGCCTGACCGGCGACCAGGGCGTGCTCGTCCCGGCGTCGAACGTGAAGCACCTGATGCTGCGGGCGGACGTCCTGGAGGCAGCGGAGCGCGGCCTCTTCCACGTGTGGCCGGTGGCGACGGTCGACGAGGCCCTGGAGCTGCTGACCGGCGTCCCGGCCGGGGAGAAGGGCGCGGACGGGCGGTATCCCGAAGGGACGGTCAACCGACGCGTGGACGACCGCCTCGCGGCGTTCGCCGAGAGGGCCCGCAACTTCGGGCGGCAGACGCCGGCCGAGGGGCCGCGAGCGGCGGAGGCGGCGAAGGCGCCGGAGTCTCCGCCGCCGGGGCCCCCACCCCCGGCGCCGCCCGCGCCTCCCTCCGATCCCCGGCCGGGGGATTGAGGCCCGGGCTACTCCTCGGCGCGCCGGCCGAGGATAGGATCTCCCCGTGCGCGAGCCCGGCATGGGTCGGCAGGCCGGCGGCTTCCTCCTCCTGACGCTCATCTGGGGGACGACGTGGGCAGCGATCCGCGTGGGCCTTCGGGGGATGCCGCCCTTCACGGGCGTCGCGGTTCGCTTCACGATCGCGGGCGCGCTCCTGCTGGGGCTCGCCCGGGCCTTCAGGGTCCGCCTCGGACTCGGTGGCCGCCGCGAGAGGGTCCTCTGGGTGGTCAACGGGATCCTGTCTTTCTGCGTCTCGTACTCGGCCGTCTACTGGGCCGAGCAGTACCTCCCCTCGGGCCTCGCCGCCGTCCTCTTCGCGACCTACCCGCTCGCGGTCGCCGCGCTCGCCCACTTCCTCCTGCCCGGGGAGCGCCTCCGCCGGGTCGCGGCCCTGGGCGTCCTCCTCGGCTTCGCGGGCGTCGCCGTCATCTTCTCCGAGGACCTGGCCCTCCTCGGCGGCGAAGCGATGCGGCGCGCCGGCCTCGTCATGCTCCTGTCGCCGCTCGCGTCCGCGGTGGCGACGGTCGCCATCAAGCGGTGGGGGAGCGACCTGCACCCGTTCTCGCTCTCGGCGGTGCCCATGCTGATCGCCGGCGTCACGATGGGAGGGGTGGCCCTCCTCGTCGAGAGGGGGAGCCCCCTGGTCCTCGACGTCCGCTCGCTGGGCGCGCTCCTCTACCTCGCCGTCCTCGGCTCGGCGGTCGCGTTCACCGTCTACTACTGGCTCCTCGTCCGGATCGGCGCGACGCGGGTCGCCCTCGTCACCTACCTCATCCCGATCGTGGCGGTGGCGGTGGGGGCGCTCTTCTTCGACGAGCCGCTCCGGCCTCGCCTCCTGGCCGGGTCGGCCCTCGTCCTGGCCGGAGTCGTCCTCGTCGGCCGGGGGCGCGCCCCCCGCTGACGTCAGCGGCGCGCCGCGGCGGCCCCGGCGGGAGGGCCGACGATCGACTGGTAGACGAGCGCGCGGAACTTCGCGTGGAGGTCCGAGCCTCCCGCGGGCAGGAGCTGCGTCATGAGCAGGGCGACGAGCTTCTCCTTCGGGTCCGCCCAGTAGATCGTGTGGTAGGCGCCGCCCCAGCCGAAGGCGCCGACCGAGCCGTAGCCGTACTGGCCGGCCTTCCCGAGGTCCTCGACCACGTCGAAGCCGAGGCCGAAGCCTCGGCCGACGTTGCCGGGCCCGACCTCCGCGAACAGGGTGTCGACGTGGTTCACGGTCATCATCTCGACCGTCTTCGGGCTCAGGAGCCGCACGCCGTCGATCTCGCCGCCGTTCAGGACCATCTGGAGGAAGCGCCCGTAGTCGTGCGCGGTGGAGAGGAGCCCCGCCCCGCCCGAGAACGCCACGCGCGGTCCCTCGACGTAGTGGCCCTGGCCGGTCTTCGGGTCGCTCGCCCGCTCGATCTTCCCGTCCTTCGCCGCGTACACCGTGGCCAGGCGGTCCTTCTGCGCGGGCGGCAGGTAGAACTGCGTGTCGGCGAGGCCGAGGGGGCCCGTGATCCGCTTCTGGAAGAACTCGGCGAGGGTGAGGCCGGACGCCTTCTCCACGACCACGCCCAGGATGTCGGTGTTGTAGCCGTAGACGTACCTCTCGCCCGGCTGCGCGTCCATGGGCAGTGCGGCCAACCTCTCGACGACCGCCGCCACCGGCTCGCTGCGGTCCGCGAAGTACCAGCCGTGGATGCCGGCGGCCTTCCACTGCTCGGCCGCGGGCCCGTCGCCGTAGGAGATACCGGCGGTGTGGGTGAGGAGGTCGTGGATCGTGATCTCGCGCTTCGCCGGCACCACGCTCACCGGGGACCCGGCGACCGCGCCCGGCGGAGGAGGCAGGGCCACCGTCGTCTTCTTGAAGGCGGGAATGAACTTCGAGACGGGGTCGGCGAGGCCGAGCTTCCCCTCCTCGACGAGCATCATCGCGGCGACGCTCGTGAACGCCTTCGTCTGCGACGCGATGCGGAAGATCGTGTCCGTCTTCATCGGCCGGCCGGCCTCGACGTCGGCCTTGCCGAAGGCCTCGAGGTGGGCGACCCGGCCGTTCCGGGCGACGTAGGTGACGACGCCGGCGATCCGCCCTTCGTCGACGTATTGCTGCATCACCGCGTGGAGCCGCTGCAGCCGCTCGGCCGACAGGCCGACGGAGGCCGCCGCGGTGACGGGCGGGGCCTCGGCGCCGAGGGCCGGAGCGAAGAGGGAAAGGGTCGTGACGACGAGGAAGAGGCGGCGGGGAATCATCGAGCCCTCCTGGGATGGGGCCGGACAGGCGGCCGTCGAATCCTACACCCGGGCCGGCGCGCGGCCGCGTCGAGAGCCGGGCCGACCGCGCGAACGCACGAAGGCCCCGCGGGGCCGATCGGGGCGGGATCGGCATCGCGGGGCCGGGGCGGAGCCGAGAGCGCTTCAGCCGATGTTGAAGTTCACCGTGACGGTGGCCCTGAACTCGACGGGCTTGCCGTCCTTCAGGATCGGTTCGTACCGCCATTGCTTCACGGCTTCGAGCGCCGCCGTGTCGAGGCGGGCGTCGCCCTCGAGGGCTGCCGGGGTGCCCTTCTTCGCCTCCAGCTCACCGAGGCGCTGCAGGGTCGGCGCCGACACCACGACTCGCGCGTCCATGATGGCGCCGTCCTTACCGATCGTCACGTCGATCACCACGAGACCCTGGACCCTCTCCTTCGCGGCCGCCTCGGGGTAGGCAGGCGGCACCCGGTGGACGATCTTCGGCTCTGCGGGAGCCTGGGCCTCGTCCGCGATCGCCACCTTCGCGCCGGGGGCGGCCGGCTTCGACGACTGCAGCGGCACGGCGGAGGCGGCCCACGACACGGCGAGGACGAGGGCGGCCGCGGTCAGCCCGACGTGGGCCAGCGTGCGTGAGCGCGACATGAGGACCTCCTTCAGGAGCAAGTCCACCCGCTCCCGGAGGTGGCTCTCGCGTAGGAAGGGCGCGGCCGGGACCGCGCGCACGTGGGCGGCGGACCGGGCCGCCTCGACGAGCGAGTCGAGGTAGGCCTCGCGTCCGCCGAGACGGCGAACGACCGCGGCGTCCACGGTCTGCTCGCGGGCGAGGCGCACGCGGCCCACGAGCCAGTGGACGGCGGGGTGGAAGAAGAGGACGGCCTTGAGAAGCTCCTCGAGGGTCAGGAAGAGCCAGTCCCGCCGGCGCGCGTGCCACAGCTCGTGCAGGGCGACCGCCGCCTGGCGCTCGCGGCTCGTCGTCTCGAAGGCCGGGGGCAAGAGGACGACCGGCCGGCGGATGCCGAACGTGGCGGGGGTGCTCGTCCCGGAGGAGACCAGGAAGCGGGCGCGCGGCGCGACCTCGTCGCGGAGGGCCAGGAGCCACGGCGGCACCTCGAGCGGCCGGCCGCTCCGACGCAGGGAGCGGAGGCGGCTCAAGCCGGCCCCCATCCGGGAGAGACGGAACGCGACGCCCAGGGCGAGCGCGCCGGCCGCGGCAGCCGGCCACCCGTGCCGTGGGGGCGAAGGAGTCGCTCCGGCGCCGGCGGCCAGCGGTGCGGGGGCGGCGGAGGAGGATGCGGCGGACCAGGCGATCGCCGTCCCTGCCGCAGGCCAGGGCTGCAGGAAGGGGAGGGCGAGCACGACGGCGAGCAGGGTCTGGCCGAGCGCGAGGCGGACGGCCGGCCGCTCGATCGGCAGAAGGCGCGACAGGATCGCCGCGGCGAGGGTCAGCACGCCGACCTGGACGCTCCAGGCGGCGAGGTTGCGCAGGGAGAGCTCGAGGGCGGCGCTCATCGCCTCTCCCGAATCCGCTTCGCGAGGTCGTCCAGCTCCTCGCGGGTCAGGGCCTCCTCGTCCACGAGGTGGGCCAGCAGGGGCGCGGCCGAGCCGCCGAAGACCCGCTGGACGAAGTCGCGCACCATCGAGCCCACCACCTGGCGCCGGGGTCGCGTCGGCCGGTAGACGAAGGAGCGCCGGTCGGCCTTCTTCCTGAGGTGTCCCTTCTTCTCGAGCACGTTCATCATGGTCATGACGGTGGTGTAGGCGACCTTCCGCTCCCGGAGGAGGGCCTCGTACACGTCCCGGACCGTGGCGTGGCCGCGCGACCACACCTCCTTCATGATCTCGAGCTCCTGGGGGGTCAGCGTCGGGCTGGGTCTGCGCATCTCTTTCTACTAATTATTTAGTACGAACGAAATTGCTTGTCAAGCTCCGGTGACTTGGACACCCCCCGCGGGCTTCCGGTTCCACCACCCCTCTCGAGCCCGCCTATAATCCTCGTGCTCGCCGGAGAGAGGCCCCGCATGGACGCGTTCCCCGACCTCGACCCCCCGGCCCGGCTGCTGCTCGGCCCCGGGCCCAGCCCCGTGCACCCCCGCGTGGTGCGCGCCCTCGGGGCGCCCGTCCTCGGCCACCTCGATCCGGAGCTCCTGCGCCTCCTCGACGACACGCGCCTCCTCCTGCGGGGGGCCTTCCGCACGTCCAACGAGCTGGCCCTCGCCGTCTCGGGCACGGGCATGTCGGGCATGGAGGCCGTCCTCGGCAGCCTCCTCTCGCCGGGCGAGAAGCTGGTCGTCTGCGCCGCCGGCTTCTTCGGCCACCGCATGGCGGAGCTGGCCGCGCGCATGGGAGTCGACGTCGTCAAGGTGGAAAGGCCCTGGGGCGAGGTCTTCACGGCCGACGAGGTCGAGGCCGCGGTGGCACGGGCGAAGCCGAGGGCCGTGGCCATCGTGCACGCCGAGACCTCGACCGGCGCCCTCCAGCCGATCGAGGGTCTGGGGGAGATCGCCCACCGCCACGACGCGCTCCTGATCGTGGACTGCGTCACCTCGCTCGGGGGCGTGCCTGTCCTGCTCGACGAGTGGGGCGTGGACGCGGCCTACTCGGCCTCCCAGAAGTGCCTCGGCTGCCCCTCGGGGATGGCCCCCGTCACGGTGAGCGCCCGGGGTCGCGAGGTGATGAAGGCCCGTCGGCGGCCCCCCCACGCCTGGTACCTCGACCTCGACCTCCTCGAGCGCTACTGGGGCGCGGACCGCGCCTACCATCACACGATCTCGTCCTCCCTCGTCTACGCGCTCCGCGAAGGCCTGCGCCTCGTGGCCGAGGAAGGGCTCGAGGCGCGCTGGGCGCGGCACCGGGCGAACGCCGAGATGCTGTGGGACGGCCTCGAGACGATGGGCCTCGCCCTCCACGTCGCCGATCCCGCCCGCCGCATCCCCTCGCTCACGACGGTGCGGGTGCCGGACGGCGCGGACGAGGCGTTGGTGCGGGCCCTCCTCCGCGACGAGTACGGGATCGAGATCGGGGCCGGCCTCGGCCCCCTGAAGGGCAAGGTCTGGCGCATCGGCCTCATGGGCCACGGCTCGCAGAAGGCCAACGTGATCCTGCTCCTGGCCGCGCTCGTGGACCTCTTGCGGAGGCCCTAGCCGTGGCGCGGCTCCTGCTGGTCCACTGGAAGCCGGAGGAGGCCGGCGGCCTCCTCGCGCGGCTGCGGAGGGCCGGCCACTCCGTTCGCCTCCTCGGCTCCAAGGGGATGACGTCGATCCGCGCCCTCGCCCGCGATCCCCCGGAGGCGATCGTCGTCGACCTCGGGCGCCAGCCGTCCCAGGGGCGGGCGGTGGCCATCGCGCTCCGCCAGCGGCTGGCGACACGCCACGTCCCGATGGTCTTCGTCGAGGGCGATCCGGAGAAGACCGCTCCCGTGAGGAAGCTCCTTCCGGACGCGACGTACACGACCCCGGGAGCCCTGGTCTCCGCCCTGCGGAGGGCGCTCGGCGCCCGGCCGAGCGCGAGGCCCGTCGTGCCGGGCACGATGGCCGGCTACTCGTGCACGCCGCTCCCGAAGAAGCTGGGCATCAAGCCGGGCTCGGCGGTCGCGCTCCTCGCCGCGCCGGCAGGCTTCGCGAAGGGGACCCTCGGCCCGCTGCCCGAGGGCGCGCGCGTCCGGGCCGGCGCGTCGGCCGAGTTCAACGTGGGCCTGTTGTTCGCCCGGTCGCGGGCCGATCTCGGCCGCCTCTTTCCCGGGGCGGCGAACGCCATGGGGAAGCCCGGCGCGTTGTGGATCGCCTGGCCGAAGAAGGCGTCGGGAGTCGAGACCGATCTCGACGAGAGGGGCGTGCGCGACTTCGGTCTGTCCGCCGGCCTCGTCGACTACAAGATCGCCGCGATCGACGCGATCTGGTCCGGCCTCTGCTTCGCCCGAAGGCGGAGCTGAACGGACGAGGGTCGTCGCCCGTTGCCCGCTCTCCGGCGCCCGACATGCGGTATCTTCGGCGGGGCGCGGCGCTCCGACCGGAGGGGATCGCCCCGGGACGGCCCCCGGGAGAGCAGGCGCTTGACACGAAGAACCGTTTGGTATAGTTTACCAAACATGATCGAGCCCAGCCTCCTGGAGTTCGAATCGGAGTGCCGCCGGCGCGGCCTCGCGGTGACCGTCCAGCGCCGCACCGTCTTCGCGGAGCTGGCCGGCCGGCGCGACCATCCGACCGCGGACCAGGTGTACGAGGCGGTCCGCGGCCGGCTGCCCGGGCTGTCGCGGACGACCGTCTACCGCGTGCTGGAGACGCTCGTCGACGCCGGGCTCGCCCGCAAGGTGCACCACGCCGGCGGCGTCGCCCGCTTCGACCCGATGACGGAGAGGCACCACCACCTCGTCTGCGAGGCGTGTGGAGGGCTCGTGGACCTCGACGACTCCCTCGTGCCCCGGCTGCGCCTCCCCGCCGCGCCGGGCACGGGGTTCCGCATCCGGGACTACGCGGTGAGCTTCATCGGGACCTGCGCGGCGTGCGCGAGGAAGAAGGCCGGGGCGGGGACGAGGATCGATTGAGGAGGACGAGACGAAGATGGCCAAGGACCTGAAGAACACGAAGACGCACGGGAACCTGAAGGAGGCGTTCGCGGGAGAGTCGCAGGCGAACCGCCGCTACCTGTACTTCGCGAAGGTCGCCGACATCGAGGGCTACCCCGAGATCGCGGGCAACTTCCGGGAGACGGCGGATGGCGAGACCGGGCATGCGCACGGGCACCTCGACTACCTCAAGCAGGTGGGCGACCCCGCGACCGGGCTCCCGATCGGCGACACCGCGATGAACCTCAAGGCGTCGGTGGCGGGCGAGACCCACGAGTACACCGACATGTACCCGGGGATGGCGAAGGCGGCCCGGGCGGAGGGATTCCCCGAGATCGCCGACTGGTTCGAGACGCTGGCCAAGGCCGAGAAGTCCCACGCCGGCCGCTTCCAGAAGCTGCTCGACACCATCGGCTAGTCGCCCCCGAACGCGCCGCGGGCGGCCGATCGGCCGCGCCCGACCGCCCGCGGCGCCCTCGCCTCGACGGCGCGACCCCCCGGGCGACACCATGGCCACCACGCACGACAAGCCGATCTCCTACAAGCCGACCGACGGCCTCTCCTACGATCCCGAGGAGCCGAAGTACTGGGAGCCCGCCGCGCTCCAGAAGGAGGTCACCCGCGGCTTCGAGCTCTGCCACGGCTGCCGCATGTGCTTCAAGTACTGCGACGCCTTCCCGATCCTGTTCGACCTGATCGACAACCGGCACGAAGGCGACGTGGCGAGGATCACGTCGAGCGAGACGGACCGCGTGATGGACGCCTGCTTCCAGTGCAAGCTCTGCGAGGTGCAGTGCCCCTACACGCCCGGCGAGAAGCACGAGTTCCAGTTCGACTTCCCGAGGCTCGTCCACCGCTACAAGGCGCAGCGGGCGAAGGCGCGCGGGGTTCCGCTCCGGGACCGCCTGCTCGCCGACCCCGACGGGGTGGGCCGGCTGGCCCGGCTCAGCCTCGGTATGGCCAACGTCATGAACCGGGTGGCCGTCCACCGCGTGCTCCTGCAGGCGGCGCTGGGGATCCACCGGGACAAGCTGCTGCCCGACTTCGCCCCCTCCACCTTCGAGAGGTGGGCCGAGCGCAGCGGGCGGACGCGTCCGCGGCCCGACGGCGACGAGGCCGTCCTCTTCCCGACGTGCTACGTCCAGAACAACGAGCCCGGGATCGGCCGCGACACGCTCGAGGTGCTGGACCGCAACCAGGTCCGGACGGCCTGCGTGAAGGGCCTCCAGTGCTGCGGGATGCCGGCCTGGGAGACGGGCGACCTCGAGGCCGTGCGGCGGCACGCGGCGAACAACCTGAGGGTCCTGAAGCCCTTCCTCGACGCGGGGGCCAAGGTGGTGGCGATCAACCCGACCTGCGCGATGATGATGCGGCGCGAGTACCCGGAGCTCCTTCCGGAAGCGCTCCGGCCCGAAGCCCGGAGGCTCGCCGCCCTCGTCCGCGATCCCTCCGAGCTGCTGTGGGAGATCCGCGAGGAGCCCCGCTTCAACACCGACTTCAAGACGACGCCCGGCGGTCCGGTGGCGTACCACGCGCCCTGCCACCTCCGTGCGCAGCGCATCGGCTTCAAGGCCCGCGACCTCCTCCGCAAGGTCCCCGGAGTGCAGCCGAAGATCACGATGGAGTGCTGCGGCCACGACGGCACCTACGCGATGAAGGTCGAAGGCTACGGGAGGAGCGTCAAGGCGGGGCAGAAGGCCTTCGACGGCATGAAGGGGGCGGGGGCCGAGGTGTGGGCCACCGACTGCCCGCTCGCCGCCCTGCAGTTCCAGCAGCACGCGGGCCGGAAGCCGATGCACCCGATGTCGATCCTCGCCCGCGCCTACCGCGAGGACGGCTTCCCGACGCCGGTCGCGGCCGGGGCCGCGGGGAAGGACGGGGAGAAGGCATGAAGACGGTCCGGCGCGACGAGATCCTGGACTTCGTGACCTACGAGGAGCACCGGGGGGACGTCCGGGGCTCCGCCATGCGGGCCAAGGACGCCCGGCGCGTGCACGTGGGCCCGCACCTCACCTTCCTGTTCGAGAACCACGAGACGATCCGCTACCAGATCCAGGAGATGATGCGCGCGGAGCGGATGGTGAAGGAGGCCGACATCCGCCACGAGATCGAGACCTACAACGAGCTCCTCGGGGGGCCGGGCGAGGTCGGGTGCACCCTGCTCATCGAGCTGGACAGCCCCGTCGAGCGAGCGGACAAGCTGGTGAGGTGGCTCGACCTCCCGCAGCACCTCTATGCGCTCCGGGCCGACGGAGGGAAGGCCTACGCCCGCTACGACGAGCGACAGGTGGGCGAGACGCGGGTGTCGTCGGTGCAGTACCTGAAGTTCGACGTGGGAGGGAAGGCGCCGGCCGCGATCGGGTGCGACCACCCCGACCCGGAGCTGCGCCACGAGGCGACCCTCACCCCCGAGCAGCGAAACGCGCTGCAGGCCGACCTCGAGAGCTGACGCAAGGAGGGCGCCCCGGCGGCGGGAGCCGGGGCGAGGCTCAGCGGCGGGTGAAGACGGCCTCGAGCACCTTCACCGGAGGCCGGCCCAGGACGTCGAGGTACACCTTCAAGACGTGGCGGTCGTCGCCGTCGATCTTCAAGAGCTCGCGGTACACGAAGGAGCCACCCGTGGCCTCGTCTCTCTCCTTGCCGCTCAGGAGGAAGGAGCGGGTCACCGGGTCGTAGCTCCCCGAGGGCTGGAGGTAGTAGGTCGCCAGGTTGTTCAGGCCGAGGGCGAAGTACTTCTTCTCGCGGCTGTCGAACCCGTAGATCGTCGTGCCGCCGAGGCGCGACGGCCCGTCGCCGGCCGTCGACTCGCAGAGGAGGAAGCGGCCGTCGAGGATCCAGCGGTTCTCGCTCGTCCCGCTGGCGTGAGCCTCGGTCTGGCCCACGCCCGGCCACCGGAGCTCGACGGTCCAGCTCCCCACGAGCGGGTCCAGCCACCGGTGCTCGGGGCCGGGCCGGCTCAGCGACAGGTAGCGGAGGATCTCCTCGTCGGTGCTCGGCGCGGTCGCGGCGGGAGGAGCCTTCGGGGGGGCGGGCGGCGGCGCCCCGGCGACCGCGGGTCGCGACGCGGCCGCCGTGAGGGCCAGGGACAACGAGACGAGGAAAGCCTTGGTCCCGGAAGGTCTCACCGTCGGCCCGCAGCGGGGATGGGTCATGGCCACAACCCTAGCACATGGCCGCGGGCGTCGCGGCCGGAGCGGAGGTCGGCGCGGCCCTCGCGTCCGCATCGGCGACGATGCGCCGCGCGTTTGAAAACCGGCCGAGGTCGGACGTAGGATGCCGCCTTCCCGAGGAAGGAGGAGCCGGATGAGATGGGTGAGGCGGGTCCTGGCGGCGCTCGTCGCTCTGCCCGTGCTGGCGGTGATCGGTCTCCTCCTGGCCGGACAGCGCGACGGCGCGGGCCGCAACACGGAGCGGCTGGCCATCGCCCGGCCCCCGGCCCAGGTCTTTCGCCACCTCGTCGACGTGCAGTCCCTCCGGACGTGGACGGGGTTCGCCGAGGTCGAACCCCTCACCCCGGGCGAGATTCGTGCGGGCTCCCGCCTGCGGCTCGTGAGCGAGGCCCGCGGCCAGCGGACCACGATGGAGGTGGAGGTGACGGCGGCGGAGCCCGGCCGGCTCCTGACCCTGGCCGTCAAGACGGCGCCGGGGTCACCCGTGGGCTTCAGCCAGCGGGTGGAGTACCGGCTCGAGGAGAGGGACGGCGACACCCGCCTCGCCGTCACGTCGGACACGCGGTACGAGGGTGCGGTGGCCCGGCTCCTCGAGCCCCTGATCACGCGGGCCGCACAGACGCAGCTCGAGGCCACGCTCGCGCGGCTGCGGACGCTCGCCGAGGCCGAACCCGTCGCTCGATGAGCCGGGCCCGGCGGCGCCGTCAACAAGGCGGCGCGTCTTCTTCGACAAGCTATTCACATGGCCGCATGACGAACCATACTGTTGACAAGGTGGCCGGCTTCGACTAAAAAGTCGGGAACGGTTACCCACAGCGTGCTGAGGCGCGGCCGTCGTTTCTGACCCACCCCTCCTCGGGTCTGAAGGCCGGCTCGGGCAAACGACCCAGGAACCCGGGACCGCAGGGAGGTAGAGCCGTCTCCAAACGCATCGTCGTCTGAGGGCAAGGAAGAGAAACGGGGCTGTTGGAGGATCGGATTGGCAGCCGGTCCAACAGCCCCCAGGCCGGAGGGAACCCGTATCGGCTCCTTGGAGCCGAGGAGGATGCCTGAGCCTTTCCCATTATACGGATAGCCGGGGCCATGAGCGCAACGAGAATCTAGGGGACGGCTCGGTCGCCGCCCACCAGGCGGTCAACGCTCCGAACCCCTGGATCCTCCGCCCCCGCCGCGCGGAGACGGGCCGGCTGCGCCTCGTCTGCATCCCCTACGCGGGCGGGGCGGCCTCCGCCTACCGCGGTTGGGCCGACGTGCTGCCCTCCGAGATCGACGTCTGCGCGGTTCAGCTTCCCGGCCGCGGCTCGCGCTTCCGGGAGACGCCCTTCTGCCGGGTGAGCGCGCTCGTCCCCGCGCTCGCCGAGGGGCTGGTGCCCGTGCTCGACCGTCCCTTCGCGCTCTTCGGCCACAGCATGGGCGCGGTCATCGCGTTCGAGCTGGCCCGCGAGCTGCGACGGCGGGGGAAGGCGGCGCCGGCGCTCCTCGTCGTGTCCGGCCACCAGGGCCCCCGGCGGCCGGACAAGGAGCCTCCGTTCTCCCACCTGCCGGACGCCGAGTTCCTCGAGGAGGTGCGGAGGCGCTACGACGGCATCCCGCCCGAGGTGCTCGCGGAGGAGGAGCTGCTCCAGCTCCTGCTTCCCGTGCTGCGGGCCGACATCCAGGTGCTCGAGACGTACGTCCGCGCCGAGGAGCCGCCTCTCGACTGCCCGGTGTCGGCCTTCGGGGGCGAGGGCGACCCTCACGTGTCGGTCGAGGACCTCGAGGCCTGGCGCGAGGAGACGCGCGGCGCGGTGCGGGTAACGACGTTCCCGGGAGGGCACTTCTTCGTCGAGACGGCTCGGACCGAGGTCCTGCGGACGCTCGGCGAGGACCTCGCGCCGTGGGCGGGAGTCGGGGAAGGACCCGCGTGAGGGTCCTCTGGGAGCCGGTGAGCGAGGTGCGAGACCTCGCGCCGGACGAGGTGCACGTCTGGTGCGCCGACCTGGACGTGCTGTCGGAGGCCACCTTCGACCTCGCCCTCTCGCCCGACGAGCGAGCGCGGGGCGAGCGCTTCCGCTTCGCACGCGACAGGCGGCGCTTCTCGATCTCCCGCGGCCTCCTGCGCCACCTCCTCGGCCGGTACGCGCACGTCCCTCCGGCCGCCCTCCGCTTCGGCTACGGGCACCGGGGGAAGCCGTTCCTGCCCGGTGACGACGGCTTGCGCTTCAACGTCTCCCACTCGGGCGGGCTCGCCCTCCTGGCGTTCGCTCGGGACCGCGAGCTCGGCGTCGACGTCGAGCGGGAGCGATCCGTCCCTGAAGCCTGCGACATCGCCCGGCGCTACTTCTCGAGGCGGGAGGAGACCGCGCTCGTCTCCCTGCCGGAGGGCGAGCGGACGAAGGCGTTCTTCCGGTGCTGGACGCGCAAGGAGGCCGTGGTCAAGGCACAAGGGGACGGCCTCGCGCAGCCCCTCGACGCCTTCGACGTCACGCTCGCGCCGGGGGAGCCGGCGCGCCTGCTCTTCGTGCGGGGCGAGGCTTTGCCCCGCTTCTGGCTGGAGGACGTGCCCCCGGCCCCCGGCTTCGCGGGGGCGCTCGCAGTCGGTGGACGCCCGGCGCGCGTCGTGCGCCGGGCCTGGAGAGAGTCGATGGAGGTGAGTCATGGCTCACGACGATTCGGAAGACACGACGATCTACAAGGTGGTCCTGAACCACGAGGAGCAGTACTCGATCTGGCCGGCGGACCGGGAGAACCCGCCCGGCTGGCGTGACGACGGGACGAGCGGCCTCAAGGCCGAGTGCCTGGCCCACATCAAGGAGGTGTGGACCGACATGAGACCGCTGAGCCTCCGCCGCCAGATGGAGGAAGCGGCCCGCCGGGGCTAGCCGCTCGAGCATGCGCCCCGACACCCCCCTCCCGCCCCGGGCCGCGCCCCGGACCGAGCCCGTCGGATTCCGCCCCCGGCTGCGGGCGGGCGAAGCCGAGCCCGCCGGCAGCGTAAGGCCGTCCTCCGTCCCGTCCGCGGACGACGGCCCGGCCGAGAGCCCGGACGAGATCCAGCGCTGGACGGCGCGGCGACGCTCCGCGCTCGTGCTCAGCATCCTGAAGGGCGAGCTCACCGTCGAGGAGGTGGCCAACCGACACGGGCTGGCCGTCTCCGAGGTGGAGGACTGGAAGCTCCGCTTCCTCGCCGCCGCCCACAACGCCCTCCGCTCGCGGCCGCGCGACGAGGACGCGCTCAAGGAGGAGCAGATCCGCCGCCTCAAGCAGAAGGTCGGCGAGCTGGTCCTCGAGGTCGACGTGCTGCGGGAGGCGATGCGCAACCCGCGCGCCGGAGGGAGCGACGAGCCAGACGAGTAGGCGCCGAACGAGTTCGAGCCCCGGCGCGCCGGGCGAAGCCGACGCGCCGCTGGAAGGAGAGGAGAGAAGGTTGCCGCGCCGCCCGACGCACGCCGACGAGCTGCTGGCCGAGATCGCACGGCTCGGAGTGTCGGCGTCCGCCGACGGCGAGAGGCTGGTCCTCCGCGGCCCGCAGGGGGCGATCACGCCCGAGCTGCGGGAGGCGCTCGCACGCCACAAGCCCGCGCTCCTGAGGCGGCTGGCCGAGGAGGCGGACGGCGGGCTCTCCTACGCGCAGGAGCGCTTGTGGCTGCTCGCCCACATGGAGGAGGGCAGCCCGGCCTACCACCTGCCCGTCGTCCTCGCCCTCGACGGACGGCTGGACGTTGGCGCGCTCGAGCGCAGCCTCGACGAGATCCAGCGCCGCCACGAGATCCTGCGGACCGCCTTCCCGGCCATCGGCGGTCGCCCCGTCCGCCGGGTGGCCTCCCTCGCGCCTCACGTCCTCCGGGTCGTCGAGGTCCCGGGGGAGGCCGCCGCGGAGCGTGAGGCCGCGGCCCGCCGCCTCGCCCGCGAGGAAGTGACGCGGCCCTTCGACCTCGGCCGGGGGCCTCTCTTCCGCTCGCTCCTCCTGCGGCTCGACCCCGAGCGGCACGTCCTCGTCCTGACCCTGCACCACGTGGTCTCCGACGGCCGGTCCGTGGGCGTTCTCGTGCACGAGATCTCGCAGCTCTACACCGCCGGTGTGGAGGGCCGCCCGTCGCCCCTGCCCGACCTGAAGATGCAGTACGCGGACGTGGCCCGGTGGCAGCGGGAGACCCTCCGCGGCGAGCCGCTCGAGGCCCAGATCGCCTACTGGCGGGGGAAGCTCGCCGGGCTGCCGCGCCTCGAGCTGCAGGGCGACCGGCCCCGCCCCGCGACCCCGAGCCACCGCGGCGGCCTGGAGTCGGCCGGCATCGACGCGCCCCTGACCGACCGCGTCCGCTCGCTGGCCAGGCAGGAGGCGGCGACGCCGTTCATGGTGCTGCTGGCCGCGTTCGACGTCGTCCTCCGGCGCTGGGCGGCGACCGAGGACGTCGCGGTGGGGACGCCGATCGCCAACCACCTCCGGCCCGAGGCGGAGCCGCTCATCGGCCCCTTCGTGAACACGCTGGTCCTCCGCACCGACCTTTCCGGGGGGCCCACGTTCCGCGAGCTCGTGGGCCGGGTCCGGGAGGTCGCCCTCGAGGCGTACGCCCACCAGGACGTGCCGTTCGAGCGGGTGCTCGCCGAGCTGCAGCCCGAGCGCGACGTCGCGCGCTCGCCGCTCTTCCAGGTCTTCTTCAACATGGCGAACTACCGCGTCGAGCGGATGGACCTGCCGGGACTCGCCCTCCGCTTCCTCGACGTCGACGCTGACTTCGCCAAGTTCGACCTGAGCGTGTACGTGTTCGACCTGGCGTCCACGCTCGGCGTTTGCTTCAACTACAGCCTCGACTGCTTCGAGCCGGCCACCGCCCGCCGGATGCTCGAGCAGTACCAGACGGTGCTGGGGCGCGCCGTGCTCGATCCCGACCGGACGGTCGCCTCCCTCCTCGATCCGCCGCCGCGGTCGCGCCGGGCCGTCCCCGCCGCTCGAGGCCGTGAGGCGAGCCTGCCGTCGCGCTTCGCCGCGATCGTCGCCGGCCACCGGGACCGCGCGGCCGTCCGCGACGCCGGCCGCGACCTGACCTACGGCGACCTCGCCTCGGCGGCGGCGGCGATCGCGCGCGCGGTGCGCGGCGTGGGCCAGAGCCGCCCGGGCCGCGTGGGGCTCGTCTTCGACCACGGCGCGCCGATGGTGGGCGGGATGCTCGGCGTGCTGGGGGCGGGCGGAGCGTACGTGCCGCTCGACCCGCGCCACCCGCGGGAGCGCCTGCGGTTCACGGCGGGCGACGCCGACCTCGACTGCCTTCTCGCCGACCAGGCGAACGCGGCGCTCGCGCGGGAGCTGGCCGGCCCGCGCCGGCGGGTGGTCCTGGCCGAGGACGCGCTCGCGCGGGGCGGCGACCCCGAGCCCGTCCCGGTCGAGCCGGACGCGGTCGCCTACCTCCTCTACACCTCGGGCTCGACCGGCCGGCCGAAGGGCGTCGTGCAGTCGCACCGGAACGTGGGCCGTCACGCCGACAACTACGCCGGCGCCCTGGGCCTCAACCCGGACGATCGACTCACCCTGCTCGCCTCGTACACCCATGACGCCGCCGTCGTCGACGTCTTCGGCGCACTGCTCCACGGCGCCACCCTCTTCCCCTGCGACCTCACGAACGACGGGCTCGACGGCCTCGAGGCCTGGATGGAGAGCCGGCTTCCCACCATCTACCACTCGACCCCGACGGTCTTCCGGGCCTTCCTGCGGGGCCGGAGGGGCCGCGCTCCGTTCGCCTCGGTGCGGCGGGTCGTGCTCGGCGGCGAAGCGGCGGGCCCGCCGGACCTCGCCCTCTTCCGCGCGCACTTCCCGCCCGCGGCGAGCCTCGTCAACGGCCTCGGTGCGACCGAGTCCACGTTCCACCTGATGCACGTCACGGACGCGGAAGCGGCCGTCGACGGCCGCGTCCTCCCGGTGGGCGAGCCGCTCGACGGGATCGACGTGGTCCTGCTCGACGACCGGGGCCGGCCCACGGACCTCCGGGGCGAGATCGCCGTGCGCGGCGACGGCCTGGCCCTCGGCTACTGGCGGCAGCCCGACCTGACCGCAGCCGCCTTCGTGCCCGACCCGGATGGGTGGGGCGGCCGGCTCTACCGCACGGGCGACGTCGGCCACCGACGCGCCGACGGCCGCTACGTGTTCGAGGGCCGGCGGGATCTCCAGGTCAAGGTCCGAGGCGTGCGAGTGGAGCTGGGCGAGGTCGAGGCGGCGCTGGCCGCCCACCCGGCGGTCCGGGACTCCGCGGCCCTGCTCTTCGAGCCTGCTCCCGGCGAAGCTGCGATCGCCGCCTACTACGTCCCGCGGGAGGCGCCGGGGCCGGCGACGGCCGACCTGAGCCGCCACCTGCGCGAGACCCTTCCCGCGGCCATGGTCCCCGCGGCCCTCGTGCGCCTCGACGCGCTCCCGCTCACTGCGAGCCGCAAGCTCGACCGGCGGGCGCTGCCCCTCCCGACCCTCGGCGCAGGCCTCGCGGGCTTCGTCCCCCCACGCTCCCCGCTCGAAGAGGACCTGGCGACGCTCTGGCGCGACGTGCTCGCCGTCGAGCGCGTGGGCGTCCACGACTCGTTCTTCGATCTCGGCGGTCACTCACTGAAGGCCACCCGGCTGGTGTCGCGGATCCGCGATGTCCTCGGCGTCGAGGTTCCGCTCCGAACGGTGTTCGAGGCGCCGACGGTCGCCCAGCTCGCGGAGTCGGTGGCCGCCGCGCGCCGGGCCGAGGACGCCCGTCCGCAGGAGCCGATCCGTCGGCAGGCGCGGCCGGCATCGGGGGAGATGCGCTTCCCCGCCTCCTTCGCCCAGCAGCGGCTCTTCTTTCTCCACCAGCTCCAGCCCGACAGCCCGGCCTACGTGCTGTCGGGCGGCATCCGGATGCAGGGCGACCTGGACGAAGCCGCCCTGCGCGGCGCCCTCGAGCGGATCGCGTCCCGCCACGAGGCGCTCCGGACCCGGTTCGCCACCGTCGACGGCGACCTCGTCCAGGTCGTCGCGCCGGAGGCTCGGCCGCCGTTCGAGACCGTCGACGCGAGGGACGCGGCCCGGCCCGAGGCCCGCCTCGCCGCGATCGCTGCCGAGGAGGCCCGGCGGCCGTTCGCGCTCGAGGAGGGGCCGCTCCTGCGCGTGAAGCTCGTGCGGACGGCCGCCGACGAGCACGTCCTCCTGATCTCGCTCCACCACATCGTGGCCGACGGCTGGTCGCTGGGGGTCTTCGTGCGCGAGCTGGCCGCCCACTACCGGGCGGCGCGCGAGGGTCGGCCGAGCCTCGTGGCCGAGCTGCCCGTCCAGTACGGCGACTTCGCGGCCTGGCAGCGCAGCGAGCTCGCGGGAGGGCGCCTCGAAACGGACCTCGCCTTCTGGCGCGAGACCCTCGGGCCCGAGCCGCCGGTCCTCGAGCTGCCCAAGGACCGCGGGCGGCCCGCGGCCGCGGGCTGGCGGGGCCGAGCCCACGCCCTCTCGATCCCGACGGAGACGGTCGAACGCCTCCACGACCTGTGCCGTGCGCAGGCGGTGACGCCCTTCATGGCGCTCTTCGCCGCCTTCGCCGCCGTGCTGGCACGGCACACCGGCCAGGACGACCTCGTCGTCGGCACGCCGGTCGCGAACCGGCACCGGGGAGAGGTCGAGGGCCTCATCGGCTTCTTCGTGAACGCGCTGCCCCTCCGGGTCGACCTCTCCGGCGACCCGACATTCGTGGAGCTCCTCCGCCGGGTGCGGGAGGCCGCGCTCTCCGCCTATGCGCACCAGGACGTGCCCCTGGAGCGGCTCGCGAGCGCCCTCGGCCTGCCCCGGGACCTCGCGCGCAACCCCCTCTTCCAGACGGTCTTCGCCCTGCAGAACGCCCCCCGGGAGGCCCTCGAGCTCCCCGGGCTCCGGACCTCGCCCTTCCGGCGCGATGTCACGGCCACGAGGTTCGACCTCGAGGCGCTCCTCTTCGAGTCGGAGGACGGGCTGCACGGGCTCATCGTCTACGCGGAGGACCTCTTCTCTCCCGAGTGGGTCGCTCGGCTCGCCGCTCACTACCTCACCCTGCTCGATGGCGCTCTCGCCTCGCCCCAGCGGCGCCTCTCGGAGCTCCCCCTCCTGGGCACGGACGAGAGGCGCCGCCTCGAGGCGGCCGCGCGGGGCGCCGCTCCCGCGCATGCCGACCCGCCCGTCCACGAGCAGGTGGAGGCCCGGGCGCGCGCCGCCCCCGGCGCGGTCGCGGTCGTCGCGGGAGCGTCGCGGCTGCGCTACGGCGACCTCGACCGGCGCGCCAACCAACTCGCCTGGCGGCTGCGGCGGCTGGAGGTGGGGCCCGGACGCGTGGTGGGCGTGTGCCTCGAGCGCTCGGCGGAGCTCGTCGTCGCCGAGCTCGCCGTGCTGAAGGCGGGCGGAGCCTACCTTCCCCTCGATCCGGCCCACCCCGACGACCGGATGCTCTTCATGCTCGAGGACGCCGGGGTGGCGGCGGTGGTGACCGGGGAGCGCTTCCGCTCGCGGCTCTCCGGCCGGGCGCCGATCGTCGACGTCGAGTCGGCCGACCTCTCGGCCGAGAGCGACGCGCCCCCGCGCGTGCCGGTCGATCCGGACGACCTCGCCTACGTGATCTACACGTCGGGCTCGACGGGCCGCCCCAAGGGCGTCGAGGTGCCGCACCGCGGGCTCTCGAACCTCGTGGGCTGGCACCGCGCCCGTTACGAGCCGGGGCCGGGGGACCGCGCCACGCTCGTGGCGAGCCCGGCGTTCGACGCGTCGGTGTGGGAGACCTGGCCGTACCTCGCGTCGGGGGCGAGCCTCCACGTCCCGCCGGAGGAGGCACGCCTCGCTCCCGATCGCCTCGTCGGCTGGCTCGGCTCGGAGGCGATCACCCACGTCTTCCTTCCCACGCCGCTCGCGGAGGCCGTGCTCCGCGAGCCCCTGCCGTCCCTGGCTCTCCGCTGGCTGCTCACGGGCGGCGACCGGCTCCGCCGACTCGAGCGGAAGAGCCTTCCCTTCGAGCTCGTCAACCACTACGGCCCGACCGAGAGCTCCGTGGTCGCGACGGCGGGCATGGTCGACCCGGCCGTCCCCCGCGAGCCGTCGATCGGCCGGCCGATCGACGGACTCTCGGCCTGGGCGCTCGACCGTTTCGTGCAGCCCGTGCCGGCGGGGGTCACTGGGGAGCTGTACGTCGGCGGCGTGGGCCTCGCCCGCGGCTACCGCGGCCGTCCGGACCTGACCGCCGAGCGGTTCGTGCCGAGCCCCTTCGGCGACGGCGAGCGGCTCTACCGCACCGGAGACCTGGTGCGGTGGGATCCCGACGAGGGCCTGGAGTTCCTGGGCCGGAACGACGAGCAGGTCAAGGTCCGCGGGCACCGCGTCGAGCTCGGCGAGATCGAGTCCGTCCTCCGCGAGATGCCGGACGTCGCGGACGCGGTGGCGCTGGCCAGGGGCACGGGCGCCGACTCCCTGGCCGCCTACGTCGTGCCGGCGCCGGGCTCGCCGCGGGAGGGGGACCTGGCCGCGCGGGTGCGCGCGCACGCGCGCCGGCACCTGCCCGACCACATGGTCCCGGCAGCGGTCGTGGTCCTCGCCGCGCTCCCCCTCGGCCCCAACGGCAAGGTCGACCGTCGGGCTCTACCCGCCCCGGAGCCGGCCGCGGTCCCTCAGGCGGCGGCACCGCTCGGGCCCATAGAAGAGGTGATCGCCGCCGCGTGGCGGGCGGTCCTGGAGCGGGACGACGTCGGGGCGGACGACAACTTCTTCGACGCCGGCGGCCACTCGCTGCTCCTCGCCAGCCTCCACCGGAGCCTCCAGGGGCGTCTGCCGCGGGAGATCTCCCTCCTCGAGCTCTTCGAGTTCCCGACGATCCGCTCCCTGGCCGGTCACGTCGCCTCTCCCGAACGGTCGGGAAGTCGAGCCGTGGCGGAGGCGCGCGACGCGTCCCTCGCCGCGACGGGCGGCGTCTCCCGGGGGAGGGACGTCGCGGTCGTCGGCCTCGCCGGCCGATTCCCCGGCGCGCCCGACGTCGAGGCGTTCTGGCGGAACCTCTGCGACGGAGTCGAGTCGATCTCGTTCCTGAGCCGGGAGGAGCTCCTGGCGGCGGGCGTGGATCCCGCGCTCGCCGACCGCGCCGACTACGTCCCCGCGCGCGGCATTCTCGACGGGGCCGATCTCTTCGACCCCGGCTTCTTCGGCTACAGCCCCCGCGAGGCGTCCCTCATCGACCCCCAGCAGAGGCTCCTCCTCGAGTGCGCCCACGAGGCCCTGGAGGGGGCCGGGATCGACCCGACCCGCGGCGGCGGGCGGGTCGGCGTCTTCGCCGGCGTCTCCGCGAGCAGCTACCACGCGCGGCTCGCGTCCGACCCGGCGACGCTCGCCTCCCTCGACGGCCTCTCGACCGCGCTCGCCGCGGACAAGGACTTCGCGGCCACGCGCGCGTCGTACAAGCTCGACCTGCGGGGGCCGAGCCTCGCCGTGCAGACCGCGTGCTCGACGTCCCTCGTGGCGGTCCACCTCGCGTGCCGCAGCCTGCTCGACGGGGAGTGCGACACCGCGCTCGCCGGCGGGGCGCGGGTGTTCGTGCCGCAGGCGAGCGGGTACCTCTTCCAGGAGGGCAGCATCCTCTCGCCCGACGGGCACTGCCGCGTCTTCGACGCCGGCGCTGCGGGCTGCGTGCCGGGGAACGGGGTGGGCGTCGTCGTGCTGCGCCGCCTCGAGGACGCGCTCGCCGACCGCGAGCCCGTGCTGGCCGTCATCCGGGGGTCGGCCGTCAACAACGACGGCTCGGCGAAGGCCGGCTACACCGCGCCGAGCGTCGAGGGACAGGCGGCCGTGATCGCCGCCGCCCAGGCCGCGGCCGGGACGCCCCCCGAGACGATCGGCTTCGTGGAGGCTCACGGGACGGGCACGCGCGTGGGCGACCCGATCGAAGTGACCGCCCTCACCCGCGCCTTCCGCGCCGGCACCGGCGCCCGGGGTTTCTGCGCTCTGGGGGCGGTGAAGGCGAACGTCGGGCACCTCGACGCGGCGTCCGGCGTCACCGGCCTCATCAAGGCCGTGCTCGCCCTGCGGCACGCGCGGATCCCGCCCACGCCGCACTTCCGGGAGCCGAACCCGGAGATCGGCCTCGCCGACAGCCCCTTCTTTGTGAACACCGAGCCCCTCGCGTGGGCCCGGTCGGCCGGGCCGCGGCGCGCGGGCGTCAGCTCCTTCGGCCTCGGCGGCACGAACGCGCACGTGGTGCTCGAGGAGGCGGCGCCCGTCGCTCCCACCGCGGGCGGCCGCGAGTGGCAGGTCCTGCCCCTCGCCGCCCGCACGCCGGAGGCGCGCGAGGCGCTGACCGTCGGCCTGGCCGACCATCTGCGCCGGCTCCCCGAGGCGGACCTCGTCGACGCGGCGTGGACCCTGCAGACGGGACGGCGCCGCTTCCGCCACCGCCGCGCTGTCGTCGGCCGGAGCCCGGCCGAGGCGGCGGCGGCCCTCGAGGGTGCCGACGCCCGTGCCGTCGTCTCGGGCGACGCCGGCGACGACGTCCGCACGGTGGCGTTCCTCCTGCCCGGCCAGGGCGCCCAGCACGTGGACATGGCCCGCGGGCTCTACGCGTCGGAGCCCCTCTTCCGTGAGGAGGTGGACCGCGGGTGCCGCGTCCTGGAGGCCGAGGGGGGCCTCGACCTGCGGGCCGTTCTCTACCCTACCGACACCGGACGCGAGGAGGCGGAGCGCGCGCTCGTCCGCACCGACGTCGCGCAGGCCACCCTCTTCGTGGTCGAGTACGCCCTCGCCCGCCTCTGGAAGTCCTGGGGGGTCGTGCCGGCCGCCCTCCTGGGACACAGCCTCGGAGAGTACGTGGCGGCGTGCCTGGCGGGTGTCTTCTCGCTGGAGGACGCCCTCGCCCTCGTGGCCGAGCGCGGCCGGCTCATGCGGGAGCTTCCGGCCGGCGCGATGACGGCCGTCCCGCTGCCGGAAGGCCGGCTCGCGGCCCGGTGCGGCGACGGCGTCGACCTCGCCGCAGTGAACGCTCCGGAGCTGTGCGTGGTCGCAGGCCCGGTGGAGCGGATCGAGGCGCTGGAGCGGAGCCTGCTCGATGAGGGGACGGTCTGTCGTCGCCTGCGCACGTCGCACGCCTTCCACTCGTGGATGATGGACCCCGTGCGCGAGCGCTTCCGCGCCCGCGTGGCGCGCATGCGGCTCGCCTCGCCCCGCATCCCCTTCCTGTCCAACCTGACCGGGACCTGGATCACCGCTGTCCAGGCCGTCGATCCCGACTACTGGACCGAGCACCTCCGCCGCCCGGTGCGGTTCGCGGAGGGCGTGCGCGAGCTGCTGAGCGCGCCCCGGGCCCTCGTCGAGGTCGGCCCCGGCCACGCCCTGTCCTCGTTGGCCCGCGCGCAGGGCGCGACCCTGGCCGTTCCCTCCCTCGCGCCGCCGGCCGCGGGACACCCCGACTCCGCGGCGATGCTCCGCGCCCTCGCGAGCCTCTGGGTCGCGGGCGTGGAGCCCGACTGGGCGGGCGTGCAGGCGCCGGCCCGGCCGCGCAAGACGGCCCTCCCCACCTATCCCTACGACCGCCGGCGGTGCTGGATCGAGCCCGTGCCCCGGACGGCGACGGCTCGTCCAGCTCCTTCACCCGGGCCGGGCTCCGGCGACTGGTTCCACGTCCCGTCGTGGACCCGCACGGCCGCCGCGGCCGTGCCGCCGCCCGACGGCGCGGCGTGGCTCGTCTTCGCCGACCGGACCGGCCTCGGCGCCGCCCTCACCCGGCGGCTCGCCGCCGCGGGGAGCACGGTGGCGTGCGTCGAGGCGGGCGAGGCGTGGGGCGAGGTCGGTCCCCTCTCGTTCCGCATCCGCCCGGCCCGGGAGGAGGACTACGCGCGGCTTCTCTCGACGCTGTCCGCGCGCGGGATCGAGCCCACCCGCGTCGCGCACGCCTGGGCCGTGGATGCCGGCCAGGGCTTCGACGCCGCCCAGGGCCGAGACGCCGCCCAGGACCTCGGGTTCCACTCCCTGCGGCTCCTCGCGCGGGCGCTCGCCGCCTCCGGCGGGCACGTCCGCCGCGAGATCCTGCTCGTCACCTGCGGGGCGCACGACGTGACCGGCGAGGAGGATCTGCGGCCGGAGTACGCGACGGCCCTGGCTGCGGCGAAGGTCGTCCCGCAGGAGTACCCCGCGCTCGGGACGCGTTCCGTCGATCTCCTCCCGAACGACATAGCGGCCGACCCCGACGCCTCCGCGGGGAGCGTCCTCGCCGAGATGGGCGCGGCGCCCGAGGAGCGCGTCGTCACCCACCGGCGAGGCCACCGGTGGGTGCAGGGGTTCGCCCCCCTCCGCCTCGATGCGAAGGCCCCGAAGGCGCGGCGGCTGCGGGAGGCCGGCGTCTACCTGATCGTGGGCGGCCTGGGCGCGGTCGGCCTGCGCTGCGCGGCCCTCCTCGCCGAGGCGGGGCGCGCGCGGCTCGTCCTCGTGAGCCGCTCCGGCCTGCCCCCGCGCGGCGAGTGGGACCGCATCGTCGAGCGTCACGGAGCCGAGGATCCGCTTCGCGCCCGGGTGGAGGCCGTCCGCCGGCTGGAGGAGCGGGGCGCGGAGGTCCTGGTCCTGACCGCCGACGTCGGCGACGAGGCGAGGATGCGCTCCGTCTTCGCCGAGGCCCGGGCGCGCTTCGGAGCCCTCCACGGCGTCTTCCACGCCGCAGGGTCGGACAAGAGAGCCGTGCCCCTCGCCAGCCTCGACTCTGACGCGTACGAGCGGGAGCTCCGGCCCAAGGTCCACGGGCTCGAGGTCCTGGGCACGCTGCTCGACGAGCAGCCGGTCGACTTCTGCTTCGTCGCGTCGTCGCTGTCGTCGGTGCTCGGAGCGGTCGGGGCTGCCGCCTACGCCGCCGCGCACGCCTACGCGGACGCCTTCGTCGCTGCCCGGAGGCGCAAAGCGGGAACGGCGTGGATCTCGGCGAACCTCGACAACTGGTCCGGGACCGAGGCCGAAGGCGCCGCTTCCGAGGCCGGCTTCGGGATGAGCGCCGAGGAGGGCATGGAGGCGCTGCGCCTCATCCTCGACGCCCCGTCGGCGAAGCAGGTCGTCGTGTCGGCGGGAGACCTGCGGTGGCGCCTCGACCGCTGGGTCCACCGGCCGGCGCCGGTCGCCGCGCCTTCGGGCGCGGCCCGCCAGGCGCGACCGGCCCTCGGCACGCCCTACGCGCCCCCCGAGACCGAGCGGGAGAAGGCGCTCGTCGCGATCTGGCAGGAGCTGCTCGGCACGGAGCCCATCGGTATCCACGACGACTTCTTCGAGCTCGGCGGGGACTCGGTCGTCAGCATCCAGGTCGCGGCGCGGGCGGCCGGCGCGGGGCTCCGTCTCAGCGCACGGAGCGTGATGGAGGGGCCGACGATCGCGGAGCTGGCCGCCCGGTCCCAGAGGGCTCCGACCGAGGGTCCCGCGCCCGGCGCCGACGCCGGTCCCTTTCCCCTCACGCCGATCCAGAGGTGGTTCTTCGACCTCGGGCTCCGCGTCCCGCAACACTTCAACCAGGCCGTGCTCCTCGAGGTCGCGCCAGACCTCGGAGCGGAGGACGTCCGCCGCGCATGGGGCGAGGTCGTCGCGAGGCACGACGCGTTGCGCCTTCGCTTCACGAATGGCGGCGGGGAGAGGCGTGCGCTGCCCGCGTCGGAGGTCGACGCAGCGCCCTTCGCGCTCGTCGACCTTTCGGGCGCCTCGGAGCCGGCGCCGGCGATCGCGGCCGAGGCGGATCGAGTCCACGCGAGCCTCGACCTCGCGAGGGGCCCCATCGCCCGGGCGGTCTTCCTCGCCCTCGGGCGGGAGCGGCCGGCCCGGCTGCTGCTCGTGGCCCACCACCTGGCCGTGGACGCGGTCTCGTGGCGCATCCTGATCGAGGAGCTGGCCCTCGCCGCGGGCCGCGGGCCGGGCGCCGTCCTGCCCGGGCGGGGAGCCTCGTTCGCAGAGTGGGCGGTGAGGCTCCACGCCACGGCCCTCGACCCGGAGCTCGCCCGCGACGGCGAGCACTGGCTCGCGCAGGGCTGGGACGACGCCCGGCCCGTTCCCGTCGACCGGCCGGGGGCGAACGAAGCCGGCTCCGCGCGCACGCTCTCGGCGGCGATCGGCCCCGAGGACACGCGCGCCCTGCTCTTCGAGCTGCCGCGCCGGTACGGGGCCGCGGTCCAGGACGCCCTGCTCGCCGCCCTCGGCCTCTCCCTCCGGGAATGGACGGGCTCGGAGGCGGTGCTCGTGGACGTCGAGGGCCACGGCCGTGAGGGCCTGGTCGACGGGTTGGACCTGTCGCGCACCGTGGGCTGGTTCACGAGCCTCTACCCGCTGCTCGTCCGCGTCGACGGCACGGACGAGGTGGGCTCGCTCCTGTCGGTGAAGGAGCAGGTTCGAGCGGTTCCTCGGCACGGGGTGAGCTTCGGCCTCCTCCGCCACCTCGGCGGCGACGGTCCGCTCGCGCTGCGTCTCGCCTCGCTGCCCCGCCCGCAGGTGAGCTTCCTCTACGGAGGGCGGCTCGACGCCGCGGTGCCCGAGGGAGCGCCCTTCCGCCCGGCCCCCGAGGCGCGCGGCACGCTGCGCCATCCCGCCGACCCGCGGCCCCACGTCATCGACGTCCAGGCCCACGTCGCGGACGGAAGGTTGCACGTCGGATGGACCTACGGCGAGCAGCTGCACGAGGCGCGCACGATCGAGGCGCGCCTCGCCCGCTGCACGGACGCCCTGCGCCGGATCGCGAAGGCCGCCCGCACGCCGGGCGCGGTCCTCACGCCGTCGGACGTCCCGGGGGCGCGGCTCGGCCAGCGGGACCTCGACCGCCTGGCGCTCCGGCTCGGCCGCGGGCGGGAGGAGCATCCGTGACCCGGCGGCCTTTCGAGGACGCTTACGAGCTCACCCCGCTGCAGCAGGGGATCCTCTACCACTGCCTGGCCGCGTCCGATCCGACGGCTTACGCCATCACGCTCGCCGTGACGCTCGAAGGGGCCCTGGACCTCGCCGCGTTCCGGGAGGCGTGGCGCCTCGCCGCCCGCCGGAACGCCGTCCTCCGGACGTCGCTGCACTGGGACGGGCTGGAGAAGCCGGTGCAGGTCGTCGAGCACGAGGCGGAGCCGCCGCTCGCCGAGCAGGACGGTCGCGGCTGGCCGGAGGGGGAGCGCGGGGAGCGCCTGGCATCACTCCTGCGGGCGCAGCACGAGGAGCCCCTCCGCCTCGACGCGGCCCCGCTCTACAGGCTCTCCCTCGTGCGCACGGGCGAGCGCACCCACCGCCTCGGCTGGACGTTCCACCACGCCGTGCTCGAGGGATGGTCGGCCTCCCTGGTGCTGCAGGACGTCCTCGCCGCCCACGGCGCTCTCGTCCGGGGCGAGTCGCCTGCGCTCCCCGACCGGGTGCCGTTCCGCGACTTCATCCTCTGGCTGCAGGGACGCGACCGGGCCGCGTCCGAGGCGTTCTGGCGCGGCCACCTCCGTGGGTACGACCGGCCCGTCACCCTCGACCTGCCGCGCGGGCGCGACGGGACCGCCGGGGGGGCGGCGACGGAGCGGATCGCCCTCGACGCCCCGACGACGGCCGCCCTGCAGGAGCACGCGCGCCGCCGCCGGCTGACCCTCGCCACGGTCGTCCAGGGTGCCTACGCGCTGCTGCTCTCCCGGTGCACGGGCGAGGAGAACGTCGTGTTCGGCCACGTCGTCTCCGGCCGCACGATCGACCTGCCGGGCGTGGAGTCGATGGTCGGCCTCCTCGTCAACACGCTGCCCGCGCGCGTTCGCGTGCCCGACGACCTGACCCTCGCCTGCTGGCTGGAGGAGCTGCAGTCGAGCCTGCGAGAGGCGGAGCGCTTCGGGCAGGAGTCTCTCGTCGAGGTTCAGGGCTTCTCCGGGGTTCCGAGGGGGACGCCTCTCTTCGAGAGCCTCTTCGCCATCGAGAACTGGGCCCCGGGCGCCGCCGGGACGGGTCGAGAGGGAGGCCCGCCGGAGACGCCCGGCCTGCGGCTCACCGAGCCCGAGATCCTCGAGGGCACGACCGGCTACTCGCTCGCGGTGAGCGTGACGCCGGGTCCGCCCATCGTGGCGACCTTCCGCTTCGACCCCGCTCGGTTCGACGGCGCGGCGGTGCGGCGGCTCGCGGACCGCTTTCGCGCGGTCCTCGAGGGCCTGTCCCGCGGCCTCGACGGACGGGTCGGCGACGTCTCGCTCCTTCGGGAGTCGGAGCGGCGGCAGCTGCTGTCGGGCTGGAGCGCGGGCGGCCGCCGGCCTACGCTCGGGCCGAGCGTCCTCGACCTGTTCGACGAGCAGGTTCGGCAGGCTCCGGCCGCCGTCGCGGTGCGCTTCCGCGACCGGCAGGTCAGCTACGAGGAGCTCGACCGTCGCGCCCGCCGCGTGGCGACGCGGCTGCGCTCCGCTGGGCTCGGGCCGGAGCAGGGCGTGGCCCTCTGCATGGAGCGGTCGATCGAGCTGGTCGTCGGCATCCTCGGCGTCCTCAAGTGCGGCGCGTACTACGTCCCGCTCGATCCCTCGTACCCGTCCGCCCGTCTCGCGTACATGCTCGCCGATGCCGGGGCGCGCGTCGTCCTCACGGACGCGTCCTCCCGCGCGAAGCTGGGACCGACGACAAAGACGGCGCTGGTATTGCCGGACGCCGAGCAGGGGATGGACGACGCCGACCGTCCCTCCCACCGTCCGGCAGACGGCCAGCTCGCCTACGCGATCTACACCTCGGGGTCGTCGGGGACGCCGAAGGGGGTGGCGGTCGAGCACCGCGGCCTCCTCAATCTGGTGTCGTGGCACTGTCGCGCGTACGGGGTCGGTCCGGGCGACCGGGCGACCCTCGTCGCGAGCCCGGGCTTCGATGCCTCGGTGTGGGAGCTGTGGCCGTACCTGTGCGCGGGGGCGACGATCGAGATCCCGGACGAGGAGACGCGAGCCGAGCCCGCGCGGCTCTGGACGTGGCTCGCCGAGCGCTCGATCACGCACACCTTCCTCCCCACGCCGATCGCGGAAGCGGTCCTGCGCGAGCCGGCGGCGACGCCGCCGTCGCTGCGCGTCCTCCTGACCGGAGGCGACCGGCTCCACCGGCCTCCTTCGGGTCCGCTCCCGTTCACCCTCGTCAACCACTACGGGCCGACCGAGAGCACGGTGGTGACGACGGCGCACCCCGTGGACCCGGCGGATGCCGACGATCCCCCCATCGGGCGCCCGATCGACAACCTGAGCGCCTACGTGCTGGACGCGCGTCTTCGTCCCGTTGCCGCGGGTCTGGCCGGTGAGCTCTACGTGGGCGGGATCGGCCTCGCCCGGGGGTACGCCGGTCGCCCGGACCTGACGGCAGAACGCTTCGTGCCCAGCCCGTTCGAGCGGGGCGAGCGCCTCTACCGCACGGGCGACCGGGCCCGGTGGCGCGGGGACGGGACCCTGCAGTTCCTCGGGCGCGCCGACGATCAGGTCAAGGTGCGCGGCTTCCGCGTCGAGCCGCGAGAGATCGAGGCGGCGCTCCGACGCCAGCCCGAGGTCGCGGAGTGCCTGGTCGTCGCGCACGAGTCGCACTCCGCGGGGACGAGCCTCGCGGCGTACGTGGTCCCCCGCCGGGGAGGAGCGGGGTCCATCGACGGCGCCTCTCTCGGATCGGCGCTTCGGGCACGCCTCTCCGACACCCTGCCCGCCTACATGGTGCCGTCCGCCGTCGTCTTCCTCGAGGCGCTCCCCCTCGCCCCGAACGGGAAGGTCGACCGCAAGGCCCTCCCCCCTCCCGACGTGGCCGCCTGGCCCGGCGGAGACGTCGTGCCGCCGCGCACGCCGATCGAGGAGGCCCTCGTCGAGATCTGGAAGGACGTGCTCGCCCGGGAGCGCGTCGGGATCCACGAGGACTTCTTCGCCCTCGGCGGCCACTCCCTCCTCGCCACCCGGGTCGCCTCGCTCGTCCGCCGGACGTACGAGGTCGAGCTGCCCCTGCGCCTGCTCTTCGAGAGACCCACCGTCGCCGGCCTGGCGGAGGCAGTCGAGCAGGCCCGGGGAGCCGGGGAGCGCGAAGCCCCGCCGCCCCTCCGGCCCGCGGCCCGGGGACCGGAGCCCCCGCTCTCGTTCGCGCAGCAACGCCTCTGGTTCCTCGACCAGATGGGCTCCGGCTCCGCCTACAACGTGCCCTGGGCGCTGCGGCTGCGAGGGGCGCTGGACATCGGTGCGCTGCGGAGGGCCCTCGACGACGTGGTCGCGCGGCACGAGACCCTGCGGACGACCTTCCCGGCGCGCGAGGGCCGGGCGGTCCAGGCGATCGCTGCGGAGGGGCACGTCGAGCTGGCCGAGCTCGACCTGCGGAGTCTGCCCGCCGGGGAAAGGGAAGGCGAGGCGAGGCGCGTCGCGGCGGAGGAGACCCGGCGCCCGTTCGACCTCGCCCGCGGTCCCCTGCTGCGGGCGACGCTCGTCCGCCTCGACGACGAGGACCACGTCCTGCTCGTGACCATCCACCACATCGTCACGGACGGCTGGTCGATGGGCGTCCTCACCCGCGAGCTGGTCGCCCACTACGGCGCCCGCCGCCGCGGCGAGGCGGCCTCCCTCCCGCCCCTTCCGGTGCAGTACGCCGACTTCGCGCGGTGGCAGCGGGACCGGCTGCGGGGAGAGGAGCTCGATCGTCAGCTGGGCTACTGGCGCGAGCGGCTGGGCGGCGAGCTCCCCCGGCTCGACCTGCCGACCGACCGTCCCCGGGGCGCCGTGCAGACGTTCCGCGGCGGCGCGCACGCGATCGCCTTCCCGCACGCCCTCTGCCGCGGGCTCGCTGCAGTCTGCCGCGAGGAAGGGGCCACGCTCTTCATGGTCCTCCTGGCCGGCTTCCAGGCGCTGCTGCACCGCTACACCGGGCAGGAGGACGTCGTCGTCGGCTCGCCGATCGCGAACCGCAACCGCAGCGAGGTGGAGGGCCTGATCGGCTTCTTCGTCAACAGCCTCGTGATGCGCACCGACCTCTCGGGGGACCCGACCTTCGCGGAGCTCGTGGCCCGCACACGAGAGGCGGCCCTCGGTGCCTACGACCACCAGGACTTGCCCTTCGAGCGGCTCGTCGAGGAGCTGCACCCCGGGCGCGACCTCGCCCGGAACCCGCTGTTCCAGATCGTCTTCGCGGTGCAGAACGCGCCGTGGGAGCCGCCCGCGCTCCCGGGGCTGGAGGTCTCGGCGTTCGCGCGCGAGACGACGGCCACCCGCTTCGACCTCGAGGTGCACGTCTTCGGCCGGGGCGACGGCCTGGGTGCCTTCCTCACCTACGACGCGGAGCTTTTCGAGGCGGGGACGGTTTCGAGGATGGCGGGGCAGTACGTCCGGCTCTTGGAGAGCGCGGTTTCTTCGCCTTTGGAGCGGGTGTCGAGGCTGGGGCTGATGGGGAAGGGGGAGGAGGAAGAGGAGCTGAGGTTGTCGCGTGGGGTGAGGAGCGAGTACCCGCGGGAGTCGACGATCGGGGAG
>DATJYX010000052.1:0-14887 GCA_035577965.1 Vicinamibacteria bacterium | reverse complement strand
CGGTGCCGCGCTCGGCACGGCCCTCCTCGCTCTCGGCGTCGGCTGGCTCGCCTGGAGCGGGCCGGCCGAGAGGGCGATCCCCGACGCCGCCCGCTCGTCGACCACGTCCGTGCCGGCTCTCGGCCTCCCCGACCCGGGCCGGCCCGGCCCCCACGCCGTGCGCGAGCTGACGTACGGTTCCGGCACCGACCGCCGCCGGCCCGAGTTCGGGTCGAAGGTGGGCCTGCGCTCGCGCTCGGTGGACGGCTCCCTCCTCGTCGAGCGCTGGAAGGGCGCGATCGGGTGGGCGCGCGAAGCCTACTGGGGCTTCGATTCGAAGCACCTGCCGCTGCAGGGCCGGGTGTGGTACCCGGAGGGCGACGGGCCCTTCCCCCTCGTCCTCATGGTCCACGGCAACCACCTGGCCGAGGACTTCTCCGACCCGGGCTACGCCTACCTCGGCCGGCTCCTCGCGAGCCGCGGGGTGGTCGCCGTCTCCGTGGACGAGAACTTCCTCAACAGCACGCCGTCCGACCTCCTCGCCTTCGACGACGGCTGGAAGGACGAGAACGACGCCAGGGGCTGGCTCCTCCTCGAGCACCTCCGGCAGTGGCGCGACTGGAGCCGCACCCCCGGGAACCCCTTCGCCGGCCGCGTGGACCTCGACCGGGTGGCGCTCGTGGGCCACTCGCGGGGCGGCGAGGCGGTGGCCGTGGCCGGCGTCTTCAACCGCCTGCCCTTCTACCCGGACGACGCGCGCGTCGCGTTCGACTACCGCTTCGGGATCCGCGGCGTCGCCGCGATCGCTCCCGTGGACGGGCAGTACAAGCCGGCCGGCGCGCCGACCCGGCTCACGAACGTCAGCTACTTCGTCCTCCACGGCAGCCACGACGGCGACATGCAGTCCTTCCACGGCCAGCGCGTCTTCGAGCGCGTCCGCTTCACCGACGGGGCCTCTCACTTCAAGGCCGGCCTCTACGTGCACCGGGCGAACCACGGGCAGTTCAACACGAGCTGGGGCCGGGGCGACTCGGGCGGCCTCGGCGACCGCTTCCTGGACCTTCGGCCCCTCCTGCCGAAGGAGGACCAGGAGAGGGTCGCCCGCGTCTTCCTGTCCGCGTTCGTCGAGGCGACCCTCCACGACCAGAGCGGCTACCGTGCCCTCTTCCGCGACCACCGGAGGGGCGCGGCCTGGCTGCCGAACGTCGTCTACCTCCAGCAGTACGAGGACACCGCCAGCCGCGTCCTCGCCGACTACGAGGAGGACATCGACCTGACGACGGCGACCTGGCCCGGCGCGCGCCTCCGCGGCGAGAACCTCTCGGACTGGAAGGAGCGCGAGGCCTCGCTCAAGTGGGGATCGCTCGACACGCGCGCGGTCTGGCTGGGGTGGGACCGCGCGAAGGCGAAGGGGATGCCGTCGTACTCCCTTCTCCTGCCCGAGCCGGGCCTGGACGTCGGGCCCGACCGCGTTCTCGCCTTCCACCTCGCGGACGCCAAGCAGGAGCCGAGCGCGCCCCTCGGCGAGGAGAGGGTCGCCAATAAGGCACCCGAGCCGAAGAAGAAGCCGGAGACCTCGAAGCCGATCGACCTCTCAGTCGAGGTCGGCGACGCGAACGCCCACACGGCGCGCCTGGCTCTCGGCCGCTTCCGCCTCCTCCAGCCGCAGATCGAGGCCCAGGTCGCGAAGGCGGCCTGGTTCTCGGACGAGAGCCCCTCGGAGCTGGTGTTCGACGCCTTCGAGGTGCCGCTCGCGGCCTTCCGCGACGCGACGCCCGGCCTCGACCTGTCTCGTCTCCGGACGGTCCGGCTCGTCTTCGACCGGACCGACAAGGGCGTCGTCGTCCTCGACGACCTCGCGATCCGCTGACCAGCGACGGCCGGGACGGCTGGGCCGCGCCTCAGGCCGGGACGACCGGCGCGCCCGGCGCGGGCGGCGCCTCGGAGGCCTCCGGCGGAGGCGACGAGTCGTACTCGAAGGTCAGCCTCTCTCCGTCACAGCCCACGTGGACGGTGCCGCCGTACTCGAGCCGGCCGAAGAGGATCTCGTCGGTGAGGGGGTTGCGGACCTCCGTCTGCACGAGCCGGTTGAGCGGCCGCGCGCCGTAGACGGGGTCGAAGCCCTTCTTCGCGAGCCAGGCCCGGGCCTCGGGCTTGAGGTCGATCGCCACCTTCCGCTCGCGCAGCTGCGACTCGAGCTCGAGGATGAACTTGTCCACGATCGTCTCCATCACCTCGGGGGTGAGGGCGTTGAAGGTGACGATCCCGTCCAGGCGATTCCGGAACTCCGGGCTGAAGAAGCGCTCGAGGGCGAGCTTCCCCCGGGACTTCGAGTCCACCTCGCGGTCGCCGGCGAAGCCGATCGTGGCCTGGCTCATCTCCCGCGAGCCGGCGTTCGAGGTCATGATGAGGATGACCTGGCGGAAGTCGGCCTTGCGGCCGGTGTTGTCGGTGAGGGTCGCCGAGTCCATCACCTGCAGCAGGATGCTCATGAGGTCGGGGTGCGCCTTCTCGACCTCGTCGAGGAGGACGACCGAGTACGGGTGCTGGCGCACGCCGTCCACCAGCAGCCCGCCCTGCTCGAAGCCCACATACCCCGGCGGGGCGCCGATCAGGCGCGAGACCGAGTGCTTCTCCCCGTACTCGCTCATGTCGTAGCGCTGGAACTCGTTGCCGAGGTGCCGCGCGAGCTGCTTGGCGAGCTCCGTCTTCCCCACCCCCGTCGGCCCCGTGAAGAGGAAGGCGCCCGCGGGCCGGTCCGGCGGCCCGAGGCCGGCCCGGGAGCGCTTGATGGCCGAGGCGACCTGGTCGACGGCCTCGTCCTGGCCGAACACGACCCGCTTCAACGCTTCGCCGAGGGTACGGAGCCTCTCCCGGTCGGAGGTCGTGGCCTGGGTCTCCGGGATCCGCGCCATGCGGGAGACGACTCGCTCCACCTCCGGGGCGTCGATGACCCGCCGCCCGTCTTCCGGCGGGCTCAGCCGGAGCGCCGCTCCTGCCTCGTCGATCACGTCGATCGCGCTGTCGGGCAGCCGGGCGTCGCGCAGGTGCCGCCTCGCGAGGCGGGCCGCCACGTCGAGCGCGCCGTCGGTGTAGGTGACCTGGTGGTGCCTCTCGTACCGCGGGCGCAGGCCCTGGAGGATGAGGACGGTGTCGCCCTCGTTCGGCTCGTCCACGTCGATCCGCTGCACCCGCCGGGCGAGGGCCCGGTCCTTCTCGATGTGCTTGAACTCCTCGAACGTCGTCGAGCCCATGAGACGGATCTCGCCCTCGGTGAGGATCGGCTTGATCAGGTTGGCGAGGTCCATCGTCCCCCCGGTGGTGGCGCCCGCCCCCACCATGGTGTGCATCTCGTCGATGAAGAGGACGGGCAGGGGGCGCTTCTTGAGGGCCTGGATGACGGCCTTGAAGCGCTCCTCGAAGTCCCCGCGGTAGCGGGTGCCGGCGAGGAGCGCGCCCGTGTCGAGGGTGAAGATCTCCGCCCCTTTCAGGGCGTCGGGGCTCCCCTCCTCGAGGAGCTTCTGGGCGAGGCCCTCGACGATCGCCGTCTTGCCCACGCCCGGCTCGCCCACGAAGACCGGGTTGTTCTTGCGCCTTCGGCACAGCACCTCGAGCGCGCGGCGCATCTCGCGGGTGCGCCCGATGACCGGGTCGAGCTTGCCCTGCTGGGCCCGCTCCGTGAGGTTGGACGCGAAGGCGGCGAGGGGATCCCGGCTCGGCCGGCCCTCTTCCTCTCCCTCGCCCGCCGTGGCCCCTTCCTCCTCGCCCTCGCCCGCCCTCTCCCGAGGGGGCCCCTTGCGCACGCCATGGGAGATGAAGTTGAGCACGTCGAGCCGCGTCACACCGTGGGATCCGAGGAGCTCCACCGCCTGCGAGCGCCCCTCGCGCATGAGGGCGGCCAGCATGTCGCCCACCCCCGCCTCGTCCTTGCCCGCGCTCTGCACGTGGACGACGGCCGTCTGGAGGACGCGTCTGAAGGCGAGGGTCTGCTGGGGAGGACGGCGCGAGCCGGGGGGCAGCCTCTGCATCGTCTGCTCGAGGAACTCGGCCAGCTCCCGCCGCAGCCGCGGGACGTCGGCTCCCGCCGCTTCGAGGATTTCCTCCCCCTCCGGGTCGTGGGCGGCGGCGAACAGGAGGTGCTCCACGGTCAAGTCGGCGTGGCGCCGCACCATGGCCTCCCGAGCCGCCAGGTTGAGGACGCGCTCCAGCGACGCGCTGAACACCTCAGGCCTCCTCGATTCCCGCGCGGAGGGGGAAGCCCTCGACGCGCGCCAGCTCGTGCACAGCCTCCACCTTGGTCTCCGCCACCTCGAACGTGTAGGCGCCGCACACGCCCCGACCCCGCGTGTGCACCTCCATCATGATCCGGTACGCCTCGGCCGGACCCTTGTCGAAGAGGGTCTCGAGGACGTGCACGACGAACTCCATCGTCGTGTAGTCGTCGTTGATGAGGACGACGTGGAAGAGCTGCGGCCGCCGGGTGACGGCCCTCGGCTTCTCCTTGACCTCGCCGCCGGTGCCCTTCCCCGGACGCGCCATACCCTATTTTACGCGACCGGCGGCCACGCTCGGCTCGACGCCCGTCAGCCTCAGTTCCAGCCGACCGAGAGGGTCAGGAGCGTCTTCCCTCCGTCTCGCACCGCGAGCTCGAGGGACGCGGGGCCGATCGGGCTCGGGTGGTAGACCCCAACGCCCACCCCCCAGCGCAGGGCGGCGAGGGTGACGTCCGCGGCGTGGTCGAAGACGTTCCCCGCCCCCGCCCGCGCGACGAGGCGCAGCTGGCCGACGACGCGGTAGCGGAGGCTCACCGCGCCCGACAGCGCCTGCGCGCCCTTCAGCTCCTCGTGCCGGTAGCCCGGCACGAGGATGACGCCACCCAGCCGGAACCAGTCGTAGACGGGCAGGTCGTCGCCCGAGAAAGCGGCGAGCGCGTCGACCTGCGCGACGAGGCGTCTCGACAGCGTGCGGCCGGACCGCCCCTCGGCCTCCACCCGCCAGAACCGGCGGTCGGCGCCGAGGCCGCCGAGGCTCCAGTCGCCGGAGACGGCGAGGCGGCGGCCGCGCTCTGGCCAGAGGAAGTCGTCGAGGGTGTCGACGACGACCCGGCCGAAGAGGGCTCCGACCTGGTCGGTCTCGTCAGGGAAGGGCAGGCCGCCGCGGGCGATCGTCCGCACCCGCCCGAAGCGGAGGCCTCCCTCGACGAGCCCCCAGCGCTGGAGCGGGGTGCCGAGGGCGAGGTCGACGACGCTCCGGTCGAAGCGCCCCCGGTTGATCTCGTTTCCCTCCGCGTCGAAGAAGCGCGGCTTGTCGTGGTCGAAGGACGCGCTCACCCGGTAGCCGAGGCCGGCGACGAAGAGACGATCGCCCCGCAGAGACGCCTGGACGAGGGACTCGGCGTCGCTCGCCGCGAGGAGGAGGTCCACCTGCTCGCCGAAGCCGAACGTGTTCTGGTTGCGGAGGCGGATCGACCCGTGCGCCCTCTCCCACTCCGTGTAGCCGAGGCCGACCTCGGCCCGGTTCGGCGGGGCGTCCTTCACCCGGAGGACGACGTCGACGCCGTCCGTCGCCGGAGTGAACTCCATCCAGGTGCGGTCGAAGAGCTCCGACGCGCTGATCTTGTCGAAGGCCCGGAGGCCTTTCGTCATGGAGTAGCCCGGCCCCACCGGGATGTTGAAGGTCCGCCGGGCGAGCCGCTCGCTCACCTCTTTATTGCCCTCGACCCGGACGGCGGCGATGCGGGCTCCCTCGAGGGCCGGACCCGACGGGCCCGGAGGCGGGGCCCCCCGACCGGAGACGCCGGCCGCGGCCAGCCTCTCCCGGACGGCCGGCACCGCGGCCTTCATGGCGGCGTAGCCTCTCGCGATGAGGTCGTCGAAGCCGGAGTAGTCGGCGGCGGAGTGGGAGCCGAGGTCCGGGCGCACGAGGACGTCGGCCTCGGCCGCGAAGTCGAGGTAGCGCCTCTGGCGGAGGAGGTCGGCGACCTGCGTCGCCACCCCGAGCGCCGACTCGTACTCGTCGGGCCTGAGGGCCGGAGTGCTGATGTCGACCGCCACCACCACGGCCGCACCGAAGGCCTTCGCCACGTCGATGGGCAGGTTGTTCACGATCATGCCGTCCACGAGCCTCCGGCCGGCCCAGTCCACCGGCGCGAAGACGACCGGCACGGACATGCTGGCCCGCACCGCGCGCGCGAGGTCGCCCCTCGCCAGGACCACTTCCTCCCCGGTCGCGAGGTCGCCGGCCACCGCGCGGAAGCGGATCGGGAGGCGGTCGAAGTCGTCTCCCGCTTCGTAGGCGGCGGGCGACAGGTTCTCGATCAGGAAGCGGTTGATCCGGTGCTCGGCCAGGAGGCCGGCGGGGAGGCGCAGGCCCTTCCAGTCGAAGCTCACACCCGCGACCGAGGCGTAACGGTCGTTCCGCCGCGCGACGGCCTGCAACCGGCGGTCGGGCCGGCCGCTGAAGAGCGTCTCCCAGTCCAGCGACCGGACGATCTGCTCCAGGTCGCCCGCCTTCCGTCCGGTGGCGTAGACGCCGCCCACCACCGCCCCCATGCTGTTCGCGGCGATGGCATCGACTGGGATCCCCGCCTCCTCGAGAGCGCGGAGGACGCCGATGTGGGCGATGCCGCGGGCACCGCCTCCGGAGAGGGCCAGGGCCACGCGCGGCCGCGGGCGCTCTGCTCCGGGAGCGCGTGGCGCGCGCTCCTGGGCCGTCACGGAGACAGCGAGCGCGAGGCCGAGGCTGGCGAGAGCGGGCGTCCTGGGGTTCACGGGCCTCCGATGAAGACCCGCCAGTCTACCTTTCCGCCCGTGAAGGCGCCTCGGTTCACGGGCGCCGCCTGGCCGCCGCCCTCAGCGGCCGTGCGGAGCGCGTGGGCTAGGCGCTTCCGCCCGAGCCCATGGAATCGCCGGCCTCGATTCGACGCTGCAAGGTCTCCACGACTCGGACGGCCTCGGCGTGAGTGCCTGCCACCGTGACAAGTCGGTAGCGGACGCCCTCCTCCCGGGTGAGCGGCGGGGAGTCCTGCCCCACGATCAGCGCACGGACGCCGCCGGCGTCGAATCGGAGGAGCACTGCGTAGGGCATGGCCCGGGATGGTAGGCATCGGCACCGCTCGGAGCAGCCGGGCTGTGACAGTCTCCTCGGTGTCACAGTTCGAACCGCTCGATCTGTCCTCATCCCTCCGCTCGCGGCGTCCTCGATCGCGGCGACCGAACGATGGACCGCAACCGGATCGCGCCTGATGCATAGTGCTTATAGACTGAACACCGAGTGACGCCTTAATCTTTGACGGCCGGCGCGCGTGCCCCTCCCTCCAAGCGCCCGTGTCCGGGGTGTTCCGGCCCTTCGGCGAGGGCCCGGAAGCGATGGTCGTGCTCGCGCGGCGGAGCGCGGAGTTTCTCGACTCTCGCCGGCCCGCGCGGGCGGCGTGCGCAGGTGTTGTTCACCGGCGAGCGATGAGCCTCGCGGGAGGGCGCGATGCCGCGCAGGGCGGGGATCACGGCGAGGCCGCAGGAGCGCAGGGCGGAGTGGGTGCGCGAGCATCCGACGATGCGCAACTGGCAGCTCTTCGGGCCGTTCGCGAGCCTCGAGCAGGCCCAGGCCTGGGAGAGCATGCAGAGAACATGCCTCCGATCCGACGGCGACGTCGAAACCGAGTCCGCCGGCGCCCGATGGTGGGGCTACTGGTTCGACTACTGATCCTCCCGATACGACGACGTTCTTCCGGACGCACCCCGCCCCTGGCGAAGCTTCCGCAAAACGTTGAAAACCGCCGAGCAACGGAGACGCGATCGTCTACGATAGAAGACGGCGACGGGAGGCTTGCGATGCGGCACGCACGGACGGTCGGTTCCTTCGTCGTGGCGGCAGCGGTGGCGCTGGCGCCGCTCGGCTTGCCGGGTCCGGCGGAGGCGCACGGCTTCCACGGCGGGGTCTTCATCGGAGTCGGGTTCGGGGGCTTCTACGGTTGGGGACCCTACTGGGGCTGGCCGGGGCCGTACTGGGGTTGGTGGGGTCCCGGACCCTACTCCTACGGGGCTCCGGGCGGGTACGCCCTCGGCTACGCGATGATGTCCGGGATGGGCGCGATCGACGTCAACGCGAAGCCGAAGCAGGCCGAGGTCTGGGTCGACGGCAAGTACGTCGCCGACGCCCGCGACCTCGACGGCGACCCCTCGTACCTCTGGCTGAAGCAAGGCTCCCACCACGTCGTCCTGTACAAGGCCGGCTTCCGCAGCTTCGAGGGGGACGTCGACATCCATCCGGGCGTCATCCGGCAGCTCAAGGTCAAGCTCGAGAAGGGCGAGTCACAGCCCCCGACGCCCGCGCCTCCCACGGCTCGGCCGGAGCCGACGCGCCCCGAGAGCGCGGAGCCGCGGGCTCAGGCGCCCGAGCCGCGGGTCGAGGCCGAGCCGCGGGTCGAGGCGCGCGTCCGGGCCGCGGAGCCGCCGCGCGGGCCCGGAGCCGACGTGCATCTGCGCGTCGAGCCGAGGGACGCGACGGTGTACGTCGACGGCGTGTATCGGGGGACGGCCCGCGAGCTGCCGGGCGTCCGGCTGTCGCCCGGCCACCATCGCGTCGAGCTGGTGCGTCCAGGCTTCCAGCCCCTCGAGAAGGACTTCGATGTCGAAGCCGACCGGACGATGGAGCTCGCGCTGCTGATGGAGCGGGGCGGGGGCTGGAAGTACTGAGGCACCGCGGCCGGCGGTCGGCGTCGTCGCTCCGAGTCAGAAGCCCCGCAGCTCCGTCGTTCCGTCGTTCGGGGACGTGGTCCTCCGCGATCGCACATCGTTTCACCATCCCTTGACACATCCAACCGGCCCCTCGTGCTGCAATGGACGGCAGACGAAGGGAGCCCGAGATGAAGAGCCACCCGCTGATTCCGTTGGTCGCCATCGCCGCCGCGCTCGCCGCCGCGCCCGCGCGCGCCGACGACGCGAGCCTCGACCCCGCGCGGAACGAGGTCTCCGTCTACGGCGGCATCTCGATCGTCAGCGCACGAAGCTCGCAGCAGGCCACGGTCACGCTGCCGGCGATCCCCGGCTTCCCCGGCTTTCCCGGCGTCCCGGGCTGGCCCGCCACCCCGCCGCAGAGCGTCCTCGTCAACACCGAGACGAAGCTCGGCGACAGCGCCCTCATCGGGCTGCGCTACGCCTTCTACCTCCGCAAGCAGCTGGCGATCGAGGCGGACGCCTCCGTCGCGCCGAGCCACGACCTGCGGAGCAGCGTGGACGTCTGCGGCTCCTCCGGCTCGGCCGCTTCCTCGCGCTGCTACGGACGGGCCGACTACGCGACCGCCGGAACCGCCCAGCCCTTCGACACCGCGATGGACGCCTTCTTCGGAGGGCCGATGGGAGGGAGCTTCCGCGGCATGCCGGGCATGCACGGCGGCGAGGGCCGCTACGACGGAGGGTACGGCTTCGGCGGGCACAGCGTCACCGCCTGGCATTACGGGGCCGGCCTCACGTACGACATCCTCGGCGGAGACGTGCGGCCCTTCGTGGCCCTCGGAGGAGGCGGCGTGAGCTACAACGGCGCGCCCGGGACGAAGACGGACTTCGCCCTCCGGTTCGGCGCCGGCCTCAAAGTCTACTTCGGCCGCCTCGGCGCCCGGGTCGACGCCGTCGATTACCTCGTCTTCAACAACTTCCTGACCGGCAAGGACGAGCACGACGTCCACGTCACGGGGGGCGCCTTCGTCCGCTTCTGACGCTCGTCCTCGACGAGCGCCGGGAAGTCCGCCGAGGAGCGCCGACCGCTGGCGAGGCCGCCCGACGTCGCCCCCGCTCGATGACTCGATCCTCGGCGGCTCACGGAGCCTTGCCGTCACCTCGCGGCGCCCAGACGTAGCGCGGCGCGCACGGATAGCCGGTCAGGGTGCGGGGGGCTCTCCCGCTTCGAGCCAGATCGTCCACGAGGCGGTAGTAACGGTCGAGCCCGAAGAGCCGAGGCGTGCCACAGTCGTCCTGGATCACCACCTTCCATCGCCGCGAGCTGAAGGAGCTCATCACGCTCCTGCGGAAGCGATCCTTGATGGCGGCGTCCCGGGCGGGGTCGGAGGTGATCGTGCGCGGCCACGAATAGACGTCGTTCACCCCCATGACGTGGAGGTGCCCTCGTCCCCCCGCCAGGACGCTGTAGAAGGGGTGGCAGGGCACGAAGACGTCCGGCCCTTCCTCGGCGAGGTACGCCAGGAGGCCCTTCGCCTGGGCGCGATCCTCGGGGCTCGGAACGTGGGGGGACGGGTCCAGCCATCGAGTCACGGCGTGGGCGGAGAGTATCCCCAGGCCGAGGAGACCGAAGATCCGTAGCGAGCCAGGCCAGCGTCCGCGGCGCTCTCCCATGGACCAGACCGCCCCGTCCGTCGAGGGTCTGAGCTCCGCGGCGAGGGCCGGGCCTTCGACCGCACACGCCGCCGCCAGGAGCGCCCCGAAGTAGACGGCCGGGATGTACGCGTTGTCGTAGGCGCCCTGAGTCGCGCTGCTCACCGCAGCGGTCGCGAGACCCGTGGCCGCCATGGCCGCCCAATGGAAGAGCCGTCGGGACAGCCGCCGCCGCACGGCCACGACCAGGAGGCACGCGGCGACGGGAAGGAGGAGCACGAACCCGTAATCGAGCAGGATCCACGGGGTCTCCGGCCAGATTCTCCCGAGGAGAGTCTCGTGGCTCTGGTGGAGTCGATAGATGTAGATCCACAGCCATCCGTTGGTCAGGTGCTGGCCCACCAGGACCGCCGTCGTGACCGAGCCGATGGCCACGGCGGAGAATGCCAGCCCGCGTCTGATCCCCGAGGTCAAGGCCAGCGAGGCAGCGGCGGCCACCAGGAAGGGCGCAGCGGTCTGCTTCGTGAAGAAGCCGAGGGCCAGGAGGAGGGCTCCGAACACGGTCTGCGGCATCGACCGGCCCGGCGAGCAGCAGAAGAGCCCGGCCGACACGAGGAACAGCCATAGTGAGTCGCAGCGGACGAGGTCATAGAAGGCGCCGCAGAAGGGAAAGGCCAGACACACGGCCGCGGCCCCCAGGAGCCCGGCGGCGGTGGCCACGGCGGGCAGCTCCTCCGACGCGTACTGCTGTCCGACGCCACGCACTGCGGCGACGAGAAGCGCCGCGGCACCCGCGAACGCCAGGATGGAGACGGTTCGGCCGAGGACGTACGTGAGGCCGAAGATCTTCGAGAGCGCGCCGAGGACGGCCGGGTAAAGGGGAGTGTAGAGAAAGCTCACGAAGTCGACGGAGGGCTCTGCGTAGAGGGGCTCGCCTCTGACGAGCCGCAGGGCGTGGGTGAGGGTGCCGCCCTCCATCCACTCCAGGTCGAGGGGGTAGTTCAGCCGCTGGAGGAAGACGCGGGCGAGGACGGCGAAGACCCACACCGAGAGGACGATGAAGGGCAGGAACGGGAGGTGCGAGGACAGGATCCTCCTCGCCCGGTGGGCCCAGGCCGAGCGGGCGCGACCGGCGGTCTCAGTCGGGCCCACGTCCGTGGCCAGGACGTACTCGTCCGCTCGTCAGGGAAGCTCCAGCCCGGCGACGACCTCGACCACGAGTCGAGCCATCGAGCGCGGTCAGAACGCCGCCGGGTAGCAGCTGCCGCGGTAGATGCCCGGACCCTTGCGCACGTAGGCGTTGCTGTAGTCGATCTTGAAGTGCTCGGTGAGCTCGTTCGTGCGCTTCACCTGGATCTCCTCCCCGTCGAAGATCACGCAGTAGCCCTTGCCGTTGAGGATCTTGATGACCGCCTGGTAGTAGGCGGAGATGTCGGTGATGAGCGGCCAGTCGGTGGCGGGCACGTGCTGCGTGAAGTCGAAGAGCTGCGGATCGTCGTTGAGCACCTTCTCGATCGCCGCCTCGACGTCGTCGTAGAAGGCGGGTTGCGGCTCCTTCCCGCAGGCGATGGACTGGCTCGAGGGCAGGGGACAGCCGGCCGGGGGCGGCGGCAGGGGGCCCTGGGGGGCGGGGAACGCGGCGGGATAGCAGGTGCCGAGGAAACAGCGGGGACCGGTGCGCAGGATGTTGCGCGAGGTCAGGATCTTGAACTGGTCGTTGTAGTCGTTGCTCGTCTTGACCCCGAGCTCCTCGCCGTCGAAGCCTGCGCAGAGGCCCTTGCGGTCCAGGATCTTGATGATCCCGACGTAGTACGCGCCGACGTTCTGGACCACGTCGCCGTCGAAGAGACCGGGCTGCTCGCGGCGGAGGGTGTCGATCGCGTCCTCGACGTCGTTCAGGAAGGTCGGCGTGTCGGAATTGCAGGCGGCGTTCGGGTTGCCGGCCGGGAGCTTGGCACAGCTCGCCGACAGCGGCGGATTGGTGGGGACCGGGGTGGGGGCGGGGACGGTCGGCGCGATGGGCACGGTCGGGCTGTGACCCGCTGACTGCCCGCCGCCTCCGCAGCGGTCGAGCGCCGCGAGCGCAACGACCACGCAGGCCAGGACCCCGGCCTTGGTACCCCGATCCATCTCCACCTCCGATCCGTCAGATGACCGGCCCAGACTAGAGGCAGAGCGCTGACCCCGTCAACCCACTTCCGAGAACGGTTCAGTTTCGCCGAACGCTCTGTCCTGGCGCTGACCGGCGCCGTGGGAGGTGGAGCGCGGAAGCGGGGGGTCTCACGGGGGAGGCGCTGCGAGCAGCCTCTCGATCTCCTCGGCGACGACGTGATGGCCGAGAGGCGTGAGGTGGCCCTGCCCGTCCATGGCGACCTGCTCGTAGCTCAGTCCGGCCGCCCGGTAGGTCTCGACGAGGTCCTGGACCCTCATCCCGTGGTGCCGGAGGCCGGACCCGAGGTGGTCCGCCACCGGCGACCGACGCGCGAAGGTGAGCCGGTCGGGGTGGAGAAGAACCAGCAGGTCGGCCGCGCCTCGTCGGGCGGCGTCACGCACCTGACAGGCGATCTGCACGGTCAGCTCGTTGGCGGCGCGCCGGTCGAATCGTCGCGATTCCGCCCGCACGGGCGGAAAGAGGGAAAGCTCGGAGCGGAAGGGCAGCAGCTCCCGAAGCCGGTTGAGGACGTGGGACTCGTCCGCGAGCCATTGGATCGTGCGGTGGAACGGGGTGAGGCGCAGGTCGTCGTCGTGCAGCACCAGCCGTCGCCCGTCCCAGGTGAAGTGGGGCTTCGGCCTCCAGTTCCACGAGGTGGGCAGCCAGTTGTCGAGGGGGTCGTTGGCGACGCAGACGTTCAGGACGACCACGTCGGGGTGGTAGCGGAGGCCCTCTCCCTCGAGCACGAGCAGCTCCTGGTCGGTGCCGTAGCCCTCGACGGCGAGGTTCACGACCTCGTAGCGGTCGCTACGGTGCTCGAGCAGGAACGCGAACGTCTCGAAGTCGCGCACTCCGAAGCCGAACGCGACCGAGTCGCCGAGCATCAGCAGACGGACCTTGCCGGGCTTCCTGTCGTAGGGATGGAGCGCGCCTCGATAGCCGCGTGCGTTCACCGTCGTCGGCGCGTCGTGGAGCAGCGCGGAGAAGCCGGGCCTGAGCGCCCAGCCGTAGCGGTCGGAGAAGACCTCCGCCCCGCGGGCGCGGTCCAGGTAGTGGGGATCCAGCCGTCGCGCAACGACCTCCGCGACGACCAGGAACGCCGCAAAGGACACGACCGTGGCCGCGACGAGCAGCAGCTCCGGCAGACGCGACCGGTGAGCGACGTCCTCCGCCTTCATGGGCGAGAGACCGCGAGATCGGAGCCGGCGACGACTGTCACCCCATCCCTCCAGCGGGCGAAGGACGCTGCTGCGGCGGAGTATAGACGCCGAATCGAACGAGCCACGCCGTCGTCTTCGCTTGGCGACCATCCTGGCGAGGCCGCCGGCCTCGCACGGCACGAGCGCGGTCAGGCCATGACGACGGCTGCGGGGCGCCGCAGGCTCATCTCCGGGCCGCCGCTTCGCGACGCTCTGGCTCCGGGCCAGAGGCCGCGAGCCGGCCGCTCCCCCCGCACCCGGCGAGCTTCTACTGTTCCAGCCGAGCCTCCAGCCGGGCGAGCTGCTCCTTCAGCTCTTGAACCTGGGCCTGCTGCACCCGCAGCTCGCGGATCTCGGCTTCTTGGGCCTCCAGCTGCCGCCGCTGCTTCTGCACCTCGTTCAGCAGCAGCGCGTTGACGAAGTGATAGCGAACCGTCTGGGGCGTGCCGCTCTCGTCGTTCAGCACCAGCTCCGGCGCGACCTCCGCCACTTCCTCAGCCACCAGACCGTACTGCCGCGTGTGCGACGCATCCAGCTCCGGCTTGTAGTAGAACGACACCGGCCGCAGCTTCATCAGCACGTCGCTCTGGCCGGCCATGTCCGCGATCTCTTCCTTGTACCGGCGGGAAGACGTGGCGGTACCGAGCTGGCCGCTGGAGTTGACGTAGACGGCGGAGCCGCTGGCGCTCGTGGCCCCCGAGATCCCGGCGATGTAAGTCGCCGCGTGCCTGCCGTTCGTGCCGATGTGGATGGTGTTCGACTCCCCGGCAACTCCGGCGTTGTCGAGGTAGATGTTGTAGCTGCCTGTCGTCTGGCTGTGCCCAGCTTGGACGCCGACGGCAACGTTGCCGTTACCGGTCGTGTGGTAGAGGGCTTGAACACCGAAAGCGGAGTTGTCGTAGCCCGTGGAGTTATCGTGCAGGGCGGAGTCTCCGAAAGCGGAGTTGGAGGAACCCGTGCTGTTGAAGACGAGCGCAGATCCGCCAAAGGACGAGTTGCCGGTGCCGGTGGTGTTGTAGAAGAGCGCAGAGGCCCCGAACGCGGAGTTCTCCAAGCCCGTGGTGTTCTGGCCGAGCGCGGCAAGGCCCAGCGCGGAGTTGCTGTCCCCCGTCGTGTTGGCGGCGAGCGCCTGATAGCCAACGGCGGTATTCCAGGGGCCCGTCGTGTTGGCCGCGAGTGCCTGGTAGCCGAAGGCGGAGTTGGAGTTCGCGGTCGTGTTGGCGTTCAGAGCC
>DATJYX010000051.1:0-6355 GCA_035577965.1 Vicinamibacteria bacterium | reverse complement strand
CCGCCGCTCCCCCGGCGGCGCCGGCCGCATTGGCCCCCGGGCCGGCCGACTGGCTGATCTGGTTCTGGGCCTGCTGGGCCCGCTGCTCCAGGTCCTGCAGCCGGATCGAGTCCTCCCGGGACGACGTGGAGCCCGTCTGCGCCTGAAGCCGCGCCGTGTCGAGCGCCTGCCGGATCCGATCCACGTCCCGCGTGAAGTTCTGCACCGTGTGCAGCGCGAGGTCGACCGAGAAGACGCCCACGTAGTCGCCGTCGCGGTGGGTCGCGAGGTACGTGAGGGAGGCCTTGTGGGCCGTGTCCCGGCCTTCCGTGCCCATGCGGTCGAAGACGATGGCGAGGACGCTCGGCACGTCGGTCTCGACGGGCGGGGGAGCCGGCTTCGCGGGGGCAGCGCCAGGCGCGCCGGACGGGCTGTCGGGAGCCTCGGCCTCCGGACCCGCCTCCGCGCCGCGGGCGATGACGGAGAAGGTCTCGATCTGCTGCTTGGCCCCGTCCTCGATCACCTCGAAGTCGGCCTGGGTCAGGTCCTTCACGAGGCGACCCTTCTTGTCCCGCACCACCACGTCGAGGGCGACCGCGCTCGTCCCGACTGCGAAGGTGGGCGGCGTGGGCGCCTGGGCCGGAGCCGGGAGGGCCGGGGGAGGAGCCGCGACCGCCGCGGCGAGGAGGACGGCCAGGAACGGCTTCGAAGGGACCATGATCACTCCTATGGCGTGCGGGGCTCGGAGGCCCCTCCTTCCTCGGGGGCGTTCGCGCTCTTCGCCCGGCGCGCCTTGTCCAGCTCGACGAACACGGCCAGGGCCTTTCGCGACTCCGCTTCCCGCCCCGCCCGCTTGTAGGCCCGGGAGAGGGCGAAGAAGGCCTGGTCGTTCTGCGGAGAGAGGCGCACCGCCTCCTCGAGCTCGGCGATGGCGCGATCGGTCTCTCCCGCTTCCAGGAGGACCCGGCCGAGGGCGCTGCGCGCCGCGGTGTGATCGGGATCCATGGCCACGGCCCTCTCGGCGTACGGGCGCGCGCCCGCGAAGTCCCCCTCCTTGATGAGCTGGGAGACGATCTGGAGCAGCGCCGGGAGGTTCGTCGGCTGCATCTCGAGCACGCGGCGGAACTCGGCCAGAGCCTTCTGCGGCTCGTCGCGGAGGAGGAAGACGCCGTAGGCGTAGCGGACGTTCGGCTCCTCGGGATAGCGGGCGACCAGCTCCTCGAAGGCGACCCGCGTGGCCTCCGCCCGGCGGTTCTTGACCAGCAGGTAGACGGCCCTCCCCGTCATGAGGACCATCTCCCGCTTCTCCACGGGAGCCTCGGAGGGCAGGAACGGGAGGCGCAGGGCGGAGAGGCCGAGGGCCTCGATCACGGTCGGGCTGTCGTAGTCGCGGACCGCGAATCCCTTCAGGATCTCGTAGGCCGCCTCGGGCTGGCCGAACCGCGTGAGGAGGATCGCGGCGTGGTAGTTCGCCACCGCCTGCAGGTCCGCGCTGTCGCCGAGGCCCAGCGCGAGGCCCTTCTGGAGGTCGGCGAGCGCCGTCTCGATGTTCTTGAGCCGGAACTCGCACACGCCCTTCAACGCCCAGGCGGGGCCGCTCTTCGGCTGCTCGAGGGTGACGCGCTTGAACGCCGCCCGCGCCTCCTCGTAGCGGTCGAGGTCGTAGAGCACGGTTCCGAGGCCGAACCGCCCTTCGGACCAGGACGGCCGGAGCTTGAGGGCCTTCTGGTAGAGCTCCACCGCGTCGTCCAGCCGCTGCTCGGCGCGAGCCTTCTTCGCCTGCCCGGCCAGGGCGTCGAACGCCGCCGTATCGGCCGGCGCGTGGGCCTTGGCGGCGGGCGCGGCGGGAGGGGTCTTCGGAGCGACCTGGGCCGAGGCGGAGGCCGGGGTCCCGAGCGCGCACAGCGCGACCGACAGCGCGACGGGGTGCCTCACCGGTGAACCTCCGGCGGCTTGCCGTCGGGTGCGGCCGGGTCGGCCGGCGCCTGGGCCGCTGCCTCGGTCGCCCGGTGCTCCGCCCTCAGCCGTTCGACGACCGCTCGCTCGGCGTCCCCGAGGTCCTTCATCTTGAGCCGGTAGTACACGGTCGTGAGCATGACGTGCCCGCCCTCGAAGTCGGGCCGCGCGCGGACGAGCTCCTCGAGGTACTTCCGGGCATCCTCCAGCCGGTCGTGGGCCAGGCTCAGCCGCCCGAGCCCGTACAGCACGTCGGGGTGGTGCGGCCGCAGGCGCGCGGCACGCTGGATGTGGTCCATCGCCTCGTCCAGTCGTTCCTCGTCCCGCAGCAGCAGGCCGAGACGCAGGTTCGCCTCGAAGTCGTTCGGGTTCTTCGCGAGCTCCCGCTGGAACTCGGGGATCGCCGCCGGGCGCTCGCCCGAGTTCATGAGGGCGATGCCCAGCATCGAGTGCACGGTGGGCAGGTCGGGGTTCAGCTCCGCCGCGCGCCGCAGCTCGGGGACGGCGTACCGGAACTCCTCCCGGCGCAGGTGCTGCGCGCCCAGGAGGAGATGGGCTTCCGCCGACTCGCCGCCCCGGAAGAGCCGGTCCACGAGCGCCTGGCCGTGCCGCAGGTCGCCCTGCCGGACGAGGGCGGTGCCGAGGAGGTACGCGAACAGCCGGTCGTCGCCCATCGCCGGCTCCTCGGGGGAGAGCAGCTCGACCACCCGTGCGTCGCGGCCCATCTGCAGCTCGCAGTCGGCCAGGAGGAGGAGCGCGGCCTTCTGGCTCCGGTCGTGCTCCACCACGCGGGCGAACTCGGGCGCCGCCTGGTCGATCCGGCCGCCCTTGTAGAGAGCGAGGGCGAGGTTGAAGCGCACGGCGGCGTTCGACGGAGCGCCTTCGAGGGCCCGGCGGTACTGGTCGACCGCCTCGTCGTAGCGCCCCAGGCGGCTCAGGGCCGCCCCGAGGTTGGAGCGGATCTCGATGCGTCCCGGGGTGAGGCGCAAGGCCTCCTTGTAGGCGCCGACGGCGCCGAGGAGGTCGCCGGCCTGGTGGAGGCTGACGCCCCTGGCGAAGGCCTCGTCCGAGGCGGCGGCGTCGGCCGGCGCCACCGCCTGCCCCGCGCCCCGCTCCGCAGCGCCCGTCGTTCCCTGCGGAGCGGCGAGGACGGACAGGAGGAGAAGCAGCGATGGGGAGGAATCGAGCATGGTCCGTGCCGCGGTCCCGTCGGAGGCCGGGCTTCGACGGATTATAGCGGGCGGCGACCCGTCGGCCACCGGATCGCCTCTCTCGCGGACGGGGACGTGAGGAGAGCAAGCCTGCGGCTGGATGGGTGCACGTTCACAGATGACGAAGGGGTGGCGAGCTCCCGCTCGCCACCCCCTCCGAGCCCTCAAGCAGCCGCGCTACCTGACGGGTCGCTCCTGATCAGAAGTAGAACTTCAACGCCAGCTCCACGATCCGGCGGCCGCGCTTCAGCAGGATCTTGCCGAAGTTGTCGAGCGTGTTCTGCGTGTAGCTGAACCCGCCGGTCGGGTCGCAGACGCCGTTGGTTGTCCCGCCGACGCCGTTCGGGATGTTGTCCCGCTTCACGTTGCAGGTCGTGTTGAGGTTCGTGTCGATGTCCGTGAAGCCGATGTTGTAGGTCGCGTAGGACTGGTTGAAGACGTCGAACACGCCGAGGCGGAACTGCAGCTTCTTCGCTCCGCCCAGGCCGAAATTCTTGAAAAGCGTCAGGTCGGTGGTGTTCCGGCTCGGCGAGCGCATGTAGTAGGGCTGCTCGTACGGGCCGTTGTTCGGGTAGGTGGGGATGCCGACGCAGTTGATGTTCAGGATCTTGCTCCCCACCGCCCCGCCGCCGAGCTGCGGGTTGCAGGTGAAGACCGGCAGGACGGCGCCACTGTTGTCGTTCCTCGAGTTGCGGGTGTCGGGCGTGCCCACCCAGGCCTGCCCGATCCCGTTCGAGGAGAGGTCGCCCTGGTTGAACGAGATGTACATCGGCGTGCCGCTCGAGAAGTTGAAGATGCCCGAGAGCTGCCAGCCGTTGAGGACACCCTTGGCGAAGCCGTTGCCGTCGCCCTTGATCGCGTCCGGCACCATCCAGTTCCACGAGGCGTTCAGCACGTGGGTCCGGTCGTAGGGCAGGATGCCGTAGGAGCGGCCACGGGCGTCGAACGGGTCCACTCTCACGTACTCGCTGGAGTAGACGCCCAGGCCCTTCGAGAAGGTGTAGGTCAAGAAGTACTGGAAGCGGCCGCTCGTCTGCCGCGAGAGTGTCGCCTGCAGCGAGTGGTAGTTCGACGTCGCGCCGTACTCCCAGTACTGGATGTTGCCCAGGGCGGGGTAGGGCCGTTGCGTCGTGAGAGCCGAGTTGTCGAGGGCCACCCGGTTGATGGGGATGCTGAGGTCGGCGTTGCCGAGCTGGCCCTGCAGGAGGTCGCCCTCCGGGATCACGTTGATCGAGCGCAGGTTGAGGAGGTGGCGGCCGAAGGTGCCGACGTATCCGACCTCGAAGATCTGCTGCCACGGCAGCCGCTTGGCGACGGAGAGGCTTCCCGTGAAGTACCGCGGGTAGTAGATCGACTCGGGGTTCACCGAGGACGTGATGTTCTGCGTGCCGAGCCGGGTCAGCGGGTCGACGGTCCCGACCGAGTTGTAGTTCAGCCCCCTCGGGTCGGAGTAGCTGTCGTACGCCCCGCCGCTGATGCCGTAGGCGTAGGGCGGGAAGTGGATGATGTCGTACTCGGCGTTGCCCATCGGGCGGTTGTAGAAGACCCCCGCCCCGCCGCGCACGATCAGGTCACCGTTGCTCCGGGTGTCCCAGGCGAAGTTCACCCGGGGCATCACGTAGATCGGCCGGCTCGCGATCAAGGTGTCGGGCACCTGCCCGAGCTGCGCGTACTGGAGGCCGTTGACGTACTGGAAGTTCGAGTCGACGAAGGCCCCCTTGCTCGGGTCGTACGCGCTCGGGACGAACACCGCGCCGTGGCTGTTGCGGTCGATGTTGTTCGTCATCTTGGAGAAGCGCAGGCCGTACTCCAGCGTGAAGTTCTTCTTGACCTTCCAGGAGTCCTGCACGAAGAAGTCGATCGTCCAGTTCTGGAAGTTCCCGATGATCGACTTCGTGCCGGCGCCGTACCCGGCCGGACGGCCGACCAGGATGTCGCCGAAGTCGTTGCCCGTCGAGCCCGGGATCCAGGAGCCGTAGCTGAACGAGAGCTGCTCGTTGTTCTGGAAGTTCTGGTCCTTCCGCGCCCGCTCCACGCTGAGCCCCGCCTTGAGGGCGTGGGTGTTCGCCACCTTCGTGAAGGTGTCGGTGAAGAGCAGCGAGGAGTTGTAGGCGAAGAGGTCCGCGCCGAGCGGATCCCACAAGTTGCCCAGGCCCTGGCCCCATGAATAGAGCTGGATGGGGGCCACGTCGACCTGCTGGCCGTAGGGGCCCTTGAAGTTCGGGAACCCGAGGCCGCTCAGGCTGACCTTCGACGGATCCTGGTGGTAGAGGTCGAGCTTCAGCTTGCTGAACGTGAACAGGAACTCGTTGGTGGTGGTCGGGCTGAGGACGCTCGTCAGGTTCGCCGAGATCGACCGGCCGGTGTTGGCGTGCACGTCGGCGCTGGGCAGGGTGTAGTTCGAGGAGTCCCACCAGATGCCGCGCGCCTTGTCCATCGTCTCCTTGTCCTGGGCCAGGCGGACGTACATCTTCGTGTTCTCGGTGAAGTTGTAGTCGAGGCGCAGCGTGCCCTGCCAACGGTTCTGCGGCTCGAGCGTGCTGAACACGTAGTTGTAGCGGTTCGTCGGGTCGTTGTAGTTCGGCTGCGGGTAGAGGTTCAGCAGCATCTGGCCGAAGGGGTCGATGTAGGGGGCGAGGTTGTTCCCGGGCGCCGCGCCGCCCGCTCCGGGGAAGTTGCCGGGGATGTTCACGGTGAGAGGCTGGTTGAGGTTCTGCCCGCCCTGGGTACCGCTGAAGTCGCCGGTCCGCTGGCCGGCGGTCGGGGTGACCGCGAAGGACGCGCCGCGGTCCACCTTCTGGCGCTGGACCTCGATACCGAGGAAGAAGAAGGCCTTGTCGCGGTTCTTGTTGAAGCTCGTGCCCGGGATGAGGATCGGACCGCTGATGTTGCCGCCCGGGTACTGGAACTCGCTCTTCGGGCGGTCGATGCCGGCCGTCCGGTTGGAGCCGTCGTTCGCCTGCAGGTGGTAGTCGCGGATGTAGTCGTAGAGGGTGCCGTGGAACTCGGAGCTGCCACCCTTGGTGATGGCGTTCACCTGCACGCCGGCGGAGCCGAACTCGGCCGCGTAGTTCGAGGACTGGACCTTGACCTCGGACACCATGTCGTTGTTCGGGACGACGATGACGCCGTTGTTCGATCCGAAGTCGGCGAGGCGCGAGCCGTCCAGCGTGACGACCGTGTTCGAGCCGCGCACGCCGTTCACGGTG
>DATJYX010000050.1:0-54231 GCA_035577965.1 Vicinamibacteria bacterium | reverse complement strand
AGGTCAAGGACCTTCTCGCGCGAGCCCCGGTGCGCCCGGCGGCGCCTCCCGCCGTTGCTCGTCCGGCCGCCGCACCGCAGGCGGTGCCGCCGATCGCGCGTCCTGCAGCTCCGGCAGGCGTGCCGGCCGCGCGGCCCGGAGGGCCTCCTCCCGTGCCGCCGCCGTCTCGCCCCCCGGCGGCGCCGGCGTCGTCGTCAGTGGCCGCGTCGCCCCCTGCCATCCTGCCGTTCCAGCGGCCGACCCCGCCGGCGAGTCCGCCGCCCGCCGCGCCCAGCTTCATCCCCGACGAGCCGTTCGGGGGCCTCGACAGCTCGGCCTTCTCCGAGCCGGCGTCCGCTCCCGAGCCGTACGTCCCGGTGACGCCGGAGGAGTCGGCGACGCTGCTCGCCGCGCCCGTGACCCCGCCGCCCTCGGAATCGGCCGCGACCGTGATGTTCCGGGCGACTGAGCTGCCGTGGAACGCTCCCGCGGCTCCGGCCGCGCCCGAGCCACCGCAGGTCGCCGAGCCCACGGCCAGGGTGTCGACGATCCGCGCGCCGGAGCCGGCCTTCGTGCCCGAGGCCGCCGAAGCGCCGGAGCCGGCGGCCGAGCCGGCCGTCTTCGAGGAGGTGCTCGAGGAGGACCTCGACTTCGGCGCGAGCAACTTCGAGCCGGCGTCGGAGGCCGAGGTCCCCGCCGCCACGGCCGTGACGGTGCCGCCGATGCCGGGCGTTGCCACCCTCCCGCCCGTGCCCGACGAGGACGACGCGGCCACCGGCGCGTTCGAGCCGGTGGAGGCTCGCGCTCCGCAGGCCGCCCCGGTCCGCGAGGTGCCGCCGCCTCGCTCCACGCCCGTGACCGAGCCGGAGGCGATGCCGGAGCTCGAGGCGGAGCCGGAGCCGCTCGAGCCCGAGACGACGCCCGCCTTCGAGCCGGAGCCCGTCTTCTCGGAGCCGACACCGCCGCGCGGGTTCGTGCGGCCCCCGGCCGTGGCTCCGCCTCCGCCGGTCCCGGCCCGAGCATTCGCGCCGGAGCCGCACGTCGCGGCTCCGCCTCCGCCTCGACCGCCGATCGTCCCTGCCGCTCCTGCGGTCGCACCCCCCCCGCCGCCGGCCGCCGTGCCCGTGGCGGCCGCGGAATCCTTCGCCGACCTGGCTGGCGTGGCGGCCGAGCCCGTGACGCCTCCCCCGCCCGCGTCCGAGGCGGCGGCCGTGTCGGTGCCGCTCGAGATGGTCGAGAAGATCGCCCAGCGGGTCGTGGCGCAGATCTCCGAGAAAGCCGTGCGGGAGATCGCCTGGGAGGTGATCCCCGACCTGGCGGAAGCGCTCATCAAGCAGGAGATCGAGCGCCTGAAGGCCGAGCTCCAGAAGTCCTGAGAGCGCCGCTTCCCCGGAGCCGGCGGCACGCCCGGCCGCGTGGTAGGCTGCACGCCCGGCCCTCGAGCCGGGCTGCGACGGAGACTCCCGCGACTGGAGGCGAGTGACGTTGACCATCACCATCGACCCGACCACCCTGGGCAGCCACTTCGACCCGGGCTCCGCCGAAGAGGCGTGGAGCCGGCGCTGGCTCGAGTGGGGCGTGCACCGGTTCGACGAGGCTGGCCCGGGAGCGGCCTACGTCATCGACACCCCGCCTCCGACCGTGTCGGGCTCGCTGCACGTGGGCCACGTCTTCAGCTACACGCAGACCGACGTGCTGGCCCGATACCAGCGGATGCGGGGCCGGAACGTCTTCTACCCGATGGGGTGGGACGACAACGGCCTCCCGACCGAGCGCCGCGTGCAGAACTACCACCACGTCCGCTGCGAGGCCCACGCCCCGTACGAGCCGGGGCTGCGGGTGGCGATGGCGGATGACGCCGCGCGCAAGCACCCGCCGCGGCGCGTCTCGCGGGCGAACTTCATCGAGCTCTGCCTGGCCCTCACCGCCGAGGACGAGAAGGCGTTCAAGGCCCTGTGGCAGCGCCTCGGCCTCTCCGTGGACTGGTCGCTCGAGTACTCGACGATCGACGACGAGAGCCGGCGAGCGGCGCAGTGGAGCTTCCTCGACCTCTTCCGGAAGGGGCAGGTGTACCAGGTCGAGGCGCCGACCCTCTGGGACGTGGACTTCCGGACCGCGGTGGCGCAGGCCGAGGTCGAGGACCGGGCCCAGAAGGGCGCCTTCCACCACGTGCGCTTCGGGGTCGAAGGCGGCGGCAGCTTCGTCGTTGCCACGACCCGCCCGGAGCTGCTGCCGGCCTGCGTGGGGGTCGCCGCCCACCCCGACGACGAGCGGTACCGGGCCCTCTTCGGAAAGAACGCGGTGACACCGCTCTTCCGGGCCCTCGTGCCGATCTTCCCGAGCCCGCTCGTGGACCGGGAGAAGGGCACCGGGATCCTCATGGTCTGCACGTTCGGCGACGCGACCGACGTGCAGTGGTGGCGCGAGCAGGGCCTCGCGCTCCGCCAGGTGGTCGGGCGCGACGGGCACCTCGCCCACGTCGAGTTCGGCACGGGTCCGTTCCCGAGCCTCGACCCCGCGCGGGCGAACGAGGCCTATTCCCACCTCGCGGGGAGGACGGTGAAGGAGGGCCAGAAGGCGATCGTCGAGCTGCTGCGCGACCCGTCCGGCTGCCCGTCGGGAGACGGCCTCGCCCCCCTCGTCGCGGAGCCGCAGCCCATCGAGCATCCGGTGAAGTTCTACGAGAAGGGCGACCGACCCCTCGAGTTCATCACCACGCGGCAGTGGTTCGTGCGGATCCTCGAGCACAAGCAGACACTCGTCGAGGCCGGAGAACGCGTGGCGTGGCACCCCGACTTCATGCGGCTGCGCTTCCGGAACTGGACCGAGAACCTGAACCTCGACTGGAACATCAGCCGCCAGCGCTACTTCGGCGTGCCGTTCCCGGTGTGGTACCCGGTGCGGGAGGACGCGACGACGGACTACTCGGCGCCTCTCGTGGCCGACGAGGCCGCGCTCCCCGTGGACCCGATGACCGCCGTGCCGCCCGGCTATTCTGAAACCCAACGCGACCAGCCGGGCGGCTTCACCGCCGAAGCCGACGTCTTCGACACCTGGTTCACGTCCTCCCTGACCCCGCAGATCGCCACCGGCTGGAGCCGCTCGCCCGAGCGGCACCGCCGGCTCTTCCCGATGGACCTCCGGCCGCAGAGCCACGAGATCATCCGCACCTGGGCCTTCTACACCGTCGTGAAGGCCTGGCTGCACGAGGGGACGATCCCGTGGCGGGCCGTCGCCATCTCGGGATGGGTGCTCGACCCCGACCGGAAGAAGATGTCGAAGAGCAAGGGGAACGTGGTGACGCCCATGCACCTCCTCGACCAGTACGGCGCGGATGCCGTTCGTTACTGGTCGCTCGCCGCCCGTCTCGGCACCGACACTGCGTTCGACGAGAAGGTCTTCGCGGTCGGGCGGCGTCTCGTGATGAAGCTCTGGAACGCGGGGAAGTTCGCGCTGTCGCAGAGCGCGCCCGCCGGCCCGGTCTCGCATCCACTGGACCTGGCCTTCATGGCCCGCTTGCGGGAGAGCGCGGTGAGGGCCACCGCGGCCTTCGACGAACTCGACTACGCGGGAGCCCTCGACTCCGTCGAGCGCTTCTTCTGGGCCGGCTACACCGACAACTACCTCGAGATGGTGAAGGCGCGGGCCCGCTCCGAGTCCGACGCGGCGGGTCGCGCGTCGGCGGTCGCGGCGGTGCAGGGCGGGCTGAGCGTTCTCCTGCGGCTCCTGGCGCCGTACCTGCCCTACGTGACCGAAGAGGTCTGGTCGTGGGGCTTCGCCGCGGCGTCCGGCTCGCGGAGCATCCACCGCGCGCCGTGGCCCTCGGCCGCCGACTTCGGCGGGGTCCCCGAGGGCCCCGAGGCGGGCGCGCCGTTCGACGCCGCGTGCGCCTTCCTCGACGCGGTTAGACGGGCGAAGAGCGCGGCCGGGGCCACGGTCGGACGGCAGCTCGCGCGGCTGCGCGTCGTCGCGTCGCCCCGCTCGGTCGCGCTCCTCGGCCCGTGCCTCGCCGACGTCGCCTCGGCCGCGCGGGCGGAGGGGGACGTGCTCGGACCGCGAGACGGGATGGAGGACGGCGTCTTCGAGGTCACCGAGATCGAGCTGGCCGAGAAGCCGGCCCGGCCTCTCGGGGCCTGATGGAGCGGGCGGAAGCGCTCGCGACCGCGCTCGCCGTGCGAGGCGGCCCCCGGCTCCCCGTCGTCGAGTGGCCGGAGTCGATCGCCTCCACGAGCGAGCGGCTGAAGGCGATGGCTCGGGGCGGCGCCCCGGAGTGGACGGTGGTTCTGGCCGGGCAGCAGACCGGCGGCCGTGGCCGCGAGGGCCGGACGTGGGCCTCGCCGCCGGGAGGGCTCTACCTCTCGGTCCTCCTTCGGCCGCGCTTCGAGAAGACGGGCCTCCTGCCCCTCGCGGCCGGGGTGGCCGTGGCGGAGGCCGCGGGCGACGTCGGCGTCAGGACGGAGCTGAAGTGGCCGAACGACGTCCTGGCCTCGGGCCGCAAGCTCGCCGGCATCCTGTCCGAGGCCGCTTCGGGGCCAGACGGCGTCGAGTGGGTGGTCCTCGGCATCGGCGTGAACGTTTCGGCCGAAAGCCTGCCCCCGGGGATCCGGGAGGGGGCGACGTCGCTCGCTGCGCAGGGTGCCGCGGACCTGAGCCTTCCCGCGGTGGGGGCTTCGGTCCTGGCCCACCTGGCCGTCTGCTACGATGGCCTGAGGTCGAGCCCCGCCGCCGCCCTGGCGGCCTGGCGTTCCCGCGCGGCGCCGTGGTGGGGCGGCCTCGTAGACGTGCGAACGGCGGAGGGCTCCCTGCAAGGCCTCTTGCGCGAGGTGGACGAGGACGGGGCGCTCGTGGTGGAGCTCGCGGGCGGACGGAGGCAGAGGCTCCTGTCCGGAGAGGTGACACGGGTCCGGCCCGCCGGAGGACGCTGAGCCGCCGATGCTCCTCACGATCGACGTCGGAAACACGAACACGGTCCTGGGCGTCTTCGAGGGCGGATCGCTTCGGGCGCACTGGCGGCTCACCACGCGGCGCGAGCAGACCGCGGACGAGTACGGGATCCTCGTGCGCAACCTCTTCTCGACGTCCGGCCTCGACCCCTCGGGAATCTCGGCCGTGGCGCTGGCGAGCGTCGTGCCCCCGCTCACCCCGGTGCTCGTCGCCCTCGCGCGGCAGTACCTGGGGCAGGAGCCGCTCGTCGTCGGGCCGGGCATCCGGACGGGCATGCCGATCCTCTACGAGCCCCCCGGAGACGTGGGTGCCGACCGCATCGTGAACGGCGTGGCGGCGTTCGCCGCGTACGGCGGGCCCGTGATCGTGGTGGACTTCGGCACCGCGACGACCTTCGACGTGGTCACGCGGCGAGGCGAGTACGCGGGGGGGGTGATCTGCCCCGGCATCGGGATCAGCGCCGACGCGCTCTTCCAGCGGGCGGCCCGCCTGCCCCGCGTGGACGTGAGGCACCCGGGACGGGTCGTGGGCCGCAGCACGGTCGGCTCGATGCAGTCCGGGCTGTACTTCGGCTACGCGTCGATGTGCGAGGGCCTCATCGCCCGGATCCGCGCGGAGCTCGGGGAGGCGGCCCGGGTCGTGGCCACCGGAGGCCTCGCCGAGACGCTCGCCGCCGACATCCCGTCGATCGAGGCGGTCGATCCGGTCCTCACGCTGACCGGCCTGCGCCTCATCTGGGAGCGGAACCAGCAGGCCCCGAGGTGACGACCGCCTCGTCCTGCCCCGAGGCCGAGTACTACCAGGCGGTCGAGGAGTTCTTCGTGTCGCGGAGGGGAGACCCGCTCTTCCTGTCGAACGCCGAGTGGAACCTCGTGCGGAAGTGGCGGCTCGCCGGCCTGCCCCTGCGCATCGTCCTCCGGGGGATCCGCGACGCCCTCGACGCGCACGACCACGGCTGGAGCCGGGACCGGAAGGTGAGGAGCCTCGCCTACTGCGCGCGCGAGGTCGACGCGGCGCGCGAGCGGTGGGAGCGCGCCCTGGCCCTCGGCCGGGAGGAGGGCTTGGACGTGGCCGGCGCTCTTCGGGGCTTCGCCCAGGACCTCGAGCGGGCCGAGGGCCTCGGACCGCGGGCGCGCCCAGCAGCGATCGAGATCTCCCGCGAGCTGCGCGAGCGGGCGGAGGGAGGCCGCCTCGAGGAGGTCTCAGCCTGGATGGCCGATCGCGAGGCGAGGCTCCTGGAGTCGATCTCCGCCGACGAGGGCCGGGAGCGGCAGGAGGCCCTCGAGGCCGAGGTGGACCGCGGCCTCGAGCGCTGGCGGGCGCGGATGCCGCGCCGCGTCCTGGAGCAGCTCCGGAGCGAGCTCGTCGCCCGGCGACGCCTCGAGGCCCACGGCCTTCCACGCCTCAGCCTCTTCCACCTCGAGGGCGGAGGTGGAGCGTGAGGAGCGCGGGGCCAGCGCGCTCGGACCTGCGGCCCGGCCAGGTCGTGGACGTCGCGATCGAGAAGGGAGTCTACCGCGGACGCGGGCTCGGCCGAGTGGACGGCAGGGTCCTGTTCGTCCCGCGCGCGCACGCGGGTGACCGCATCCGGGCGCGGGTGGACGCGGTCCACTCCGGCTGGGCGGAGGGGACCCTGCTCGCACTGCTGGAGGGCGCGCCGGAGCGGCGCGAGTCTCCCTGCCCCTACGTCCCGCGCTGCGGCGGCTGCGCGTACCAGGACCTCGGCTACGCGGCGCAGCTCCGCGCGAAGGAGGCGGTTCTCCGCGAGTCGCTGGGCCGGGCGGGGGCGGCTTGGGAGGGACCGATCGGAGTGCACCCGTCGCCGGAGACGGGATGGCGCCTGCGCGCGGCGCTGCACTTCGCGCCCGGCGAGGAGGCGCCGCGCCTGGGTCTGCGACAGGAGGGGACCCGCCGAGTCGTCGACGTGCTCGCCTGCCTCCAGCTCTCGGACCGGATGAACCGAGCCGCCCGCGCCCTGCGGGACGCGCTCGCGTCACGGCCCGGGGTCGTGGCCGGGCTGCGCGGCCTGGACCTGCTCGAGTCTCCCGACGGGGGGGCGCTCGTCGCCACGCTGGAGACCGTCCTCGCCCCTGGCGAGGCCCCATCGCTCGCTCCTCTCGCGGCCCGCGTCCCTGGCCTCGACGGCCTGGGTGTCAAGACGGGGTCCCGCCTCCACTGGCTCCACGGGACGCCCTTCGTCGAGGCGACGGTCCTCGACGTCGTCCTGCGTGTCCACGCGCGGTCGTTCTTCCAGGCCAACCGCTTCCTGCTCGAACCCCTCACCCGGACGATCGTCGACCTCGTTCCGCCGGGGCCCGGAAGGGTGATCGATCTCTACTGCGGGGTCGGCCTCTTCTCCCTGCCCCTCGCGGCCCGTGGCGAAGGCGAGGTCGTCGCGGTCGAGAGAGCGCCCTCGGCCGCCGAGGACGCGCGGTGGAACGCGCGACGGAACCGCCTCCCGGCCGTGCGGGTCGTCGAGAGCGACGTGGCCGAGGCCCTCGTGAGAACGACGGCCGCGGCGGGGGAGCGGGTCGTGCTGGACCCGCCGCGTACCGGGGCCGGGATCGAGGTGGTCGGCCAGGTCGCCGATCGCGCCCCCGAAGCCGTCGTCTACGTCTCCTGCGATCCCCCGACGCTCGCCCGCGACCTGTCGGCCTTCGCCGCGCGGGGCTACAGGCCGGACGCGGTGCACCTCTTCGACCTCTTCCCGGATACCTTCCACCTGGAGACCGTCGTCCGCCTGCGGCGCTCCTGACGCCGTCGTGTGACGCTTCGGGAACCGTCCCTGCCGGGACCCGCTTCGGAGGTTCCGTCGGGTACCCTCCCGCGCGATGCGCCGTCCGCTCCTCGCCCTCGCCGCGCTCCTGGGCGCGGGCTGCCTCCTGGTCGACGGCGAGGCCGGCCCCCGGGAGCCGCTCGTGCTCCTTCTGCTGGCGGCCGTGCTCCTCGGGCTCGCCCTGGCCGCGGGCGCGGGCCGCCGAGCCTGGATCGCCCTGGCTGCCTCAGCGCTCGCCTTGGGCGTCGCGGCTGCCGAGACGGAGGGGCTCCAGTTCGAGGCGGGCAGCCTGAGACGGCGGCTCCCTGGTGACGCGCCCGAGGGCCGCGCGCTCCGGGTCGTGGGCACGGTGAGCGGCGACGCCCTGGAGACGGCCGGCCACGTCGTTCTGCTGATCGACGTCGAGGGCGTGGAGTCGGAGGGTCGCCTCGAACGGGCGCGGGGGAGGGTCCGGGTCGAGCTGGGCGGCTCCGCGGAGAAGCCCCGCATTCTCGACGGGGACCGCGTGGCCGCATGGGCTACCCTCCGTGCCCTGCCCTGGACAAGGAGCGCGAACGAGGGGCTGGCCGCCTCCGGTTTCTGCAAGTCCGCGCTGCTCCTCGAGCGTCGGGACGGGAGCGGCGCCTCGTGGGCCCGGCGGGCCGCGGCGCGCCTGCGAGAGGACGCGCGGCGGATCCTCCAGCGATCGATCGTCCCGGGCACCGAGCGCGGCCTCGTCCTGGCCATGGTCCTGGGCGACCGATCGGAGATCGACGACCCCACCTCGGAGGCGTTCCGCGCTTCGGGGACGTATCACGTCCTGGCCCTTTCCGGCGCGCAGGTGGCGCTCGTCGCCGGCCTCATCGTCGCCGCCCTCCGCCGGCTGCGGGCGAGCCCGTGGGCGCAGGCCGCCGCGACGACGGCCGCGATCTTCTCGTACTCGCTCCTCGTCGGGGGCGACGTGCCCGTCGTCCGGGCGGCGCTCATGGCGGCGGCCATCCTGGTCGGCCGGGCTCTCGAGCTCGACGCCGACGCCTCGAACCTCCTGGGACTGGCCGCCCTCCTCCTGCTCGCCCACCGCCCGGCATCGGCGGCGGACGTGGGCTTCCAGCTCTCGTTCGGCGCGACGCTCGGCATCCTCGCCCTCGCCGAGCCGCTCAGTCGCGGCGTTCCACGGCTCCCGTTCCGCGTGGACGTGGCGGTCGCGGCCTCGGTGGCCGCCCAGTGCGTCCTCGCGCCGGTGCTGGCCGCCTGGTTCCACCGCCTCGCTCCCGCCGCGGTGCTCCTCAACATGGCCGCAGTGCCGCTCTCGAGCGGGGTCCTCCTCTCGGGGTTCGCGGTGCTCGCGGCTTCCCCCTTCGGCCTCGGCCCGGCGCGGCTCCTGGGCGAGGTCGCGTGGGTCGCCGCGCGCGCCCTGCGTGTGTCGGGGGACCTGGGGCCCCTCGGGCCGTGGCTCGATCTCCGCATCCCCGGGCCGTCGTTCGTGGCGCTGGCCCTCTACGCGAGCGGCCTGGGCCTGCTCTACCGGCACCGCCGCCGGGAGGGCCTCGCCCTCCTCGCCCTGTGCCACGTGTCGCTCCTCGCCGGCACGCTCGCCCGGCCCGCCGACGGGCGGGTCCACCTGACGGTCGTCGACGTGGGGCAGGGCGACAGCCTTCTCCTCCGCTCGCCGTCCGGCCGGGCGCTGCTGATCGACGCGGGAGGGTCGAGAGACCCGCGCTTCGACCCCGGCGAGCGGCGGGTAGCCCCCGAGCTCTGGGAGCGGGGCGTGCACCGCATCGACGCCCTCGTCGTGACGCACGCCCACCCCGACCACGTCGGAGGGGCGCCCTTCGTCATGAAGGCCTTCCGGGTGGGCGAGCTGTGGGAGGGGCCGGCGCCGCTCCGCGACCCGGCGTGGCAGCAGGTGGAGGCTCGGCTCGCCGCCGCGCGCCCGAGCCGCCGAACCGTAGCCGAGGGGATGGGCGTGGACTGGGACGGGGTCCGGCTCGACGTCATCGGTCCGATGCGCCCGACCCGGCCACCCCTTCGGATCCGGAACGAGGACTCGGTCGTCCTGCGCGTCACCTTCGGAGAGACGTGCTTCCTGCTGACGGGGGACGTGACCGGGGAGGCCGAGCGCGCTCTCCGCGTGACGCGCTCGGCGGTCGTGAAGGTGCCCCATCACGGGAGCCGGTGGAGCAGCGGGGACGCGCTCGTGGCGCAGGCCGCCCCTCGGCTGGCCGTCGTCTCGGTCGGCGCGCACAACCCGTTCGGCCACCCCCACCCCGAGGCGCTCGAAAGGTATCGCCGGTCGGGAGCCCTCGTCCTCCGCACCGACCGCGACGGGACCGTGGACGTGGCGACGGATGGCCGGCGAGTCTGGGTGCGGAGGGCAGCAGAGGGCGAAGAGAGGCGCCTCCAGTGAGGGGCCTCATCCACTCATGCTAAGATCTCGCGGCCGCGGACCGGCGCAGGGGGGCCGGGCGGGTCGGCCGAGGCCGGCGTGCCGTCGGCCGGACGACCGCTGATGAGCGAGAACGACAAGTCCTTCAACGTCAGCGACCGCAGGCACTTCACGCCCGACGGCCGCCCGCGCGAAGACGCCGCCGGGGACGCGACGTCCGAGCCCTCGAGGACGAACCCACCCCCCGCGCCGGGGCCGGGAGCGTCCACCGGCCCGCCGGTCGACTTCTCGCATTTCCTCCTGGGGCTCGCCGCACAGGCGGGGATGCTGCTCTCGCCTCAGGAGAGCGCGCCGGGGGACCAGCCGGGTGAAGCGCTCGAGGGGGCGCGATCGATCATCTCCATCCTCGAGATGCTGGAGGACAAGACCGAGGGAAGGCGAACACCCTCCGAATCGGCGCTGCTCGACGACCTTCTCTTCCAGCTGCGGATGGCCTACGTCGAGAAGACGCGCACGGGGGGAGCGTGACCCTGTCCGTCGCCGTCGGCATCCTCGTTCTCCTGTCGGCGCCGGTCCAGTCGCGGCCCCCCCAGCCTGCCGCCGCCCGCACGGTCGCCCCCGCGGCGGCGGTCGTCCCGACCTTCGACGAGCTCTGGACGGCGGTCGTCAAGGCCGACGCCGCCGGCGACGCCCCGAGGGCGGCGAGCGCCCTCGCCGAGATCCGGCGCGCCCGGATCGAGCGCAACGTCCCGAACCTCGACACGGTTGCGCTCGGCCTCGTGGCGCGAGGCGTGGAGAGGCTCGACCAGGGTCAGCGGGACGGTGCCGAGGAGGCGTTCCGGGCCGCGGTCGCACTCGCCCCGGGGCTGCCAGACGCCCACGCGGGTCTCGCGGTCGCGCTCCTCCAGAAGGGGCCGCTCGGAGCGGTGCCGAGCATCGAGGCCGCGTTCGCGGGGCTCAGCGCGTTCCTGCTGACCGGGCGTGGCGACCAGCGCGCGCGGGACCTGGCGACGGTCGCCGGGCTCCTCGCCGCCTTCGCCAGCCTGTGCGCCGTGTCGGGGGCCCTGCTCGTCCGGCGCGGCGGGCTTCTCCTCCACGACATCGAGGAGTGGCTGGGCCCGGCACAGAGCGGCTCGGCGTCGCTCGCGCTGGCGCTGCTCCTCCTGCTGCTGCCGGTGGCGACGTTCCAGGGGTGGGGATGGCTGCCGCTGTGGTGGATCGCGGTCCTCTTCACCTACCTCGGCCGGGCGGAGAAGCTCCTCGCCCTCCTTCTGCTCGCGGCCTCGCTGGCCGTGGGACCGGTCGCCTCGTCGTTCGAGTCGCGGCTCCGCGCCGCGCGCAACCCGCTCTACGAGACGGCGCTCACCGTCGTCGAGGGCACGCCCGGCCCGGCCGACGTGGCGCGGCTCGAAGCCGCGGTGCGGCAGGACCCGGAGGATCGCGACCTCGTCTACCTCCTCGGGACGGCCCGGCGGCGGTTCGGCCGATACGAGGAGGCGGCGGAGCTCTACGGTCAGGTGCTGGCCGCCCATCCCGAGGACGCCGTGGCCCGGAACAACCTGGCGAACATCGAGTTCGCGCGGGGCAGCTACGAGACGGCTCGGGCACGGTACCGGGCGGGCACGGGCGCCGGGTCCGCCCCCGACGTGGCCGCGACGTCCTTCTACAACCTGTCCATCCTGCACCTTCAGAAGTTCGAGTACCAGGCCTACAACGAGGCCCGGTCGAACGCGGACGTGCGGGTGCCGGGGCTGGCCGCCGAGTACGAGCGGTGGAAGTACGACACCGGGGACTACGCGGTCGTCGACCTCGTCCCGACGCTCGACGACGTCCGGGGGAAGTTCGCTGGCGTCGAGTCGGGACCCGGAGCGCGAAACGCGTTCGGCGGGGGGCGGCGGCCGGAAGCGGAAGCGACGGGGCTCGCCGGCTCCATGCTCAACCGGTTCCCGGCCGCCCTCGCCGTGCTCGCCGTCGTCGCCTTCCTCTTGGGCCGCTGGCGCGGGCCCAAGGCCTTCACGCTCCACTGTGCGCGGTGCGGGACCGCGTTCTGCCGGCTCTGCCACCTCGGCCAGGTGAGCGGGGGTCTCTGCTCGCAGTGCTACCACCTCTTCGTGGTCCGTGACGGCGTGTCGGGGCCGGCGCGCAACCGCAAGATGGTCGAGGTGCAGGAGGCCGAGGGGCGGCGGAACCGGATCTTCAGGCTCCTGTCGATCGTCTCCCCCGGCACCGGGCAGATCTACGAGGGCTGGCCGTTCCGGGGGGCGGTGCTCGTCGCGGCGTGGTACGGCGTGCTCGCGCTGGCACTGGCCGCGCGCGTCGTGCCGTTCACGGAGATCCCGGGGCGCATCTCTCCGCCGTGGCTGAGCGCGTCGGCGGTGGTGGCGCTCCTCGCGGTGTGGGCCGTCGCCAACCGCTTCCGCCCCGAGAGGGACCTCGGGCTGCCCCTCCGTCCGGCCGCGCCGCGGCGGGCCCGTCCGGCGCCGGCGGCGGGGTAGGCCGATGGCTCTCGAAGGGACGATCCGCGACTTCGGGCTGCCCGACATCTTCCAGCTCATCGGGCTGCAGCGGAAGACCGGCCTCCTGACCCTCACGAACGAGAAGGACGACGAGAGCGTCACCGTCACGTTCGAGAACGGGATGGTGGTGATGGCCGACTCGTCGGCCCGGAGGCTCGAGGACCGGCTGGGCAACGTGCTCGTCAAGCAGGGCAAGGTGACCCGGGAGAGGCTCGACGAGGCGCTGGCCGTGCAGAGGCAGACGCTGCAGCGGCTCGGCCACGTGCTGGTGAGCGGCAGCGCCATCACGGCCAAGGACCTGCGCGACGCCCTGCAGGTCCAGATCTCGCAGATCGTCTTCCGCGTCTTCCGCTGGCGCGACGGGCACTACCTCTTCGCTCCCTCGGACGCCGTCGACTACGACCGTGAGAACTTCGCCCCCATGAGCGCGGACTTCATCCTGATGGAAGGGATCCGGATGGTGGACGAGTGGCCCATCATCGAGAAGAAGATCCCGTCCTTCGACATCGTGTTCCGGCCGGTGGTGGACCCCTCCTTGATCGACGTGGCGGCGGGAGGGGCGGCCGAAGGGAGTGCCTCGGAGAGGCGCAGCCCTCCGACGGGGACCGGGCGCATACGGCTCGGCGCCGACGAGGAGAGGGTCTTCCGGAAGGTGGACGGCGTCCGGACCGTGCAGGCGATCATCGACAGCACGGGGGCCGGCGAGTTCGAGGTCTGCCGAACGCTCTTCGACTTCCTGAACCGGACCCTCATCGCCCCGGCCGGCCGGGGCGCGACCCGGCCGGCCGAGGACGGGGCGACCGCCGAGGCCGCCTCGAAGTCGCCCGTGCCCGGCTACGTCGTGGTCGCGCTCGTGGCCGCGCTCGCCGCGACGGGGCTCTTCGTCCAGCGACGCTCGCCCTTCGCGGTCACCGCCCTGCCTCCGCTGCTGCGGAGCTCCCACGCCCTGATCCTCGAGGAGGCGGCCCGCTCGCGGCTCGCGCGCCTCGAGCTGGGGATCGAGGCCTGGCGCGCGACCCACGGCGCGCCTCCGTCGGCGCTCGACGAGCTCGTCCGCGCCGGTCTCGTGGACCGCGCCTATCTCCTCGACCCGTGGGCGCGCCCCTTCCACTACGAGACGGGGCCGGGTGGCTACGTGCTGAGCGCGGTGGACGAAGCGGGGGAGAGCCGGAAGGACGCCACGCTGGACCGCCGGGGCGGCCGGTAGCCGTTCGCTCCGCGATGGACCGGGTCAGGATCGAGAGGCTCTCCCCCCTCGGGTGGCCGGTGCCTGCGGTCACGGTCGGGAACTTCGACGGGGTCCATCTGGGCCACCAGGCTCTCGTGGCCTCTGCCGTCCGTCAGGCCCGCGCCGGGGGTGGGGTGTCGGTGGTCCTGACCTTCGACCCCCACCCGGCCCGCGTCGTGCGGCCCGGTCACGCCCCCGCCCCCCTGACGACCCTCGACCAGAAGGCGGAGCTCCTCGGCGGGCTGGGCGTGGACCGGCTCGCGGTCCTCCCCTTCGATGCGGCGGTGGCCGGGCTCGGCCCCGAGGCCTTCGCCCGCGAGGTCCTGGTCGAGACGCTCGGGGCGCGCCACGTGGTGGTGGGGGAGTCCTTCCGGTTCGGCCGCGGCCGGGAGGGGGATGCGCTCGGCCTCCGCGCCCTGGGCGGGCGCCTCGGCTTCGAGGTCGACGCGATCCCGCCGGTCGTGGCGGCAGGAGAGCCGGTCAGCAGCAGCCGGGTACGGAGGGCGCTCGCCCGGGGAGACGTGCGGGAGGCGCGGCTCCTGTTGGGGCGTCCCTACTTCGTGGACGCGATCGTCGTCCGGGGGGACGGGCGTGGGCGCAGGATCGGCGTGCCGACCGCGAACCTCGCGCCCGAGAACGAGATGGCGCCCGCGCGCGGCGTGTACGCCGCGCGCTGCCGGGTGCCGGACGGGCGCTGGGCGGGGGCGGTCGTCAACCTGGGGCATCGGCCGACCTTCGGCGGCGGCCCGGTGACCGTCGAAGCCCACCTCCTCGACTTCGAGGGCGATCTCTACGGCGCGCGCGTGCGGCTCGAGTTCCACGGGCGCGTCCGCGGCGAGCAGCGCTTCGACGGGGCGGAGGCCCTCGTGGCCCGGATCCATCAGGACGTCGCGGAGGCGCGGGCGCTGCTTTCGGCGTCCGCCGACGAGAGGATATAGTCAGGAGCGGGAAGCCCCGATGGACGCCCGATGACCGAGCTCTCCGTCGACAGCCGCGAGCTGGAGGGGATCGTGCTGCTCTACCCGCGGGGCTTCATCAACGCCCACACCGTGCGCGTCTTCGAGGGAGAGATCCAGAAGGCGCTCGACCAGGGGCGATACCGCATCGTGGTGAGCGGGGTGGGCCTCAAGTACATCGCGAGCGCGGGGCTCGGCGCGCTCATGGGGGTCATCGAGGAGATCCGGACGAACGGCGGCGACATCCGGCTGGCCGAGCTCAACGAGACGGTACGCAACATCTTCGACATCCTGGGATTCAATCACCTCTATCGGATCTTCCCCTCGGAGGTGGAGGCGATCCTCAGCTTCCGCGCGGGCGGGGAGGCCGGAAGCCCTCCGGCGTGAGCGCGAGGCGCCCCGCTCTCGTCCTCCGGGTCCCGAGCCGGACGGAGTTCCTGGCCGCGATCCGCGACGTCACCCGCCGGATGGCGGAGGCGGCGGGCTTCGACGCCGCCCAGGCCGACCAGCTCGCCCTCGCCGTGGACGAGGCCTCGACGAACGTCATCGAGCACGCCTACCGGGGGGCGGCCGACCGCCGGATCGAGCTGCGCTTCGACGACCGGGGAGGAGAGCTTCGGGTCGAGGTGGCCGACGACGGGGAGGCGGTCGACCCGCGGGAGGTCCCGGAGGTGGACCTCCGCCGCTACGCGAGCGAGCGACGGACGGGCGGGCTGGGCATGCACCTCATGGGCCGGATCATGGACTCGGTGACCTTCAGGCGGAACGGCCAGGGCAACGTCTGCTGCATGGTCAAGCGCAAGCCGGAGGGGCGGGAGGGCCCGCGGTGACGACGCCCGTCGTCTTCCAGTACCAGCAGGCGCTGGACGAGTTCCGGCGCGAGGGTCGCGAGCCGCCGCTCCTCAAGCGGATGTCCGAGCTCATCTCGCTCCTCGACCTCACCACCACGCTCGGCTCGACGCTCAGCGGGGCCGAGATCCTGGACGCGGCGCTCCTCATCGTGATGGGCGAGCTGCAGGTGTCGCGGGGCGCGCTCTACGTGGCCGAGGGGGAGGGGCTTTACCGGCGGCGGGCCGCGCGCGGCCTCCCCGCCTCGGCTCCGGAGACCCTGGAGCGACGGGAGGTGGAGGCGGCGCCGTTCTTGCCGGGCCCGGCCGACCCGGAGCTCGCCGCGTTCGCTCTCATCTGCCCGGTGCGGAAGGCGGGCCGACCGATCGCGCTCCTCGGCCTCGGGCCGCGCGCCGAGGGCCGCCCCTTTGGCCCCCAGGAGACGGGCTTCCTGGAGAGCCTCGCCGCCTGCGCTGCGACGCCGATCGAGAACGGCCTCATCTACGAGGAGCTGCGGCGGGTCAACCGGTCGCTCTCGGTCAAGGTCTACCAGCTCCACAACCTCTTCGACATCGGGCGCGAGCTGACCGCGAGCCTGGACGAGGAGGCGATCGAGCGCCTGGTGACGACCACGGTCATGGGCCAATTCCTGGCTTCGCGCTGCGCGCTCTACCGCCTGGGCCCGGGCGGCCTCGAGCTCGCTCACGCCCGCGGCACGAAGCCGGGCGAGGTACCTCCCCGCGTGCCGGGCGATCCCAAGGAGCTGCTGCGCGACCTGCCCACGCCACGCTGCGTCGCCGACCTCGCCCCCGGTCCGCTGCGCGACGCCCTCGCGCTCCTGCGCTTCGCCCTCGCCGTGCCCCTCGCCGCCGGGGACCGGCTGAGCGGGCTCGTCGCGGTGGGGGAGAGGCCGGGCGGGCGCGGCTTCGGGGAGGAGGACCTCGACTTCGTGGCCGCGCTGGCGCGCCAGACGCAGGCCGCGCTCGAGGGCGCGCGGGCCCACCGCGTGCGGCTCGAGAAGGAGAGGCAGGACCGCGACCTCGAGATCGCCCGCGGCATCCAGCAGAGCCTCTTCCCGAGGAGCGCTCCGCGGGTCGAGGGCTTCGAGATCGTGGCCGAGAGCCGCTCCTGCTTCCAGGTGGGCGGCGACTACTACGACTTCATCCCCCTCGACGAGGGGCGGCTGGGCCTCGTGATCGCGGACGTCTCGGGCAAGGGCACGCCGGCCAGCCTGATGATGGCGTCCGTCCACGCGTGGCTCCGGGCCATGGCCGGCACCGCGCGCCCGACCCAAGTGCTCGAGCGCCTCAACCGCTTCCTCTACGCGAGCACGCAGACGAGCCGCTACGTCACGCTCTTCTACGCCGAGCTCGACCCCGCCCGCCGCCGCCTGGCCTACGTCAACGCGGGACACCTCCCCCCCCACCTCGTCCGCGCGGACGGCCCGGAGGAGCGGCTCACCACGGGCGGGCCGGTGCTCGGCCTCCTCGAGGACGTGGCTCTCGAGGGCGGAGAGACGGGGCTCCTCCCCGGCGACCTCCTGGCGACGGTCACGGACGGAGTGACGGAAGCCGTCTCGCCGGCCGGGGAGGAGTTCGGCGACGAGAGAGTGAGGCGGACGCTCCGCGCCTCGGCGGGCCGGGGGGCGGACGCCACGCTGGACGCGCTCGTGGCGGCGGTGGATGGCTGGACGGGTCCCGCCGGTTGCACCGACGACCTCACTGCGCTCATCCTGAGGGCGACATGACCGAGGAACTGAGGCTCTACAACACGCTGAGCGGGGCGGTCGAGGCGCTCACCCCGATCGCGCCCCCCGAGGTGGGCCTCTACGCCTGCGGGCCCACCGTCTACGACCGCGCCCACGTCGGCAACTTCCGGTCGTTCGTGGCCGCCGACGTGCTCCGGCGCACGCTCCGCCACTTCGGGTACCGCGTGCGCGAGGTCATGAACGTGACCGACGTCGACGACCGCATCATCCAGAAGGCCCGGGAGGCGGGGAAGGACCTGCGGACGCTCACCGCCGAGCACGTCGCCGCCTTCGAAGAGGACGTGGCGAGCCTACGCCTCGAGCGGCCGGAGCACATGCCCCGCGCCACCGAGCACATCCCCGAGATGATCGCGCTCATCGAGAGGCTGCGGGCCCGAGGGCACACCTACGACGCCGAGGGCAGCGTCTACTTCCGGATCGCGACGTTCCCGGAGTACGGACGGCTCGCCCGCCTCGACGTGGCCGGGATCCAGGCCGGGGCCCGCGTGGACACGGACAAGTACGAGAAGGAGAACGCCCGCGACTTCGTCCTCTGGAAGTCCAAGAGCGACGAGCCCGAGTGGGCGCAGTGGGAGGCGCCGTTCGGGAAGGGCCGGCCGGGCTGGCACATCGAGTGCTCGGCGATGAGCATGAAGTACCTCGGGGAGACCTTCGACCTGCACGCGGGCGGCGAGGACCTCGTCTTCCCCCACCACGAGAACGAGATCGCCCAGAGCACCTGCGCGACCGGGAAGCCCTTCGCGCGGCACTGGATGCACGTCAAGCACCTCCTCATCGAGAACGAGACGATGTCGAAGAGCAAGGGCAACTTCTTCACGATCCCCGACATCGTCGAGAAGGGCCACTCGCCTCTGGCCATCCGCTACCTGCTGGCGGGGTCGCACTACAGGAAGCCGCTCAACTTCGGGTTCGAAGGGCTCCACCAGGCGAGGGCGGCGCTCGAGCGCGTCCATGGCCTCGTCGCCCGGCTGTCCGAGGTGGGGGGCGAGGGCGAGCCCGGCCCCGCGGCGCCGGCGTGCGCGGAGGCCCGGCGGGCGTTCGACGCCGCGCTCGCCGACGACCTCAACACGCCCGAGGCGCTCGCCGCCGTCCATGGCCTCGTCTCCCGTGCGAACACGCTCCTGGTGGAAGGGAGCCTCACCCGGGCCGGCGCCTCGTGCCTGCTGGCCGAGCTCCAGGCCATGGACGGCGTCTTCGGCCTTCTGCTGCCCGCCACGGCCGAGGCCCTCTCGCCGCGGGAGCAGGCGCTCTTCGACGAGCGCCAGGAGGCCCGGAGGAAGAGGGAGTTCGCCCGGGCGGACGCGGCGCGGGCGGCCCTGGAGGCGCTCGGCGTCGTGCTCGAGGACACGCCGAAGGGCACGCGCTGGCGGCGAAGGCGCTAGCTTGGCCGAGCCGAAGAGCCGCACCCGCCGTCCCGGCGAAGCGGGTGAGGACCTGGCGTGCGCGCACCTCCGAGGCAAGGGACTCCGGATCCTGGCCCGGAACTACCGCTGCCGAGGCGGCGAGATCGACGTCGTGGCCGATGATGGGGGCACAGTCGTCTTCGTCGAGGTCAAGGAGCGGACGGGAGACTCGCACGGCTCGGCGGTGGAGTCGGTGACCGCGGCCAAGCGCCAAAGGATCGTCCGCGCTGCGCACGTCTACGCCGTCACCCACGGAATCACGGGATCGCCGGCGCGGTTCGACGTGGTGGCGATCGACTGGGGGCCGGACGGCCCTCGCATTCGCCACGACGAGGGGGCGTTCGACGAGCCCTGAGGTCAGGACACTCGGGGCGGGGAGGTCATGGAGCGGGAAACGGGATTCGAACCCGCGACTTCGACCTTGGCAAGGTCGCACTCTACCACTGAGTTATTCCCGCCCTCAGCGACCACTCAAAATACCCACGGGAGACGCGTTCGTCAAGCGGACACGGGATTTGCTCCGTCGTGGTGAGTCTCGTATAGTCGGTCTCCGAGGCGGCGTAGCCAAGTGGCTAAGGCGGAGGTCTGCAAAACCTCTATTCGCCGGTTCGACTCCGGCCGCCGCCTCCAACCTCATACTGCGTCCAGTCAGCAGGGTCCGACTCGTCATCGTCCCGTCTGGACGGCCGCCGTGGACGACGGGCCGGAGTTCTCCGGGCGGGTTCTCGACCGCTAAGCCTACGAGCCCGGAGAGCACCTGCACGCCATCAAGCAGCCCGGGGTGGTCTCACTCCAGGTGGAGGAGCGGAGGGGGCCGGTCAGTCGTCTTACGGGCGAGGCACAACTGCCGGCGGCTCACGATCTTCAGGCCGTGCTCCGTCGAGTGGTGGACCGGCCGGCGCAAGCGACTCAGCGGGAGACCTGTCGCGCGGCCGGTTCTTTCCTCGTGGGCCGGTCTCCCACGTATGCGGCGCGGAGAGTACTTCCACGTTGAGCAGCGACGTCACGAACGTCCTCAGACCGTTGTCGTCGAAGTGGACGCTGGTGTAACTGCCGCTCGACGCCATCGTGACACCAACGCCGAAGATCGTGTGGCTGACGCGCTGGCCCTCGTCGAAGGCCGGCGCTGTCTCGCCTGTTTCGGGCGGGACCGCCACGGGCAGCCGCGGTCTCGGCACCAGCGGCGTCCGTCGCGAGGACGGTGGCTTCGGACGCGACGCGGACGTCCATGACGCTCGCCTCGGCGTAGGCGTGTGCGCCTCCCGGTAGCTTGCGAGCTCGGCGTCGTCGATCGTGACCACGGGGCTCAACGTCTCGCCGGCCGCGAGCGTCCGAAGGAGTTTTTGATAGCAGACGTCGGGTCCATCCTGCACTAGGACCCGCTTGGCACTGAACGCTTCGATCGGGATGCGAAGGCGGAACTCCGCCGAGCCCTCGGGCGTCCGGACGGCCATACGATACTCGCGATAGTCGGGAAGATTCTGGTAGTCCAGGTACTCGACGCGAGTCGAACGGCTGAGACCCTGCGGCGGTGACTGGCCGAGAGTGGGTTGGGCGGACATTCTGGCCTCACGGGCACAAAGCGCGTGGAGGGACCAGGGCGGTCCGCGCGGCTAGCGCAGCCTCATGGTAGCACCCTTCTTCGGTCATCAGGCTTTGATCTTCTTTGTCTTGGCTTCCGGGTCGTGCCCCGCCAGGCAGTGGAGTCGGGGGCGACCGGGTCCGCAAGCGCGAGGCGAATTGCCTTCGCGCCTTTGGAGACACTGCCTTCTGCGAGTGCCTGAAGAACGAGTGCCCGGCGGTCGCGGCCTTTGCCGATTACGTGACGGTCGTGACCCACTCGAAGGAAGAGCTGGGGTTCGGGAAGCTCGACGAGAAGCTGAAGGCGGTCGTTGACGACCTGCTCAAGGCCCGCGAGGTCTGCCTCGCGCAGAGGCGAGCGCAGAAGTAGTCGCCCGACTGGGACGCGCCAAGACCGCGCCTCGCATGCCTTGGCCGGTTGAGCGGAGGTCCGCGGGCGGTAACCTCGTCGGGCGGCAAGTCGTGGAGCGCAGGCGAAACGGCTGCGGCAGTGGTCCGGCCTGCGCCAGTTCGTGCACCTGACGGCGGCAGTCTACCCCTCTCTGAACTCGCCGCGGACAGAGACCGTCCCCGTAGGAGGACAGACGCCCCCGCTTCCGCGTCGCGGAAGGCCCGCAGGTGCCTGGAGTTCCGCGGCCTCTGCGGCTGGCATTCGTCCTGCTAGGCTGGGATGTGGAGGCCCGGAACGCGCGCCCAGAGGCGAGAGGGGGAGGGCGGCCGGGCGAAAGGAGAATCCCGTGCGACAGCTGATGACCGGTCTCGGACTGATCCTCCTGGTGGCGGGCGCGGGACGGGCCGACGCGGCCGGGCTGGATCTCCGCATCGGCGGCTTCTTCCCGCGAGGGCGGGACTGCGGCATCCCCTCCGCGGTCCCCGCCGAGTACACGCTCTTCCAGGACGTGTGCGAGCTCTACTTCGTCGGCAAGAGCGACTTTGACGGCGTGTACGGGGGGATCGAGTTCAACCAGGTGCTGACGGACTACCTCGAGGTCGGTGTCCACTACGACTACTACAGTCGGACCACGGACACGTCGTACCGCAACTACACCCGGCCGGACGGGACCGAGATCCGGCAGTCCCTGAGGCTGCGGGTGGCGCCCCTCGGCGTCACGATCCGCGTCCTGCCCACGAGCAAGCGGAACAAGCTCGTCCCCTACGTCGGCGGCGGCGTGGACGCCCTCTTCTACGAGTACGAGGAGTACGGCGACTTCATCGACTTCTACGACCCCACCCTGCCGATCCGGTCCGATCACTTCGTCACCGACAGCACGGCCTTCGGCGTCCACGTCCTGGGCGGCTTTCGCGCGTACCTGAACCGCGACTTCGCGATCGTCGGGGAGGGGCGCTACCAGTGGGGCAAGGACACGATGGGCGGCGACTTCTCGCCCAACAGCCCGGGGCTCATCAACCGGATCGACCTCGGCGGCTGGACCTTCACCGTCGGCCTCCACGTCCGGTTCTAGCCGCGCCTCGAGCGTCGAGGCCCCTCGAGCTTCGTGACCCGACCGTGCCGGTCACGAAGCTCGAAGATCTGGCCGATCCGTCGCCTCTTGCGTGACCTCCTCCTCCCTCGCCTTGTACCCCGTCGTCTTCGCGCCGGCGGCGTCGCCCCGTGTCCCTCTCCCGGATCCGCCTGCTATGATGGTTTCATGCTGAAGCTCTCGCGACTCGGCGCCGTCTCGGTCGGACTCCTCGTCGGCTCGACGCTCGCCGGCGGCCTCGTCGGCGGGCGGGTGCTGGCCGGCGGGGGACGGCTGAGCGACCAGCTCCGCCTCTACACCTCGATGCTGGGCGCCATCCAGCGCGACTACGTCGAGGAGGTCCCGAGCGACCGCCTCGTGTCGGGCTCGATCCGCGAGATGCTCCGCACGCTGGATCCCCACTCGAACTTCTTCGAGCAGAAGGACTACCAGACGATGCAGGAGCGGCAGAAGGGCCAGTACTACGGCCTCGGGATCACGGTGCAGTCGATCGACAACAACATCACCGTGGTCTCGCCGTTCGAGGGCACGCCGGCCCACCGGCTCGGCATCCGGGCCGGCGACATCATCAGCCGGATCGAAGGAGAGGACGCCCGCGGGATGGGGATCGACGACGCGGTCCGGCGCCTGCGGGGGCCGAAGGGCACCCCGGTCCGGATCACCATCGTCCGCCAGGGTTACGACCAGCCCCTCGAGTTCACGGTGATCCGCGACGCGATCCCCCTCCACGCCGTGCCGTACTCGTTCATGGTCGCGCCCAAGGTGGGCTACGTCCGCCTTCAGGACTTCAACGAGACGACGGCCTGTCGCCCCGGGGAGGGCGAGGGGTGCGAGCGCGAGCTCGAAGCGGCGCTGCGCCACCTGAAGCGCGAGGGCGCGACCGCGTTCGTCCTCGACATCCGTGACAATCCCGGCGGCCTCCTCGACCAGGCCTTCGCGGTGTCGAACCTCTTCCTGAAGAAGGGCCAGCTGGTCGTGTTCACGCGCGGCCGCACCCGGCGGGACGAGTCGAACTACATCACCGAGGAAGAGAGCCCGTGGTCGGAGGTGCCGCTCGTGGTGCTGACGTCGCGCCACAGCGCGAGCGCGAGCGAGATCGTGGCCGGGGCCCTGCAGGACCACGACCGGGCGCTCATCGTGGGCGAGACCACGTTCGGGAAGGGGCTCGTGCAGACGATCATGCCGCTGCGGAACGTGCGCGGCTACGCCCTCGCCCTCACCACCGCCCGGTACTACACGCCCTCCGGCCGGTCGATCCAGCGCGACTACGCTTCGACCGCTCTCGAGGAGTACTACGCCCCGCGCGACCGCCAGCCCTGCGGCCAGGGCAGCGGCGAGGCGAAGATGACCGACGCCGGCCGGAAGGTCTACGGGGGTGACGGGATTACGCCGGACTACTGCGTCGCCTCCGAAGCGCAGTCCAAGGTCGTGTCGTACCTCGTCGCGCGACAGGCCTTCACCGGCTTCGCCCACGGCTTCGAGGCGGAGGAGGATCAGGGTCAGGCGGCGATCGCGGGGACGGGGACGCGCTCCCAGGCGGCATCGGCGAAGGTCAAGCCCATCGGGCGCGACTTCCGGGCCGACGAGGCGGTGCTGCGGGACTTCCGCCGCTACGTCGAGTCGCGGAAGCTCCGGCTCTCGGATGCGGACTTCGAGCAGAACCGCGACGAGATCGCGCGGACCCTCGAGGAGCAGGTGCTGATGCAGGTGTTCGGCGAGGGCGAGGCCCGCCGCCGGACCGTGGCCTGGGACCCCCAGGTCCGGAAGGCCCTCGAGCTCGTGCCGAGGGCGGAGATGCTGCTGCGGGCTCCGGCGAGCTACGTGGCGGAACGCGAGCGGGAGAAGCGGCTCGCGGACTCCGCGGCGGCCTCCGCCGCCGCCCGGCGCTAGGACCGCTTTTCGGCGCGGCCGCGGGTCGGGCCCCGAGGGGTCCGGCCGCCGTCAGCCGTCGGAGCTGCGGATCGGCCGGTCCATGGCACCGGGCCGAGCCTCCTCGCGCTCGCGCGTGATAGGATCGTTGTTTGTCATGCCCGCCGATATCGTCCTCAGGGGCGTCCGCGTCCACAACCTGAAGGGCATTGACGTCACCATCCCGACCCGCCGCCTCGTGGTCGTCACCGGCGTGTCGGGATCCGGCAAGAGCAGCCTGGCCTTCGACACCCTCTACGCCGAGGGCCAGCGCCGCTACGTCGAGAGCCTCTCTTCGTACGCGCGGCAGTTCCTGGAGCGCATGGAGAAGCCCCAGGTGGACGAGGTCGACGGCATCTGCCCGGCCATCGCGATCCGCCAGCGGACCCTGTCCCGCAGCCCCCGCTCGACCGTGGCCACCGCGACCGAGATCCACGACCACCTGCGCCTGCTGTTTGCCCGGGCCGGCCGCACGGTCTGCGACCCGTGCGGGGAGGAGGTGCGGCGCGACTCCGCCGCCAATGCCGCCCGCCGCCTCGCGGCGGAGCCCGAGGGGACGCTCGTGCTGGTGGCGTTCGATCCCGGGGGGGCGCTCGAGCCCGCCACCCTGGCTCTCCTCGCCCGCCGCGGGTTCTCCCGACTCCTCGTGGGGAAAGAGGTCGTGGAGCTCGGCGACCTGCCGCCGGGACCCCCTCCCGAGGGCGCCCTCGTGCTGGTCGACCGCGTGCTCGTCGGGGGGGAGGCCCGGGGACGCCTCGTCGACTCCCTGGAGGTCGCCCTGCGGGAAGGCGGGGGACGGGCGGTGGCCGTGCGGCCGGGTCAGGCCCCCCTCCGTGTCTCGGAGCGGTTCGAGTGTCCGCGCTGCGGGCAGGCCTTCGTGGAGCCCGAGCCGCGGCTCTTCTCCTTCAACAGCCCGTTCGGGGCGTGTCCCGCCTGCCACGGCTTCGGCAACCTGATCGAGGTGGACCTCGAGCTCGTGGTGCCCGACAAGCGACGCAGCCTCTCGGAGGGGGCGATCGAGCCCTGGAACAAGCCCCACTACCGGTCGGCCCTCGGCCAGCTGCGCCGGTTCGCCCGTCGCCGCGGCATCCCGCTCGACGTCCCGTGGCAGTTCCTCGAGGAGGGCCAGAGGCGGCTGGTGCTGGAAGGGGACGAGGACTTCCCGGGCGTCCTCGGCTTCTTTCGCTGGCTCGAAGGGCGGAAGTACCGCGTCCAGGTCCGGGCGTTCCTCGCCCGCTACCGCGGCTACAAGGAGTGCGCCGCGTGCGACGGCGGTCGCCTGCGGCCCGAAGCGCTGAGGGTGCGGCTGGGCGGCCGCTCGATCCGTGACGTGACCGCGATGCCCGTCGGCGCGGCCCGCCTCTTTCTGGCCGGCCTCGCGCTGTCGCCCGCGGAGGAGGAGGTGGCCGGGGGGGTCCTGCGGGAGGTGGACCGCCGGCTGTCCTTCCTCGAGGAGGTGGGGCTCGACTACCTGAGCCTCGATCGGTCATCCTCCACCCTCTCGGGCGGGGAGTCGCAGCGGATCGCCCTCGCCTCCGCCCTCGGCACCGGCCTCGTGGGAACGCTGTTCGTGCTCGACGAGCCGTCCGTCGGCCTGCACCCTCGGGACACGGACCGGCTCGTCTCGATCCTCAAGGCGCTCCGCGACCAGGGGAACACCGTCGTCGTCGTGGAGCACGACCCGGCGATCGTGGCCGCGGCCGACCACGTCATCGACCTCGGCCCGGGGGCGGGAGACCAGGGCGGGCGTGTCGTCTACCAGGGGCCGGCGGAGGCCCTGGCCGACGAGCCTCGGAGCCTGACCGCCAAGTACCTGCGGGGGGACCTCCGGATCCCGGTGCCGGCCCGCCGCCGCCGGGGAAGCGGCCTCTTCCTGAACGTGCGGGGGGCGGAGCTCCGGAACCTGAAGCGCGTGGACGCCCGCTTCCCCCTCGGCGCGTTCACGGTCGTGACCGGCGTGTCGGGCTCCGGCAAGTCGACCCTCGTCCACGACGTGCTCTGCGCCCGGCTTCGCCGGCGCCGGGGCGGGGCGGAGGGGCGAGGCGGGCCGGCCGTGGACGGTGCGGAGTACGTCCAGCAGCTCGAGGTCGTGGACCAGTCGCCTCTCGGACGCAGCCCGCGCTCGAACCCGGTGACGTACATGAAGGCCTTCGACGCCATCCGGGACCTCTTCGCGGCGACCCCGGAGGCGCGGCGGCGCGGCTTGTCGGCGGCGGAGTTCTCGTTCAACATGCCGGGCGGGCGCTGCGAGGCCTGCGGGGGCGACGGCCGGGTGCGCGTGGACCTGCAGTTCCTCGCCGACGCCTGGCTCGTGTGCGAGGCGTGCGACGGCCGGAGGTACCGGGCGCCGGTCCTCCAGGTGGCCTTTCGGGGCCGAACCATCGACCAGGTCCTCGACCTGACCGTGCACGAGGCGCTCCACTTCTTCACCGGCCAGGCCGCCGTGACCCGGAGGCTCAAGGTGCTGGAGCAGATCGGCCTCGGGTACCTCCGCCTCGGCCAGCCGGCGAGCACCCTCTCCGGCGGGGAGGCGCAGCGGGTGAAGCTCGCCGCCCACCTCCTGCGGAAGCCGGGGCCGCGCGTGCTCTACGTGCTCGACGAGCCGACGACGGGTCTGCACATGGGCGACGTGGACGAGCTCCTGAACGCGCTCCAGCGGCTCCTCGACGGCGGCGCCACCGTCGTCGTCATCGAGCACAACCTGCACGTGATCAAGCAGGCCGACTGGGTCATCGACCTCGGCCCCGAGGGCGGGGAGGCCGGCGGGGCGGTCGTCTTCCAGGGCACGCCGGAGGCCCTGGCCGCGCGCGGCGAGGGGCACACCGCCCGCTACCTCAGGTCGGTTCTCGGTCGGGCCGAGGGCGCCACCGCCTGAGCACGGCTTCCCGCTCTGCTATCATTCCCCGCGTGATGGAACGACCGCGCCTCTCCCTCCGGAACCCGGGCCGTCGCCCGCGCCTGGCCGGCCTCCTCGCCGTCCTCCTCGTCTCGGGGCTCGCTTCCGTCGCCGCCGCCGAGGAGTCGTTCCAGGACCTCGTCGCCAACCTGAAGAGCCCGACCGCGCGCACGCGCCAGGCGGCGGCCCGCGAGCTGGGCAAGAGCCGGCGCCGCGAAGCGGTGGCCCCGCTCTCGGCTCTCGTGCGCGACCCCGAAGCCGGGGTCCGCCTCGAGGTCGTCAAGGCCCTGCGAAGCCTGCGCGACCTCGGGGCCGTCCCCGCGCTCGTCACGTCCCTGCAGGACGGCGACCCCGGCATCCGCGAGGAGGCCCTGGGCACGATCGTCGAGATCTACTCGGAGCGCGACCGCACGGGTCCGATCGACCGTTTCCTCGAGGCTTTCTCGGACGAGTACGACCGCTCGTCCGTCCCGCCCTACACCGCGGTGGACCCGGCCGTCTTCCGCGGTCTCGCCACGGCACTGCGCGACGAGAAGAAGGGGATCCGAGCCGAGGCGGCGTACGCGATCGGGATCCTCGGCGGGGGACCCGCCGCTCGGGATCTCGTGGCGGCCCTCCAGGACCCGGAGGCCGGCGTGCGGGCGGCGGCGGCCACCGCGCTCGGCAAGGTGGGGACGTCCGAGGAAGGCAAGGCGCTCGTGCCCCTCCTGGCCGACGACTCGGCCACCGTGCGCAACCGGGCCTTGCAGGCGATCGGTGTCCTGCGGGTGCGGGACGCGGGTCCGGCCCTCCGCGAGATGTTCGAGCAGAACAAGCGCCGCGAGCTGGGCATGCGCGCCCTCTCCGCCCTGAGCCGGATCGGCGACCCGGCCCAGGGGGACCTCTTCCGCGACCTGCTCTCGTCGAACGACCCGGAGCTGCGCCGCCTCGCCGTCGAGGGGCTCGGCCGCATCGCCGACCCCTCCATGCTCTCCGCCTTCAAGAAGGACTACCAGCGGGAGAAGAACGTCGACGCCAAGCTCGCCTACAACTTCGCGATCGTGACGCTGGGCGACCACGCCTTCCTGGACGCGATCGTCCTCGCCCTCGGCTCGTCGGGGGCCATGGCCCGCCGCGCCCGCGACTACGTCCTCGAGCTGGGCCCGCCGCTCGCTCCCGACCTCTACCCGTACCTGAACGACCGGGATCCCGAGGTGCGCGGAGCGCTCTGCGACGTCATCGCGCGGATCGGGGACGCGGCGGCGGTGGCGAAGCTCCAGCCCCTGCTCGCCGACCCGAACTCGAAGGTCGTGGATCGAGCCAATCGGGCGATCGAGAAGCTCCGCAGGGCCTCGGGCGGAGCGGCGCCCCGGCCGTGACGCCGCGGCGGCTCGCGGCGGTCGCGGGCGCGCTCGTCTTGCTGACCGCGCCCGGCTGTCGGCGGGGGACCGGGGCCCCGGCGGCGGGGAACGGCGATCCCCTCGCCGAGTCGCGGGCCCTCGTCGACGACCGGCGCTACGACGAGGCGATCGCCCGTCTCGGCACGGGCTCCGATCCCGAGAGCCTCTACCTCCTCGGCCGGGCCTGGGCCGGGAAGGCGGAGGCGGCGCCGGTGCCGACGCCCGCGCCCGGAGCACCGGCCACGGCAGGGGCGCCCCTCAAGCCGGAGGAGGAGCAAGCCCTCGCGTTCTTCGAGCGCGCGGTCGCGGCCCGGCCCGACCACGCGGCGGCCCACCTGGCCATCGCGCAGCTCCTTGCACCGCACGCCCTGGCCTCCGTGGCGAGGGGCGGCGCGCCGGCCGCGGGCGGCGCGACCGTCGACCGCGTGCTGCGCAGCTTCGGCGAGGCCGTTCAGGCCGACCCCGGCGGCACCGCGGCCGCGGAGGCGATGGTCCAGTTCGCCACGCGGGCGGGCCGCGTGGCCGACGCCGACGCGGCCTTCCAGGAGCTGCTGCGGCGCCGGCGGGAGGATCCCGACCTGCTCGTGCGCTACGGCGACTTCCTCGCCGGGCCGGGAGGCAACGGCGAGGGTGCCCTGGCCCAGTACGCTCAAGCCCTGATCTGGCGACCGGACGACGCGGCGACCAAGCGGAAGATGGCGGACATCCAGCTCGTCGCCGTCGCCGCCCTGCTCTCCCGCCAGCAGTACGCGACCGCGGAGGCGCGCCTCCACGACGCCCGGAAGTTCGTGACCAACCCCGCCTCCCCGGAGGCCGCTCGCCTTCGGGAGCTCGAGGGACGGCTGGCCGAGATCCGCGGGCGCTGAGCGGCGCCTAGAACGGGACGTGGCCGACGCCGTTGTCGTCGATGTAGACGAGCCCGCTCTCCTTCGGCGTTCCCGGCTGGTCGAACTGGTCGAGCAGCTGCCCGCCCACCATGAGCCGGGCTGCGGTCACCCCCCCGGTCGGCGTGTCCACCAGGTGGGGGTCGAAGACCCGCACGAGGTAGGGCTCGTCGGCCGGCGGCCAGTTGACGGGGACGCCGAGGGCGACGCCCGTCCAGACGTGGGAGCCCGGATCCGAGGCGAGGTAGATCTCCTGCCCCGGCCGCATCCAGCTGCCGAAGAAGACGACCAGGTTGTCGCAGGACGAGGACGTGTTCACGCAGCCGTTCGGCTGGCGATAGAGGACCGGGACGCTCACCAGCCGGGCGTTCTTCGGCGTCGGGGCGGGGACGGGGTCGGGCTCGAAGCACCCGGCCCACGGCACCACGAGGGCGAGGATCGCGATACGTCGAAGGGGGGACGCCATGAGCCTCGGACCTCCTCCGCGGTCCCCGTGTATTGCCGCTTCCGTCGAGCCGATGATAGCATCCGGGTCCTCATCATGGTGGACGCGGAGGGGCCCCTCGTCCTCGTCATCGACGACGACAGCGACCTCCGCCGGGTCTGCCTGGACCTGCTGGCCGCGCGAGGGTACCGCGGCCAGGGCGCGGCGACGGTGGGCGACGGGCTGCGGGCCTTCGGCGAGAAGACGCCGGCGGTCGTCCTCCTGGACCTCAAGCTGCCCGACGGCACCGGCCTCGACGTCCTGCGCGAGCTGCAGAGGCGCTCGCCCGTCACGCCGGTCGTGGTGATCTCGGGGTACGGCAGCGTCCCGGACGCGGTGGAGGCGATGCGCCTCGGCGCCTCGGAGTACCTCGAGAAGCCGGTCGCCCGGGCTCGCCTGTACGACGTCCTCGACCGCGTTCTCTCCCCTGCGCCTCGCGCCGAGGCCCCGGCCGAGCGCAGCGTGGACGGGGCGCGCTACGGCATGGTGGGCCGATCGGAAGCCATGCAGCGCGTCTACCAGCTCGTGGACATGGTCGCCCCCACCCGGGCACGGGTCATGATCTCGGGGGAGCGGGGCACCGGGAAGGAGCTGGTGGCGCGGGCGATCCACGCCCTCTCGCCGCGCCGCGACCGGCCCTTCGTCCAGTTGAACTGCGCCGCGGTTCCCGCCGAGCTCATCGAGAGCGAGATGTTCGGCCACGTCAAGGGCGCATTCACGGGGGCGGTCGCGGACCGGCGGGGCACCTTCGAGAGCGCGGACGCGGGGACGCTCTTCCTCGACGAGATCGGCGACATGAGCCTGGTCATGCAGGCGAAGCTGCTGCGCGTGCTGCAGGAAGGCGAGGTGACCCCGATCGGGAGCGCTCGCAGCCGGTCGGTGGACGTCCGGATCCTGACCGCCACGAGCAAGAACCTGCTGGAGGAGATCGAGGGGGGGCGCTTCCGAGACGACCTCCACGACCGCCTGAACGTCGTCAACATCGCGCTGCCCCCGCTGCGCTCGCGGCGCGAGGACGTGCCGCTCCTCGCCGAGCACTATCTCCGGCTCGCCAGTGTCGAGAACGGCTTCAAGCCGAAGCGCCTCACGCCCCGGGCGACCGAGTTCCTCTCCCGCCTGCCCTGGCGGGGCAACGTCCGCGAGCTCCGCAACCTCATGGAGCGCCTGGCGGTGATCGTCGCGAAGGACGGCGTCACCCATCGCGACGTGATGGAGGGTCTGCACATGACGGCCCCGCCCACGGGAGACGACGGGGAGCCGCTGCCGCTCCGCGTCGCGCGATCGCGCTTCGAGCGTCAGTACATCCTCGAGCGCCTCTCCGCCAACCGGGGCAACCTGGGTCAGACCGCTCGTGAGCTGGGTATCGAGCGGACGAACCTCTACCGGAAGATGAAGCAACTCGGGATTGGGTCCGCCGCTCGTCCGAAATGACGTCCCGCGCCTCGGCGTCCGCGCCGCGGTCGGCGACGGGCGTACTGATCGGTCCGTTGCAGTTCAGATAACTTGATGTTGCGATTGCGCCGCATTGGAGTCAGCTTGCGGCATCGTGAATCTCGTCTAATCTCATGAGACGGAATGGCATAGGTGCGCCATTCCATGCCTGGCCTGAGCCATGCATATAGAGTCAGCGGAAGGAGGGATCACCTCCTCAGCCGAGACGCTGCAGCGGTTCGGGCAGTGTCGCGGTAGGCGGGCAGGGTTTGGAGGGAGCTCTGCACGCCGGCCGGCGACGCGCTCGGAACGAGGCCCTGGCTGGGAGGCGGTCCCTCTTCCTTTTTCCCCCAGAGCTTCTCCCCCGACGAGGCCGGCGCTTTGACCCCCGCGCGAGCCGCGATGTAGATTCATCCGCTCGTGTCCGCCCGGAGTGGCGCGGAAGGGGAGGTCCAAGACGTGGCGGCGAAGAAGGCGCTCATCACCGGAATCACCGGCCAGGACGGCAGCTACCTGGCCGAGCTGCTGCTCGAGAAGGGCTACGAGGTTCACGGCCTCGTCCGCCGCAGCAGCTCCTTCAACACCTGGCGGATCGACCCCATTCGCGACCGCATGGTGCTGCACTACGGCGACCTCGTGGACCAGAACAGCCTGGCCCGCGCCCTCGAAGCGCTGCAGCCGGACGAGGTGTACAACCTCGCGGCCCAGAGCCACGTCAAGGTCTCCTTCGACATGCCGGAGTACACGACCGACGTCACCGCGATCGGCGTCCTTCGGGTGCTCGACGCCGTGCGCGACCTCGGACTCCACACGCGGGTCTACCAGGCGGGCAGCTCGGAGATGTTCGGCCTCGCCCAGGAGACGCCGCAGACCGAGAGAACCCCCTTCCATCCCCGCTCGCCCTACGCGGTCTCGAAGGTGTACGGCCACTGGATGGCCGTGAACTACCGGGAGAGCTACGGGATGCACGTCTCGAACGGCATCCTGTTCAACCACGAGTCGCCGCGCCGGGGCGAGAACTTCGTGACCCGCAAGATCACGATGGGGGTGGCGGCGATCAAGCAGGGACGGTCGAAGGAGCTGCGCCTCGGGAACCTCGACGCGAAGAGGGACTGGGGCTACGCGAGGGACTACGTCGAGGCGATGTGGCGCATCGTCCAGGCCGAGCGGCCCGGCGACTACGTCGTCGCCACGGGGGAGACGCACTCGGTGCGGGAGTTCTGCGAGGCGGCCTTCGGCTGCGTCGGCCTCGACTGGAAGGACTTCGTGAAGGTGGACTCGAAGTACTTCCGGCCGGCGGAGGTGGACCTGCTCCTCGGCGACTCGACGAGGGCCCGCCGGGAGCTCGGCTGGACGCCCCGGGTGACCTTCCGCGACCTCGTGAGGCTCATGGTCGAGGCCGACCTCGAGTCGGCCGGCAAGCACCCCGACCGGCCGCGGTAGGCACTCGTCTCCGGCCCGCATCGGCTCCGGACCCTGCTCCCGGCGCCGGCGTCGATCGGCCCTCCGGCCGGACGTACGAGCGGTCGCGTGTCGCTGAACGTGCGGCTCCTGTTCGCAGGTGTCATCCTGGTCATGCTCGCCGAGGTGTTTCCGGCTCGGAGCCGAGATGAGGGGCGATCTCGAGACGGCACGGCGGATCCAGTTCGACCTCGTGCCGGGCGAAGTCTTCCGCAAGAGCGACGTGATCGTCCAGGCGCGGATGCGGCCGGCCCGGACCGTCGGCGGCGACCTCTACGACGTCGTCGACCTCGACGACGAGCGTCTCGCGGTGATCGTCGGCGACGTCACGGGCAAGGGCCTGCCGGCGGCGCTGCTCATGACCTCTTTCCTCGGGAGCGTGCGCGCGCTCGTGTCGGGCGGGCTGCGGGCGAGTGAGCTGATCCGAGCCCTCAACCGGCACGTGTGCGCCAACACGTCGGGGGGCCGCCGACGACGTGCAGGGCTTCTGCGGCTCCGTGCCGCTGGGCGACGACATGACCCTCATGCTCGTCGCCCGGCAGGCGGCGCAGGGTCGACCGGAGACGCTCAGGCCTTGGCCGTCACCGAGCCGGCCTCGATGAGGGCGTCGAGCTCGCGGCGGAGGCGGCCGAGGATCTCGTCGTAGGTGAAGGCCCCGAGGGCCACGGTCCTCTTCTTCAGGTTGACGTGGGTCGGGCCGCACCAGAGGCCGAGGTCGGCGTCGTCCGTCTCGCCGGGGCCGTTCACGCGGCAGCCCATGACGGCGATGGTGAGGGCGTGCTTCTCGGCGTAGGCCGTCATCTCCTTGACCTTCTCCGCGAGCTCCACGAACCGCTCGTTCTCGACGCGCGAGCACGAGGGGCAGGAGATGATGTTGAGCTTGTCGTCGTCGAAGACCGGCACCGACCGGTAGCGGCCGGCGGCGACGTCGGCCAGGATCTGGAGGCCGACCGTCACCTCCTCGTGCTTCCGGGGATTGGGGAGGGTGAGGCTCACCCGCAGCGTGTCGCCGATCCCGCGGCTCAAGAGCTGCTCGAAGGCGACCCGGGTCTTGATGACGCCCTCGGGCGGGATCCCCGCCTCCGTCACCCCGAGGTGGAGCGGCACGTCGGGGCGCGCCTCGGCGAAGCGCCGGTTGGCCTCGATGACCTTCCGGGGGTGCGAGTCCTTGAGGCTCACCACGTAGCGGTCGAAGCCGAGGTCGTCCATGAGGTGGCAGTGCTCGAGGGCCGAGGCCACCATCGCCTGGACGTCGTCCTCCGCGTGGCGGGCCTTCACCTCGGGGTCGACGCTGCCGCAGTTGACGCCGATCCGGACGGCGAGGTCGTGCTCCCGGGCCACTGCCGCCAGGAAGGCGACCTTCTCGCACACCGGCTTCGACTTCTCGTGGTGCCAGAGGTGGCCGGGGTTGTAGCGGATCTTGTCGACGTGCGGGGCCACGCTCTCGGCGAGGCGGTAGCTCTCCTGGAGGTCGACGACGAGGTTGGCGCGGGTCTGCCGGCGCACCTCGGCCAGGGCCTCGACGTCTCTCGGGCTGTCGACGGCGACCCGGACGAGGGCCCCGCCGGCCTTCCGGATCGCCTCGGCCTGCCCGACCGTCGCGTCCACGTCCTGGGTCCGCGTGGCGCACATGCTCTGCACGGCCACGGGGTGGCCCGATCCGAGGAAGACGGAGCCGACGCGGACGGCGCGGGTGGGGTTTCTCTTCATCTCGATCTTCGATCGTAGCAGGGTTGCGCGGAGGACGCCCGCCGCTACTCGAGGTCCTGGAGGGCGCGGACGCCGCCGCTCATCGCGCGCCAGAACGTGACGAGGCTGAGTGAGGCGGCGGCGCCGATCGACAGGGCCATGAGGAGCCGCAGGCGAGGCGCGAGGGGCAAATGCCGGTACTCGTGCCAGAGGTACTGCGAGGCCGGCCAGGCGAGAAGGGCCACCATGCCGACGATGTAGAGCACGGCCAGGACCATGAACGCGACGCCGCCGTAGGAGCCGGCGACCTGGGTCACGTTCTCGGCCGCGAAGCGCGGGTGCCGTGCCCCCATCCCGCAGGCGAGGCCGACGAGGGCGAGGGCCATGAACGCGATGGCGCCCGCCCCGAGCACCTTCATGAACGGAGCGACGCCCAGCAGGTGGTTCGACACGATGGTGAGCGCCTCGGCGAGGAGCAGGATGGGCACGAGGCCCGTCCAAAGCTTGGACCAGAGGAAGGAGGACATGCGGACGGGCGCCGTCCGCACGATCCAGAACGCCGCGCCCTCCGCGGAGACCGCGGGGAAGACGAAGCGCACCGCCACCGCGGAGGTCACGAAGGCGGCCATGGCCAAGTTGACGAAGGCGTACGCGTTCTTGACGACACCGCTCATGTAGGGCAGGCGGTCGAGGTCGAGCACCCTGAAGTTGTAGACGTACACGAGGGCGAGGGCCAGGAGGAGGAGGAGTTGCGACCACTGCGTGGTGTCCCGCAGGAAGACCTTCAGGTCCTTGACGAGGAGCGCCGCCCGCGCGGGCGGGACGGGAAGGCGGCGCACGACGGGCTCGAGGAACGACAGGCGTGTGAAGCGGGCCTTCCGGGCCTCCTGGGCCTTGCTCCAGGCCGCGAAGTAGTGTCGGCCGTACGCGGCGCGGGCGAGGACGGTGAGGGCGAGGGCGGTCGTCCACAGGGAGCCCAGGTGGAGGAGGTCGACCCCCCCGCGGAGGGCCGTGAAGAGGCTCTCCCCGGCCCAGAACGAGGGCAGGAAGGGCGTGACCGGGGACTGGAGCGTGGCGAAGAACGCGGTCACGTCGGGCAGGTTCTGGACGCTCAACAGGCGCTCGGGCCGGATGAAGCGCAGGAGCATCACGATCGCGATCGCGAAGAGCAGGCCCATCAGCATCAGCACGTCGCGCGCGCGGCGGGCGGGGAAGACGCTCACCAGGCCGAGGGTGACCACGGCACCCATGGCTGTGGGCACGACCACGAACGGGACGACGCTCGCGACCGAGAGGACGTAGTAGGCGGGCGGAGCGCACCGGGCGAGGCCGACGCCGAGGAGGACGGGCAGCAGGAAGGCCACGACCATCCAGGCCGACTGGCCGACGGTCCGGGCGAAGCGGGAGTGGAAGAGGCGCGCCGAGGGGACCGGGGCGGAGAGAAGGAGCCGCAGGTCCTCCGAGAGGAAGAACGTCGAAAGGGCGCTGACGACGGCGCTGAAGGCCACGAACGAGAGGAAGGTCAGGAAGAGCCAGGCGAAGCCGAGGCGCAGGAGGTAGTCGCCGAGCTCCTCGTAGTCCAGGAGCTGCCAGGTGAGCCAGAAGCTGATGGCGAAGAGGGTCCCCGCGACGGCGAGGCCGACGCCCCCGAAGAGCACTGCCCGCGCACCGTCCCCCTTCTCGCGGCGGCGGGCGCGGTTGCGCGTGCTCCAGACGATGGGGAGGAGCAGCCAGGGGAAGGGCCGGTTCAGAGGTCGATCTCCTGGAGGCCGCTGCCGCCGGTGAGCTTGAGGAAGACCGGGGTGAGCTGGGGATCGTCGGTCCCGGCGAGGGCCTGCAGCTCCTGGACGGTGCCGCGGGCGATGATGCGGCCGCCCAGGATGATGCTGATCCGGTCGCACATCTCCTCGGCCACCTCGAGGGTGTGCGTGCTCATGAGGATGGCGACGCCCTTTCTGGCCATCACCCGGAAGACCTGCTTGATGAGGCGGGCTCCTCTCGGGTCGAGGCCGACCATGGGCTCGTCCACGACGACGGCCTTGGGCCGGTGCAGGAAGGCGGAGCACATGACGAGGCGCTGCTTCATCCCGTGGGAGAAGCTCTCGACGAGCTCGTCCTTCCAGCCCAGGAGCTCGAAGAGCTCCAGCAGCTCCCGGGCCCGCGCCTCGACCGGCTCGCCTTCCAGGCCATAGAGGCCGCCGTGGAAGCGGAGGAACTCGGCCGCGGTCAGCTTCTCGTAGAGGAAGGGGCGGTCGGGGATGAAGCCCAGGGCGCTCTTGGCCGCCTCCGGCTCGCGGGCGAGGTCGTGGCCGTCGATCGTGACGCGGCCGGCGGTCGGCTTGAGGAGGCCGGCGATCATCCGAATGGTCGTCGTCTTGCCGGCCCCGTTCGGGCCGAGGAAGCCGTGGATCTCGCCGGGGGCGACGTCGAGGTCGACGCCGTCGACGGCCTTGAAGGAGCCGAAGGTCTTGGCGAGGCCCTCGAGCCGGATCACGGGCGGCCTCCGGCGGGCGAGGACCAGCAGCCGCGGCCCGCGCCGTCCCGGCGGGGCAGGGGCAGGTCGAGGGGCCTGAGGTCGCTCGCCGCCCGGCCGACGAGGACGGGGTTCGAGCCGGGCCGGAGCTGGACGTCGAGGATCTCGAGCCGGGTGTGGCCAATGAGGCCCGCGATCGCCGCCTGACGCTCCAGGCCGCCCCGAGTGAGGCGGACGTGGGTGGCGTCGGCGGGGAACTGGTTGAGCGTGGGGTCGACCGGGAGCCAGACGCCGCGTCCCTTCGACTCCTCGATCCAGACCTCGGCCCAGGCGTGGTAGTAGAAGGCGCCCCGCAGGTACACGAGGCCCACGGCGATGCGGGAGGGAAGCCCGAGCGAGCGGGCCATGGCGACGTAGAGAGCCGTGTGCTCGTTGCAGTCGCCGATCCGCGTCTTGAGCACCTCGACGGCCGAGGGGATGCCGACCGTCGGCCTCTTCTCGAGGATCGCGTGCACGTGCCGGACGAGGCGCTCCGCGCGCAGGCGCGGCGCGGCGGCGTCGCCCGCCGCCTTCAGTGCCTCGGCCCTCACCTCCGGGGCGTCGCTCTCGAGGAACGCCTCCGGGCGAAGGAAGGACGCGAGGTCGCCCGGGTCGGGACCCGGCCGCAGCCCGCGCGCGTCACGCACCTCGATCGTGCCGCCCGAGGCGGACTGCCCGGCCCCCTCGAGGTCGGCGGGATCAAAGCCGGAGAGCCCGTCGATGCGGACCTGAAGCCGGGTGACGGTGGCGGGGTCGTCGATGCGCTTCGGCGTCACGGGCGCGATCGCGGCCGCCTCGATGAGGTCGGTCTGGATCGCGCCCGGCACGGCGAGGGCCTGGGCCTGGTCGCGGGTCTCCCGCACCACGATGAGGCCCATCGGACTCTCCTCGCGCACCATCTCGCCGACGTCGGTGATCCAGGAGCGCGTGGTGATGCCCGCGGCCCGACCCTCGACGCGGAAGGCCGGGACCGGACGCCCCGCGGCGCGGACGACCTCCCGGGCTTTCACCTCCAGCGTCATCGGCACGTTGGTGAGCGTGGCCGGGTCGAAGACGGACACCTGCAGGGTCTCGCCCGGCTTCAGCCCGCGGGCGGCGAGGGTCCGGGGCAGGTTGAGGGAGAGGGCCGGCGCCTCGGCGAGCTCGCGCGTCTCCCTTCGTTCGCCACCCGACGGCGTCCGAATGGAGAGGTGGAGGAGCCGGCCCTGGAGCGTCCCGTCGACCTCCGTCGCGCCCGTGCCGGCGTCGAGGGCGAACGAGAACCGCTGGAGGGCGAAGGCCGGATCGACGTTCGCGCGGGTCGTGAGGCGGACGGAAGCGGTCGAGCCGAGGACCATCATCTGCAGGCGCGCGTCCTCGCGCACCTCGAAGCCGGACTCGGTCGGGGTCGTCTGGCCGACCGAAAAGCCGATCTTGTCGCCCCGGTAGTAGATGCCACGCCACTGGGCCGAGGACCCGTAGCGGGCGAGGTCGGCGGCGAGGGCCACCGTCGTGGAGGACCAGGCCCGACGGGCGAGAGCGCCCATCTGGACGACCCAGGCCACGAGGACGAGGGCGGAAAGGAATCGCGCGGCGGGCCGGGGCAGGGGGCGGAGGATCGTCACCGAGAGGCCGGTGCCACGCGACAGCTCATGACGGGATTATAGCTGCTAGACTCCCGCTGCCTTGGACCTGCGGCACGTCGAGGTCGTCCTCGTTCGACCGAGCCGCCCGGCCAACGTGGCCGCGGCCTGCCGGGCGATGAAGAACATGGGGCTGCGCGGCCTCTGTCTCGTCGAGCCGCCGAGCGGCCTCGGGGACCGCGAGGCCCGCGCCCTCGCGTACGGCGCCTGGGACGTCCTCGAAGGGGCGCGGGTCGCTCCGGGCCTTTCCGACGCGGTCGCGGGCAGCGTCGCCGTCGTGGGAACGACGGGTCGGGCGGTTGCCGGGGCGTGGAGCCCGCGCCGCCTGGGCGAGGAGGCGGCGCGCCTCGCCGGCCGCGGGACGCTGAGCCTCGTGTTCGGACCCGAGGCCTCCGGTCTCACCGGCGAGGAGATGCGGCTCTGCCACGCGCTCGTGCACGCGCCGACGCACCCGGATCACCCGTCCCTCAACCTCGCCCAGGCCGTCCTGCTCATGGCCTACGAGGTGCGGCTCGGCGCCCTCGATCGTCCGGGCGACGCCGGTGGAAAGCCGGAGGGAGAGCAGGCGGCCTCCGCGGGCGACGTCGAGCAGGCGGTGGGAGAGCTTCGGGCGGCGCTCCTGGAGGTGGGCTACCTCGACCCGAAGAACCCCGACCGCGTGCTGACGGAGCTGCGCCGGCTGATCGCGCGCGCCGGTCCGACTCCCCGCGAGGTCGTCCTCCTGCGCGGCCTCGCCCGCCAGGTGGCCTGGGCGGGCCGCGTTGCGCGGGGCGGGGCGGGCGCCGGATAATCCACCGGGGAGCGCGCGCATGGTGACGGACGAGGATCACGATCTCGGCCCTGCGGACGCCCAGGGCTTCCAGGTGCCCCGGCTGCTGCGCGCGGCCGAGGTGCTCTGCGCCGACGGCCGCGTCCTGCACGGCCGCGTCTTCCTCCCCGCGACGGCGGAGTCCCACCCTGGGGCCATGCGGGCCGAGGAGTGGATGAACGACGCCGCGCCCTTCTTTCCCTTCCTGCCCGACGGCGAAGGACGGCCGGTCATCCTCAACAAGCTGCAGATCCTCGTCGTGACGGTGGCGGCCGCGGCCGATCGCGACGACGCGATGGACGCGGTGGGGGTGAGGATGCGGCGGGTCCACGTCGAGTGCGGCTCCTGGCACCTCGACGGCGAGGTCCTGGTGGACATGCCGGTGAACCACTCCCGCATGCTGGACGTCCTCAACCGCCCGGGCGCTTTCCTGAACGTGCGCGAGGGCGAACGCCATCACCTGGTCCGAAAATCCCGGATCACGCGGGTGAGCGAGCCGCCGGCCGGCGCGCCGAGGCCGCGGCCGTCGCTCCCCGCACGATGAACGGCCCCGGCGAGCGGGCGCTCATCGTCGGCCTGTCGCTCGGCCGGCGGGATCGCGCCCGCACGGAATCGTCCCTCGAGGAGCTCGCTCTCCTCGCGCGGAGCGCCGGCGCGCGGGTCGTGGGCGCCCTCCTCCAGGAGCGGGCCCGGCGCGACCCGGCGACGCTCATCGGGCGGGGGAAGGTGGAGGAGGTGAAGCGGGCCTGCGAGGAGCAGGCGGCGGACGTCCTCATCCTCGACGCGGACCTCGCTCCGGCCCAGCAGCGCAACCTGGAACAGGCAGTGGGGACGAAGACCCTCGACAGAACCCAGGTGATCCTCGACATCTTCTCCCGCCGGGCCCGCACGCGGGAGGGGCGCCTCCAGGTCGAGCTGGCCCAGCTCGACTACCTGCTGCCGCGGCTCGCCGGGAAGGGCGTCCTCCTCTCGCGCCTGGGCGGCGGCATCGGGACGCGGGGGCCAGGCGAGACGAAGCTCGAGACCGATCGGCGGCGCATCCGCCAGCGGATCCAGTCGATCCGGAAGGAGATCGAGCACGTGCGGCGCGAGCGGCAGACGCGGCGCGAGGCGCGGGGACGGCGCGAGGCCCCGGTGGTGGCGCTCGTCGGCTACACGAACGCCGGGAAGTCGACGCTCTTCAACGCGCTCACGCGGGGCGGGGCCGTCGTGTCCGATCAGCTCTTCATGACCCTCGATCCCCTGGTCCGGAAGGTGCGCCTCGGGCCGGGGCGGGAGGTCCTGCTCGTCGACACGGTGGGCTTCGTACAGAAGCTCCCGCACTCGCTCGTCGCGGCGTTCCGGGCGACGCTCGAGGAGGTCAAGGAAGCGGACCTCCTCCTGCACGTGGCGGACGCCTCGTCCGCCGGCGTCGAGGAGCGAGAGGCCGCCGTCGAGTCCGTGCTGGGGGAGATCGGCGCCGGCGACCGCCCGCGGCTCCTCGTGCTCAACAAGGCCGACCGCACGCCCGCCGAGCGGGTCCGATCTCTCACCGAGGCGAGGCCCGGCTCCGCCGTCGTCTCCGCCCTCTCCGGCGCCGGTCTCGACGGCCTCCTCGCCGCCGTGGCCTCCCGCCTCGACCTCTCGCCCCGGCGCGTGCGCTTGAGCTTCTCCGCCGCGGACCGGCGCGGCGTGGCCGGCGTTTACGCCGCGGGACGCGTGCTCGGGCACGAGGTCCGGGACGGACGGGTCGTCCTCGAGGCGGAGCTCGCCGGGCGGACCCTCGACCGGTACCGGGAGCACCTCGAGTGAAGAAGAGCGCAGCCCTGGTCGCCCTGCTGCTCGTCGGAGCCTGCGCGAAGCGCGTGGCTCCTCCTCTACCCGAGGGAGAGGACTACGCCTCTCCCGTCGTCCCGCCGGGGGAGGTCTCGGCCGGCGAGGCCAAGGAGCTTCGCTCCGCCTGGCAGGAGGTGCTCGCGGGCGACACTCAGTCGGCCGCGCGCCGGTACGAGGCGCTCCTGAAGAGGCGGCCCGGGCTCGCGCCCGCGCAGGTCGGGCTCGGCTACTCGCGGCTCCGAGCGGGCCGGGTCGCGGAGGCGTCGGCGGTGTTCGCCGCGGTCCTCGCGGCCCGGCCGGACGACGTGCCGGCGCTCGTCGGGGCGGGCTCGGCGGCCTTCCGGAGGGGGGACCTCGACGGCGCGGTCTCTTTCTATCGCCAGGCCCAGGCCGTCGCTCCCGACGACGCCCTCGTCCGCAAGCGGCTGGCCGCGCTGAAGCTGCAGGCCACCGAGCGTCGAATGGGCCTGGCCCAGGCCGCCGTCGCGCGGGGCGACACGGCGGCGGCCATTCGCGAGTACACGGGGGCGCTCGGCGCCGCCCCCGAGGTCGCGGGTGTCCGCCTCGCGCTCGCCGAGTTGCTCGTCACGACGGGCGACGTCGCCGGCGCCGTCGCCCTCCTGGAGGCCGATCCTTCGGGCGATCGGCAGGCCGCTCTGCGGCGGGCCGGGCTCCTGATGGAGCTGCAGGAGTTCGCCCGCGCGGCCGAGGTCTACCGGAGCCTCGCCTCACGTGACCCCGGTGACGAGGCGGCGCGGGCGGGAGAGAAGGCCGCCCTCGCGGGCCTGGAGCTGCTCTCCCTCCCCGAGGAGTACCGCCGGATCCCGGAGTCGGCCCGGATCACGCGGGCCGACCTCGCCGCTCTCGTGGCCGTGCGCGTGAAGGCTCTGGGTCGGGTGAGCGCGGGGGAGCCGCGCGTGGCCGTGGACATCGGCGCGTCCTGGGCCCGCGAGTTCGTGGCCCGCGTCCTGGCCCTCGGCATCATGGACGTCTACCCCAACCACACCTTCCAGCCGGGAGCGATCGTGCGCCGTGTGGACCTGGCGCGCGCGGCGGCGCGCGTCCTCGACCGGCTGGGGTGGCCGCGCACGGCGGGCCCCGCTCCGGGCGACATGCCCCCCTCCCACCTCGACTACGAGGCCGTCGAGCGCGCGCTCGGAGCGGGGCTCATGGGGCTCGGTGCGGCGGGCGGCTTCGAGCCGTGGCGGGTGGTGTCGGGCCGCGAGGCCGCCGACGTCGTCGACGCGCTCGCGCGGCTCTCGGGCTCCTAGACGACGGGTCCCGCGCCGGCCTCCCCGGCCCGCGCGGAGAATTGCGGTACCATCCCGCCGAGGAGGCCTCCATGGACGAGAGGGAGCTGCTCCGGACCGTGCCGCTCTTCTCCGAGCTTTCCGACTCCGACATCGTCAGCCTGGGCCGACTCGCCGCCCGCCGCCGCTACCCGAAGGACACCGTCGTCTTCTTCGAGAACGAGGAGGGCGACTTCTTCTTCATGATCGTCGAGGGCCGGATCAAGGTGACGATCCTCGGCGACGACGGGCGCGAGATCATCCTCAGCATGCTCGGCCCGGGGGACTTCTTCGGGGAGATGGCCCTCCTCGACAACGAGCCGCGCTCGGCGACCGCCATCGCGGTCGAGGAGAGCGAGCTGCTCTCGCTCCACCGGACCGACTTCCAGGGCGTGATCGGGGACAACCCTGCGATCTCCGGCGCCCTCATCAAGGTGCTTTCGGCGCGCCTGCGCCGGGCGAATCACCAGATCTCGACCCTCGCCCTCCTGGACGTCTACGGCCGGGTGGCGCGGGTCATCCTGGACATGGCGCGGGAGGAGGGTCGGCGGCTGAAGGACGGCCGGATCGCCTTCCGGCGCGCCACCCACCAGGAGATCGCGAACCGCATCGGTACGACGCGGGAGACGGTGACGCGGATGCTCAAGGACCTCGAGCGCCAGGGGCTCGTGAAGGTCGAGGGCCGCGAGATCGTCCTGCAGCCCGGCTTCGAGCGCGCGTTCGACTAGGTCCTCTCGCCGCAGCCGGCCGCGCTCTCTAGTCGCCCCGCTCCGCCCTCACCCGCGTGCTCCGCGGGCACGCCTTCGGAACCTCGAGGCGCAGGAGGCCGTCCTCGAACTCGGCCGTGATCCGGTCGGGGTCCACCTCCTCCGCGAAGCGGAACGAGCGAGCGAACGGGCCGTAGCGCCGCTCGAGGCGGTGGAAGGACTCCGGGCGGTTCGCGCCGTCGAGCCGCCGCTCGCCGCGGACGACGAGCTCGTCGCCCTGGGCCTGGATGACCACGTCCTCGCGCCCCAGGCCGGGCAGCTCGACGTCCACGACGTAGCCGTCCGGCGTCTCGACCACGTCGGCCAGGGGCACCCAGCTGCCCTGGAGGAGGGACGGCTCGTCGAGCCGCTCGCGGGTCAGGGTCTCGTCGAAGAGGCGGTTCATCCGCTCCTGGAGGTCGAGCAGCTCCTGGAGCGGGTCCCGGCGCAGGGTCATGTCCGATTCTAGCCCAGGCTCACGGCAGGAGGCGCCGGCGCAGCTCCGCGAGGAGGGCGAGGGCCTGGAGGGGCGTGAGCTGGTCGGGGTCCGTCCGGCGCAGCTCGTCGAGGACCGCCTCGTCACGTCCGGAGAAGAGCGAGAGCTGCCGGGCCCCGTCGGGGGCGCCCTGCTCGGAGTGGGCGAGCCGCGGGCGGCCCTCGCGGTCGAACTCGGTTCGCTCGAGGTTGGCGAGGATCTCCTGGGCCCGGGCCACGACCGAGGCGGGAAGGCCGGCCAGGCGGGCGACCTGGATCCCGAACGAGCGGTCGGACCCGCCCTTCTCGATCTTGCGGAGGAAGACCACCGTGTCGTGCCACTCGCGGGCCGACACGTGCAGGTTCCCGACCGCCGGGAGGTCGGCGGCGAGGTCCACGAGCTCGTGGTAGTGCGTGGCGAAGATGGTCTTCGGCCCGCCCTCGGCCCGCGCCACGTGCTCGGCCACGGCCCACGCGATCGAGAGCCCGTCGAAGGTGGCCGTCCCGCGGCCGATCTCGTCGAGGAGGACGAGGCTGCGGGCCGTTGCATGGCGCAGGATATGGGCGGTTTCCTGCATCTCGACCATGAACGTGGACTGCCCGCGGAGGATCTGGTCGCTCGCCCCCACGCGCGTGAACACGCGGTCGACGAGGCCGACCTTCGCCTCCCGGGCGGGGACGAAGCTGCCGGTCTGGGCCATGACCACGACGAGGGCGGTCTGGCGGAGGAACGTGGACTTCCCGCCCATGTTGGGCCCGGTGAGGACGAAGAGGCGGGGCCCTCCCTCGCCCATCGCGAGGTCGTTGGGCACGAACGGCTCCGCGAGCACGCGCTCCATGATCGGGTGTCGGCCCTCGGCGTAGGCGAGCTCCTCTCCCGGAGAGAGCCGGGGCTTCACGTAGTCGAAGCGGGTCGCCGCCTCGGCGAGGGAGGCGAGGACGTCGAGGGTGGCCGCGGCCCTCGAGGTCTGCTGGACGCGCCGGGCGGAAGCGGCGAGGCGGGTGCGGAGCCCCTCGAAGATCCGTCCCTCGCGCTCGACGATCCGCTCGTCGGCGCGGAGCACCCGGTCCTCGTACTCCTTGAGCTCCGGGGTGACGAAGCGCTCCCCGCCCGCGATCGTCTGCTTGCGGACGTAGTCCGCGGGCACGAGGCCGAGGTTCGACTTGCTGACCTCGATGTAGTAGCCGAACACCCGGTTGAAGCGGACCTTGAGGGAGGCGATCCCGGTGCGCGCGCGCTCGCGCTCCTCGATCGAGGCGATCGTGGCCCGTCCGCCCCGGCTGGTCGAGCGGAGCTCGTCGAGCTCGGCGTCGACCCCGTCCCTCACGAACCCGCCCTCCCGGACGAGAGCGGGCGGGTCGTCGACGAGCGTGCGCGCGATCTCGTCGGCGAGGTCGGTGGGCGGGTCGAGGTCCTTCGCCTCCCGGCGCAGCAAGGGGGCCACGCACTCGACGACGGCGTCGGCCGCCGCGGGCAGGGCGCGCAGGGACTGGCCGAGGGCGACGAGGTCCCGAGGTCCGGCGGTGCCGAGGGTCACGCGGCCGAGGATGCGGTCGATGTCCTGGACGCTTCCGAGGGCGCCCCGGAGCCGCCCCCGGTCGAGGGCCCGGAACGCCAGCTCCTCGACCGCGTCGAGCCGGTCCTGGATCCGCTCCAGCTCGACGAGCGGGCGCAGGATCCAGTCCCGGAGGCGGCGGGCGCCCATGGCCGTGCGCGTGTGATCGAGGATGTCGAGGAGGGTGCCCCTCCGCCCGCCGTCGGCCAGGCTCTCGACGAGCTCGAGGTTGCGACGGGTGAGCGCGTCGAGGACGAGGACGTCCTGAGGGCCGCGGGTGACGAGGCCGGTGACGTGGGCGAGGTCGCGCTTCTGGGTCTCCCGCACGTAGCGCAGGGCGGCGCCGGCGGCGGCGACGGCGCACGGGAGGCGCTCGCAGCCGAAGGCCTCGAGGGTCGCGACGCCGAAGTGGGCGAGGAGCTCCCGACGCGCCCGGTCGGGCTCGAAGGAGCGGTCCTCGACGGGCGCCCGGGGGATGGCTCCCTCGGGCAGGGCAGGGTCGGCGAGCCACTCGGGGAGCGGAGCGTCGCGGCGGGCCAGGATCTCGCGCGGGCGCGTGGCGCCGATCTCGTCGCGCAGGCGGTCGAAGCGGGAGGCGCCCTCCCACTCGGCGGCCACGAACTCGCCGGTGGTGGGCTCGAGCCAGGCCACGCCGACGCTCGACGCCCCCGGCTCGACCGCCATGACGAAGGACGTCTCGGCGGCGTCGAGGGCCGCCGCCTCGAGCTGGGTGCCTGGAGTGATGACCCGGACCACCTCCCGCTTCACGACGCCCTTGGCCGTCCGCGGGTCCTCCATCTGCTCGCAGAGCGCGACCCGATGGCCCTGGCGGACGAGGCGCGCGATGTAGGCGGAGGCAGCGTGCCAGGGCACGCCGCACATGGGGACCGGCTGCCCGTCCTGGTCCTTGGACCGCGAGGTGAGGGCGATCTCGAGGGCCTTCGCAGCCACGACGGCGTCCTCGAAGAAGAGCTCGTAGAAGTCGCCCATGCGGAAGAAGAGGAGCGCGTCGGGGTACTCGGCTTTCAGACGCTGGTACTGCTGCATGGCGGGGGTCTGGACGAGGGCCCGGGCCCGGGAATCGAAGGGCCAACCGGTGGAGGCGGGCGACGACATGAACGAAGGTGGAGTATAAGCTAGCTCGTGCGCGTGCTCGCGGTCGACACCACGACCCCGCGGGGGAGCATCGCGGTCGCGGGGCCGGAGGGGGTTCTCGCCGAGGCGCGCGTCCTGACCGCGGACGGACACTCCCGCTGGCTCCTGTCCGCGGCTTCCGCCCTCCTCGCGGGCCTTGGGCTCGACGCCCGAGAGGTCGACGCCTTCGCGGTGACGATCGGCCCCGGCTCCTTCACCGGCCTGCGCGTGGGCCTGGGCAGCGTCCAGGGGCTCGCGGTGGCCGCCGGGCGTCCCTGCGTCGGCCTCGCCACGCTGGACGTCCTGGCCGCCTCGGCCGCGGGGGCAGCCGACACGATCGTCGCCCTGCTCGACGCGTTCCGGGGCGAGGTCTACGCCGGCGTCTACGACGGCTCGGGGCGCCTGCGCGGCGACCGGTCGGTCGGGCCGCTCTCGCGCGTCCTCGAGGGGCTGCCGCCGGGCACGGCCTTCGTCGGGGAGATCGACGCCCGGAGCCGGGAGGCCATCGGCTCGGGCGCGCCGGGCGCCGTGTTTCCGGCGGCGGAGCGCTACCTCGCGGGCCCTCTCGCCCTCCAGGCGCTTCTGCGGGTCGACGCCGGCGATACCGTTCCGCCTTCGGCCCTGCGGCCGCTCTACCTCCGGGGCGCCGACGTCCGGCCGCCGCGGCCGTGAGCCGGGGCGTCTTCCTCCGGCGGGCCGAGCCGTCGGACGCCCCGGCGCTCGCGCGGCTCGAGGCCGAGTCCTTCACGCACCCCTGGAGCGAGGCCCAGATCGCGGACGAGATCAGGTACTCCCGGCCCCCCATGGTGTTCGTGATCGCGGGGCGCGACGAGGCGCGGGCGGGGGAGGCGATCCGCGCCTACGGCGCCTTCCGCCTCGTGCTCGACGAGGTGCACGTCATGAACGTGGCCGTCGCCCCCGAGCACCGGCGCCGAGGCCTCGCGCGGTCGCTCGTGGCCTTCGCCCTGGGCAGGGCGAGGCGAGCGGGGGCGACCCGCGCCCTGCTCGAGGTCCGGGCCGGCAACCGGGAAGGGCTCGCCCTCTACGGGTCCCTCGGCTTCCGGAAGATCGGCGTGCGCCGCGGCTACTACCGTGACCCGGTCGAGGACGCGCTCGTCCTGAGCCGGGAGAGCCCCGGCTCCTCAGGCGCGCGGCAGACGAAGGCGGAACCTTGAACTGGCCGAGGTCGCGTGCTACCGTCCCGGCAGGGGTCAGGGGGCAGCTCCGGGCCCCGACGATGCACGACCAACCCCAACTCGAGGGTCTCCTTCAGACCCGGCAGGAGGCGCCGATGCCGCAGGAACCGGTTTCGCCCATGTCCGTCGACACCGACGAGTACCATCAGCTGGAGGCGCAGCACCACGAGTACGAGAGCCGGCTGGGCGAGCTGGCCGAGAAGGCCGTCCTGAGCGACGAGGAGCAGGTGGAGGAGACCACGCTGAAGAAGAAGAAGCTGCAGGTCAAGGACCGGATGCAGGAGATCTCCCGGCGGCGGCGGGTGGGCGAAGCCCACCCCTGATCCCGGGGCCGCGTGCCCTCCGCCCCGGGCGGGGGCCCGGGGTGTGGAGGAGCTGACTTGGAACGCTCTCGTCCTTTCCGGCGGGGAGCCTCGATCCTGCCGAGCCTGTTCACGACAGGCAACCTGTTCCTCGGTTTCTGGTCGATCGTGAAGACGCTCGACGGGCACTTTGCCGCCGCGGCGCCGCTCGTCGGCGGGGCGGTCGTGCTCGACGTGCTCGACGGGCGGATCGCCCGCCTGACGAACACCCAGAGCGAGTTCGGGGCCCAGCTCGACAGCCTGGCCGACGCGGTCTCGTTCGGGGTGGCCCCGGCCCTCCTCGCCTACTGCTGGGCCCTCCAGGCGATCCCTCGCGCCGGCTGGCCGGCCGCGTTCCTGTTCCTGGCCTGCGGCGTCCTCCGCCTGGCCCGCTTCAACGTGCAGAGGCACGTGGTCGACGCCCGGTTCTTCGTCGGCCTTCCCATTCCGGCGGGGGCGGCCCAGGTCGCGGCGGTCGTGTTCGCCCTCCCGGACCCGCCGGCCGAGCGGTGGGAGTCCCTTCTCGTCCTCGTTCTCGTGGTCGTCCTCGCCTTCCTGATGGTGAGCACCTTCCGCTATCGGTCCTTCAAGGGCATCGACCTCCGCCGGCGGAGGAGCTACATCAGCGTCCTCGGGATCGCCCTCCTCTTCCTGCTCGTCGCCGCCCACCCGGAGGGCTCGCTCCTGGCCCTGACGAGCCTCTACACGGTGTCGGGCCCGGTCGCGTGGGCCCTCTCCGCCCTGCGCCGCCGTGCGGAGCCGAAGGAGCCGCGGACGGTCGACGAGCCGCAGCCCGCGCGTTGACCCCGGCCGCGCCGGTGGTCGGAGTCGGGGGTGTCGTCGTCCGGGACGGACGGGTCCTGCTGATCCGGCGCGGGAAGGAGCCCCTCTACGGCCGCTGGGTGGTGCCGGGCGGCACGGTTGAGCTCGGCGAGACGCTCGAGCAGGCCGTCGTGCGCGAGATGGAGGAGGAGACCGGGCTCGTCGTCGAGCCCCTCGAGGTCCTGACCGTCTTCGACCGCATCCACCGCGAGGGCGGGCGGATCCTCTACCACTACGTCATCGTCGACTTCCTGTGCGAGTGGCGTTCCGGCGAAGCACGGGCGGCCTCGGACGCCCTCGAGGCGGCGTGGGCCCGTCCCGAAGATCTCCCCCGCTTCGACCTGCCGCAGAAGGCGCTCGAGGTGGTTCTCGATGCCTTCGCCCGGCGAGAAGGGAGGCCGACGGCCCCCTGACGGGGTCGTGTGCCGGCCGGCGGGGGCGAACCGCGGCCGGGACGCGCGGGGCGCCGGCCGCTTGTCAAGGACGCGATCCCCGGCTATCCTGTTGGTGCGTCGCTCGTTTCGGGGCCGGGAGGGGAAGATGAAGGGCATGGCGGTCGTCGCGCTCCTGCTTCTCACGGTGGTCGTCGCGCGCGTGGAGGGCGGATCGCTTCCGAAGGCCCCCTCTCCCAACGACAAGCAGAAGACCTTCTCCCTCACCCACCAGCCGCGGGGACAGACGAAGGGGCTCCCGAAGGCGATGGTCCTGGGCCGCGTCTACGAGGGGCATCCCTTCCACGAGACGCACGGCGTCCGCGCGAAGTGATCGCCGGTCAGAGCCGGTACAGCATCCAGTAGACGACGACGCCGGAAGCGGAGACCCACAGCCAGAGGGGAAGCGTGTATCGCGCGAGGGCGCGGTGCCGAGCGACGCGCCCCCGGAGCGCCCGCGTCACCGTGACGAGGACGAGGGGCACGATCGCGACGGCCAGGACCGTGTGGCTGGCCAGGATCCCGAGGTACAGGGAGCGGATCGGGCCCGCGCCCTGGAAGCGCACCGAGCCCACGCGGGCGTGGTAGACGAGGTACGAGACGAGGAAGAGCGTCGAGGTCGTGAGCGCGGCCAGCATCACCCCACGGTGCGCCCCGCGGTGACCGCGCCGGACGAGCCCCCAGCCGACGAGGAGCAGGACGAAAGAGACCGCGTTGAGCCCGGCGTTGAGCGTGGGCAGGTCGTGCGTGCTCACCGGCGTGCCGCCAGCAGCAGGGTGGAGAGGGCGGGCAGGTAGAGCACCGAGGCCAGGAAGAGCGCGCGGGCGGCAACGAGGTCGCGCGCGCGGGCGAGCCGGAGAGCGAAGAGCGTCAGCGTCGCGCCGAGAAGGAAGGCCCCTGCGGCGTACGTCGGCCCGGCGAGTCCGGCCAATGGGGGTGCGAGGCTCGCCAGGAGGAGAGCCACGCTGTTGAGGACCGCCTGGCGCGCGGTGAAGCTGCCCTCCCGATCGACGACCGGCAGCATCGGGAATCCGGCGCGCGCGTAGTCGTCGCGGTAGAGCCACGCGATGGCCAGGAAGTGCGGGATCTGCCAGAGGAACAGGATCGTGAACAGGATGAGGGCGCCGCCGTCGAGCCGGTCGGCGGCGGCCGCCCAGCCGATGACCGGGGGAAGGGCACCGGGCACCGCTCCGACCAACGTCGCGAGAGGCGTGCGGCTCTTGAGGGGCGTGTAGACGAAGAGGTAGCTCGCCCAGGTGGAGAATGCCACCGTCGCCGCGAGGAGCCCGCAGACGGAGGCCAGCGTGAAGAGCCCGACCGCGGTCAGGATCGCCCCGTACCCCGCGGCCTCCGGGGGCCGGATGCGGCCGGCGGGGATCGGGCGCGAGCGGGTCCGGAGCATGAGCGCGTCCGTGTGTCGCTCCATGACCTGGTTCAAGGCGCTCGCGCCGGCGGCGACGAGGCCGGTCCCGGCCAGGGTGGCGGCCAGGAGCCCCGTCCAGGGCGAGTCGCGGGAGGCGGTGACGAAGCCCACGAGCGCGGTGAACGCCACCATCGTCGTGATGCGGGGCTTCGCGAGCTCGAGCCAGTCGGCGGCGGACGCCCGTGGCACGGGGAGAGGCAGCATGGAGCGGTGATCGAGTCTACCGGTCGGGCGCCGGGGGGACAACCGGCGGCGGCGGCGCGGGCTCCGTCGGAGGCACGGGAGTGCCGGCCGGTGCGTACGCGATGACCGATCGGTCGCGCAGGCCGAGGACGACGAGCGGGCCGGCGAGGATCGGGGGCGTCCGGATCTCGGCCGGGGTGTGGAAGACGCCGGCTCTCGTGCCCGTGTCCGGTGCGAAGGCCACGAGCGCGTTCTCGAGGCAGGCCACGAGCAGGTAGCGTCCGACGGGCAAGGGCGGGGAGAGCGGCCGGGACGGGAGCGCCCCGCGCCAGGCCAGGTTCCCGCCGCGGTGAAGGGAGTAGAGCACGGCGTCGAAGGACGCGAAGAGGACGCGGCCGGGAAGGAGGAGACCCGGGTGGGCGATGTCGGCGCCCACTCGCCAGGCCCAGCCCCGCTCGCCATTGTCGATCGAGACCTCGAGGATGCGCCGGTCCGTGGTGCCGAGGTAGAGGCGACGGCGCCCCTCGTCCACGAGCGGGGGAGCGAGGAGCGCCCGTCCGGTGCGCAGTGTCCAGAGGGTGAGGCCGGTGGCGCGGTCGCGGCACCGCAGGGTTCCGTCGCCCTCGCCGGCGAGCAGGCGGGGGCCGCAGGCGACGGGCGGGGCCGTCGTTGCGGCGCCCGTCTCGTCCTTCCACAGCACGCGGCCGCTCACGAGGTCCACCGCGGCGAGGCCCTTGCCGGCGACGAGCGCTCGATCGCCGTCGACGACGGCGGGAAGCGTGCCGCCCACGCCGGTCTCCGTTCGCCACCGGAGGGCGCCCGTCCGGGGCTGCAGGCTCGACAGCGTTCCGTCCTCGCTCCGGGCGAGAAGCACGCCGTCCGCGGCGCTCAGTCGGCCCGGGAGACCCTCGGCCTTCCAGATCACGGCGCCGGTGGGCGGGTCGAGGGCGCGCACGGCGGCGTCACGGCTCGCGACGTAGACTCGGTGCCCGTCCGCGACCAGGGGCGCGACGACGAAGTCGCCGAGGAGCGTCTTCCACGACGGGGCGAACGGGAAGAGCGGCGGGCCAGGAGCGGGTCCCTTCGCCGCGCAGGCGGCGAGGAGGAGGGCGATGGAGAGGGAGGCGAGGCTCCTGGACACGGGAGCCGCACTATACACCGAGGCCTCGGGGCTCCTGGTGCCGCGGCGCGACGGCGGCGCCCCTCGTCGTGGCGACGCCGAAGGTATAATCCCCGCCTCCAAGGGGGCCATGGAGAGAGAGACCGTCCTCATCCTCGACTTCGGCTCGCAGTACACCCAGCTCATCGCGCGCCGCCTGCGCGAGCTGCAGGTCTACTCCGAGATCCTCCCTCCGGGGACCCGGGCCGAGTCCCTGGCCGCGCGCCGTCCGAAGGGCATCGTCCTGTCCGGGGGGCCGGACAGCGTCCACCAGCGCGGGGCTCCCCGGTGCGACCCCAAGGCGTTCGCCCTGGGCGTGCCGGTGCTCGGGATCTGCTACGGCATGCAGCTCATGAGCCACGTCCTGGGCGGGGAAGTGAAGCGCTCGGGTCACCGCGAGTACGGGCAGGCGGTGTTCTCGCCGAAGCCGGGGGGCACGCTCTTCCGCGGCCTTCCCCCGCGCAGCCGGGTGTGGATGAGCCACGGCGACGACATCCGGCGGGCGCCCCCGGGCTGTCGCGTGGTCGGCGAGACCGAGACGAACCCGATCGCGGCCATCGAGGACCCCTCGCGCCGGCTCTTCGGCATGCTCTTCCACCCCGAGGTCGTGCACTCCGAGGAGGGAACCAAGGTCCTCACCAACTTCCTGGACGCGTGCGGCTGCCGCCGGGACTGGAACGCCCGCTCGTTCGTCGAGGAGGCCGTGGAGCGGGTGCGCGAGCAGGTGGGGCCGAAGGGCCGCGTGATCTGCGCCCTCTCCGGAGGGGTAGACTCGGCGGTGGCCGCGCTGATCGTTCACCGGGCGATCGGCAAGCGCCTGACCTGCGTCTTCGTCGACAACGGCCTCCTGCGAAAGGACGAAGCGGCGCAGGTGCGCCGTCGCTTCGCCGAGCGGCTGCACCTCCGGGTCGTCTTCGTGGACGCCTCGCGGCGGTTCCTGGCCCGGCTGGAGGGGGTCAAGGACCCGGAGCGGAAGCGGAAGGTCATCGGCCGGGAGTTCATCGAGGTGTTCGAGGCCTCGGCGCGGCGGGCTGGCAAGGCCGCGTTCCTCGCCCAGGGCACGCTCTACCCCGACGTGATCGAGTCCACCTCGGTGCGCGGGCCCTCGGCGGTGATCAAGAGCCACCACAACGTGGGCGGGCTGCCGCGGTCGATGCAGTTCAAGCTCGTCGAGCCCCTGCGCTGGCTGTTCAAGGACGAGGTCCGCAAGGCGGGCCTCGAGCTCGGCCTCGACGAGGAGTTCGTCTACCGCCAGCCCTTCCCGGGGCCGGGCCTCGCCGTGCGCTGCCTGGGGCCCGTCTCGAAGGAGCGGCTCGACCTCCTGCGGGAGGCCGACGCCATCCTGGTCGAGGAGGTCAAGGCGGCCGGGCTCTACCGGAAGGTGTGGCAGTCGTTCGCGGTCCTCCTTCCCGTCCGTTCGGTCGGCGTCATGGGCGACGACCGCACGTACCAGTACACGGTCGCGCTGCGGGCGGTGGAGTCGCTCGACGGCATGACGGCGGACTGGGTGCGCCTCCCCTACGAGCTGCTGGCTCGCGTGTCCAGCCGGGTCGTGAACGAGGTGCACGGCATCAACCGGGTGGTCTACGACGTGAGCAGCAAGCCGCCGTCGACGATCGAGTGGGAATGAGCACGAAGCCGGACTTCGTCCACCTCCACCTCCACACCGAGTACAGCCTGCTCGACGGGGCGTGCCGCCTCGACGAGCTCGTGGAGGAGGCAGCCCGCCTCGGCATGAAGGCGATGGCCATCACCGACCACGGCAACATGTTCGGGGCGGTGGCCTTCCACGACACGTGCCGGGAGAAGGGCGTGAAGCCCATCCTCGGCTGCGAGGTGTACGTCGCGCCGGGGAGCCGGTTCGACCGTCAGGCCCAGAGCGCATCGGACGCCTACGACCACCTCACCGTCCTCGCCGCGAGCGACGCCGGCTACCACAACCTGGTGAAGCTCGTCTCCGCCGGCTACCTGGAGGGCTTCTACCACCGCCCCCGCATCGACAAGGACCTGCTCGCGAAGCACAGCCAGGGCCTGGTGGGCCTCTCCGGCTGCCTCTCCGGCGAGGTCGCCGGGCACGTCCTGGCCGGGGCGGAGGATGCGGCCCTCCAGAGCGTCGGGCTCTTCAGCGAGATCTTCGGCCGGGACCGCTTCTTCCTCGAGGTGATGGAGCACGGCCTCCCCGACCAGCGGCGCGTCAACCAGGGCCTGCTGCGCGTCCGCCAGAAGACGGGTCTGAAGCTCGCCGCCACCAACGACGCCCACTACCTGCACCGGGACGACCACCAGGCCCACGACGTGCTCCTCTGCATCGGCTCCGGGAAGAAGGTGGCCGACGCGGACCGGCTGCGGTTCGACACGAACCAGTTCTACCTGAGGTCGGCCGAGGAGATGGCCGCCCTCTTCCCGGACCACCCGGAGGCGCTGCGCTCGACGGTCGAGATCGCCGAGATGTGCGACTTCACGCTGGAGGGCGTGTCGACGCTGCCCGCCTTCGACGTGCCTCCCGGCTTCACGACCTTGAGCTACTTCGAGAAGGTCACCCGCGACGGGTTCGCGGAGAGGCGACTCGCCCTCGAGCCACTGGCCGCGGCGGGGCGGCTCCGGCACCCGCTCGCCGACTACGAGGCCCGGCTCGAGAAGGAGATGGGGGTCATCCAGCGGGTCGGCTTCTCGGGCTACTTCCTGATCGTCTGGGACTTCATCCGCTACGCGAAGGAGCGGGGGATCCCGGTCGGGCCCGGCCGCGGCTCGGCCGCGGGCAGC
>DATJYX010000049.1:0-49379 GCA_035577965.1 Vicinamibacteria bacterium | reverse complement strand
CCGTCGAACGAGGCGAAGACGACCGTCCGCGGGCGAACCTCGTCCCGGGCCAGCGCGCGCGCGAGCTCGATCAGGAGACCGACGCCGCTCCCGTCATCGTAGGCCCCGGGCGCCTCGGGCACGGTGTCGTGGTGGGCGCCGACGAGGACGAACTCCTCGCCCCGCGCCCGCAGCGTGGCGACGACGTTCGTGCCGCGCGCGCCCTGGCGCTCGAACGGCTGGAGCTCGACCTCGTCGAGGCCCGCCTCCCGAAGCTGCGCCGCCACGTACAGCGCGGCGGCCTGGCCGCGCGGCGAGCCCCACGGATGCGGGCCGAGGGCGGCGAGGGCCGAGGCGTGGCGGAGGGCCGCTTCGCCGTCGACCGAGGCGGCGAGGAAGAGGGCGAGGAGCACGCTCATTCGGGGGCGTGATTATAGCGCCCGGCCCCGCCCTCGCCCGAGCGTTGGCGCGGGCCCGGCAACTTGCTAGACTCGCCTGAACCTCGGAAAGGACCGTGCTTCGATGAGCCGAGCCTCGATGGGCGCCGTCCTGCTGCTCGCCGCCGCGCCCGTCGCCGCCGGCACGCTGCGGGGGCACGTCGACGTGAGGGACAAGGGCGGCGGGAAGGCGTCCGACGCGGACGAGGCGGTCGTCTGGGTGGAGGGGCCGCGCGTGAAGGCGCCGCCGTCGAACGCGGTGATCACGATGAAGGCCAAGGCGTTCGTCCCGCGGGTGGCGGTGGTGACGGTCGGCGGCACCGTCGAGTTCCCGAACCAGGACCCGATCTTCCACAACGTCTTCTCCGTGTCCGGCGAGAACCGGTTCGACCTCGACCTCTACAAGAGGCCGAAGAGCGGGGCGTGGACGTTCAAGGTGCCGGGGCTCGTGCGCGTATACTGCAACATCCACCCGCAGATGAGCGCCTTCGTGCTGGTGCGCGACAACCCGTTCTGGACCCGCCCCGGCGGGGCCGGGGAGTTCGAGATCGCGAACGTCCCACCGGGCACCTGGGTGGTGAAGGCGTGGCACGAGCGCTCCGGAGAGGCCTCGCAGACGGTCACGGTCCCGGAGTCGGGCGTCGTGGAGCTCTCGCTCACCCTCGACGCCTCGCAGTGGAAGCGCGCGCCGCACAAGAACAAGTTCGGGAAGGACTACGAGGCCGGCGACCGGTACTGAAGGAGAGCCTCCCGCGATGGGACTGACCGGCAAGATCCTGCTCTTCATCGCCGCCCTCGTGGTCCTCCTGGTGGGCGGGACCCTCGCCTTCACCACGGTGCAGGCGGACCGCCTCGCGCGGTCGACCATCGACGCCGGCCTCAAGGAGACGCGTGACGTCTGGCAGGCGATCCAGGCCGACCGCTTCAACAAGCTGAAGCTCGGGGTGCGGGTCCTCGCCAACGACCCCTACTTCAAGGCCGCGCTCGCCGAGCGGGACCAGGCGACCACCCTCGACTCGCTCGGCGAGCGGGGCCAGGACCTCGGGGCCGACTTCATGATGGCGACCGACGCCCAGGGCGTCCTCGTGGCGCGGACGGACCGCCCCTCGGCGACGCGGGACAACCTCGCCTCCGACCCTCTGGTGCGGCGGGCGCTCGACGGCGACGACGCGGCGACCCTGTGGCGCCAGGGGGACCGGCTCTACAGCGCGGTGGCCGTTCCCATGCAGACCGGGCCCGCGCTCGTCGGAGTGCTCGTGGCCGGCTACGGCCTCAACGAGGCGGTCGCGGCCCAGATCCGGAGGCTCACCCGCAGCGAGGTCGCGTTCGTCGTCCAGGCCAAGGGCCAGCCGCCCCGCCTGTCGGTCTCCTCCCTGGGCACGCGCGAGCCCGCTCTCGCCGCCGCAGTCTCCCGGCCCGAGCTGGCCCAGGCGGAGATGGCCCCGTTCGAGGTCGACCTGGACGGCGACCGCCACATCGGCGTGCGGATACCGCTCCGGGCCGCGGGCGGTGAGGAGGTCGGCTCCGCCCTCGCCCTCCGCAGCCTGTCCGCGGAGACCGCCGCCTTCCGCCAGTTCCGGAGGAGCCTTGTCCTCGTCTCGCTCGGGGTCATGGCGCTCGGCCTCGTCGCGGCCTGGGTCGCGGCGGCGCGCATCACCGGCCCGGTGCGGAAGCTCGCCGGGCTCGTCGAGCGCATCCGCGACGGCTCCCTGACCGGCGCCGTCGCCGTCACGGGGCGGGACGAGATCGCCTCCCTGGCGCGGGCCTTCAACGGGCTCCTGGCCGACCTGCGCGAGAAGGAGCAGATGATCTCCTTCCTCCGGGAAGGCATGACCGCGCTCCGGGCGGCGACGACGGGCAGCCCGCCCATGGGAGGCGCTCAGCTTCTCGCGGGAACGCTCCCCGGGAACGCCCCCACCGTCGCCCTGCCGGCCGCCGGGGGAGTGCTGCCGCGCGGCCGGCTCTTCGCCGACCGCTACGAGATCCTGGGCACGGTGGGCAAGGGCGGGATGGGCATCGTCTACCGCGCCCGCGACCGGAAGCTCGACGAGGTGGTGGCGCTCAAAGTGCTCCGGCCGGACATGGTCGCCAAGGACCCGTCGATCCTCGAGCGCTTCAAGCAGGAGATCAAGCTCGCCCGGCGGATCACGCACCGGAACGTCATTCGCACGCACGACTTCGACGAGGCGGAGGGGGTCCCCTACATCTCGATGGAGTACATCGAGGGCGTGACCCTCAAAGACGTCGTCCGGAACCGCGGCGCCCTTCCCCTCGGCGTCGGCCTCTCGATCGCGAAGCAGATGTGCCACGGCCTCGGGGCCGCCCACGAGGGCGGCGTCGTGCACCGGGACGTGAAGCCCCAGAACATGCTCATCCTGCCCGAGACGGCCGAGCTCAAGATCATGGACTTCGGGATCTCCCGGGTGTCCTCGGTGGAGCCGGGCGGATCCGGCCTCACCATGGCGGGCACGGTGATGGGGACGCCCGACTACATCCCGCCCGAGCAGGCCCAGGGCCGGCCGGCGGACTTCCGGTCCGACCTCTACTCGCTGTCGGTGGTGCTCTTCGAGATCTTCACCGGCAAGCTGCCGTTCAAGGGCGAGACGCCGATGGCGGTGGTCGTCGCCCACGTCCAGCAGCAGCCGCCCCGGCCTCGCACCGTCAACCCCCGGCTGCCGGCCGAGCTCGAGGCCGTCATCCTCAGGGGCCTGCAGAAGGACGCGGCGCGACGCTGGCAGAGCGCGAGCGAGATGCTCCACGCGCTGAGCGCCGTCTCGACGAAGGCGGAGGCGGCCTAGCCTCTCCGGCCGGGGGCGGCTCACGCTACAATCGCCCTCGCGGAGCCGCGCTCCGCGAGGGCACGTCTCACCCTCTGGCCGGCCCCGGGAAGGACGGGGGCCCGGCCAACGCGCCCCCTGAGAACGACGCCATGGCGCAGCCGTCCGAGATCGCCGGCCGCTACGAGATCCGCGCCGAGCTCGGCCGGGGGACGATGGGCGTCGTCTACCGCGCCTACGACCGCGACCTGGACCGCGACGTGGCCCTGAAGGTCGTCCGGACCGGGCTCGAGGACGCGGAGGGCGGGACTTCGACCTACGAGCAGCGCTTCTTCAACGAGGCGCGGGCCGCCGCGCGTCTCTCCCACCCCGCGATCGTCGTCGTGCACGACGTGGGCCGCGATTCCACAGGCGACCTCTTCATGGCGCTCGAGCTCCTGAAGGGCAGCACGCTCCAGGCCATCCTCGCGGAGAGGGCTCCGCTTCCCTGGCCGGAGGCGCTGTCGCTCGTGGAACGGGTGGCCGAGGGCCTCCACCACGCGCACGAGCACGGCATCGTGCACCGCGACGTCAAGCCCGCCAACATCATGGTGCTCGCCTCCGGCGAGCCGAAGGTCATGGACTTCGGCATCGCGAAGCTCGACGCCTCGCAGCTCACCGCGGCGGGCCAGCTCTTCGGGACCCCTCTCTACATGTCGCCGGAGCAGGCCCTCGCCCGCCCGGTGGACGCCCGCTCCGACCTCTTCTCGCTGGGGGCCGTGGCCTACGAGGCGCTCACCGGCCGCCGCGCCTTCGCCGGCGACAGCGTCCACGGCATCATGTTCCAGGTGGTCCAGGCCGACCCTCCGCCCCCGTCGCGCGTCGCGCCCGGGATCCCCGAGGGCGTGGACGCGGTCCTCGCCCACTGCCTCGCCAAGGACCCGGCGGACCGCTACCCGAGCGCGCGGGCGCTGGCCGAGGACCTGCGCGCCCTTCTCTCCGGAGCGCGCCCTCGGGCCGCCGCGGCGGCGGCGCCGCCCGTGGATGGAGGGGCGACGGTCGTCTCGTCGCGCAGCCCGATCGCGTCGCCGCGCGCCGCCGCGCCCCCGAGCCCGGGAGGGACGACCGGGCGAGGGGCGGCCGTCGGGCCGCGGGCGAAGCTGCTGTTCGCCGCCCTCGGCGTGGCCGCCGTCGTCGGCGCGGGCTTCCTCGTTCGGGCGAGGCTCGCCCCGCGCCAGGCGCTGAACCCCTCCCCTTCGGCGCCGAGCGAGGAGGCGTCGGCGCCGGTCAAGGCCTCGGCCAGCCCGGAAGGCACGCCCGCGCCCTCACCCGCGAGCGCCTCGACCGGAGGCACCGTCGGGAGCGCGCTCGGCCGGGTCGTCTCCCTCCTCGCCGGGCCCGACGCCGCGACGGTGAGCGTCGACTTCGGGCACACGCTGAAGAGCGGGAGGCTGCGGGTGTGGGTCGACGAGAAGGTCATGATGGACGAGGACCTCCGTAGCCGGGTGACGAAGCGCTTCGCCGGGCTCGAGCTGCGCAAGGGCAGCCTGCTCGACTCGTTCAAGGTCGAGCCGGGGCGGCACGAGGTCCGGGTCCAGGTCACCTGGGACGAGAACGTCAAGAAGGAGTCGATCTGGGGCAACTTCAAGGCGGGCTCCAAGTGGCGCCTCGAGGCGCGGCTGCGCGGCGTCGGCGCCCTGCAGGACCTGTCGCTGAAGTGGCGGTAGCCCGGCGCCCGGCGCCGGATCAACGGCCGGGGTCGCCGCAGCTCCGGGCACGGTCGAGGCCGTCCCGGAGCCGGGCCCGCGTCGCCTCTGGAGCCTCCGAAGCCTCGGCGAGGGCCTCGGAGAAGGTGCGAGCCGCCTCCGCGCAGAGCCGGCGGGCGAGCTGGATGCGCCCGAGAGTGTCCTGGGCGAGAGGCCGGTCCGGTCCGGGCTGGCGCGCGGCCCGTTCCGCGAGGGCCTCCGCTTCCTCGAGCCGCGTGCCCTGCTCGAGCAGGAGCCAGGCGAGGTTGTTGAGGGCGTCCCGGTCCTCGGGCGCCCTGTCGAGCGCCCGGCGGTAGGCCTCCTCCGCCGCGTCGGTCCGGCGGCGGGTCGCCTCCGCGTTGCCGACGTCGACCCAGGCGCGCACGGAGTCCGGGCGTACGGTCAGCACCTGCCGGTAGAGCGCGACCGCATCGTCGATCCGACCCGCGCTCTCGAGGGCGACGGCCCGGCGAAGAGCCGCATCGGACTCGGCCGACGGCCAGACGACGAGCAGGGCGTGGGCGGTGGCGGCCCAGCCCTTCTCCACCGAGGCGAGAGGAGCCCAGCGGGCCTTCCCATCGCCGAACTGGAAGCGGAAGAGCCCGCCTGAGGGATCGCTCCCGTCGGCGACCACGTAGTGATGGACGTCCCGCCGATGGCCGGGCAGATCCAGCAGCCTCAGCATCAGCACGGCCGGCCGCCCGCTCGCGACCTCGCTGCGGATCTCCTCCGCCGTCCCCGCCACGAGAGCGGCGTCGAAGCCCCGGCGACGCGCGGCCAGCAGCAGGTCCACCGACAGCACGCCCCCGCCCGGGGCCCGGGGCAGGGCCGCGGCGAGGTCCCGCTCCGCGACGTCGTCCCCCAGCGCGTTCAGGACCAGGGCGAGGCTGCCCGGGCCGCACGCGTCGCCGGGGAACACGCGAAGCGTGACGCCGGGGACGACCCGGGCGTCGGGGCCCGGGGCGCGCGATCTCGGGGGCATCGAGACGCAGCCCGGCAGGCCGAGGAGAGCGCACAGGCCGAGGAGCGCCGCTCGACGTCCGACCACCGGCCCGACCGTCAGAAGATGATGGCCAGCGTCGAGGCGACGAGGAAGACCGCGAGCAGGATCCAGATGTACTTCGGCACGTCCCCCGCGGCCTGGATCTGGTCGAGGTTGGCGGCCAGGCGGCGGAGGTCCTCGTCCGAGAGCCGCGTCAGCCGCTCCTCGACCTGGCCCGCCGAGAGCCCCTGCGCCGCGAGCGCTCGCGCCACCTCGTCGCGGGCGAGCGCGTCCCGCACGTGCGTCAGATCGGCTCGGCGCGCGGCCGCCTCGTCCTCCGCGCGGGAGGGGATGCGCTCCGCGGACGCCCAGGGCGTCGGTACGAGGACGAGCGCGGCCAGGAGGCCCGCCATGAGTCGTCGAAGCCGCTTCCCCATCACGAGATCCTCCTCCGCTCCCGGCGTCCTCCAAATGATCCCCAGCGCGCCCGGGGAGTGTCAAGGCGCGCGGCCGCGGGCCGTCGGCTCAGATCGCGAGCGCCTTCGCCGCCCGCTCGTAGTCCTCGGGCCGGACGTAGATGATGTGGCCGTACTTGCCGAAGCCGTCGGCGATCGCGCTCGAGGCGTAGACGTTCACGTTCGCGCGGTAGATCTTCTCGTGCACGCCGGCGAGCACGCCGAGCTCGTCGTCGCCCTGCACGAGGAGCGCGCGGTGAGGGCCGTCGAGGGCCATCCCCGCCTTCCGGGCCTCGCTCTTCATCTTCCCGGGGTCCTCGGGGAAGAGCGTGAGCTGGGTGCTGTCAGGGCCCACCGGGACGGCGGTGAAGGCCAGGAGGTCGACCCCCAGGCCGGCGAGGGCGTGGAGCACCTTGTAGGCCTCGCCTGGCTGGTCCACGACCGTGGCGTGGAAGTACTCGACGCGGCGGATCCTGTAGGCCATGACGCTCTCCCGGGCGGGGTGCGAGCGTCCCACGCCCGCTCGGAGTTTAGTCCATCCCCGGGGCGCCGCCGGTCAGGGATCGACGCGGGACGTGCCGCCCGGCGCCGCCGGCTCCTCGTCGAGGGGGGTGAACGGATCGGCCACGACCATGGCGAGGCGTCGCGCGAGGCGGTCGGCGGCCGGCCGCACGTCGGGGTCGCGGCTGAGGGCGGACTTCACGAGCGCCTCCAGGGCCGGAGAGGCGTCCGGGCAGCGGGGGCGCAGCGGCGGGGGGTCCTCCTCGGCCTGCATCGCCACGAGCGCGAGCGGGTCGGCCGAGCTGGGGACGAACGGCAGCCGGCCGGTGAGCATCTCGTAGAGCATCGCCCCGACGCTGTAGATGTCCGACTTCGTCCCGTAGCTGCCCCGGCGGAAGCGCTCCGGGGCCATGTAGGCGGGCGTGCCCAGCAGCGATCCGTCGACGGTGAGGCTCTGGCCGATCGCGGCCTCGCCCGCCATCTTGGCGATGCCGAAGTCGAGGATCTTCGGCATCTCCCCCTGCGGCGTCTGGTGGAGGAAGACGTTCGAGGGCTTGATGTCGCGGTGCACGACGCCTGCGGCGTGAGCGGCGGCGAGGGCCGAGCAGACCGGCACCACGATCTCGGCGCAGCGGAGCGGCGAGAGGCGGCTCTTCTCCTCGAGCTCCCGGTCGAGCGAGCGGCCCTTGAGCAGCTCCATCACGAGGTACGCCACCCCGCCCTGGTTCACCCCGAAGTCGAGGACGGCCACCGCGTTCGCGTGCTGCACCCGGCAGGCGGAGGCGCCCTCCCGCCGGAACCGGGCGAGCGCCTCGGGGTCGGTCCCCGCGCTCGTGGCCAGGATCTTCACCGCCACCTCCCGGCCGAGCTCGAGATGGCTCGCCCGGAAGACGGTGCCGAAGCTGCCGCCGCCGATCAGCGAGTCGAGCCGGTAGCGGCCGTCGAGGACCGCGCCCGGAACGGCCTGGGCCGGGTTCAGGGGCTCGACGGTGGGCGAGGACGCCGCCTGCATGGCCTGCCGGGTGCGCAGGTGCGCCCGGATCCGCGCGAGCGCCACCGGGTAGTCCACCGGTTTCGTGACGTAATCGTTGGCGCCGAGGGAGAGGGCCTCGACCACGTCCTCGCTGTCCGTCTTCGCCGTCACCATGATGACGGGGAGGGTCGCCGTCGCCCGCGTGGAGCGCACGGCGCGCAGGACGTCGAGCCCCGTCATGCCCGGCATCATGATGTCGAGGAGCACGAGGTCGACCGGCGAGCGGCGGATCAGCTCCAGCGCCTCGGGTCCGCTCGCCGCGGTCAGGACGCGGAAGCCGGAGCGCTCGAGCCGCCGGCTCATGAGGTCGCGGTTGGCGGGCAGGTCGTCGACGACCAGGATCGTGGCGGTCTCGTTCAAGGCGCCGCCTTCCGCGCCGGCTCCGGCCCCGCCTGGAGGTAGCGGGAGGGCAGCTCCCGCCCGAGCCGCCCGGCGAGGGCTCGCGAGGCCGCGGCCACCGCGCGGAGGTCCACGCCCGTCTCGATCCCCATCCCGTGGAGCATGTAGAGGAGATCCTCGGTGGCCAGGTTGCCGGAGGCGCCGGGGGCGTAGGGGCAGCCCCCGAGGCCGCCGGCCGAGGCGTCCACGACGCTCACGCCCTCCTGCATGGCCGCGAGCACGTTCGCGAGAGCCGTGCCCCGGGTGTCGTGGAAGTGCGCGGCGAGGCGGTCCACGGGCACCGCCTCGGCCAGCCGTCCGACCACCTCCGCCACCTGAGTCGGCACCGCGACCCCGATGGTATCCCCGATCGACACCTCGTCGCAGCCCTCGTCCACGAGACGGCGGGCGACCGCGAGGACCCGATCCGGAGCCACTTCTCCCTCGTAGGGGCAGCCGAAGCAGGTCGACACGTAGCCCCGGACGCGCAGCCCCTCGCGCTTCGCGTCCGGCAGGAACGCGGCGAAGCGGGCGAACGACTCGTCGATCGAGGCGTTCGTGTTCCTCCGGCTGAACGTCTCGCTCGCCGCGGTGAACACCGCGATCTCGCGGGCCCCGGCCGCCCGCGCCCGCTCGTAGCCCTCGCGGTTGGGGACGAGCACGGGCAGCCTCACCCCGGCGCGCTTCGCCACCCGCCGCAGCACCTCGTCGGAGCCCGCCATCTGCGGGACCCAGCGCGGCGAGACGAACGCCCCCACCTCGACCACGGGCAGTCCGGCCGCGACCAGCCGGTCGCACAAGCCGACGCGGTCCTCGACGGTGAGGAACGCGGCCTCGTTCTGGAGGCCGTCCCGCGGCCCGACCTCGACGACCGTGACCCGAGGGGGGAGCCTCACTCGATCTCCACGAGCGCCCGCCCGGGGACGACCCGGTCGCCGGCCGCGACGTGGACCGCCCGCACGACGCCGTCTCTCGGGGCGCGGAGCGCGTTCTCCATCTTCATGGCTTCGACCACGAGGAGCTCCTCTCCCTTCGCCACCGGCTGGCCGGGCGCGACCTTGACCGCTGCGACCCGCCCCGGCATCGGCGTCTCGAGGGCGTCGGGGTCCGGCCGGTGCGCGGTCCGCGCGCCCTCGCGCTCCACGAGGAGGGCGTAGGCGACGCCGTCCCAGGAGAGGTGCAGGACGGTACCGTCCGCGACGAGGTGGAGCGTCGTGGAGCGCGCGCCGTCCCGGACGACGAAGACGCCCGGCCTCGCGCGCTCGAGGGCGAAGCGGATCGCGCGCCCGGCCACCTGCGCCTCGAGGCCCCGCTTCGTTTCGCGGACCTGGACGTCGAAGGTCTCCTCTCCGCAGCGGAGCCGCATCACGCTCCTCCGCCGAGACGCCACGGCCCGAGGCTCGACCAGGGGTCGGGCGCGGCGCGGCGCTCGCGGCCGTCCCGCCCTCCCTCGAGGGCCAGCGCGGCGGCGGCGGCCGCGATCGCCTCCAGTGGCGGGCACGGCCGGGGCGTCAGCTCCCGCAGGTGCGCCCCGATGAAGCCGGTGTGGAGATCCCCCGCCGCGAAGGCGGGATGCTCGACGATCGCCCGCAGGCGCGCGAGGTTGGTCGGGACGCCGAGGACCACGGTGCGGCGGAGAGCGTCGCGCATCCTCTCGATCGCCTCCGCCCGCGACTGGCCCCACGTCACGATCTTGGAGAGGAGCGGGTCGTAGTGGACGGTGACCTCCGAGCCCGTGTCGAGGCCTGAGTCGACGCGGATCCCCGGGCCCGCGGGCTCCGAGAGGTGGAGGACGCGTCCCGGGGACGGGAGGTCGTCGTTCGACGGATCCTCGGCGTAGAGGCGGCACTCCAGTGCGTGTCCTCGCGGGACCGCGTCTTCGGGGGAGAGGGACAGAGGGCGGCCCGCCGCCGACTCGAGCTGCAGGCGGACGAGGTCGAGACCCGTGACCGCCTCGGTGACGGGATGCTCGACCTGCAGGCGCGTGTTCATCTCGAGGAACGAGAAGGAGCCGTCGGGCGAGAGCAGGAACTCGACGGTCCCGGCGTTGACGTAGCCCACGGCCCGGGCCGCCTCGACCCCCGCCGCGCAGAGCGTCCGCCGTTCCTCCGGCCCGAGGGCGGGGCTCGGCGCCTCCTCCACGACCTTCTGGTGCCGCCTCTGGACGGAGCACTCGCGCTCGCCGAGGTGCACCGCGCGGCCTTCGCCGTCGGCCATCACCTGGACCTCGACGTGGCGCGGCCGCTCGACGAAGCGCTCGAGGACCACGGCGTCGTCCCCGAAGGCCGCCTTCGCCTCGCGCCGGGAGGAGGCGAGGGCGTCCTGGAAGCCGGCCTCCTCGCGCACGATCCGCATCCCCTTGCCCCCGCCACCGCGGGAGGGCTTGATCATCAGCGGCCAGCCGACCCGGCGAGCCTCGCCGAGGAGCGCCGCGTCGGCCTGGTCGTCCCCGTCGTAGCCGGGCAGGACCGGCACGCCGGCCGCGGCCATCAGCCGCCGCGCCGCCCGCTTGTCGCCCATCCGCCGGTGCACGTCGCCGGGCGGGCCCACGAACACGAGCCCGGCGTCCCTCACCGCGTCGGCGAAGTCGCCGTTCTGGCTCAAGAAGCCGTAGCCGGGGTGCACGGCGTCGGCCGCCGCCTCGAGGGCGGCGGCGACGATCCTTTCGATCGAGAGGTACGACTCCGCCGCCTCCGCGGGCCCGATCCCGACCGCCTCGTCGGCCTCGCGCACGTGGCGGGCGGTCCGATCGGCCTCGGAGAAGACGGCCACGGTCGGGATCCCGAGAACGCGGCAGGTCCTCTCGATGCGCACCGCGATCTCGCCGCGGTTGGCGACGAGCACCTTCCGGAAGAGCGGCACTACGCCACCCAGCCGGGCTTGCGCTTCTCCAGGAAGGCGAGCAGGCCGTCCGCGGCTTCGGCGGAGGCACGCCGCTCGGCGAGGGCCTGGCAAACGAGGTCGCCCACGCTCTCGACGGGGCGCCCGGCCACCGCGCGCAGGAGCGCCTTCGCCGCCGCCACCGCGCCCGGAGCGGCCCGGAGGAGCTCGCCCACCCGCTCGTCGACCGCGGCGTCGAGGTCGCCCGGCGCGACCACGCGCTGGACGAGGCCGAGCGCGGCCGCCCGTTTCGCGTTGAACCGCTCCCCGGTCAGGAAGAGCTCGCGCGCCGCCGCGAGGCCGATCTTCCGCACCACGTAGGGCGAGATCACGGCCGGCACGAGACCCAGCCTGACCTCGGTGAAGCCGATCTGGGCGCTCTCCTCGGCCACCGCGACGTCGGCCACCGCGACGAGCCCCGCCCCGCCGCCGAGGGCCGCGCCCTGGACGGCGGCCACCACGGCCTTCGGCGAGCGGTCGATCGTCTCGAAGAGGTCGAGGAGAGCCCGGGCCTCGGCGACGCTCTCCTCGACGGTGAGCCCCGAGGTGCGTCTCACCCACGCGAGGTCGGCGCCAGCGCAGAAGACGGAGCCCCGGCCGGCGAGCACGACCACCCGCACGTCGTCCCGGGCCGAGACGGCCCCGACGGCCTCCCGAAGGTCGCGCACCATGGCCCCGTCGAAGGCGTTGCGCACCTCGGGCCGGGCGAGGACGACGTGGGCCACCGGCCCGTCGAGCGTGAGCGCGACGCGCGGCGAGGACATCCGGAGGTCAGTATGCCACGGGGGAGCCGCGGGCCGTGCCCGCCGGCGGCCTCGCGGCCGGCACGCCTTCCCGCTTCAGGGGGAGGACGATCGCCCCGACGCCGGCCAGGAGGGTGGCGGCGCCGAGGAGGAACGGCCGCTCGAGCCGCGCCCCGTCGAAGAGGCGCGCCCAGAGGTTGGCGAGAGGCGGGTTCAGGAAGACGAAGGCCGCCACCTCGCCCGCGGGCAGCCGCTTGAGGGCCCAGATCCAGGCCGCGTAGCCGACGAGGGTGCACGGCACGGCCAGGTAGAGCGCCGCGCCCAGGGCACCCGGTCTGGCGAGCAGAAGGCGGCCGAGGGCGGGCGTCGCGAGGACGAGGAGGGGCAGGCTCCCGACGAAGAGGAGCGCGTACGTCGTGTCGAAGGCGTCGGCGTCGGCGGGCAGCCCGCGGCCGATCACGGTGTACCCGGCCCAGGCGAGAGGGGCGAGGGTGAGAACGAGCGCGCTCGTCAGGTACGGCCAGTCCACCGGCTTGTCGGTGCCGTAGCGGATGACGACGAACACGCCGGCCAGGGCGATCCCGAGGCCGGCGAGGCGGCGGAGGCCGAACGCCTCGCGGAGGAAGAGGCGGGCGAGGACGACGGTGAAGACGGGGTTCGTGGCGATGATGAGGGAGGCGGTACCGGTGGGCACGGTCTTCAGGCCGTAGAGGAAGGCGAGGTTGTAGACGGGCACACCGAGGAGCCCCATGGCGGCGATCCGCAGCCACGCGGCGCGCGGCAGGCGCAGCGGGCGGCGCCCGGCGAGGAGGAGCCCCGCGCCTGCGAGCACGGGCAGGAAGCGCGCGCCGAGAGCGTCCACGAGGCCGAGGTCCTGCCGCAGGCGCGCCGCGGCCAGGAACGAGAACGACCAGACGACGAGTGTCCCGACGAGCACGAGGTGGGCCACGGATCAGTCCCGAGGCGGGGCGACGGGCTGGACGTAGCCGCGCACGACGGGCGCCGCGACCGCGACTCCGGCGGCGAGGAGGACCGTCCCGACCCCGCCGGACACCACCGAGACCGTGGCCCCGAGCGCGACGGAGGCGAAGAGAGACGCCACGAACCCGGCCTCGAGCTCGCCGAGCTGCGGCCCGCCCATGAAGAAGATCATGTTGACCGAGGTCATGCGGCCGCGGAGGCCGTCGGGGGTGAGCATCTGGCGCAGGGTCTGGCGGATCACGGTCGAGACGAGGTCGGCGAGGCCGCTCAGGGCCAGGGCCAGGAACGTCAGCCAGTAGGAGCGGGACAGCCCGTAGGCCACGGTCGCGAGGCCGTAGGAGGCGACGGAGCCGAGGAGGAGCCGTCCCTGTCGCGCCGGGAGGTGGCGCACGGAGGTGTAGAGGGAGCCGGCGAGGGCCCCGAGGGCCGGCGCGGCGACGAGCCACCCGTACCCGGCGGGGCCGACGCGGAGCACCTGGTCGGCGAAGATCGGGAGGAGCGACAGCGAGCCGGCGAAGAAGGTGGCGAGGAAGTCGAGGCCCGTCGTCCAGACCATGATCGGCGTCCGGAAGACGAAGCGCAGGCCCTGCCGCAGGGCGGCGAGCGGAGGCTCGTGCGTCCCCCCCTCGGCCTCGACGCGCCCCGACGCGCGCATCAGGACGAGGGCGTGGAGGACGCCGACGAACGACAGGGCGTTCAGGGCGTAGATGAGGGCGAGCGGCGCCGTGTCCGGGGAGGCGCCGCGGGCCGCGAGGGCCGCGAGCCCGGCCGAGGGGAGGCCGGTTCCGGCGATCAGGAGGCCCGCGAGCGCCGGCCCGCCGATGGTCGCGGCGTGGAACATCGTGAGGTTGAGGTTGAGCGCGGCGGCGAGCTCGGGGGCGGGGACGAGCCTCGGGACGAGGGCCTGTCGGGCGGGGTTGTCGAACGCGGCGGCCGCGGCGAGCAGCGCGTTCGCGCCGTAGAGCACGGCGAGGCTCTCGTGGCCGGTGAGGGTCAGGACCGCGAGGGCCACCGCTCCGGCCAACATGGTCGCCTGGGTGGCGAACATGACCCGCCGGCGGTCGAGGCGGTCGGCCGCGACTCCTCCCCACAACGAGAAGAGGATGATCGGCACGACCCGGGTGAGGCCGAGGGCGCCCAGCGCGAGGGGCGAGCGCGTGAGCAGGTAGACGTGCCAGTGGAGGGCCACCGTCTGCATCTGGGAGCCCGTCTGCGAGACGAGCTGCGACAGCCAGAGGAGCCGGAAGTCGCGGTGCCGCAGGACGCGGTACGGTGGGCTCATAGCAACGAGCTGCGAGCGAAGCGGGATTCACTCCCGCGAAGCGGGCGGGGGTTCGAGGGGGTGCGGCACGGTACCCCCTCGCTCAAAAGCGGAACACGCCGAAGCGCGTCTCGGGGATGGGGGCGTTGAGGGCGGCCGAGATCCCGAGCCCGAGGACGGTCCGCGTGTCGGCGGGGGCGATGATGCCGTCGTCCCAGAGCCTCGCCGTCGAGTAGTAGGGGCTCCCCTCCTCCTCGTACTTCGCGAGGATGGGCGCCCGGAGGGCCTCCGCCTCCTCGTCGCTCATGGGCTTGCCGAGGCGGGCCCGCTGCTCCTGTTTCACCTGGCTCAGGACCGAGGCCGCCTGCTCGCCGCCCATCACGCTGATCCGCGCGTTCGGCCACATCCAGAGCTGCCGCGGCTGGTAGGCGCGCCCGCACATGCCGTAGTTGCCCGCCCCGAAGCTGCCCCCGATGATCACCGTGAACTTGGGCACCGCCGCGTTCGCCACCGCGTGGACCATCTTGGCCCCGTCCTTCGCGATCCCCCGTTGCTCGTACTCCTTCCCCACGATGAAGCCGGTGATGTTCTGGAGGAACACCAGGGGGACCCGCCTCTCCCCGCACATCGAGACGAAGTGCGTGGCCTTGAGCGCGCTCTCCGAGAAGAGGACCCCGTTGTTGGCGAGGATGCCGACCGGGTAGCCCATGATCCGGGCGAAGCCGGTCACGAGCGTGGTGCCGTAGAGGGCCTTCCACTCGGAGAAGCGGCTGCCGTCCACGATCCGGGCCACCACCTCGCGCACGTCGTAGGCGCGGCGCAGGCTGACGGGGACGATCCCGCCGAGCTCCTCGGGGTCAGAGAGGGGGTCCTCCGGCACCTCGACCTCCCACGGGGGCTCCTTGCGCGAGGTGAGCGTCCCCACGACGTCCCGGGCCCGCTCGAGGGCCTCCTCCTCGTCGGCGGCGTAGTGGTCGGCGACGCCGGAGAGGCGCGCGTGGACGTCGGCCCCTCCGAGCTCCTCCGCGCTCACCTCCTCGCCGGTCGCCGCCTTCACGAGCGGCGGCCCGCCGAGGAAGATCGTCCCCCGTCCCTTCACGATGATCGTCTCGTCGCTCATGGCCGGCACGTACGCCCCGCCCGCGGTGCACGAGCCGAGGACGACGCTCACCTGGGCGATGCCGAGGGCGCTCATCCGCGCCTGGTTGTAGAAGATCCGCCCGAAGTGGTCGCGGTCGGGGAACACCTCCGCCTGGAGGGGCAGGAACGCGCCCCCGGAGTCCACGAGGTAGAGGCAGGGCAGGCGGTTCTCGAGCGCGACCTCCTGCGCCCGCAGGTGCTTCTTCACGGTGATCGGGAAGTACGTGCCCCCCTTCACGGTGGCGTCGTTCGCCACCACCACCACCTCGCGGCCCCGGACCCGTCCGATCCCGCACACCAGTGCCGCGCCGGGGGCCTGGTCCTCGTGGAGGTCGAAGCCGGCCAGGCCTCCGATCTCGAGGAAGGGCGTTCCGGGGTCGAGCAGCCGCTCGACCCGCTCGCGCACGAGGAGCTTCCCCTGCTCGCGGTGGCGGCGCACGGCCTCCCAGCCGCCCCCCGCCCTCGCCGCGGCGAGCCGATTGCGCAGCTCGGCGACCAGCCCGTCCATCCTCGCCTTGTTCTCGGCGAACTCCGCGGAGGCGGGGTCGACCCGGGACTCGATGACGCTCACTCCCCCGCGTCTCCGAGGCAGATGCCGAGCTCGCGGGCGGTGAGGACCGTGTCGCAGTCGAGGGGCACGACCTTCATCCGCTCGGTGGCCTCGGCCAGGGGCACGTACCGAACGGTGGGCGGATCGAGAGCGACCATGACGCCGGTCTTGCCGGCGGCGAGGGCCCGCACCGCCGCCGCTCCGAAGCGCAGAGAGATGAGGCGGTCGAAGGTGGTGGGCGAGCCGCCCCGCAGGAGGTGGCCGAGGACCACGTGGCGGGTGTCGCGGCCGGTGGCCTCGGCGATCTCCGCTGCCACCCGCTCCCCGGCGCCGCCCAGGCGGTCCGCCTGCCCCGCCTTCTTCTCGACGACCGAGTAGCCGCCGCCCTTCGCCCGCGCCCCCTCCGCCACCACCACGATCGCGAAGGCGTGGCCCCGCGAGAAGCGCTCCTGGATCTTCTCCGCGACCCGAGCCACGTCGTAGGGGATCTCGGGGAGGAGGATCACGTCGGCGGTGGCGGAGACGCCGGCGTTCAAGGCGATCCAGCCCGCGTAGCGGCCCATGACCTCGACCACCATGACGCGCCGGTGGGAGGCCGCCGTCGTATGCAGCCGGTCGATGCACTCGGTGGCGAAGGACACCGCGGTGTCGAACCCGAAGGTCACCACCGTGCGCGAGAGGTCGTTGTCGATCGTCTTCGGCACCCCCACGATGCGCACGCCCTTCTTCGCCAGCGCGTTCGCGATGGTGAGCGAGCCGTCCCCGCCCACCGCCACCACGGCGTCGATCCCGCTCGCGGCCAGGCCCTTGACGAGCTCGTCCGTGCGGTCCACCTCGACCGTCGTCCCGTCGGCCTGCTTCACCGGGTACTTGAGGGGGTTCCCGGCGTTCGTCGTGCCGATGATCGTCCCCCCGAGGTGGGTGATGCCCCGCACCGCCTCCGGCGTGAGCGGGATGAGGCCGCCGTCCCGGTACTGGTCGGGCAGGAAGATCCCGTTGTAGCCGTCGCGGATCCCCACCACCTCCAGGCCCAGGTTGTGGGCGGAGAGGACGACGGCGCGGATGACGGCGTTCAGCCCCGGGGCATCGCCTCCCCCCGTGCTGATGCCGATCCTCCGGATGGCGCTTCTTTCCGCGGACGACCTGGCCTTCGGCATCCTCGCCCTCTTTCGTCCCTCGTCGGTCGGGAGGGCTTCCTTGTACGCCGGTGCAGGGCGCGGTTCAAGCACCTGCCCCGGTCGCGATGTCGAGCGGCTTCGAGCGAGCCACCGGACCGACTCCGTCCCGCCTGCCGTCAAGAATTGTGAACCCGTGGCACGGGTCACACGGCGTCCTTGACTGCGCTCGCCGGGGCTCCCTACGTTTTGAGTGGCGGGTGGCGCGGCGTCCCGCCCGAACCCCCTCTGATCTGTCTCCGGCGAGCGAGCCGCATCAGTCGACCGGACGCGCGGGCCCGGATGGTCGCGGCCCGGGGCGGCGCGAACGCCCTTCGCGTCTCGCTGATCGAAGAGGACACGCGCATGACACTGAACATGCAGGCACGGCCCGGCGAGCCCCGGCCGAAGCGGATCGGGCTCGTTGCGGGGTTCCTGACGGTCGCCTTGGCGGCGTGCGGCCAGGGGACGAGCCCGACGAGCGTCTCCGGGCCGAGCGGGACGGCTGGAGCCTGCCACGTCACGTGCTCGGACTACTCGACGAGCCTCTACGTGGCGATCGCCGTGTCTCCCTCCACCCTCGAATGCGGCACGGCCACGAACATGGGCACGTCGGACGCGGCCAAGAAGGCGGCCGTGAGCACGTGCGGGAAAGGCGACTGCGTCCCCGTCGTCTGGGGACAGCGCGGGGTCGCGGCCGTGGCGGTGGACCAGGTCGCCTACGGGTGGGGCTGGGCCGCCGACGCGGCCTCGACCGCCGACTCGCGGGCGATCGCCTCCTGCGTGAGCCGCACTCCCCTCGGCTGAGGCCGATCGAGGGCGTGCGCGCGGGTTCTCGACAGTCGTGTTAACTTCGCAGCCTCTCGACAGGAGAAGCCCATGCGCGCCCGCCGACTCGCGATTCTCGTCGCCGCCCTGCTCGCCTCCGCGGGCTCCGCCACGGCCGAGCCCGCCAGACCCGAGCCCAAGCCCAAGCCTCTCGACGGCCTGAAGCTCCGCAGCATCGGCCCGGCCTTCATGTCGGGGCGCATCGCCGACGTCGCGATCGACCCAAAGCACCCGAGCACGTGGTACGTGGCCGTCGGCTCCGGCGGGGTCTGGAAGACGGTGAACGCCGGCACCACCTGGACCCCGGTCTTCGACCGGGAGTCGTCCTACTCGATCGGCTGCGTGACGATCGACCCGTCCAACCCGAGCGTCGTCTGGGTCGGCACCGGAGAGAACGTGGGCGGCCGGCACGTGGGCTTCGGCGACGGCGTCTACCGCAGCCGTGACGCGGGGGCGCACTGGGAGAACCTGGGCCTCCGGGACTCGCAGCACGTCTCCAGGATCGTGGTCCACCCGAAGAAGCCCGACGTGGCGTGGGTGGCCGCGCAGGGGCCCCTCTGGTCGAAGGGTGGCGACCGCGGGCTCTTCAAGACGACCGACGGCGGGAAGACGTGGACGAAGGTGCTCGGGGCGGGGGAGTGGACCGGGGTCACGGACGTGGTGATCGACCCGCGCGACCCGGATCGCCTCTACGCCGCGACGTGGCAGCGTCAGCGCAGCGTGGCCGCCTACATGGGAGGGGGACCGGAGTCGGGCGTCTACCGCTCGACCGACGGCGGCACGACGTGGGAGAAGCTCCGCGAGGGTCTTCCGGAAGGACCGATGGGCAAGATCGGCCTCGCGGTCTCGCCGCAGAACCCGGACGTCGTCTACGCCGCGATCGAGCTCGAACGGCGCAAGGGCGCAGTCTACCGCTCGACGAGCCGCGGCTCCTCCTGGGAGAAGATGTCGGACACCGTCTCCGGGGGCACCGGGCCTCACTACTACCAGGAGCTCTACGCGAGCCCCCACGCGGAGGGCCGGATCTACCTCGTCGACGTGCGGATCCAGGTCTCCGAGGACGGCGGCCGGACCTTCCGGCGGCTGGAGGAGAAGGACAAGCACTCCGACAACCACTCGATCGCGTTCCGCGCCGACGACCCCGACTACCTGCTCGTGGGGACGGACGGGGGGATCTACGAGACCTTCGACCTCGCGAAGACGTGGCGCTTCGTGGCGAACCTGCCGGTCACGCAGTTCTACAAGATCGCGGTCGACGACGCCGAGCCGTTCTACTCCGTCTACGGCGGCACCCAGGACAACAGCACCGAGGGCGGGCCCTCGCGCACGGACGGCACGAGCGGCATCACGAACGGGGACTGGTTCGTCACCCTCTTCGCCGACGGCTACCAGCCCGCGACCGAGCCCGGCGACCCGAGGATCCTGTACTCCGAGTGGCAGCAGGGCAACCTGGTGCGGGTCGACCGGACGACCGGGGAGCGCGTCTACATCCAGCCCCAGCCCGAGCCGGGCGACCCTCCCGAGCGGTTCAACTGGGACGCTCCGATCCTCGTGAGCCCCCACTCGGCGAAGCGGCTCTACTACGCCTCTCAGCGCGTGTGGCGCTCGGACGACCGGGGCGACAGCTGGAAGCCCGTCTCCTCGGACCTCACCCGCAACCAGGACCGCATGCTCCTGCCGCTCATGGGCCGCAGGTGGAGCTGGGACGCGCCCTGGGACATGGTGGCCATGTCCACCTACGACACGATCACGTCCCTCGCGGAGTCGCCCCGGGCCGAGGGTCTCCTCTACGTCGGCACGGACGACGGTCTCGTCCAGGTCTCCGAGGACGGCGGCCGGAGCTGGAGGAAGGTCGAGGTCGGCTCGATGCCGGGAGTCCCGCCCACCGCCTTCGTGAACGACGTCAAGGCCGACCTCTTCGACGCGAGCACGGTGTACGTCGCTCTCGACGACCACAAGTCCGGCAACTTCCGGCCGTACCTCCTGAAGAGCACCGACCGCGGTCGAACCTGGCGCTCGATCACGGGCGACCTGCCCGACCGCCATCTGGTGTGGCGCGTCGTGCAGGACCACGTGAAGCCCGATCTCCTCTTCGCGGGGACCGAGTTCGGGATCTTCTTCACCACGAACGGCGGTACGCAGTGGACGAAGCTCGGCGGCGGGGTGCCGACGATCGCCTTCCGGGACCTCGCGATCCAACGGCGGGAGAACGACCTCGTAGGCGGCTCCTTCGGGCGCGGCATCTTCATCCTCGACGACTACTCGGCGCTGCGCGAGGCGACGGACGGGACGCTGGCGAAGGAGGCCGCGCTCTTCCCGGTCCGCAAGGCGTGGTGGTACGTCGAGCGGGACCCCCTCGGCGACGAGGGCAAGGCCTCGCAGGGCGCCGCGTACTTCGCCGCCGACAACCCGCCCTTCGGCGCCGTCTTCACGTACCACCTCGCGAAGGACGTCCTGACCCGGGAGAAGGCCCGGCAGGAGAAGGAGAAGCCGCTCGTCGAGGCCGGGAAGGACACGCCCTTCGCGGGCTGGGCCGAGGTCGAGGCCGAGCGCCGGGAACAGAAGCCCGTGGTCGTGCTGACCGTGAAGGACGGGGCCGGCCACGTGGTGCGCCGGATCGAGGCCGACCCCACGAAGGGCTTCCATCGCGTCGCGTGGGACCTTCGCTACCCGGCGACGGAGGCGATCGGCGCCCGCCCGAGCGAGGAGGAGGAGCGGGCCCCGCGCGGGGTGCTGGCCGCACCCGGCACCTACTCCGTCTCGCTCGCGAAGGAGGTCGACGGAGAGACGACCGAGCTCGCCGGCCCCGTGCGCTTCGAGGTGGCGCGCCTGCGGCCGGGCGCCCTCCCGGGATCCGACCCGAACGAGACGGCGGCCTTCCTCGCGCGCCTCGCCGAGGTGAGCCGGGCCGCGTCCGCGACGCGGGAAGCGGTGACCCAGGGCCTGAAGCGCGTCGACACGCTGGGCACGGCCATCGGGCGGTCGCGCTCGGCGCCGGACGCGCTCGACTCGGAGCTCCACGGGATCCGCAAGGACCTGCTGGACCTCGAGGAGAGGCTCGTCGGCAACCGCGCCCGCGCCTCGGTCGAGGACGACGGCACGATGACGATCTCCCGTCGGGTGCAGGTCGCCCAGATGGGCACATCCCTGTCGACCTACGGTCCGACGCCGACCCACCGGCGCAGCCTCGAGATCGCCGAGGAGGAGCTGGGGAAGGTGCGCGAGCGGCTGAACGCCGTCCTGGAGCAGCGCCTGCCGGCCCTCGAGAAGAAGCTCCAGGCGGCCGGCGCGCCCTGGGCGCCGGGACAGCCGGTGCCGCCGCTGCCCTGAGCGAATGCCTAGAGGATCGTGCGCTTCTCGAACGATCGGGCGCCGACGAAGGTGAAGAAGGCGAGGTAGCCGAGGAGACCGGCGAGGAGGAGGGGCACCGGCATGTGAGGCGCCTCGGGCGTCACCGCGAGGCGCATGGCCTCGCTGATGAAGGTGAGCGGGTTGAGAAGGAAGAGGTACTGGAGGGGGCCGATCGCCGAGAGCTGGGCCCAGGGGTAGTAGGCGCAGCCGAAGAGCATCATCGGCCCGAGGACGACCGCGAAGAGGAGGCCGCTGAAGCGCGGCTGCACCCTCGTGCCGAGGGTGAGGCCGAACGCGGCCGAGAAGAGCCCGCAAAGGGCCACGAGCGGCAGGAGCAGGGCCCAGCGGGGCACGATGTCCCCCAGGCCGGCGCCGTGCATGAGCAGGATCATGGCCGGACCGGCCACGAGGCCGGCCGCGGCGGCGTGGATGGCCCCGGCCACGATGCGGCCGACGGAGACGCCGAAGACGCCGATCGGGGCGAGGATCCGCTCGTCGACCTCCCGGCTGCCCGAGAGGTCCTGGACGAGCGGGATGAGAACGCCCTGCACCCCCGCCATCAGGACGGCGATCCCCATGAGGCCGGGGACCATCACGGCGCCGAAGCCGGCCGACACGAGGCCGAGCCGCGGCAGGATGTTGCCGAAGACGAGGATCACCAGGATCGGCTGGGTCAGGGTGGACAGGATGAGCACGGCCGCGTTGCGCGAGGCCACCACGAGGTCGCGGCGCAGGAGGGCGAAGAAGGCGGTCATTCGCGGAGCCCCCGCCCGGTGAGGTGGATGTAGACGTCCTCCAGGCTCGGCTGGGCCAGGTTGACGTGGTGGAGATCGGCCCCCGCGTCCCGCACCGCGTGGAGGACGCGGTCGAGGAGGCCGTCCGCGGGGTCGACGAAGAGGCGCAGGCGCTCGATGCCGTCCCCTTCGCCGCCCGCCTCGACGGGCTCGAGGTTCAGGACCCCCGGCACCCCGCGCAGCCGGGGCGCGAGAGGCTGCGGGGCGCGCATCCAGAGGTCGAGCACCTGCGCCCCGGGCAGCGACTTCTTGAGCGCGGCCGGGGTGTCGAGGGTGAGGATCTTTCCGTGGTCGATGATCGCGAGCCGCTGGCAGAGGCGGTCGGCCTCCTCCATGTAGTGCGTGGTGAGGATGAACGTGATGCCGCTCTGGTGCAGCGTGCGGAGCGTCTCCCAGAGGAGCCGCCGCGCCTGGGGGTCGAGGCCGGTCGTCGGCTCGTCGAGGAGCAGGACCTTGGGGTCGTGCATCAGGGCGCGGGCGATCATCAGGCGCTGCTGCTGTCCCCCCGAGAGGGCGAGCGGCTTCGCGTCCGCCTTGTCCGCGATCTGCAGCTCGGCGAGGAGGCGGTCGGCGCGGGCCTCCCGTTCCCCGGCGGGGAGCCCGAAGTAGCGCCCGTGGTAGGTCAGGACCTCGCGCGCCGAGAGGTCGCGGTCGAGGTTGCGGGTCTGGGGCACGACCGCGATGCGTCGCTTCGCCTCGCGCGGCTCCTTCGAGACGTCGATTCCGTCCACGAGGATCCGCCCCGAGGTGGGGCGGACGAGCGTGTTGATGCAGCCGATCGTCGTGCTCTTGCCGGCTCCGTTCGGGCCGAGCAGGCCGAAGAACTCCCCGCGCTCGACCGTGAACGTGAGCCCCCGCAGCGCGTCGACCGGCGGGGACTTCCGGGTGCCCGGGTAGGTCTTCGTGAGGCTCTCGACGACCAGGATGCCCATCGGGGGAGAAGCGATCCTACCACGCGCCCGTCGGGTCTTTCGCCGACTCGGCGAGGCTGAGCCGTCTCGCGAGCGCGTCGGGGTCGGCGAGGTGCACGAGCAGCAGGTCGGCCCGACGGACGGCTTCCTTCAGGAGAGAGGCGTCGAGCGAACGGCCCGCCTCCGCGCAGCCGCGGGCGGCCTCGGCACGGAGGACGAAGAGGGCGGTGCGCAGCCCGAGCACGGTCGTCCGGAGCCCCTCGCCCTGGAGAAGGAGCCAGCTCGCGAAGGCCTTCGCGGCGAGCCAGCGGCGGATCGGACGGCTGAGCGCCGGCCACGCCGGCGCCACCCACCGCGCGTCTGCGTCGTCCGGTCGCTCGGGCGCGGCGGGAAGGAGGGCGCCGTGCGGTACGCACTTGGCGACGAGATGCCATGCCACCCCGAGGGACTGCGTCGAGACGAGCATCGAGGGGTCACTTCGGGCGGATTCCCATGGTCTCCCCGACAACACCTCCTCGAAGAACGCACCGAACGGTCCTCGCTCCGGCGTCCAGCGTCGGACGTCTTCGGCCGTCCCGGCCAAGGCGTCCAGGGCGTCCTCGGGCGATCGCGCGTCCCGGGCGAGCACGGAAACCGCGAGCCGCTCCCAGCGCTCGAGGCTCGGCCAGTCCATGAGGACGCCGGGGCGCAGCAGCGGGGGAAGGGCGTCGCGCGCGTCGAGGCCTTCCCAGGGCCGGGACGGCGGGAAGGCCGGCGGGTCCTCGACCACGGCGAGCGCCACGTCCTCGCGGAAGAGGGACGATGCCGCGGTCGGGCAGTAGTGCGAGAGCGTGACCGCCACCCCGAGCGGCGTGAGCGTCACGACGCGCGGAAAATGGCGGCAGGCCGAGGGCAGCGCGCCTTCGCCGAGCGTCCGGTGGACGGCACAGAGTCCTCCGCGCTCGAAGAAGACGCAGCGGCCCGCGTCCGTCTCGAGCACGACCCGGGCGCCATGGGGGAGGCCGGAGACAGGACGCAGCGCACCGTCCTCTCGGCCCGGCGCGGTGGAGGGACGGCGCGCCGGATGACGGAGCACCCCCGCTCGGAGCGCGGCCCGGATGCCGTCCTCGACTCCGGGCTCCACCGGGATGGCCCAGCCCGACGAGCAGCAGGCGCCGGCGCCGCGGCAACGGTAGTCGGCGTGGATCGAGAGGGCGCGGACGCGCGGGGCGGCGGCGCGGCTCACGACCGCCGGAGGGGCCCGGGCTCGACGAGCCGGCCGTCGCGGACCACGACCCGGCCGTCCTTCACGACGGCGCGGATGGCCGGGACGCCCACGCGCACGAGGTCGAGGAGCCGTGGCGAGCGCAGGAGGACGAGGTCGGCGCGCTTGCCCACCTCGATGCTGCCGGCCTCGGCCTGGAGGTCCAGCGAGAAGGCGGCGTTGACGGTGACCGCGGCGAGCGCCTCCTCGAGGGCGAGGCCCATCGAGAAGCAGCCGACGGCCATGGCGAAGGGCAGCGACGGCGAGAGGCCCCCGCCCGGGTTCACGTCGGAGGCGAGGGCCAACGGAGCGCCGGCTTCGACGAGGGCGCGGGCGGGGGCGAACCGGCCGAGCCGCAGGTAGAAGGCCGCCGCGGGCAGGAGCGTCGCCACGCAGGACGCGTCGGCGAGGGCCTTCATCCCCGCCCTCGAGACGAAGACGAGGTGATCGGCCGACCGCGCACCCAGCTCGCCCGCCAGCTCCGCTCCGCCCGTCGTGGCGAGCTCGTCGGCGTGGATCCGCAGCTTCATCCCGCGCTCGCGGGCGGCGAGGAGGATGCGACGGCTGTCCTCGACGCTGAAGACACCCTCCTCGCAGAAGACGTCGGCGAAGGCGGCGAGGCCGCGCCCGGCGACGGCGGGGATCATCTCGTCCACGAGGAGGTCGACGTAGCGGGAGCGGTCGCCTCTGTGCTCGCGGGGGACCTCGTGGGCGCCGAGGAACGTCGGCACCACGGTGATCGGATGGCGTGAGGCGGCGAGACGGATCGCCTCGAGGCTGCGGATCTCGGCCGCCGTTTCGAGGCCGTAGCCGCTCTTCACCTCGGCGGTGGTCGTGCCGCAGAGGAGCATCTCGTCGAGGCGCGCCGCGACGAGCGCGGCCAGATCCTCGACCGAGGCCGCCCGCGTCGCCTCCACGCTGCGGACGATTCCCCCTCCCGCGGCCGCGATCTCCTGGTACGAGGCGCCGGCCAGCCGGCGGCGGATCTCGTCGTCGCGGTCGCCGGCGAAGGCGAGGTGGGTGTGCGGGTCGACGAAGCCGGGCACGACGGCGGCCTCGGCGGCGTCGAGCGTCTCCGCGCCCGGCCGGAGCGCAACCGCGCTTTCGAGGGCGGCGTCGGGCCCGATCCACGCGATCCGGCCCGAGTCGGCGGCCAGGGCGGCGTCGCGAACGAGGGAGAGCTCGCGCATCGCCGTCCCCGTGCGGGGAGCGGGCCCGGCGAGCGTCGCCAGGATGCCGATCCGGCGGACCGCGAAGTCGGCGCTGGTCATCCCCCGAGCAGCTCCCGGGCGCGGGCCGCGTCGAGTCCGTCCACGCCGACGACCTTGTCCCTCCCTGCGCCTCCCCTCAGGACGCGCACCGCCGAGGGGGCGACGCCGAGCGTCCGCCCCAGCAGTCGGGCCAGCGCCTCGTTGGCCCGGCCGTCGACAGGCGGCGCCGCGATGCGCACCACGAGGGCGCCCTCGCGCTCCCCGCCGAGGCCGTCCTTCGCGGCCCGCGGCTGCACGCGCACGCGCAGGGTGATTCCCCCTCGCGCGTCCCGCAGGTCGAGGGCCATGGGCGGAGCGGCCCTATTGCCCGGCCGCCTCCTCGCGGCGCTTCAGGAAGCGCAGGTTGTCCTCGACCTCCGCCTCCTCCTGCAGATCGAGGAGGTGGGTGAGCCGGGTGATGAGGGCGCGAATGTCGGTGCGGAGGGCCGTGCGATGGCCGCGCAGCTCCAGGATGCCGCGCTCCACCTCGTGGGCCCGGTTCTGGGCCAGGTCGAGCAGGCGGTCCCCCTGCAGCTCCGCCTGCTTGACGACCGTGTCCGCCTCCCGCCGTGCGCCCTCCCGGATGTCTTCCGCCGCCTTCTGGGCGGTGAGCAGGGTGTTCTTGAGGATCGCCTCGCGCTCGCGGTGCTCGTTCACGATCAGCTCCAGGTGGCGGAGCTGCTGCTCGTTCTGGTCCTTCTCCCGCTGCAGGCCGGCCATCTCCTCCGCCACGGCGGCGAGGAAGGCCCGCACCTCGTCGGGGTCGAAGCCCCGGATGCGCTTCCCGAAGGTCTGTCTCTGGACGTCGGTCGGCGTCAGCTTCATGGGCGGTCCCTCCGTGGGGCGGCCTCTCGCCGCATTGTAGACCCGCGGCCCGGGCCCCGGAGTTCGGTCGCCGCCCGAGCGAAACGAAACCGGGTACGATCAGGGAGCCCATGCCGCCCATGCGCTGGCTCGACCGCCGCTACACCTTCCTCGGGGGAAGCCTCCGCGCGCCGATCGCCCTCCTGATCGGCGCCACCCTGGCCTCCTCGATCCTCGGCGCCCAGGTGCCCGGCGTCCTGGAGGGCGGGGTGCTCGTGACGGGGGCCGTATACCTGGGCCAGGCCTGGCGCCTCGTCACCTGGGTGCTGTTCGAGCAGGATCCTCTGAGCCTGATCTTCGCCGCCCTTGCCCTCTTCTGGTTCGGCAACGAGCTGGTGCGGCTCTGGGGCCCGGGCCGGTTCCTCGCCGCGTACTTCGGCCTCGCCGCCTCCGCCGGCCTCGTCACCTGCGCGGCGGCCCTGGCCTTCGCCCCCCTGCGCGCGGTGGCGTTCCTGGGACCGTGGACCGTCGTGACCGCCCTCATCGTGGCGTGGGCGATCTGCTTCCCGACCCGCGACGTGTTCGTCTACTTCGTGCTTCCGCTGCACGGGCGGAACCTCGTCTACGCGACGCTCGCCGGGACGCTGCTCTTCGCCCTGCTCGGGGGGGGCGTCCGGCTCTTCCCCCACTTCGCCGCGCAGCTCATCACCCTCGTGGCGCTGCGGGGAAGCCCTTTCAGCCGGCTGTGGGCGCGCGCCCGCTTCGAGCTCGCCTACAGGAGCTGGCGCCGCCGCGCGAGCCGCCTCAAGGAGGTCCCTCCCCCTCCGCGCGACGAGAGCTCGCGCTGGTACCACTGACCGCGGCCCCCCACCGATCGCGTCCCGCCCGGGGACGGCCTCAGGCCGCGGCCTTCCTCTCCCCGAAGATCGCCGTGCCGACGCGGACGATCGTGGCCCCCTCCTCGACCGCGGCCTCGAGGTCGTGGCTCATCCCCATCGAGAGCTCGCCGCCCTGGAGGAGCCCGGCGGCCCGCGCGCGCTCGGCGAGGCCGCGGAGGCGCCGGAAAAAGGGTCGCACCTCCTCGGGGTCCTCGAGCCAGGGTGGCAGAACCATCAGGCCCTCGACCCGCAGGCCCGGCTCGTCGCGGAGGGCTTCGAGGGTGGGGAGGAGATCGACCTCGGGCAGGCCGAACTTCGCCTCTTCGCCGGCCAGGTCGACCTGGACGAGAGCGCGCACCGGGCGGGCGGCCTCGGCGCCGAGCCGGGCGAGGCGCCCGGCGAGCTCGAGCGAGTCCACGGAGTGGATGACGCCGAAGAGGGCCGCCGCCCGGCGAGCCTTGTTCGACTGCAGGTGCCCCACGAGGTGCCAGCGCAGGCCGGAGGAGGCGAGGTCGACGGTGGCCGCGATCTTCGGCTCCGCCTCCTGGACCCGGTTCTCCCCGAAGTCGCGCACGCCCGCGGCGAAGGCGGCGCGGACCGCTTCCGGCGGGTGCGTCTTGCTCACCGCCACGAGGGCGATCTCGCCCGGACGGCGCGACGCGCGCTCCGCCGCCCGGGCGATCCTCTCCCGGACGGCGGCCACGCGGTCCGCGATCACTTCTTGAGGGCCTTGAGCAGCCCCTGCGCCGTGGCCACGTTCTGGGCGTCGGTGGGGTTCATGCTGAGGTACTTCTCGAGGTTCTGGATGGCCTCGGCGAGCTTCCCCTGCCCGACGTTGATGGCGCCGAGCCGGAAGTAGGCCTCGGCCAGGTTCGGGTCGGCCTTCAGGGCGGCTTCGAAGGCGGCGGCCGCCTCGTCGTTCTTGTACGCGTTCAGGAGGAAGATGCCGCGGTTGAACTGCGCCTTGGCGTCGGCCGGGTTCGCGCCGGCCGACTTCTCCATGATGGCCATCGCCTTGTCCGCCTGGCCGTTCTCCTGGTAGAGCTTCGCGAGCTGGGTGGAGACGTCGGGCGACTCGGGGCGCAGCTCAAGCGCCTTGAGCAGCGCGGCTTCCGCGCCCGCGAAGTCCTTCTTCTGGGCGAGGACGGAGCCGAGGTTCTGGTAGACCTCGGGCACGTCCGGGGCCTTCTCGAGGATGGCCTTGTACGCGGCCTCGGCCTCGTCGAGCTTCCCGGCCGTCTGCAGCTCGACCGCCTTCTGGAAGGCGGTCCGCAGCTCCGCCTGCGGGCTGCCCGGAGCCTGGGCGGCCTGGGCCAGCGTCGAGAGCTTGAAATCGGGGATCTGGGTGGGATCGCCGAGGGCGACGTGCACGTCCTGGGCGGCCGCCTGGTAGCCGTCCTTGCTGGCGGTGATCCGGTAGGGACCCGGCTGCATCCCGACCTGCATGTACTCGCCCTTCTTGTTCGTCTTGGTCTCGAACTTGCGGGTGATCCCGCCCTGGAACTCGATCGTGATCTTGGCCTCGACGACGGGCTGGCCCTGCGCGTCGAACACCTTGCCCCGGGCCGTGCCGGTCTGGGCCCGAGCGGGCGTGGCCACGAGACCGGCGGCGAGGAGCAGAGAGGCGGCGATGAGTGCACGCTTCATGGGTGGCATTCCTCCTACTTGCGGGACAAGTGTCTCACGCGGCCGTGCGACAGGGAAAGGCCGGGGGGGCGCGCCCCCCCCACCCCCCGCTAGACTGCCGGGCGCGGTGCGGGACTCAGGTCGCCGGGTCCTCGCCGAGGCCCTCGGCGATCGCGCCGAGCACCTTGCGGGTCGCCTCGAGCTCGCGCTTCGGCAGCTTCCGCAGCACGTCGCGCATCGCCGACTCGATCGTCTCCGCGGTCACGACGTCCAGCCGGCGCCCGGTGGCGGAAAGGACGAAGACGGCGCGGCGCCTGTCCCGCCGGTCGCGTCCCCGGCTCAGCAAGCCCGCGTGCTCGAGGCGCCGCAGGATGCCGGTCAGGGTGCTGGGGTCGAGGTGCAGGATGCGCGCGAGCTCCCCGGCCGAGATGCCGGGGAAGCGGCCCACGATGCGGACGACGAGGCGCTGGGGCCCCGTGATGCCGAGCTTCGCCGCCATCCGCTTCGAGCGGGTCTGCAGCCCGTGGTCGATCGCCCACAGCAGCCGCATGAACTCGAGCTGCGCCCCGAGCCGCAGCGGCGCGCCACCTCGCCGACCGGGGGAGGCGGGAAACGCTGTGCCAGCCACACCGCGATTAGAGCACCGTCATCGCTTGGAGTGCAAATGAAATATAGTTTGAGTACACAGCGCTTTCATGCCACAATCGAACCCGTGCCGCAGCGACATTTCCCCCTCTGCCGCGTCATCCCCGCGGCCAGCGGGACCCTCGGGGATCGCGCCGGGACCGCGAGGCCGGGGTGGCGGGCACCGTCGTTCGATCGGGCGGCTCGAAGCGCCGGCCGCACCATGCCGTCCGCAGAGCGCAGCCGAGGAAGGAGTGAGCATGATGAGGATCTCCGTGATGCCCGCATTGCTGGTGGGGGTCGTCGCGGCGGCGGGCTGCCACCATCGCGTGGCGCCGGCGCCGCCTCCCCCGCCCGTCGCGCCGACCGCACCGCCGCCGGCGCCGCCGCCCCCCGCGCGGCCGCCGGCGGCCGCGCCCGTGCAGGACGAGTACTCGCGGCTCGGGGCCATGGACGTGGCGGAGCTGGACCGGCTCGGCCTCCTGCAGGACGCCCACTTCGACTTCGACAAGGCGGACATCCGCGAGGCCGACCGCTCGGTCCTCTCCAAGGACGCGGACGTCCTGAAGAAGTACGACTTCCTCCGGCTGACCGTCGAGGGCCACTGCGACGAGCGGGGGACGGTCGAGTACAACCTCGCGCTCGGCGAGCGGCGCGCGAAGGCCGCGCAGGACTACCTCGTGGCGCTCGGCGTCCCCGCGGAGCGGCTGAAGACCGTCTCCTACGGGAAGGAATCGCCCCTCTGCACGGAGCACGAGGAGTCGTGCTGGCAGCGCAACCGCCGCGCCCACCTGCGGATCACCGGGAAGGCGGGGGGCCGTTGAGGACGGCGACCTCGTGACGCGGACGCTCGCCGCCTGAAGGCTACCGGCGCTGTCGGAGCCTGTAGGGAATCGGGTCTTCGGCCCCGGCGTCCCGGAAGCCCCGGAGGCGCAGGCGGCACGACTCGCAGGCCCCGCAGGCCCGCTCTTCGGCCTGGTAGCAGGACCAGGTCTTCTCGAAGGGAACCCCGAGGGCGAGCCCCCGCCGCACGATCTCGGCCTTGGGCAGCGAGATCACCGGGGTGAGGATCGGGAGCGAGGTCTCGGGCCGCGTGCCGAGGCGGACCGCCTCCTCGAAGGCCCGGTAGAACTCCGGACGGCAGTCGGGATAGCCCGAGGAGTCCTCCCAGACGGCGCCCACGAAGACGGCCCGTGCCCCGAGGACCTCGCCCCAGGAGACCGCGGCCGCGAGGAGGTGGGCGTTGCGGAAGGGCACGTAGGAGGTGGGCACGACGCCCGCCACCGGGTCTCCCTCGCGCACGGGAAGGCTCGGGTCGGTGAGGCTGCTGCCTCCGATCTGACGCAGGTCCTGGAAGTCGACCACGAGGCGCCGCTCGGCGCCGAAGTGTTCGGCGAGCGCGTGGAAGCAGGCGGCCTCCTTCGCCTCCGTGCGCTGCCCGTAGTTGCCGTGGAGGAATGCGAGGCGGTGGTCGGCCGCGGCAATCGCGGCGGTGACGGCGGAGTCCATCCCGCCGGAGACACAGACCACGGCGAGGGGTCGGCCCTCGGCCTCCGTCACACTCCCCTCCCGCCGCCGGGCCAGAGGTACTTGTGGAGCTGGACCTGCAGGCGGACGGCGAGGCCGTCGTCCAGGATCCAGCGGCCGAGGGTACCGGGGTCGAGGACGCCGTGGACGGGAGAGAAGAGGACTGTGCAGCGGCTGGCGAGCCCTCGGTCGGCGACCATGCCCCGCGACCACTCGTAGTCGGCCCGGCCGTCGATCACGAACTTCACCTCGTCCTTCGCGCGAAGCCTCTCGAGGTTCGACCAGTCCATGCGGGCGCTCTCCCCGGACCCGGGGGTCTTCACGTCGAGGATCGCCACCGCGCGCGGGTCCAGAGGCCCTATGGGCACGTGGCCCGAGGTCTCGACGACGACCTCCCAGCCCTCGTCGAGGAGGACGCTCACGAACGGGAACGCGGCGGACTGGGCGAGCGGCTCCCCCCCGGTCAGGCACAGGAGCCGCGAGGGGAAGAGGCGCAGCTCCGCGAGGAGTTCCTCCTCGCCGCGGCGCGCCCCTTCGTGGAAGGCGTAGGCCGTGTCGCACCAGACGCAGCGCAGCGGGCACCCCGTCAGGCGCACGAAGACGCACGGCCGGCCGGCGCGGGAGCCCTCGCCCTGGATCGAGAAGAAGACCTCGTTGACCGTCAGCACGGAGGTCGCGCCCCCGTCACTCGAGGTAGGTGGCGCTGCAGCCGGGGGCTTCCCAGACGCGCACGCGCACGAGCCGCTCGCCCTCCTCCCCCATCGCGCGCCGCACCTCGTGGAAGAAGTAGCGGGCCACGGCCTCCGCGGAGGGGCTCTGCCCGGTGAAGTCGGGGTGGCTCGTGATGTCGCCGTAGTGGAGGCGGCGGCCGATCTCCGCCACCGCCTCCTTGAGGTGCTCGAAGTCCACGACCACGCCGAGCCGGTCGAGGGTCTCCCCGCGCGCGACCACCTCGACCCGCCAGTCGTGGCCGTGCTGCGCCTCGATGGGCCGGCCGCCCTCGTGCAGGGTGTGGGTGGCGCAGAACGTCGTCTCGTACGCGACCTCGAACAAGGGAGCCTCCGGCGGCTACGGCAACTTCCCGCGTGCGATCGCCGCCACCACGGTGTGGAGGGTCTTCTCCATGCTCTCGCGGACGGCGTCGTCCTGCTCGTCCTTGGGGAGGCCCCGGGCGAGGACGTCCCGGTAGTCGAACTGCTTCCGCCAGAGGATGCCGCCCCCCTCGTGGAGACGGACCTCGTAGCAGGCGTGCGCCTCGCCCAGGTCCTCGACCTGGACGTGGAACTGGCGTCCCTCGTGCTCGACCGCGCGGTTCATCCCGACGATCATTTCCGGCCCGTTCGTGATGGTACCGCACCCTCGATCTCCCCGGACGGCCGCCGCCCCGGGGAGCCGCGGCCGAGCCCCCGATCAGCTCCAGATGCCGGTGACGCAGGAGATCCGGCCGTCCGGGGCCAGCTCGAAGACGTTCGTTCCCTTCGCGCGCACGACGCCGTCCGGTCCCTTCGCCGCCCAGTCCACGAGGGCCGTGCCCTGGCACTGCCGGGCCTCGCCCTGGCGCTCGAGGACCACGCCGGGCATGAAGCGCCGGGCGCCGGCGATGTGGGCCACGAGGTCGTCGTAGCCGTCCGTGCAGGAGTGAGGGTCGCGGAAGGCCAGCGTCTCGACCGCGATCGTCTCGATCTCGGCGCGTCGTCTCCCCGCGTCCTCTTCCGCCCACAGGCCGAAGAAGCGGTCGGCCAGGGAGGACGCGCCGGCGTGGGCCTCCCTGCCGACCACGTTCGCGAAGACCGCGAGCTGGTATCGCCAGCCCTGGACGTGGGCCTCCCGGGCCTCCGCCGTGGGCAGCTCGTGCCGCAGCCGCAGGACCGTGCCCCGAGCCACCTCCTCGAGCGTGATCGAGACCCGCGAGGCGCCGATCGCGATCGGCCGGCCGCTCTCGTAGCCGAACGTGAAGACCAGCCGCTCGACGGGGGCGATCTCCACGACCGTCCCCCCCGCGACCACGCCGTTCGGATAGACGACGTGGACCTCCCCTCCCGGCCTCGGCTCGATGCGCGAGCCCGCGCCCCACCACGCGGCGAAGCGGGCGGAGTCGGTGAAGTAGCGGAACACCGTCTCCCGTCGCGCGGCGATCGTCACCGCGCGCTCCAGAACGTGATCGAGTCCGGTCATCTCTCGTCCCCCTTGCCTCGGGCGCGCCCGCGCCCCCGCGCGGCCCGCGCCGGCTTCCCCCCACCGTCCCCCGCCCGCCCCTCCTCGGCCTCCGCCAGCTCCGCGAGCGACGCGAGGGCGCCGTCCCACATCGACTCGAGCCACCGTCGGAGCGGGGCGAGGCCCCGGAGCCGCGCCCGGTACAGCCGGCTCCGCCCGTCGCGACGGACTGTCACCAGCCCCGCGCGCTCCAGCACCCCGAGGTGCTGCGACACCGCGCCGAAGGTGACGGCGCCGATCGCGCGGTGGATCTCGCCCGCGCTCCGCTCGCGTCGCCGCACGAGGGAGAGGATCTCCCGGCGGCGGGGAGCGCCGAGGGCGAGGAGGAGACCGTCCATGCCCTATATAATTTAGTCAGTGCTAAAATAATGTCAAGCCCCGGCGCCCGTCAGCGGTTGGACCGCGACGGCCCTTCACCGGGTCTGCAGGGTGCGGATTCCCTCGGAAGGGAGGCCTTTCTGCTTATGATTGCCGGCCGGTGACCACCGATCTCCGGCGGGGGGCGCTCTACATGGCCGCCTCCGCCGTCCTCTTCGCGTCGATGGCGGCCGCGGTGGGCGTCGCCTCCCGCGCGCTGCCGAACGCTCCGATCGTCTTCTTCCGCCACTTCATCATGCTCGTCTTCCTCCTGCCCTGGCTCGCGCGCCAGGGCCGGCGGGCGCTCGCGACCGACGACTTCCCCGGCCACCTCGTGCGCGGCCTGGCCGGCGTCTCGGCCGTGGCCTGCTACTTCTACGCGATCGCCCGGCTGCCCCTCGCCGACGCCGTGCTCCTCAACCAGTCGATGCCGCTCTTCATTCCGGTCGTCGAGCGGGCCTGGCTCGGCGAGCGCATCCCGGGAAGCCTCTGGGGCACGATCGCCCTCGGCTTCGCCGGCCTCGTGCTCATCCTCCGGCCCGGCGCCGGGGTGCTCGAGCCGGCCGCCCTCGTCGGCCTCGCCTCGGCCGTCCTGGCCTCGGTCGCCCAGGTCGGCATCCGCCGCCTCAGCCGCACCGAGCCCGTCACGCGCATCGTCTTCTACTTCGGCCTCGTGGCGTCCGTCGTCTCGCTCCCGCCCGCGGTCTACTGGTGGAGAAACCCATCGCCCTCGACCTGGGCGGTCCTCCTCCTGATGGGCGCGTTCGCCACGGTCGGCCAGCTCACCCTGACCCGCGCCTACTTCCACGCCCCGGCCGCGAGCGTGGGGCCGTTCCTCTACGTCGGCCCCGTCTTCGCCGGCCTCCTGGACTGGCTGCTCTGGGGCCGCCTTCCCGACGCGCTCTTCGTGGTGGGGGCGGCGATCGTCGTCGGGGCGGCGATCCTGACCCTGCGGCGGCGCGATCGCCCGAGCCGTCCCGTCTCCGCGTCCTGAGGTCGGCGCCGCGTCCGCCAGTCTCCCCCGGCGCGGTGTCAGTGTCCCCCAGGGCGGTTGCCGCGGTCCCGGGTGTCGGCTAGTCTCGGCGGACCATGCCCGAGACGCGGACCGGGACGATCGTCTCCTGGCGCCAGCTCTCTCCCCTCCTGGCCTCCTTCCGGCTGTCGCCCCAGGCTCCGCTCGACTTCCCGGCCTACGATCCGGGCCAGTACATCGCCCTCCGCCGCGAGAGCTGCCGCCTCACCCGCCGCGTCCCGGGCCCGGACGGGCGGCCGCGCTACGTGCCCGACCTCGACGAGCGCGGCCGGCAGAAGCGGGGACCGGTGACCCACGCCTACTCGATCGCCTCCGCCCCGTTCCAGACCGGCCGCGACGCCTACCTGGAGTTCCTCGTCGTCCTCGAGCTCGGGGACGCTCTGGGTCGGCTGACGGAGTCGCTCTTCGACACCGAGGAGCGCGAGGGCGGAACGCTCGGCTACGTCGAGCGCACGGCCGGCGACTTCACCCTCGCCCGGCGCGCGAAGGGCGTCCCCCACGTCCTGATGGTCGCGACCGGGACCGGCCTCGCTCCCTTCGCCTCGATGCTGCGCGCTCTCGACCACGACGCGCTCGAGGGACGGCCTGTGCCGTGGGCGGTCACCCTCTTCTTCGCGAACCGCACCCGGCCCGAGCTCGCGTTCCACGAGGAGCTCGCGGCGATCGCCGCCGCCCGCCGCTTCGACTTCGCCTACGTGCCGTCGGTCAGCCGGCCGGGGCCGGCGAAGGACGCCGCCGTCGGGGAGGGGCGCGCGAGCAACCTGCTGCGCCACGTCCTGGCCCTGCCCCTGCGCGAGGAGGAGGCGCTCGAGGAAGCGCGCGCGGGCGGCGGCGACGCTGCGGCGGCCGCGGCCGACCTCGGGCGGGTCACGCGGCCCCGGCTCCCGGCCGGGATCGATGTCGAGGCGCTCCGGGCCCGCCTCGACCCCGCCCGCACCGTCGCCCTGACCTGCGGCAACCCGGACGCCATGGACGACGTGCGCCGTGTCGCGGCGCGGCTCGGGGTCCGCCTCGAGCGCGAGGAGTGGTGAGGCGGGAGGCTACGGCGCGATCGCCTTCGGGGCGCCGCTGAGCTCGACCTCGCCGGTCAGCACCATGGTCGTCGCCGCATCGGCCGTGCCACGGAGCCCCGGCTGCTTGCCGCCGACGGCGACCGTGAATCGTCCCGGCTCGACGATCCGCCGGCCGTCTCCGCCGGTGTGCGAGAAGGCGCGCTCGTCGAGGGTGAAGCGCACGAGCCGCCTCTCTCCGGGCCGCAGCGACACGCGCCGGAACCCCTCGAGCGCGCGCCGGGGGCCCGATCCGGGCGGGCCGGCCACGTAGAGCTGGACGACTTCGTCCGCCTCCACCTTCCCCGCGTTCTGCACCTCGACCGCGATCGTGACCGGCGCGCCGACGGCGGCCTTGCGGGGCACCGCGAGCCGGGCGTAGGCGAAGCGCGAGTAGCTGAGGCCGTGGCCGAACGGGTAGAGCGGCTCGCCCTCGAAGTAGCGGTAGGTCCTCTTCGCCATCGAGTAGTCGTCGAAGGGCGGCAGCTGATCCAGGGAGCGGTAGAAGGTGACGGGCAGCCGGCCGGCCGGGCTGACCTTCCCGAAGAGCACGTCCGCCACCGCGGTCCCCGCGGCCTGGCCCGGATACCACGCCTCGACGATCGCGGGCACGTTCCGGTCCGCCCAGCCGATCGAGAGCGCGCTGCCGTTCAGGAGCACGAGGACGACCGGCTTGCCCTTCGCCGCCCCCACGACCTGCTCCAGGAGGGCCTGCTGCACCTGCGGGAGGTCCAGGCTCGTCCGGTCGCCGCCCGAGAAGCCCTCGATCCGGAGGGGCATCTCCTCGCCTTCCAGGCGGGACGACAGGCCGAGCACGAGCACGACGGCGTCCGCCGCCCGCGCCGCGGCGACGGCGTCTTTCACCTCGTCTCCCCGGCCGCCGGGCAGCTCCCAGAGGAGCTGGGCGATCCCGTCGTACTTCTCGTGCTCCACCTCGACGCGCAGCGGGTAGGAACGGCCGGCCTGGAGCGTCACGCCGCCGGCGACGATGGCCGGCTCGTGGTCGTTGCGGCCCGCGGCGACCGGCTTGCCGTCCACGAGGAGGCGGCAGGCGTTCGTACACCGCAAGCCGAGCGTGTAGCGGCCGGTGACCGGCGCCGTGAGGTCGCCCTTCCACCGGACGGCGAACGCCCCGTCACCGAGCGGGGGAGCGGGCGGCCGGTCGGCCCAGTCGAAGTCGACCGCGGCGTCCACTCGGGCGAGCAAGGGGGCGCCGTCGAAGAGGCCGCGGTAGTACTCTCCGGCGAGGCCGCGCCGGCGCTCGGCACCCGCACCGGTCGAGAGGGCGGAGCCGGGAACGACCGCGAGGTCGGGGAGGCCGCGGGCGAGGGGGCCTCCTCGCGCGAACGTCACCTTCGTCCCCGGCCCCGCCGCGGCCCGTAGCCCGGCCAGGACGGTCACCGGCGCGAAGGGCGTGCCGTTGTAGTTCCCGAGCAGCACCTCCACGTCGTCGGCGGTCGGCCCGATGACGGCGACCTGCCCGAGAGTCCGCGGGAGGGGAAGCGTCCCGCCCTCGTTCTTGAGGAGGACGATCGACTCCCGGGCCGCGGCGAGGGCCAGCTCCTGGTGCTTCGGCGAGTTGACGATCGTCTCGTACGTGTAGCCCGCCCACGGCAGCCGCGCGGGCGGGTCGTAGACGCCGAGCTTCATCTGCGCGCGGAAGAGGCGGCGAAGGGCCCGGTCGAGGTCGCTCTCCTTGACGAGCCCGGCCTTCACTGCGTCGCCCAGGTACAGGAAGGAGTCGGGCGAGCCCGGCTCCCACGAGCCGGCGCCGCACTCGAGGTCGGTCCCGGCCAGCAGGGCCATGGCCGCGCCCTCGGCCGCGGTCTTCCGCGCCTTGTGGCTCTCGTGGATGTTGATGACCGCTCCGCAGTCGGAGACGACGTAGCCCTGGAAGCCCCACTCCTTCCGCAGCACCTTCCCGAGCAGCTCGTCGCTCCCGCACGCCGGCTGGCCGCGGAAGGCGTTGTAGGCGCACATCACCGACTCCGCCTTGCCGTTCACGACGAGGTCGCGGAACGCGGGCAGGTAGGTGTCGCGCAGGTCGGTCTCGCTCACGCGGGCGTCGAACGCGTGGCGCAGCGGCTCCGGCCCGCTGTGGACGGCGTAGTGCTTCGCGGTGGCGATCGTCTTCAGGTAGCGTGGATCCGTCCCCTGCATGCCGCGGACGAAGGCCGTGCCCATGGTGCCGGTGAGGAACGGGTCCTCTCCGTAGGTCTCCTGCCCGCGGCCCCAGCGCGGGTCGCGGAAGATGTTGATGTTGGGCGACCAGAAGACGAGCCCCTGGTAGAGGTTGCGCTCCCCGCGGGCGACCCACTTGTTGTTCATCGCCCGGGCCTCGTCCGAGATGGCGGTGGCGACGCGCAGCAGGAGCGCGTCGTCCCACGTGGCGGCGAGGCCGATCGCCTGCGGGAAGACGGTGGCCCGGCCGGTCCTCGCCACGCCGTGGAGGGCCTCGTTCCACCACGGGAACTCCGGGATCCCGAGGCGCTCGACGGGCCGCGCCCGCTCGACCATCAGCGAGACCTTCTCGTCCAGGGTGAGGCGGCCGAGCAGGTCGTCGATCCGGGCCTCGAGCGGAAGGTCGGAGTTGCGGAACGGCATCTGGGCCGGGGCCTGGGCCCGCACGGCGAGGGGCAGGGCGGCGGCGAGGGCGAGGCCGGCGAGCGCGAGGGCGGGGACACGGGATGAGGCCATGTGCTCCTCCGAGGGCGCGGCGACCATATCCCGGGCCTCGGTCCTTGACAACCGCCGGGGCACGATCTAGCGTTTCGCACCTTCTTCGCACAGGGCGATCGAGCCCCGCCTGCGCCGGCGACGAAGCGGCGAGGCGTCTCGCTCGAGCACTGGGCCGCGGCCGTGCCGCCGCCGGGAAGAGAGGGCACATGTCCGAGGAACGGCTCGACAAGGTTCGCCGCATCGTGGCGTCCGTCTACCACGTACCCGTGGAGACGGTCTCGCTCGACAAGCCCCTGGGGGAGCTCGGGGCGGACTCCCTCGACGCGGCCACGCTCGTCTTCGCCCTGGAGGACGAGTTCCACGTCGTCATACCGGACGAGTGCATGGACGCGACGCGCAGCCTCCGCGCGCTGGCCGAGCACCTCGAGGGCCTCCAGGCTGCGGCGCCCCGGGTGGCCGCGGCCGACGGGTCCTGAGCCGGGCGATGCCGCGCGTCGTGGTGACCGGCATCGGGGTCGTCTCCGCGATCGGCTGCACCGCGACGGAGTTCTGGACCTCGCTGTCGCGCGGGGTCTCGGGCATCGCGCCGCTCACGCTGGCCGACCCCGCCCTCTTCCGCTTCAAGCGCGGGGCCGAGGTGCGCGGTCACGACCCTCTCGCCCACTTCGACGCCCGGCGGGCGGACCTCCTCGACCGCTTCGCCCAGTTCGCGGTGATCGCGGCCCGCGCCGCGGCCGACGACGCCGGCATCGAGTGGACGCCGAGGCTGCGCGAGCGCACGGCCGTGGTGACCGGCTCGTGCGTCGGAGGGCAGTCCTCGCAGGACGCGAGCTTCTTCCACCTCTACCACGAGGGCCGGCCGAGCGTTCATCCGCTCACGATCCCGCGCGCGATGGCCAACGCGGGGGCCAGCCACGTCACGGTCGAGTTCGGCATCACCGGCCCCAGCTTCACCGTCTCCACCGCGTGCGCGTCCTCCACCCACGCCCTCGGCCAGGCCTTCTGGATGGTCCGGTCGGGCGTCGTCGACCTGGCCCTCGCCGGCGGCAGCGAGGCGCCGTTCAGCGTGGGAGTCCTGAAGGCCTGGGACGCGCTGCGCGTCGTCTCCCCCGACACCTGCCGCCCGTTCTCGAGGGACCGCAGCGGCACCATCCTCGGCGAGGGAGCGGCGATGCTGGTGCTCGAGCCGCGCGACGCGGCCCGGGCGCGCGGGGCCCGGATCTGGGGCGAGGTGCTCGGCTTCGGCATGTCGTCGGACGCGGGACACGTCACCCAGCCGTGTCCCGAGGGGGGCGCCCGAGCCATGCGCATGGCCCTCGCCGACGCGAGGCTGCCGCCGGAGGCCGTCGACTACGTGAACGCGCACGGCACCGGCACCTCGGCCAACGACCTCGCCGAGGCGAGAGCGATCCGCGCGGTGTTCGACCGGCGGGCGGACGCGCTCCCGGTGAGCTCGACGAAGTCAATGCACGGCCACGCGCTGGGCGCGGCCGGCGCGCTCGAGGCGGCGGCGACGCTCCTCGCTCTGCACCACGGCGTCGTGCCGCCCACCGCCAACTGCACCGAGCCCGACCCGCAGTGCGGGCTCGACTGCGTCCCGAACGAGGCCCGGCCCGCCTCCGTGGAGTACGCCCTCTCGAACTCGTTCGCGTTCGGCGGCATGAACGCGGTCACGGCGTTCGGGGCGGCACGCTGAGGACCGCTCGGGCGAAGCGGGCCGGCCGCGCCCGTTCGGGTGGGCGCGTCCCTGGCACGCGGCGGTCCGGCGCCCCGTCGGCGAGGTGGGCGCGCCCTCAGCGGAAGACCTGCGCCACCGTCATCACGTAGCCGTAGCCGTGCTCGTCCGTCCACTCCACCGCCGAGCCCTCGAGGTGCTCGTTCCACGAGGCGAGGAAGACGGCCGGGAGCACGGAGCGGTAGCGGGCGTCTCCCGCCCGGGCGTCGTCCAGGAGCCCGCGGGTCACCTCCGCCAGCGCGATCGCCTCCTCGACGCTCGACGAGAGCGGCGGGTGGCGGGCCTCGGGCCGCACGTAGCGGTCGTCGAACGCGAACTGGAGCGGGGGCACGAAGCGCACGGCCGGGGCGAGGGAGGTCACGAGCTCGGCCCAGCCCCGCAGGGCCAGCTCGTACCGGCCGCGGTAGGAGGCGTCGAGGTGGCCCGAGGGGGGGACGTAGCGCGGGTCGTAGATGCCGTACCCGGACACGGCGTCGAGGGGGACGAGCACCTCGGCCAGGTCGTCGCGCACGAGAGGACGCCCGTCCGGGCCCAGGTCGAGGAGGAACTCGGAGCCGACGAGGTAGAAGGGGGCCTCCTGCCGCGCGGCCGCCACCGCCTGCGGCCACGCGCCGATGAAGTTCCGGCTCACCCAGGCGAAGAGGACGGGACGGCCGTCGACGCGGAGGAAGCGAGAGGCGTAGCGGGGGTTCGACCAGTAGGCCCGATCGAGGTAGGCCACGTCGTCGACGAAGCGGCGGGCGTTCGCCGGGTCGTCGAAGTTGAAGAAGCCGTTGCGGTCGACGGCCAGGATCTCGGTCGCTTCGTAGAGGACGATCAGCGGCACCGTCGCGCCGGGGTCGAGGTCGAGGTAGAGGCGCAGGGTGGGATCCCCGCCGGGGACGCTCGCCTGCCCCCACCACGACCAGAGCCACGCGAAGCCGTGGCTCTCGGCCGTCCGATTGTGGGCACGGAGGATCAAGGGGTCGTCCGAGTCGTACCCGCGCGGGAGCGGGTAGGCCGGGTCGTGCAGGACCGGCCACGTGCTCGCGAGAGCCCAGCTGGTCTGCTGCAGCCAGGTCATGTAGTGCAGGGCGAGCGTGGCCACCGCCGGACCGGTCTCCCGGGGCTCGCGGGGCGGCGGCGCCGGGGGCGTCGGGCCCGCGGAGGCGGCCCGGGCGAACGGCAGCGCCGCCGCCGCCCGGACGAAATCCCGCCGCCTCACGGCACGACCCGTTCTCGGCCTAGAACCGGTAGCCGATCGACGCGCCGAGCTGCAGGCTGTGCGACTCGTAGCTCCCGTCGTAGCCGTACTGGCTGATGCCGAGGGTCGAGCTGGTGCGGAAGGCCACGTAGCGGACGTTGAAGTCGATCCGGAACTGCTCGTACTTCCAGCTCCCGCCGCCCCCGAAGGTGTACCGGTCGGCGTCGTGGATGAAGGGCGAGATGGTCGGCGTGGGGGCCGGGCTGTGGTCGTAGCCGAAGCCGCCCCGCACCTCCCAGTCGTTGCCGATGAGGTACTCGACGCCGAGCGCGCCGCGCCAGGTGCTCGACCAGTTCTGGGGCAGGACCACGTTGTAGGCGGGGGAGTTCGCGAGAGTGATCGACACGTTGTCGAAGCTCGACCAGAGCATCCACTGGACGTCGCCCTCCACCGTCCAGTATCCGTGGCGGTACGCGATGCCCGCCGCGAAGCTGCCCGGGTAGGTGAAGGAGACCGTCGCCGGCTGCGACGCGGGAAGCGCGGCGGCCACGGCGGAGTCCACCGTCGAGTCCCCCGTGAGGATCTGCACGAAGTTGGCCTGCGCCGCGTGGTCCATCGTCACCTTGTGCCGGTAAGAGAGACCGATCGACACGTTCTCGCTGGGGCTGGCCAGGAGGCCCACGTCGAAGCCGACCCCGGTCCGGGTGCTGCTCTCGAGGGTCAGCGACGCCACGTCGGTCGGCTGGGGGAAGGGGTTGGGGGTGGCCATGAGCCGGCGGGTGAGGCTGAAATCGGACAGGCGCACGTCCAGACCCGCGCCGACCGAGAGCCGGTCGGCGAGCTTGTAGGCGATCGTGGGGTTGATCGACCAGGACTGGATCTGGCACTCGACGCAGATGTAGCGGCCGGTGAACGTGTCCGGGTTGTCCCACGTCGAGCGGTTGAAGAAGGGCCGGTAGACCCCGAGGCCGATCGCCGTCCTCTCGCCGACCTGCTGCGAGTAGTAGAAGGAGGGCAGGAGCCGGAGGCCGACGTCCGACGTCTCGATCGTTCCCGCCGGCGGGTTCGGCCCGGTCCCGGTGAACTTCGTCGAGAGGCTGGAGAAGGCGCCCCCCACGTAGAGCTGCTTGCCCTTGAGGAAGCCGATGCCGGCCGGGTTGAAGTAGATGGCGGAGGGGTCGGCCGACTGCGCGACGTACGCGCCGGCGAAGCCCATGGCCCGAGCCCCCTGGCTCTCGATCGCGAAGCCCGACGCGTGGACGGCGGCTGGAAGTGCGAGAAGCGGCAGCGCCAGGAGCGCCCGCTGCACACGGCCCCGGACAGGCAGACTCATCGAACCTCCATGTCTCCCGAGGATGGTCCTTCGTCGGCGCCCGAGGAATCCGCCCGAGAGGGCGGCCTCGGCGCCCCGACGACCCTTATCTCAACTCGTTGCACCGGCTTGCGACCCTGATCGCCGTGAGTATAGCAGACACCGGATGTGGGATAGCCTCGTACCGCCACCCCAACCCGTCGGGGTTCAGCCCATGAAGTGAGCGACCTCGCCCAGGTCGTGGACGAGGCGGGCGGGGGGGAGGCTCTCGAGGAAGCGGCGGCCGTAGGGCTTGCGGAGCAGCCGGCTGTCGAGGACGGCCAGGATGCCGCGGTCGGTCGCGGTCCGGATGAGGCGGCCGAGGCCCTGCTTCAGCATGAGCACCGCCACCGGCACCTGGTACTCGCCGAAGGCGTTCTGCCCGCTGTTGCGCAGCCTCTCGATGCGCGCCGCGACCACCGGGTCGCCGGGCGAGGCGAAGGGCAGCTTGTCGACGATCACGCACGAGAGCTGCTCCCCCGCCACGTCGACGCCCTGCCAGAACGAGGCGGTGGCGAGGAGCACGGCGTGGGGCGTCCCGCGGAAGGTGTCGAGGAGCTGCGCCTTCGGCGCCTCGCCCTGGATGAGCAGCGGGTAGTCGACCCGGCCCGCGATCCGCTCCGCGACCGCGTTCATGTTCGCGTAGGAGGTGAAGAGGACGAAGGCGCGGCCGCGCGAGAGCTCGATGAGCCGCACCACCTGCTCGGCCGCGTGGTCCACGAACTCCGCCGACTGCGGCTCCGGCATGCCCTCCGGCACGTAGAGGACGGCCTGCTCCTCGTAGTGGAAGGGCGACGCGAGCAGGAGCTCCTCGGTCGGCTGGACGCCCAGGCGGTCCTTCACGTAGGTGAAGCCGCCGTCCACGGCCAGGGTGGCCGAGGTGAGCACGGCGGCCCGCACGTCGTCGAAGAGGAGGTCCTTGAGCCGCTCCGAGACGTCGATCGGCGTGGCCCGGAGGAAGACGCCCCGGCCGCGGGTCTCGACGAAGTAGACGTGGTCGTCGGCCTCCGCCTTGAGGAGGAAGGCGAGCTCGGCGGCGAGGGCGAGGACGCGTCCGGCGAGGGCGGCGAGGGGCTCGGGCCGGTCGGGCACGGCGAGGAGGGCGGTGCGGAGGCCCTCCAGCCGCTGCAGGAGGCCGAGCGACTCCTCCGCGACGCGGGTGCTCATCCAGCCCGGCCCGAGCCGGGAGGCCCGCGCCCGCGCGAGCAGGCCGAAGAGGCGGTCGCCCCGGAGGCGAACGCCCTCCACCTCGGCCCGCACGTCCCGCGCGTCGAGCTTCGCCGCCTTCAGCTCCCGCTCCACGTCTCTCGCCAGCTCCTCCACCCGGTGCGAGGACACCTGGACGCCGAAGTACTGGGTGGCCACGTCCTCGATGAGGTGCGCCTCGTCGAGGACGAGCGTGTCGTAGGGCGGGATCACTCGGCCGTAGCTCCCGTCCTTGACCGCGAGGTCGGCGCAGAGCAGGTGGTGGTTCACCACCACGAGGTCGGCCTCGAGCGCCCGCTGCCGCATCCGGGTCACGAAGCAGGCGTCGAAGAGCGAGCACGACTGGCCGATGCAGTTCTCGCTCGCCGCCGAGACCTCGCGCCAGAAGTCGACCGTGTCCGGCATGTCGGCGACCTCGGTCCGGTCTCCGGTCGAGGTCCCCGGCGCCCACGCCTCGACCGCGCGGTAGATCGGGACCTCCTCGAGGCGGCGGAAGGTCCCCGCCTTCGCGAAGGACGAGAAGCGGAGGAGGCACAGGTAGTTCGCGCGGCCCTTCATCACCGCCACGCTGAGGTCGCGGCCGAGGGCCTGGGCCAGGATCGGGATGTCCTTCTGGACGAGCTGCTCCTGGAGGTTCTTCGTGCCCGTGGAGACGACGACGCGGCGGCCCAGCTCGACCGCGGGGAGGAGGTAGGCGAGCGTCTTGCCGGTCCCGGTGCCGGCCTCGGCGAGCAGCAAGCCGCCGGCGTCGAGAACCTCGGCCACGGCCAGCGACAGCTTCCGCTGTGCCGGCCGCTCCTCGTAGCCGGGCAGGACGCGCGCGAGCGGCCCGTCACGGCCGAAGAAGGCGGAGGGATCGAGCACGCCTCGCGATCTTAGCAGGCGGGCCCGGAGGACGCGGGACAGCCGCTCCGGCGACGGGACGGGGGTGAGCGCGGCCCGCCTGCCGCCTCAGGGCTTCTTCGCCGCCAGGGCCCGGCAGTAGCGGGCCACGTAGTCGATCTCCTGCGCGCTGAGCGTCCGCCCCCAGGGCGGGGAGAGGGGCGAGCGTCCGACCGCGGCGCTGCCCTCGGCGATCACCCGCCGGACGTAGGCGGCGTCGCCGAGGCTCTTCGAGCTCGTGAGGTCCGGCACGGGCGGGCTGAGGTTCGAGGCGTTCTGCCCGTCGCCCTTGCCCAGGTCGCCGTGGCAGGTCGCGCAGTACCGGTCGAAGAGGTGCTTGCCCTGGCCCTCTGCGTACGTCAGGCCCGCCGCCTGCTCTTCGGCCCGGAGGGCGTCGAGCATCGGCTCGCCCGGCGGCGCCGCCGCCTGGCGGTGACAGCCGGCCGCGGCCAGCAGGACGAGCGCAGCCGCAGGAAGTCGGGCGGTCATGGCCGGGCGTCTCCCTTCCCGGCCCCGCGGGTCGAGCCCAGGCTGGACAGGTACGCCGTGAGGGCCCGGGCATCGCCGGCGGAGAGCCCGTAGTCGGGCTGCTGCGTCCCCGGCTTGTAGCGGCCGGGCGCCGTGAGCCAGGCCGCGGTCCACCCCGGCCGCAGTCGCTTCCCTGTGTTCGAGAGATCCGGTCCCACGTAGCCCCCCTTCAGGTCGATCTGGTGGCAGCCGATGCAACCGAGCTGGTGGTAGAGCTGCTCTCCCTGACGGACCTCGCCGGCCGTGAAGCGCGCGTCGTACCGGTCGAGCTCGTCGTCCAGGAAGACCTCGGCCGCGTAGTCGGCGATCGTCTTCGCTTCTTCCCGGAGCATGTGGAAGACCGGCATGCGCGCCTCGACGCTCACGCGCACCGCTCCGGGGTTCAGCAGATAGTCGACCAGGTAGTCGCGCTGCAGCTGGCTGCCGATGCGGTCGAGCGGCACCGTCGAGAGGTCGCCTCCGGAGCCGCCGATGCGGTGGCAGCTCAGGCAGCGGTACCGGACGACGAGCTCGCCGAACGGCCCCCGCGGCCTATAGGGCGCGGGCGGCGCCTCCTCCACCACCCGCGACGAGGGCAGGTCGGCCTTGCGGAGGGAGGCGAGCGCCACCGTGATCGTCGCCGCCTGGACGGGCGAGAAGGAGAAGGTCGGCATGAGCGAGGGCGAGCCGAGGGCCTCGGGCTCCTGGAGCTTGAGGAAGATGTAGTTGTCGGCGGTGCGCCGGACGGCGCGGGCGCCGTAGGGAAGCTGCTCGGGATCCCGGTCGGCGACGCCGGCCAGGCTCGGCCCGATCTTCCCGGTCTCCCGGATGCCGGCGAGGTCGTGGCAGCCGTAGCACCCGCGCTTGACGAACACGGTGCGGCCCTCCGCCACCGCGTGGGCGTCCTGGTAGGGCGCCTGGGCGGCCTCCACTTCGCCTCCGGCGGTCCGGTACTCGTCGAGGAGGAACGCGGTCAGGTCCCGCAGCTCGGCGTCGGTCAGCCGGTACTGGAGCATGGCGGTGTTCGGCTGCTCGCGGTGCGGGTCCTTCAGGAAGCTGAAGAGCCAGTCGCGCCGCACCTTGTCCCCGATGCGGGTGAGCTCGGGGCCCATCGTGCCGCCGCGGCCGTTCACGGCGTGGCAGCTCACGCAGCGGAGCTGGCCGAAGAGAGCCTTGCCGCTCGACACGTCGGCCTTCTTCCAGTCCACGCCGGCCGCGGCGAGGGGACTCTGGTCCTTCCGGGAGAGGAGCAGGGCGCGCAGGCTCGCGATCTCGGGCGCGCTCAGGCGGAAGTTGCCCATCTTCGAGCTCGCGAGGTGGCTCTTCGGGTCCTTGAGCCAGCCCTCGAGCCAGTCGGCGCGCACCTTGCGGCCCAGGCTGTCGAGGGCCGGGCCGCGGAAGGTCACTCCCGCGAAGCCCGGGACGTCGTGGCAGGCCACGCACCCCGACTCCTCGACGAGGCGACGGCCTTCGGCGAGCCGGGGCGCGTCCTTCGGCTCCCGCGAGCGGTGGCAGGCGCCGCAGCTCGCCTCGATCGTCGGAAGCGGCCGCATCGCGCGCTCGACCCCGGGGCCGGGCTTGTGGCCGGCGCGGGCGTAGTCGGTCGCCGCCCCCTGGCCGTCGTGGCAGACGGTGCAGCCGAACCTCTCGACCGGGTGCGACGTCAGCCACGTCCCCGGGTGGCTGCGGAAGGGAGCCGGCGCGTCCGCGAAGGCGGGGTCGTCGACGCCGAGGTGGCAGGTGGTGCACCGGTCGACGCGGCCGAGGTCGGGGAGCCAGATCTGCCGGACGCCGGCCGCGCCTTCGGACTGGGCGAGCTGGTGCGGGTTCTTGACCGTCGCCTCGAGCTTGCGGAAGCGGGCTTGCGCCGCCCGCCACTCCGCCCCCTGCTCCTTGAAGAAGACCCAGGAGAAGATGGCCAGGAAGCCGACGCCGAGGGCGGCGAAGGCGACGTGGAAGCGGGGCGGGGCCGCCTGTGGGTCACGCATGGGCGTTCACCACGGCCAGGTCCAGGCCCAGTTCGGGCCCCGGAAGAAGGTGCCGATGACGGTGAGCACGGCGCCCACCGCCGCGAGCACGGTGAAGACGGCGTTCGCGACGCGCCGCTCGGGCGCGAACCAGCGCCCCGCACCCCCCGGGTGCCGGTCCACGTACGGGAGGACGAGGAGAGCCACCACGATGAGCGTCGGCACCAGGACCCCGCCCACGAAGGCCGAGTAATGCACGAGCTCCTGCAGGCCCAGGAAGTACCACGGGGCCTTCGCGGGGTTGGGGGTCCGTGTGGGGTCCGCCATCTCTTCGAGGGGCGCCATGAAGACGAGCGAGGCCGCGTGCAGGACGATGACGACCCCGAGGGCCACCAGAAGCTCCCGGTAGAGGAGGTGCGGCCAGGCGAACACCTCGTCCTCTGGATCGCGCGCCTCGACGGACGCGGTCGGACGTCGGGTCAGCGCCATGAGGCCCCAGGTCTTGGTCGAGGGCGGGAAGGCGCCTTTCGTCTCCTCGACCGGCGCCGCCACCGCCCGGGGGCCGCTGAGGCCGTCCTTGCGCACCCGCCAGAGGTGGACCGAGATGAGGAGGACCGTGGCCAGGGGCAGGAACACGCAGTGGAGGACGTAGAAGCGGAGGAGCGTCATGGGGCCGATCGCGTGCCCGCCCAGGAGGAGGAACTTGAGCCGCTCCCCGACGACGGGGGCGTAGGCCGCGATGTTGGTGCCCACGGTGATGGCCCAGAACGCGAGCTGGTCCCAGGGGAGGAGGTATCCGGTGAACGAGAGCCCGAGCGTGAGCAGGAGGAGCGCGACCCCCACCACCCAGTTGAACTCGCGCGGAGGCTTGTAGGACCCGGTCCAGAAGACCCGGCACAGGTGGAGGAAGACGACGAACACCATCGCGTGGGCCGACCACCGGTGCATGTTGCGGAGCACGACGCCGAAGGTCACGACGAACTGCAGGTCCTGCATGCTGGCGTAGGCCTCGGGCGGGTGCGGGAAGTAGTAGAGCATCAGGGCGAGGCCGGTGACGGTGAGGACGCCGAAGAGGATCGCGGACACGAGGCCCAGGCCCAGCGTGGTGCCGGGGCGCAGGCTGTGCCGGCTCACCCGCGCGGGGTGGACGTGCAGGAAGAAGCTGGAGATCATGGCCGCGGCCCGGTCCTTGTCCGTCCGCGGCCAGCCGATGCGGAAGACCGAGCGCGCGGCGTCCTCCAGCCACCGGGTCGCGCGCTGGGAGAGCGTCCGCGCCATGTCAGGCCTTGAGCCGGAAGTCCGGCCCCACCTGCCGCTCGAGGTCCACGATCAGCTCGCCGCGGGGCGAGAGGCTGAGGGCGTACCAGGCGAGCGCGCTCGGCGCCGGGCCCTGGACGACCCGGCCGTTCTCGTCGAAGCGGCTGCCGTGGCAGGGGCACTCGAACCCGCTGGCCGCCCGCTTCACGTTGCAGCCGAGGTGCGTGCACACCGAGGACACGGTGTAGAAGCCCTCGGCGCCGTTGAAGAGGAAGAGCCGCCGGTCCTCGAGGAAGGTGACCGAGCCGGGAGGGAATCGGCCCGGGTCGCCGATGGTGAACCGAGCCGGCGGCTCGTAGAGCACGGTGGGCACGAGGTAGCGGAAGGTGCTCGCCACGAAGCCGGCGCTGGCCAGCCCCACCGCGGCGACGCCGGTCATGAAGAACTCCCTCCGGCTCCCCGCCGGGTCCCGCTCGTTCTCGCTCATCGCGACACCTCGCTCATGCCCTCGAGGAAGAGGCCCAGCGCGGTCTGGGGCGACTCGTCGAGCTCCAGGGCCTCCATGGTGATGGCGCCGGTCGGGCAGCGCTCCGCGCAGAGGCCGCACCGGATGCACCGCTCCTCGTCCTTGACGATCGCGCCCGCCTCTGCGTCGGCCCCTAGGGCCCCGCGGAGCGCGTCGAGGTCCCCGGTCCCCTGCAGGCGCGAGGCGGGCACGAGGGCCAGGCAGGCCTCGGGGCAGATCTCGACGCAGCCGCTGCAGAGGATGCAGCGCTCCGAGTCGAAGACGGTCTCCACGTTGCACCAGAGGCAGCGCGAGCCCTCGGTCCGCGCCTGGGCCTCGGAGTAGCCCTCCTCCACCTCGCGGAAGCCCGTGCGGCGGGCGACGGGGAGGCTCGGCACCGCCTGCCGCGGGATCCGGTCGTAGCGGTCACCCGCGCGGTCGAGCCGGATGGGGCGGAAGCGCCCGCGGGACCGCGGCACCGCGCCGCCCCCCAGGGACTCGTGGATCGCGAGGGCCGCGCGCTTTCCGTCGGCCACCGCCTCGATGACGATCCTCGGGCCGAAGGCGAGGTCCCCGCCGCAGTACACGCCGGGCATGGTGGTGGCGAGCGTCCGCGGCTCGACCGCCACGAGGCCGCGGGGAG
>DATJYX010000048.1:0-65336 GCA_035577965.1 Vicinamibacteria bacterium | reverse complement strand
CACGCCCTCGAGCCGCACGTAGTAGTCGTTCGCGCGGAGAAGGGCGCACGGGAGGTCGACGGTGACCGCCGGCCTGCCGTCGACGGCAACCGCGTGGAGTTTGCCCTGCGACCAGAGCTCGTCGCCGGCGACCTCGTGGAGCGTCGCCCGGTAGGTGGGCAGTTCTGCGGAGCCCGGGTCGAGGCGGAGGTGGACGATCTGGCAGCCGGGGGGAAGAGTCACGCGCGTCAGCTCGCCGCCGACGTCCCGCACGAGGCCGGGGGAGAGCCAGGCGGTCGCCTCGGCCTGCGGCCCGCGGGCACCGGCGAGCCGCCAGACCGCGGGGAAGGCGAGGAGGACGGTTGCGCCCACGGCCAGCGCCCAGGTCGGCGCCGCCACGGGGGCCCGCAGCCAGTCCCAGGCGCTCCGGCGGCTCTCCTGCCTCCGCTCGGAGTAGTCCCTGAGCGCCCGGGCGAGCTCCACTTTCGCCCGGCGCTCGTCCGTGCACAGGAAGTCCCTCTCGAAGCGCGCGTCGTCCTCGCCGTCGAGTTCGCCTCGCACCTGCTCGTCGACGAGCTCCTCCTCCACGAGACAGAGGCGCTCCCAGAAGATGCGGTCGTCCGAGAAGATCCGCTTCTCGACGGCATCGCGCGACTCCGGGGCCAGGCGGCCCAGGAGGTACGCCCTCAGGACCTCGTCGTCGGTCTTGTCAGTCGCCATCTTCGTTCTCGAGATCTAGAAAGCCGGCGCCAGATCGAGCGCCCCCGGCAGAGGGAGCCGCGCGACCGGGGTCGGGGTCTCGTCCCGCGGGCGCCATGGAGCGCGGCCCCGCGCCTTCGCGCTCCAGCACGCCGTGATCGCCTGCTCCCGGCTGGCAAACACCGGGAGCACCTTGAGCAGGCCCAGCAGGGCCAGGAGGTGCTTCTGCTCGCGTCCCACGTTGACCAGCGAGAAGACGCCTCCCGACTCGCAGACCTGGTTGCTCAACTGCACGAGCTGCCCGATGCCCGCGCAGTCGAGCTGCCACACCTTCGCGAGGTCCAGGATCACGCTGCAGTCCCGGTCGAGGCGCGTGACCGTCCGTACGAGGTCGTGCAGCGCCTGCGTGTCCTCCTCGACGACGAGGCGCCCGCCCCTGAGGTGGACCACCACGGCCGGGCCCGCCCGCTCCGCCTTTACTTCCATGGTCGGCCTCTCTGCCCGGACATGGCCGGACCGGGCGGAACGTTTCACCCAGGGGTCACCTCCGGAAGGCGAGCGCGGCCTGGGGCTGCACGCACCCGACCACGCACTGCCGAAGCACGGCCCGGATCCGGTGAAGCTCGATCCTCAAGGCGTTCACGGACTTGCCCGAGTCGGCGGCCAGGCGCCGGTGGGCCTCGATCCGCGCCGCTCCCTCCTCGCCGTAGTAGCCCAGGACGAGCCGCCGGGCGCGGGGGCTCAGCTCTCCCAGGCACCGGTCGAGGCAGCGGTCGACGGCCTCTTTGCGGCTCCACGACTCCCCGTCGGAGAGGCCGAGGCGGGCGATCTCCATCCGGAACGACTCGCGCTTCACGGTGTCGCGCAGCTCGTGCCGGAACCATTCGTGGAGGACGTTCCGGGCGACTCCGTAGAAGTACCCGGCCCGATCCTCGTGCGCCGAGGCGTCCAGCCCTCCGCATCGGGCCGCCACCCGGAGGACGCACTCCACCGCGAGATCCTCCGCGTCCCGGCACCCGCGGCCGGCGTAGAAGGAGACGAGCTTGCGCACGATCGCGAGGTAGCGGGCCTCGGCCTCCGCGTCGCGGTCCGGGCCTCTCTTGCCGGGGCGTTCGGGGTCCAGGAAGTCGAGCAGGTTCTCCCACGACTTCTGGGGGAGAAGGGGCTCCGACGCCGGGGCCGGGTCCGTCATCTCCATTCACCCTGCAGAACGAAGGCAGCCCAATAATACGGCGGACGCCACCGGTCGTGTCGCCACAGGTCGACCTGTGCCTCCCGGAGCGCGGCGGCGGGGGAGAGGCCCTTCTCGAGCATCCCCTGGTAGAAGCGCCTCATCATCTCGCCCGTCGCGTCGTCGTCCACCTTCCAGAGGCTGGCCACCACCCGCTTCGCCCCCGCGTACATGAACCCGCGGACGATCCCCACCAGGCCTTCGCCCCTCACCGGCCGACCCAGCGCCGTGTTGCACGCGCTCAAGACGACCAGCTCCGCCGGGAGGTGGAGCTCGTAGATGTCGTGCAGGCGCAGGACGCCGTCCTGGGCCTCGCCCCGCTCGCCGTACATCGAGAGGACGACGCCGGACAGGCCCGGGGTCTCGTTGTCCAGGACGCCGTGGGTGGCGAAGTGCACGATCCGGTACTGCGCGAGAACGGGGCTCGTCGCGGTGGCCCGGCTGGCCTCGAAATCCACTGCCCGCAGCGCCATCCCGGGAGGAGCCATGGCGACGATGGCGTCGGCCTCCTGGCGCGTGGCGGCGAGCCGCGGGTAGCCGGGGAGGCGACCGCGCGGGCCTTCGGCCGACCTCGTCGCCACCCGATCCGCCGCGACTGGCAGACGCGGGTCGTCCGCCTCGAAGACGGGGTCGGCCAGCACGGCGACCGCCTTCGGGGGCGGCTTCCGCCCCATCGTCTCCCGGCGGAGCATGGCGAGGACGGCCGCCGAGGGCAGGTTGACGATCTCGTGCTCGACGACCATCGGCACGGGACCGCTCCTGCCGGGCACGGGCAGCGCGGCGAACGGCACGTACTGCAGCGCGCCGTCGGCGACGACCAGGATCCTCTTGCCGGCCATCTTCTTCGCGACGGGACCGAGGAGCATCTCGCCGAGGCGCGCCGCCTCCGCCCCGTACTCTGCGTCGGCCTGCTCGACCTGCCGGCGTCGGTCCCGGGCGGGCCCGCTGAGGCTCAGCCGAGCCGTCAACCGCTCGTGCACGCGCTGGGCCTGCCGCTCGATCTCCGCCCGGGGGGGGAGCTCGTGGCTGCCCAGGCCCTCGCGCGAGACTGCCCAGAGGTAGCTCCGCTCGTCGCCGAGAGCGTACTCCAGCAGGAGGGTGTCTGCGTCGAGCACGTCCTTCTGGACCTCGCGGAGGCGAAGGGATCGGGGCCGGGCGAGGGCCGCGTAGCTCGGGCTCTTGCTGCGGATCTCCGCCTGGAGCTCGTCGTAGCGACGCTCGAGGTCGCGATACTCGGCCGCCAGGGCGGCGGCCTCCGGCCCCCCGGGGCCGCCGAGACGTCCCTGGCGCAGAGCCCAGTCGTCGAACGCGCACTTCACCTTCTGCTCCCGCATCGCGAGGTCGGTGTCGAGACCCTCCCGGAGGTCGACCCCCGCTTCGGTAAGGCTGTCGAGCAGGGACCGGGCCCGGGCCCTCTCGCTGGCCTCGAAGGCCGCTGCGGCCAGGCCTTCTCCAGGATGGAGCCGGCTCAGCCTCATGAGCACGTCCATCTGGAGCTCGTGGTAGCGGTACACCGAGGCGAAGTAGGACGTACGGAGATCACGGCTCTCGACGGCGGTGCGAAGCGACTCGACGACCTGGAGAGCGCGCTCGACGTGGCTTCGGACGCCCTCGAAGTCGCCGCGGCCCATGGACGTCCTCGCGAGCCCGAAAAGCGCGCGTGCTTCCGTGACCCGGTCTGCGCTGGCCGAGCTGAGAGCCAGGGCTCGAGTGAAGTGCCCGGCCGCGGCGTCGTGCTGGCCGAGGAAGTCGGCAGCGTCACCCAGGTCGGAAAGGGTCTGGGCCTCGAGACGCGGATCGTTGGGACTCTCCGGCGCCCGCTGCAGGGCCAGCGATCTCTGGAGGTACAGCTGGGCCCCCTGCGGCTGGCGACGGACGAGCTGGACCACGCCGATGAACCTGAGCGCGATCGCCTTCCACCGTGGAATACCCATCTCCTCCGCAAGGCGGAGGGCGCGCTCGAATCGGCTCAGGGCCTTCGTGTCGTCGCCGCCGACGAGGTAGCTCTGACCCACGAAGAAGAGCAGGTCGATGGCGACCGACTTGAGTCCTGCCCTCTCGAACACGGCGAGAGCCTGCTCCCAGTACATCAGGGCCGAGCGGTCCTCCGCCATGTCCTGGTAGACCTCGGCCAAGCCGGTGAGGGCGGCCCCTTCCCAGACCACGTCTCCGATGGACCTCAAGGACACGAGCGCGGCCTCGAACTTGCTCTGTGCCTCCTGATACTCGCCCCGGCGCCGCAGCAGACGCGCGTCGGCGACCAGGGTGATGGCCTGCTGCCGGCGGTCGCCCAGAGACGCCCAGAGAGCCCGCGCGCGTCGGTACCGCATGCGTGCCTCGTCGAAGCGGCTCAGGTCCGAGTAGACGTAACCCTGGTTGAGGGACGCCTGGGCCTCCCCTCGCGGGTCGCCGAGCCTCGTCCACAGGTCCCCCGCCTGGCGATAGAACCCGAGCGACGGCTCCAGACGTTGCTGGTGGTACGCCACTTCACCGAGGCAGGCGAGCGCCTTGGCTTCCGGTCCTAGGGCGGCCCGCTCGCGCGCCAGGTCGAGGGCGACCTCGCAGTGGCGCTGAGCCTCGGCGTAGTGTTCCGGGCTGTCGGCCACGTAGGCCTGGGCGAGGCCGACGTCACTGCGGACCTCGCTTTCGAGGATGGGCTCCACCGGTCCCTTCAGGAGCAGCAGAGCCTCCTGGTAGCTCTTCAGCGACTCGCCTAGCCTTCCCAGCTGCTCGTAGCTCGCTCCGGCCCCGCGGGCGGACCGAACGGCCATTCGAAGGTCGCCCGCTCGCTGGAAGCGGGTCATGGCCGCGCGGTACTTCTCGATCGCCCGCTGGCTGGCCTCCTCCTCGTACTTCATCCGCAGCGCGTCGGCCTCGGCCAGCAGGCGCTCGGGCGGCGGGCTGGCGCGACAGCCGCTCCAGCCCGCCACTGCGACCATGAGACCGGCCCGGAGGACGGTCGTGGGTCGTCCCATGGAGATCAACCCACGCCGGAGTGGCCAGGCGGCTTCACGTCGTGGAAGAAGCGCCACCCTTCCCCGGCCAGTAGGTCCTCCCGATAGCCGGAGTCAGGTTCTTCACCCAGGTCTCACGATCGCTGAGAAAGCGCGTGTGTCCCCCGTACTTGGTGTGACCGCCGTACTTCGTGTGGCCGCCGTACTTGGTATGACCCCCGTGCTTCGTGTGCCCTCCGTACCGGCTCTCGCGGCCGCTCAGCCCGCTCGCGCGCAGGAACAGGTGAGCCATCTCGTCCGCCTGGTCCTCGGTCGGGAGGTCGCCCCTCCTGACGGAGTCGTCCGTGCTCGCCTTGACGCGCTCGCCCTTCTTCCGAACGACCTCGTGTATGGCCTCCAGGATCTGCGAGCTGAGCGTCACCCCGCCCAGCAGCGCTCTCACGCGCTCCTGCAGCAGGCGCTCGAGGTCCGGGAGGTCGAGGAGGCAGGTCGACGTCGAAGGAGTCTCCACCGGCTTCAGCTCCGGTCTCTTCGGGCGCCGAGTGGCGGCGACGTGCGCCCTCACGAAGGCGTCCCAGCCGGTGTCCCTCGCGAATTCCAGGTGCGAGGCGTCGTACTCCGTCGACACGACCGCCCAGGGGAGATAGATGGAGAGACCGAACGAGTACTGGCAGGCGTAGCCGCTGCAGCCGGCGTTGACAACGCACTCGCGCACCGCGTCGGCCGTCCTGGCGCAGGCCGTCGCGACGTCCGGTCGGCCGGCGAACCCTTCCCGCAGCTGATCGCAGAAGTCCTTCAGGTCGACGAACTGGTCGCTCTTGTACGTCTGCGCATACCAATGAGCGAGGAGAACCCGGCGGTGTCCCTCCGGATCGAGCCCCGCGAACGCGCCGGTGAGGCCCTTCGTCGCCGCCGCCACTGCATCCATCTTCTCCCCGAGCTCCATCGCGGCCAGATCGGCGGAGCGGCCCGCGGAGCGATCGAAGTCCGTGTAGTGCTCGACGTACTCGATGACGATCTGCTTCGCCAGGTCCTTCGGCTCGATCGCCGGCCCCTTCTCCTTGACCATGGCGAGGAGTCGGCGGTAGGGCCACCCGAACTCGGGCTCGAGGCCCTCCGCCGCCACCATGAGGTCGGCGTCTCGGCGAATCTGATAGGCGATCTCGCCCATGCTCATGTAGCAGGCGTCCATCCCCAGGATGTCGATCTTCTTGTTGAGGATGCCCTTCGCGTCGGCGAGGGCTTCGGCGAGTTCGAGGATCGTGAGGGAGTCGCCGGACGATTCGTCGCTGAGAAAGAAGTCCTCGGTGATGCCGCTCCCGTGTCCGGACAGGATGAGGAGGTGCTTCATGTCCGCGGCGTGATACTGCTGGTGGGCCCATGCGATGAAGTCGGTGAGCGCCTTCCTGCTTCCCGTATTCGTTGCCGGGGTGCACCTGACGAGGAACTGATCGACGCGCGTCTTCTTGTCGCCGTTTGGAAGAGTGGCGAGGCTGAAGTCGTACCACTGCGTGAGCAGGCTGTCGCCGCCCGGATCGAAGAGCGCGACGATTCTGTACCCCTCCGGGGGGCCCTCGGCCACGAGATCCTGCAGCGCGAGGACCATGTCCTCGGTGAGGTTGTTGTCGCCCGCCAGGTACACCATGACGAGCCAGGGATCCTTGGCGGGGGTCCCCGACGGCTCGCCGGCCTCGCCCCCGCGGGACGACGCCAGCCCCAGGCCGGCCGCGGCGCCGGTCTGGACGAAATCACGTCTGGACAGAGTGGACATCGCTTGCGCTCCCCGCTCACGCGACGCGTGAGCACCGATTCTCTGCCTCACGTCCATTCCGCGACACGGCGACCAGGTTGACGTCGTCCGGAAGCGGCCGGCCGCGGCCGAAGTCGACCGCCTGGGCGGCCAGGCGCTCGATCACGTTCCGGCCCTCCTGGCCGGCCACCTCGTCCAGCACCTGCCGCAGCCGGCAGTCCTCGAAGCACTGGCCGAACGCGCTCCGGATGCACCCGATCCCGTCGGAGGAGAGGAGGAGCACGTCTCCCGGCTCCAGCCTGACGCCCCGGACGGGATGGAGATCCTCGCCCTGGCCGTCGAGGAGGCCGAGGGGGCGGCCGTCCAGCCGCACTTCCTCGACCCTGCGCTCGTTGGCGTGGAGGAGGAAGGGGTGCGGGAGGCCGGCGTTGGCGAGCCGGATCTCCGATCCTTCGAGCCCCAGCCGCGCCGCCGCGGCGGCTACGAACACGCCCGAGGGCAGCATCCGGCGCAAGCGTGCGCTCATCTGCCGGAGCACCTCGCCCGGGGCGCCCGTCGTCTCCGCCGCCTCTTGAAAGGCCGCCTTCACGAGCATGGTGATGAGAGCGGCCTCGACGCCGTGTCCCATGACGTCCGACACGAGAAGCACGGCACGGTCCGGGCGCCGGGCGAGGTCGAAGAAATCGCCGCCGAGCGCCTCGCACGGCCAGTAGAGGCTCGTGAGACCGAACTGGCCGACCGGCCGGGAGACGTCGGGGAGGAGGCTCCTCTGGATCCGGGCCGCCCGCTCGAGCTCCTGCCGGAGCCGGACGTCCTGCTCGCGCGTCTGCCGCTTCAGCACCGACGTGCCCCGAGGTTCCCGCCCCGCCGGCCTCGGGCCGGACGCCATCCGTACCAGCAGGGCCTTTCCGCCGGTAGATGTCCATTCGCGGCAGGGCGTTTCACCCTGCCCGGGCTGGACGAGACCCTGGAGGTCCATCATGGCCATCCCGGTGGCCGTTCGGCGATCCATCCGCCCTGATCGAACGGTTGGGCAAAGCTTAGTGAGCTGTCCCGGGCGGATTCAAGAGCGAAGTTGGACGGCCCACCCATGGGGCACGCGCGGCAGCGGCCGCTGCTTCGTCCGCGCCCGGTCGGGAAACGGTTCGCCGGGCGGCAGGCGTCGAACATCCGGCATGGTTGCGACGTAGTAGGCCAAGAGCACGAGACTATCCCCGCGTCGCTGGACGACGCCATGAAGGCAACCACTCTCGAGTTCCGCAACCGCTCGGGGCGGGGATCGCGCCGCCGTCCAGCGTGGCCGTGAAGGCCAGCGCCTCGTGCGACCGACGGCCGCCGCGCCGCAAGCCAGACCGCAAGTGCCGGGCACCGCCGGAGGGAGGTCGGGCCTTGGACCTGAGCCGTCGCACGTGACGACCGACTCGGACCGTCGCCGCCGCGAGGCCCGGCGCTACTTCCGCGCCTCGCTCGCCCTCACCGCGGTCCTGACCGCCGTCTGGCTCTTCTTCGTCCTGACCGGCCGGGACGGGGGACCCGCGTTCAAGGGCTACCGGCTGAACCTGGAGGCGGTCTCCCGGGTCGCGTTCGGCTTCTCGTTCATGATCGGCCTCTGGGGCTGGCTGTGGTACGGAGTGAAGCGCCTGCTGCTCGTCAAGCTGGCGGGCTTCTCGAGGGACGACCTGGGCACGGTGTTCCGCTCGCGCATGGCCGAGCCGTTCGACCTCGCAGGGCTGCTGCAGCGCCACTCCGAGCGCCGGGTGCGGATCGCCGACATGATCGGCCGGCGCGGGCGCTTCATGCTGATCGGCCTGCTGGGCTACAGCTACGTCTACGCGCGGGTGAGGGTCCAGCCGACGCCCGAGTTCCTGTTCGCCGGCCTGCAGGAGAGCCTGTTCGACGCGATCGTCTACAACTGGCTGATGCTGGCCTTCTATTACTCGGACGGATTCCTCGGCCGCGTGGCCTACGGCGCGCAGGCGCGGATCATGGACGGCGCGCTCGGCCGCGCCAACTGCCTCGTGATCACGATGCTGTGGAGCGTCTTCAAGTTCATCATGGTGCCGCTCGGCTTCCAGCTCGCGGGGGTCTTCCCGCCCGCGAGCTACGGCGCGGTCTACGCGCTCGTCTGGCTGACGTACCTCGGGGGCGACGGGCTCTCCGAGATCGTGGGCCAGCTCCTCGGCAAGCAGAAGCTCCGCGTGTGGGGCATCGGCGAGGTGAACCGCAAGTCGGTCGCGGGGACCTGGGCGTGCTTCCTGGGCTCGCTCGCGATCGGCCTCTTCATCGTCTCCGCCAACGGACTGGGGCCCGCCTGGATGGGGCTCGCGGTCGCGATCTCGCTCTCGAACACCTTCTTCGAGCTCTTCTCCCCGCGCGGGACCGACGACTTCACGATGGCGACCGCCAACGCCGTCCTCTGCTGGGGCTTCGGCCGGTTCGTTCTCTGAACCTCGCGGACGGCCGAGCCCGACTACGGCGCCGGGTGGTGCTGGTAGTTCGGGTACGGTGGCCTCGTGGGCGTGGGCACCGGGTTCTTGCGGAGAAGATCCATCACCGTCTCCACCGCCTTCTCGAGCTGCGGGTCGTGCCCCTGGCGCACGGCCTTCGGGTCGTACTCCACCTCGATATCGGGCGGCACGCCGTGGTTCTCCACGTCCCAGGTGCCGTCCGTGGTGTAGAAGGCCAGGTTGGGGGTGCCGGTGAAGCCGCCGTCGAGCAGGTCGCCCGGGTTCGTGTAGTGGCCGACGAGTCCGCCCCAGGTTCGCTTGCCGACGAGGGGGCCGATCGCCGTCTTGCGGAACATCCACGGCATGGCGTCGCCGCCCGAGCCCGCCATCTCGTTGATGATCATCACCTTCGGCCCGAAGATGCCCTCGATCGGCGTGGTGATGTCCCGACCCTCGCGGAGCGTCCAGAAGCTCAGGAGGGGCCGCCGCAGGTAGTCGATAACATAGTCGGCGATGTCGCCCCCGCCGTTGAAGCGCTCGTCGATGATCGCCGCCTCCTTGCCGACCTGGGCGAAGTAGTAGCGGTTGAAGTTCGTGTAGCCGCCCGAGTACGTGTCGGGGAGATACACGTAGGCGACGCGTCCGCCCGTCATCTCGTCGACCTTGCGCCGGTTGCCTTCGATCCAGGCCAGGTTGCGCAGCCCGAGCTCGTCGTCCACCGGGACGACCGTGACCTGGCGTGAGCCCGCGCCGTCCGGGCTCGGGCCGACCTTGAGCGCCACCTGCTTGCCCGCGGTCCCCTCGAAGACCCCGTACACGTCGTCCGAGGCCCGGAGCTCGCGGCCGTCGACCGCCAGCAGGTACTCGCCGGCGGCCACGTTCACGCCGGGCTGGGTGAGCGGCGCGCGCAGCTTGGGGTTCCAGCCCTCGCCGCTGAAGACGCGGGCGAAGCGGTAGCGGCCGTTCTCGACCGTGTAGTCGGCGCCCAGCAGCCCGCCCTTCACCTTCTTCGCCTCCGGCCGGTCGCCGCCGCCGACGAACATGTGCCCGATCGTGATCTCGCCCAGCATCTCCTCGAAGAGGTAGTTCAGGTCGTCGCGGCTCGCGATGCCGTCGAGGTAGGGCTCGTACCTCTTCTTGACCGCCGCGAGGTCGAGGCCGTGCAGGCCGGGGTCGTAGAGGAAGTCGCGCTCGCCCCGCCAGACCTGGTCGTACATGTGCCGCCACTCGGCGCGCGGGTCGACGTACACCTCCATCGCGTCGAGCTTCAGCGGCCCGCCCTCGCCGGGCTTCGGCGGCCCCTCGGCGGGCTTCTCCGCCTTGGCGACGAACCACTGGTTCCCCTGGCGGTAGAGCATCTTCTCGCCGTTGAACGCGAGGCTGAAGGCGTTGACGTTCTCGAGGATCTTCTCCGTCTTGCGCGTCTTCAGGTCGAACTTGTGGAGGGTCTGGGCCGGGCCCCCCTCCTCGTAGTCGATGGGATCGACGGGCGGCCCCTCCACGAGGAACAGCACGCCGGCCGTGCCCGCCGCGAGGCCGTAGTAGTTCCGCGCCGGGATGGGCAGGGCCAGGATGCGCTGGCCGATCGCGTCGAAGTCGATCTCGACCTTGACCGGCTCCTTGGGCTTCTCCTTCTCCCTGTCTTTGTCCTTGTCCGTCCCCGCGTGCTTCCCCGCCGCCTCCTTCCCGGCCTCGGGCTTCTTCTCCTCGGCCTTCTCCTCGTCGCTCTCCGGGGCCAGGGGCGAAGGCAGGTCCTTCTTCAGGACCATGACGTAGACGCTCCGCGTCACCGGCCGGCTGAGGCTCGACATGTCCAGCCAGCCCGTGTTCAGGGCGACGTCGGTGCTGGCCGTGAAGTAGAGGTACTTGCCCTCCTTGTCGAAGTCGGCGAAGAGCGCATCGCTCATCCCGTCCGTAGCCTGGTAGCTCCGGCCTCGCTCCAGCGAATAGAGGAACACGGCGCGCAGGTGATTCCGGAGCTGCTTCGTGTAGGCGAGCCACCGGCTGTCGGGCGACCAGGCCGGGTTGAGCTGGGTCGGACCGGCGTAGGTGTCGGTGTCGACGCGCACCGGCGTCTTCTTGAGGAGATCCACGTACCAGACGTTGAGGCGCTTGTCCGTGTAGGCGATCTTCTTCGAGTCCGGCGACCAGGTGGGCGAGTAGTAGAAGCTCGGGGGCGTGCCGAGGTCGATCGTCCGCACCTCGCCCATCCCGTTCTGGTCGCGGACGGCGAGCGCGTACTCGCCCGAGGCGTCGGAGAGGTAGGCGATCGACTTGCCGTCCGGCGACCAGGCGGGGTCGCGCTCCACCGCGTCGGTGGTGCGGGTCAGGTTGCGGATGTCGCCCTTCTCGGCGGGGACGGTGAGGATCTCGCCGCGCGCCGCGAAGACCGCGCGTGCGCCGGTCGGCGAGATCGCGGCCGACTGGATGCGCCTCGGCTCGATCTTCTGGAAGTGCGGCCGCACCTCGGTGATGTCGCCCACCACGCGGACGTCGAGCGTGCGGCTGCGCCCGGAGGCCGGGTCGAGGAGATGGAGCGCGCCGAACTGCTCGTAGACGATCGCGCCCGGACCCGCCGCGGCGGCCTTGACGTCGAGCCCGTCGTTCTTCACGACCTGGGTCACCGCCTTCGTCCGCGTGTCGTAGGCGAAGAGGGTCACGGGGCCGTTCCGGTCGGAGAGGAAGTAGACGGTGTCGCCCACCCACATGGGGTTGGAGTCGTTCGAGTTGTCGCGCGGGATCGTGGCCTCGATCGCGGAGTCGGCGAGGTTCCCGATCCAGACGGCCTTCGTCTGGCCCCCGCGATAGCGCTTCCAGGCGCGCTGCCACTGCAGGTTCGGCACGTAGGCGATGCGCGAGCCATCGGGCGAGTAGGACCCTTCGAGCGCCCTGGGCAGCGGGAGCGGCGTCGGGAAGCCGCCCTCGACGGGCACGGTGAAGAGCTGGACGACGCCGTTGGCGAACGCCGCTCGCTCCGAAGCGAAGAGCACCTGACGGCCGTCCGGCGTCCAGCCCACCGCTTCGTCGGGGCCGGGGTGGTAGGTCAGCCGGCGCGGCGTGCCCCCGGCCGACGGCACCACGTAGACGTCCTCGTTGCCGTCGTACTCGCCGGTGAACGCCACGAGCGTGCCGTCCGGGGAGAAGACCGGCCTCCGCTCGTGCCCGCCCGCCGTCAGCCGCCGGGCGTCGCCGCCCTCGCGGCTCACGATCCAGAGGCTGCCCGCGTAGCCGAATGCCACCTGCGTCCCGCTGAGCGAGGGCTGCCTCAGCAGGAGGGGCTTCTCGCTCTGGCTCCAGGACGGGATTGCCAGGAAGAGAACGAAGAGAGCGACGAGAGGGGCTCTGGCCATCGTGTTCGACCCTCCTGCTCGAGCATTGGGCTCGCGAACCTCGCCGAGCCGACAGTCCAGTGGATCGATCGAGAGTATAGATGAGACGAAGGCCCCCGCCACTCTTCGAGGGGCACTGCGGCCCCCACAGTCGCTCGAGGCCCTACGGCAGGGTGGGGCCCGGCCGCGGCGCGAAAGTCCGGCCGACGGGTCGCCAGGTGCCGCGGCGTCCGGGTGAGCGTCGACTTCAGCGCACCTGCAAGGTGCCGGTGTAGCCGGAAGGCACGGTGCAGGCGTACGAGAACGTCCCCGTGCTCGACATCGTGAACGAGATGCTGGTTCCGCTCGGGGCGATCTTCCCCGTGTCGAACCCGCTGAAGCTCTGGAGCACGGCCGAGTGGGTGGTGGTGTCGCCATTGCGCCAACGGAAGCGCTGCCCCTTGCTCACGGTCGCGGGATCCGGCGAGAACGAGGTGCTGTCCACGATCTCGATCGTGACCACGTCACCAGCCGACGGGCTCGGCGACGGGTTCGCCCCGCCTCCTCCGACGTCGTTCTTGCAGCCACCCAGGACGAGCAGCACGGACAGCCCGGCGATCGGACCGAAGCGGCTCTTCAGCAGCGAGGCAGAATCGGTCATAGCGCTCACTCCACTCGAGAACGCTGACCCTTTCGCGCCCGTCAGTGTTACACGACGGCAAGACGCCAGTGAAGATAGCGGAGCCTGGCCGCACGCGGCAATGAGTTCGTCGCCCGCTCAGACAAGACCTCAGGGGCCGGCGGGTAGTCGCAGCTCGACGCGGAAGGACTGGTCCGTCGGCGCTACGCGCACCTCCGCGTGGTCGCCGTGGAGCGCGGCCAGGCGGCGCCTCACGTTCTGGAGGCCGATCCCGGTCCCCTTCCGGCCGGGCGCTTCGGAGTCCCGTGGATTCACGACCACGATCCGGAGCTCGTCTCCCCGCCGCTCCGCCTCCAGCCGGATCTCGCCGCCGTCGAGGAGCTGGGCAATCCCGTGGGTGACCGCGTTCTCGACCAGGGGCTGGAGGACGAGGGGCGGCACCGCGCACCCGCGGGCGGCGTCGTCGGCCACCACCGCGTGGGAGAGCCGCGCCCCGAAGCGCACCCTCTCGATCGAGAGGAGCTGCTCGGCGAGGTCCAGCTCCTCGGCGAGGGGGATCGTCTCCCGGGAGCCGAGGGTGAGGCTGCGTCTCAGGAAGTCGGCGAGGCGCACGCAGAGCTGGCGGGCCTCCTCCGGCCTCGTCGCGATGAGCGCGTTGATCGAGTTCAGGCTGTTGAAGAGGAAGTGCGGGTGGATCTGGGCCCGCAGGGCGCGCAGCTCCGCCTCACGGGAGGCGATCTCGAACTCGAGGGCGCGCCGCTCGGACTCCCGCGAAGCCTCGAAGGCGACGATCATGTAATGGAGGGTCGCGGCGAGGAGGTAGAGGGCCACGCCGAGGCCCAGGAGGAGGGGCCACGCCGCGGCCTGTTTCTCAAGGAGCCCCGGGAAGACGCCCGCCCGGTCCAGGGTCATGGCGAACCCGCGGCCCGCCGCGAGCCACAGGAACCCCGAGACGCCGCCGGCCAGGAGCTGCGTGCCGAACGCGCGGGCCGCGCCGAGCGAGAGCGGGGCCGCCTGGCACACCCAGAACGAGGCCAGGCCCATGAAGCCGTAGAGAGCGGCGAGGGGGACCGCGAAGACGACCGCTTCGATCCAGCCGAAGGGCGCGGCCAGCACCAGGAGCGCCGCGAGCAGCAGCCCCAGGAGCGCCCAGGCGGAGAGGTAGGCGCCGAGCCGGCCGCGCTCGGCCAGGATCGGGTGCATGGGCTAGTTCTTGACCTCGACCCCTCCCATGATCGCCATGCCGGTCAGGATGAGGCGCTTCTGAGCCCCCGCCGGGTGCCGGGTGTTGTCGACGAACCCGCCGAGGAGGGCGAGGCCGCGGTTCGTCACCTCCCAGTCCTCGGGCACCTTGATCTCCGCCCCGCCCCAGAAGACGAAGAGGTCGAGCACTCCTTCGTCCCTCGCCATCGAGGCCCGCCGGAGGTCGATCTCGCACCCACCCATGAAGGCGAGGACCTGGCCGCCCCTGAAGTCCGTGGCTCCGCGCTTCGAGCCGCCGAGGACCGCCACCACGTCCAGCGCGGACTCGCCGGCCGGCTCCGCCACCCGCGGCGGCACGAGGGACTTCCAGGCGATTCGCGCGCCCACGAGGAGGAGGACGACCGCCGCGACCCGGGGGAACGATACGAGGCCGACGTTGAGGGAGAGGAGCGCTCCTCCGGCCACGATCCACACGAACGCGCCGGAGCGCTGGGTGACGTTGCCGAGGAGCTTCGTGACGCCGACTGCAATCAGGACCACCGGCCAGAAGCGGAAGATGCGGCCGGCGTCGACGAGGCCGAGGCTGTCCACGGCCAGCAGGAAGCCGGCCAGCATGATCGCGAGGCCCAGCACGAGGCGCGGCGTGATGCGGAAGTCGCCATCGGCCGACGTCCAGCCCGAGGCCTGGGCCTCGGCATCCTTGACGATGCGATCCTTGAGAGCCCTGGCGTAGGCGTCGCCCGGCTTGTCGCTCCTCGGCTCGGGATCCATCTTGTCCCTCCGCCCATAAGTTACGGCAGAAGAGCGGCTTCCGGAAGCCCGGAATCGGCCAAGCCCCGGCCGCCACCGGCGGGTCACGGTGCCTTTGCGGCTAGAATCGCGTAGGCCAGCGGTGATGATCGGAAAGACGCTCTCGCACTACCGGGTGCTCGAGGAGATCGGCCGGGGAGGCATCGGGGTCGTCTACCGAGCCCTCGACACGAGCCTCGGCCGCGAGGTCGCTCTGAAGGTGCTCGGACCCTCGACCGACCGCGACCCGGAGCAGGAGAGGCGGCTCGAGCAGGAGGCGCGGGCGGCGGCCCAGCTCGCCCACCCGGCGGTCTCGGTCGTGTACGAGATCGACGAGGTCGACGGCACGACCTTCATCGCGATGGAGCTCGTGCGGGGCCGTCCCCTCGCGGCCCTCCTGGCCGGCGAGCCCCTCGCCCCCGCCCGCGCGCTCGACCTCGCGATCGAGGTGGCCGAGGGCCTCGTCGAGGCCCACGCCCGAGGCGTCGTCCACCGCGACCTCAAGCCGAAGAACGTGATGCTCACCGAGTCCGGGCACGCGAAGATCATCGACTTCGGTCTCGCCAAGCTCGTGCGCCCGAGGCCCCCTTTCGAGAGCGGAGCCGACACGCCGCCCTGGGGCGACACCGACCCCGGCCGCATCCTCGGGACGGCCGCCTACATGTCGCCCGAGCAGGTGCGGGGCGCGGAGGTGGACGCGCGGAGCGACCTCTTCGCGTTCGGGGCGCTCCTCTACGAGATGCTCTCCGGCGAGCCGTCCTTCCGCCGTGAGACGGGCGTCGAGACCCTCCATGCGGTGCTCAAGGAGCCGGCGCCCCGCCTGCGGGAGACGGGCCTCGGCGCGGCCGGGCCCGTCCTCCAGCGCGTCCTCGACCGCTGCCTCGCCAAGGCCCCCGAGGACCGCTACGCCTCTGCCACCCTGCTCCTGGGGGACCTCCGAGAGGCCCGCCGGAGGCTCGAAGGGGCGGACTCCGCGGAGCGCCCCGCGCCCGCCCCGGCCCGCCTCGCGCCGGCCGCGCCGGCGGTGCTGCGCGTGCTGGTCGTGGACGACGAAGAGCCGGCCCGCGCCCTCCTCCGCGAGTACCTCGAACGCGCGGGAGGCGCGGACGTCGTGGGCGAGTGTCGCAACGGCTTCGAGGCCGTGAAGGCGGTGAACGACCTGCGGCCCGACGTCCTCTTCCTCGACATCCAGATGCCGAAGCTCAACGGGTTCGAGGTGCTGGAGCTGCTCGGGCAGGAGGTGGCGGTCGTCTTCGCCACCGCATTCGACGAGCACGCGATCAGGGCGTTCGAGGTGAACGCGGTCGACTACATCCTGAAGCCCGTCTCCCCGGAGCGTGTGAAGGCGGCGCTCGAGAAGGCCCGCCAGCGCGTGGCCGCCCGCGCGCCGATGCCCGTGGCCGAGCTCGCCGCGTCGGCGCGCCAGCCGGGCCAGCCCGTCTCCCGACTCGTAGTCCGCCAGGGAGCGCGGGTGCACGTCATCCCCGCCGACAAGCTCGACTACGCGGAGGCCCAGGACGACTACGTGAGCCTGCACGCGGAGGGCAAGGCGCACCTCAAGCAGCAGACCCTCGGCGACCTCGAGTCCTCGCTGGACCCCGCCCGCTTCGTGCGCATCCACCGCTCGTTCCTCCTCAACCTCGACCGGTTGGCCCGGATCGACACCGAAGGCGGGGAGCCGAAGGCGGTGGTTCTCCACGACGGGACACGCCTGCCGCTGAGCCGCTCCGGCTACGCCCGCCTGAAGGGGTTGCTCTGACCGGCTGATTCCGATGTGCTCGGGACGTGGCGAACGCCGGAGGATCCACTGCCCGCGGATCCCTCGGGACCCGGTGGCGCGGGAGCCCCTCGGAATGACAGGAACGGGTGCCGCCACGTGGCGAGGAGGCTCGGGGCGAGCACGAGGGTCGCCACGGCCGCGAGCCCGACGGCGCCGAGCGTGCGTCGCCAGCCGAGGGACGGCCCCTCCCGCAGGCGGATCCACCCCTCCGCGGCGAGCAGGAAGAGGACGGGCAGCAGGGGAAGGCGGAACCGCGGGAAGCCGAAGGCCGCCGCGTGAAGGAGCGTGTAGCCAAGGAAGAACCCGAGGAGCAGGACTCGGGTCCGGTCGACCCTCGTTCCCGCGGCGCCGAGAACGGCCAGCGCCACGAGCCCGAGGTAGGGCACGATCGTGGCCGCGCTCGCGACGGCGTTGGCCCACGGCGGCAGGGTGCCGTAGGCCTCGCTCTGAAGGTGGATCACGGAGAGGTTGTTGACGCCCCAGAGGGCCGCCATCTCGCGCCAGACCTTGCGCGGGTACCAGGCCGGAGGGTGGGAGAGGCCTTCTCGGATCGCCTCCGCGAACGCCTGCCGCGGTCCCGCGACGGGGCCCAGCCTGCTCGTCTCCGCCGAGACTTCGTCCCAGGGCCGGTCGGTGTTCCCGAGGAGGAGCATGAGGCTGCCCCGCGTGGCCACCGGCACGAACGCGCCGAAGACGATGTAGTTCCGCAGGGTCCACTGACCGACGGTGAAGGCGCAGGCGAGCAGGAACAAAGCCGCCGGCCGGCGTCCGCGAGGCCTCTTCCAGGCGAGCCAGAGGCCGACGAGCGGGACGAAGTAGAGGAGCGTCTCGCGGGTCAGCGTCGCGAGGCCCCACAGCAAGCCCGCCGCGATCGCCGCCCACGACCCGCCCCGCTCGTCCGCGGCCAGGACCCGCTCCATGCCCCACCACAGCAGGGTCAAGAGGAGCGCCTCCGACCAGAAGTGCGCGCTGTGCCACACGAGCTCGGGGTAGGCGGCGGCGATCCACCCGGCCCCGAGACCGACGCGCGGCCCGCCCGCGCCCTTGGCCACGAGAGCCACGGCGGGGACGAGCAGGGCGCCCAGGAGCACCTGGACCCACTTCACGGCCTGGAACGACCCGAGGACGTGGACCGATCCGGCGAGGAAGTACGGATAGAGGGGAGGATGGCTGAGGAGCTTCGTCTTCAAGGGCGAGAAGGCGACCTCCTCGGACTCGATCTCCCGCGCCATCTGCCGCCACAGGCCCTCGTCGCCGATCGTGCGGGCGTGGGGCTCGGCGAGGAGGAACGCCGCCCGCACCAGGAGCGCCGCGACGAAGAGGCGCGCGAGAGCGGCTCGGCTCAAGGCCGCCGTGGCGCCTCGGCGGCGCCCGCCGCGGGCAGGAGACGCCGCTCGGGGGCCCGGGCGTCCAGGAAGAGCAGGTCGAGGCGGGCGGCGTCCCGGTCCCGGCCCGGCACGCGAACCGGGAGCCTCATCGGCACCCGCCGGTGCTTGCGTCGCTCGGCTCCTCGGCCGGCCCCCCTCATCGGTCGCCGGAAAGCTAGCACGAATCGGCTACTCTTGGCCTCGTGAGCGAGGGCGACGCGATCGAGGTGATCGGCCTGACGAAGGCCTTCCGCCGGCAGACGGCGGTCGACCGCATCTCGTTCCGCGTGGCCCGCGGCCGGTTCTTCGGCTTTCTGGGCCCCAACGGGGCGGGCAAGAGCACGACGATCCGCATGCTGACCGGCCTCCTGCGCCCGACCTCGGGCGACGCGGTCGTCGAGGGCGCGCGCCTCTCCGGCGACCTCCTCGCCCTCAAGAAGAGGATCGGCGTCCTCACCGAGGAGCTGCCCCTCTACGAGCGGCTCACCGGCGAGGAGCACCTGCTCTTCGCCGCCCGCATGCACGGCCTCCCCCGCCCGGAGGCCCGGCGGCGGACGGAGGAGCTGCTCGAGTTCCTGTCCCTCGCCGACGAGCGGGGCAAGCTGGTCGTGGACTACTCACAGGGGATGCGCAAGAAGCTGGCCCTCGCCTGCGCGCTCGTCCACGGGCCGCAGGTCCTCTTCCTCGACGAGCCGCTCAACGGGATCGACCCCGTGTCGGGCCGCGTCGTGAGCGACCTCCTCCGCCGCCTCACCGTGCGGGGGGTCACGCTCTTCTTCACGTCGCACGCGCTCGACGTGGTGGAGCGGCTGTGCGACGAGGTGGCGGTGATCGACCGGGGGCGCATCGTGGCCCAGGGGACCCTCGCCGAGATCCGCGCCCAGCGCGAGATGGGCGGCGGCGCGAGCCTCGAGGACGTGTTCCTGAAGCTCGTCCAGGCCGACGTGAGGCGAGAGGACCTCTCGTGGATCGGCTGATCGCGCTCGTCCTCCTGCGCTGGCGTCTCGAGGCACGGGTCGTGGCGGGCTCGCGGGGGCGCCTCGTCGCTCTCCTCGTGGCGGTGCTCGCCCTCGGCCTCGGGTCGGCCGCTTCCGCCGTCGTCGCCTTCTCGGGGGCCCGGCTCGTCGAGCGGGTTGACCCCGAGCTGACGCTCCCCGCCCTCTCCGCGGTGGCGACCCTCTTCGGCCTCATGTGGGCCCTCTCGCCCCTGCTCGCCGGGGTCCCGGCCACGGCGACCCACGACCTCGCCAAGCTCCTCGTCTACCCGGTGCCGGTCCCGACCCTCGTCGGCTCCTCGCTCCTCGCCAACCTCCTCCAGCCCGTCGTTCTCGCCCAGGGCCCGCCGCTCGTGGCCCTGGCCCTCGGCCTCGGCGGCACCGGCCCGCGGGCGCTCGTGGCCCTCGCCGGCCTCGCCCTCGCCCTCGCCCTCGTCCTGGCGTCGGGGCAGGCGGTGGGGCTCGCCCTCCACGCGCTCTCGCGGAACCGCCGCCTCCACGACCGGGCCCTCTTCGTCGGCCTGGGCCTCGGCGTGGCCCTGAGCCTCCTGCCGGTCGTCCTGCTGAGCCGAGGCGGCTCGGCCGCCCGCCGCCTCGCTCTCGCCCTCGTCGAGCGGGACGTCTTCGCCCTCGTCCCCTTCTCGTGGGGCGCCCGCGCCGCGGTCCAGGCGGGGCGGGGCGAGCCGCTCCTCTTCCTGGGCTGGGCGGGCGCGGCCACCCTCGCGCTCGCGGCGGCGGTCGGGGTCTCGGTGGTCCTCGCGCAGCGTCTCTACCGCGGGGAGCTCGACGTGGGCGATGCGTCGGTCCCGGGGAAGGCGCCGGCGCGGATGAGGCTCCCCGGCGTGGTGGGCGCCCTCGTGGAGAAGGACCTGCGGGTCGTCTGGAGGGACCCGCGCCTGAAGGCCCTCGTCTTCACCGGCCTCATCGGACCCCTCGTCCTGCTCGCCGTCTGGCGGGGCTCGGCGGGGCCGATCCCTCCCGCGCTCTTCCTCGCCCTCGCCTCGTTCTCCGGCCTGGGAGTCCTCGGGTCGAACGCCCTCGCCCTCGAGAGACAGGGCTTGGGGCTCCTCTTCGGCTTCCCGGTCGACCGCTTCCAGCTCCTCCTCGGCAAGAACATCGGCGTGATCGTCCTCCGCACGCCCGCGCTCGTCGCGGTGTCGGTCGCGACGCTCTTCGTCGCAGGCCCGGCCTACGTCCCCGCCGTCGCGGTCGTCGTCCTCCTCACGCAGGTGGTGGCCGCCGCGGCCGACAACTGCGTCTCGATCCTCTTCCCGCTCCCGGTGGCCGGGGCGGGCGGGGACCCGAACGCAAAGGCGGCGGGGACTCGGGGCCTGGGGGCGGGGGCTGTGGCCTTCGTCGCCATGCTGCTCACTCTCCTCGCCTCGGCGCCCTTCGCGTTCCTGGCCTGGCTGCCGCACCTGCTCGGCGAGTACTGGCTCTGGGCGTTCAGCCTCCCGGTCGCCCTGGCCGGCGCCGCCGCCGTCTACTTCATGGTCACGTCCGCCGCGGCCCGGCTGCTGGAGCGCCGCGAGCCGGACCTCCTCGCCCGGATGGCGGGGGAGGACTGAGGTGGCCCGCCGGCCGCGCGTCGCGATCGTGGGGCTCGGCCTCGTGGGCGGCTCGCTCGCGCGGGCCCTCACGCGGAAGGGCTACACGGTGACCGGCATCGACTGGCCGCTCGTCGTCCGGCGCGCCCTGCGAACCCGTGCGATCGCGCGCGGGGCCACCCGCACCGAGGCCGGCGCGGCGGCCGACGTCGTCGTCCTGGCCGCCCCCCCGGCCACGAACCTGCGCCTCCTGCGGCGCCTCGCGAGGGTGGCCCGGCCGGGCCTCGTGATCACCGACGTGTCGAGCGTCAAGGGGGAGATCGTCCGGGAAGCGGCGCGGCTGGGCCTGGGGGGCTTCGTCGGCGGCCACCCGATGGCGGGCACCGAGAGGCGGGGCTTCTCCGCCTCCGCGGCCGGCCTCTTCCGCGGCCGGCCGTGGTGGATCGTCCCCGCCCCCGAGCGGCGAGCGACGCGCGTCGTCCGCGCCATCGTGCAGGCGGCCGGCGCGCGGCCGGTCCCGATCGACGCTCCGACCCACGACCGGACGATGGCGTTCCTGAGCCACGTCCCGCAGGTCGTGGCTTGGGCGCTCATGGACGCGGCCCGCTCGGACGCCGTGGCCCGGCGCCACATCCGCCGCGCGGGCCCCGGCTTCCGCGACATGACGCGCCTCGCCGCCAGCCCGCGCCCCCTGTGGAGGGACATCCTCGAGGCCAACCGCGCCGAGGTCCGCCGGGCCCTCGCCGCGCTCGTGAGGCAGCTCGGGAGTACGAGGCGGCGACGGATGTGAGGACGTCGGCGCCGTCGAACGGGCCGACCCGAGAGGCTGGTCCAGCCGGAGACGCCCGCAGTATGATCCAGTCGCCGTGACCCCGGTTCACCGTTCACCCGTGCGTGAGGAAGGAGAGACCATGCGTCACCTGACGAAAGGGATCGCCGTGCTCGTCGTGGCGTCCCTCGCCCTGTTCGTCGGGGCCTGCAACAAGGCTCCGGCCGAGGCGGCCCTCAAGGCCGCCGACCAGGCCCTGGCCGCCGCGAAGCCCGAGATCGAGAAGTACGTGCCGGAGGAGTTCGCCTCGCTCAGCTCGGCCGTGCAGGCGGCCCGGTCCGAGTTCGAGAAGGGCAACTACACCGAGGCCCTGAAGGCCGCGCAGGATCTCCCGGCGAAGATCCAGGCCGCAACGACCGCCGCGGCGGCGGCGAAGGAGAAGCTGATCGCCTCGTGGACCGAGATGTCGGGCAGCCTGCCCGGCCTCATGCAGTCGGTCACCGCCAAGGTGACCGCGCTCGCCGCCGCGAAGTCGCTGCCCAAGGGCATCACCAAGGACGCTCTCGCCGGCGCCCAGACGGACGTTGCGGCGGTGACCCAGGCCTGGACCGATGCCGCCGCCGCCTTCCAGGGCGGGGACGTGCCGAAGGCCGTCAAGACCGCCGAGGACGTCAAGGCGAAGGTGCAGGCCCTCGCCGAGAAGCTCGGCGTGACCGCCGTCCCCGCGGCCACGAAGTAGCCCGCCGTCTCCTCGAGGCCGGGGCCCGCCCGTCGCGGACCCCGGCCCGATCCGAAACGCCCCCAAGCCGCCGCTCCCCGCCGAGCGAGCCTGATATCATCGCGGGGTCCGGGTTGCGGCCCGGGGAGCACCCATGAACAAGGCGGTGGCGAGCGCGGCGGAGGCCGTGCGCGACATCCCGGACGGGGCGACGGTGATGGTCTCCGGCTTCGGCCTGTGCGGGATACCGGAGAACCTGATCCTGGCCCTGCGGGACCACGGGGCGAAGGGCCTCACCGTCCTCTCGAACAACGCCGGTGTCACCGACTTCGGGATCAGCTTCCTGCTCAGGAACGGCCAGGTCCGGAAGATGATCGCGACCTACGTGGGCGAGAACAAGGTCTTCGAGACCATGTTCCTCGACGGCTCGCTCGAGGTCGAGCTCAACCCGCAGGGCACGTTCGCGGAGCGGATCCGGGCGGGGGGAGCGGGGATCCCGGCCTTCTTCACCCCCGCCGGCTACGGCACCCTGGTCGGGGAAGGCAAGGAGGTGCGCTGGTTCTCCGGCCGGCCGTACGTGCTGGAGACCGGCCTGCGGGCCGACTTCGCCCTCGTCAAGGCCTGGAAGGCCGACACCGCCGGGAACCTCGTCTTCCGCCGCACCGCGCGCAACTTCGCCCCGATGATGTGCCAGGCCGCGCGGACCACGATCGCGGAGGCGGAGCACCTCGTGCCCGCGGGCGCGATCGACCCCGACCACGTCCACGTGCCGGGGATCTTCGTGCACCGCGTCCTCGAGGGAGCGGCCTACGAGAAGCGCATCGAGAGGCGCACCCTGCGCGGCGCGGGCGGAGTCGAGAGCGACGCGAAGCGGGTCCGCATCGTGAGGCGCGCCGCCCTCGAGATGAAGGACGGCGACTACGTGAACCTGGGGATCGGCATGCCCACCCTCGCCGCCAACTACGTGCCGCAGGGCGTCTCGATCGTCCTCCACTCGGAGAACGGGATGCTGGGGGTGGGGCCCTACCCCGAGGCGGGGACGGAGGACCCCGACCTCATCAACGCCGGCAAGGAGACGGTGACCGAGCTGCCCGGGACGGCGTACTTCTCGAGCGCGGAGTCGTTCGCGATGGTGCGGGGCGGCCACGTGGACCTGACCATCCTCGGTGCCCTCCAGGTGGACCAGGAGGGCAGCCTCGCCAACTGGATGATCCCGGGCCGCATGGTGAAGGGCATGGGCGGCGCGATGGACCTCGTGGCCGGCGCCCGGCGGGTGGTGGTCGCGATGGAGCACGCGGCGAAGGACGGGAGCCCCAAGATCCTCACCCAGTGCACGCTGCCGCTCACCGGCCGTCGCTGCGTGGACCTCGTCGTGACCGAGATGGGGGTCGTCCGCGTGACGAAGGACGGGCTCGTCCTCGACGAGATCGCCCCCGACACGACCGTCGACGCGGTGAAGAAGGCGACGGGCGCCCCGCTCCGGGTCGCGCCGGGCCTGAGGACGATGGCGTTCTGATCGCCGGCGGGCGGCCGGCGCGGCCGCCCGGGGAGGCCATGGGAGCGCTCGGTGTCGCGATCGACTGGGAGGGCCTGGAGCGGGCCCTGACCCGCCGCTCGCGCGAGTCCGAGGCCTTCCTCGACACCCGCACGGGGGACATCGTGTGGGTGACCCGCGGGTGGAGCGACGACCACGGCTTCGCCGACCCGGAGCTCGACGAAGGGCTCGCCGCGCGGCGCCTCGTCCCCGTGCTGCCGGTGCCGCCCCAGACCGAGCACGCCTGGATGCGCGAGTTCGTGGAGGCGCTCGAGGACGGCTGGTCGCGCGATCGCCTTCGGGCCGCGCTCGAGGAGCCGGTGCCGGGCCCCGGGTTCGAGGCCGCACTGGGCTGCTTCCCGGAGGTCAGGGTGCGCTGGGTGGCGTGCCGGGACGCGCGCCGGGCGGCGGTCATGCGGGCCTGGCTGGAGGCGCACGACATCGAGCCGACGAGCGAAGCGCCTCGGCGCTACCGCTGACCGCTCGGTCGGTGCGGCCGGCCGTCGGCGCCAGCCTCTGGGGCGCGTCCCGCAGTTGACAGGCGCGCGCGTCCTCCACTATCGTTGCCACATCCGGTCCAGCTCCGCAGGCGCGCCGCCTGCCTCTTCCCGTCCCGTCTCCTTCCAGGAACACCGACATGGCCAACGACGAACCCCCGTCCACCCCGCCCGGGCCGTCGGGCGACGAGCCTGCGGACCGCCGTCCGAGCGAGGGCGAGCCGCGCACCGGCGCCCCCCGCGAGGGCCGCCGCGGCCGCGCCGCGCGGGGCGATCACCCGCCGCGCAGGCCCCGCCTCCCCCAGCGCGACGTCGCCGAGGACGAGCCGGCGGCCGAGGGCCGGCCCGACGGAGGGCCGCCCGCGGCCGCCGCCGTCGAGGACGACGGCCGGAGCCGACTCGACCTCGCGGTCCTGAAGGAGATGAGCATCCAGAAGCTCATCGAGGTGGCCAAGGCCCTGGAGATCACGGGCGCCACGTCGATGAAGAAGCAGGAGCTCGTCTTCCAGATCCTGCGCGCGCAGGCCGAGCAGGAAGGCCTCATCTTCTCGGAGGGCGTCCTCGAGATCCTGCCCGACGGCTTCGGCTTCCTGCGCGCCCCCGAGTACTGCTACCTGCCGGGGCCGGACGACATCTACGTCTCCCCCTCCCAGATCCGCAAATTCGACCTCAGGACCGGGGACACGATCAGCGGCCAGATCCGCCCCCCCAAGGAGGACGAGCGCTACTTCGCCCTCATCAAGGTCGATGCGGTCAACTTCGAGCCTCCGGACCGCGCGAAGGAGAAGATCTTCTTCGACAACCTGACCCCCCTCTACCCGCAGGCACGGATCAGGCTCGAGACGACCCCCGACCAGCTCACGACGCGGGTGATGGACCTCCTGAACCCCCTCGGCAAGGGCCAGCGCGCCCTCATCGTGGCCGCCCCCCGCACGGGCAAGACGATGATCCTGCAGGCGATCGCCAACGCGGTCACCACCAACCACCCCGAGATCGTCCTCATCGTGCTCCTCATCGACGAGCGGCCGGAGGAGGTGACCGACATGCAGCGGTCGGTCCACGGCGAGGTCATCTCCTCGACCTTCGACGAGCCGGCCGACCGGCACGTGCAGGTGGCGGAGATGGTGCTCGAGAAGGCGAAGCGGCTCGTCGAGCACAAGAAGGACGTGGTGATCCTGCTCGACTCGATCACCCGCCTCGCCCGGGCCTACAACACGATCGTGCCCCCGTCGGGCAAGGTCCTCTCGGGGGGCGTCGACTCGAACGCGCTCCAGAGGCCGAAGCGCTTCTTCGGCGCCGCGCGCTACGTCGAGGAGGGCGGCTCCCTCACCATCATCGCCACCGCCCTCGTGGAGACCGGCTCCCGGATGGACGAGGTGATCTTCGAGGAGTTCAAGGGCACGGGCAACGCCGAGATCGTCCTCGACCGCAAGCTCACCGACAAGCGCATCTTCCCCTCGCTCGACATCAACCGCTCGGGCACTCGCAAGGAGGAGCTGCTCGTGCCCCCGGCCGAGCTCAACCGGGCCTGGATCCTGCGCAAGGTCCTCTCGGCCCTCTCGCCGGTCGAGGCCATGGAGCTCCTCATCGAGCGGCTGTCGAAGACGAAGTCGAACAAGGAGTTCCTGGACAGCATGTCGGCGGGCGGGTGAGAAGGCTCTCGACGGGGCCCTCCTCGAGACCGTGAGGGAGCCGAAGACCCGCTGGACCGGCCGTCTCGACCCCCGCCTCGCGCGGGTCGGGCATCAATCCCCGGGGTCGGGGCTCATGTCGCCGAGGCCGGCCCGTATGGTGAGGGAGAGGGTCTGGGCCAGGATGTCCTTGCCCGACTTCCGGAGCGTCACCTTCACCCGGTAGAGCCCCGCGAACTGGTACGTGTGATTCGACGTGAATCGGCGCTGGATCGGGGTCTTGTCCGTCCAGGGGTCGCAGTCCGCCTCCTGGACGCTCTTCCCCCCGTCGCCCCACAGCCATTCGATCTCGGGGCAGTAGAGCTCCTCGACGTCGTCCCCGCCCTTGAGCTCGGCGGTGAAGAAGATGTTCGCCGGCGAGAAGGCGAAGCGGGGCGAGGGTCGGAGCTCCAGGCCGGGCTTCTTCCCCTTGCCGGGCTTCTCGTCGGAGGCCGCGGGCGCGAGCCCCGAGGCGAGAAGGGACAGAAAGGCGGCGGCTACGGCGGCTTTCGACACCACGGCGGTGCTCCTGTGTTCGGGGGTTCCCCCCACGCATTGTAGCTCCGGGAAGCGGGCAGGGTACGGCTCGAATGGGGACGGCGCTCGCCGGGGCCGCCAACCCGATGCGCCTTTCGCCCTCCAGGGTTCGACCCCTAGAATGCCGTCGAGGATGAGCGCACCCCTCAGGCTGCGGCCGAGCGTTGCCGTCAAGGAGAGCCGCCTCGCCAGCCTCCTCGGAGAGAGGGGACGGGGGCTTCACGATCCTCACCTCGCCTCGGTCGTCGAGGACGCGCAGCTCCTCGGCAGCCTCGAGATCTCGGGCTTTCGGGTGGCGTGGGACGAGGTGCGCTCTTCACGCTCCTCGGGCGGCGGCCCCGCGGCGGTGCTCGCGCTCCGGCGCGCCCGCTCCGCCGTCGCCCCCGACGCACCGTTCACCGTCCAGGCTCTCCAGGTCTGGCACGACACGCTGGCCGGCCCGGCCGGCTTCCGCCGCGGGGAGCGCGCGCGCGAAGGGGCGCCGCCGGCTCCGGCGGAGTTCGTCCCCGGCCGCCTCCAGGCCCTCGAGGAGTGGCTGCAGATGGCGGGCTCACGCGACCTCCGACCCGAGCAGGCCGCCGCCGTCGCCCTCGCCCGCATCGTCGAGATACTGCCCTTCGACGACGCCAACGGCCGGGTCTCCCGCCTCGCCGCTTCGCACCTCATGGTCCGGGGCGGGATGCGGCCGCCCATCCTCGTGGCCGGCGACGGGCCGCGTCTCCAGGCCGCGACCCTGGCCGCGTTCCGCCTCGAGACCGAGCCCCTCGTCGCGCTCCTCGTCGAGGCTTCTGTCCGCGCGCTCGACGTGATGATCCAGACCCTCGAGCGCGGGGAGGCCTGAGGGCCGGCCTCTCAGCGCCCCGGCCGGCGCAGGCCGAAGCCGACGATCGCCTTCACCACCCAGCGGTCGGAGACGCCGGTCCAGCCGTAGCCCAGGCCGAGGTTCAGGTCCAGGCCGTGGCCCTCGTAGTCGACGACGGCGTAGGTGTCGTACTCCTGCGCGCTCCGCGGGGCGAGGTCTGAGATGGGGGCCCCAGAGCGCCGTAGTACTCGACCCCGACCATGAGGGCGCGAGAGGCCTGGAAGCCCACCTTGACGGCGGGCTCGAAGTCTCCCTGGGACGAGGAGGGCGCTCCGGCCGTGAAGTCGAGAATCGGGTTCGCGGCCACCAGCCAGCGCCCGTTCCGCCAGCCGGCGATCGGCCGCAGCTCGACCGTCCAGCGCTCCTCGCTCACGCGCCGGGCCACGCATCCGAGCTCGACGTTGACGCCCCAGAAGAAGCCGCCCTGGAGGGCCTGCTGCGGCACGACCTTCGCGCGGACCTTGACGCCGTTGGCGTAGAAGGCCCCGTCCGGGCCGAACGCGACGGGCAGGTAGAGGCCGAGCTCGAGCCGACGCTTCACCCCGAAGCCGAACTCGGGCGTGGCCTGGAACACGTGGTCGGGCGGAAGCTCCCCCGACCAAGCCGGCGTCGTCCGCCCGGAGAGCACGTCGTTCAGGTGCACGTCCAGGGCGATCTCGCCGGGAAGGGACATGTCGTCGAGGTAGACCTGGATCTCGTCCCCGGCCGCCCACGCCGCTCGAGTCCCCCCGGCGAGGACGGCGGAGCCGGCCAGGCACGCGACGAGAGCCCCCGTCCTGAAGCCTGGCTCGAGTCGCACTCCCTCCGCATTCTACCGGCGAGCCGCCTCCATCCATACCGTGCGCTCTCGCGAGGGCGCGACCCTCGACGGACGGCGCCGGCCCTCAGCGAAGCGCGAGCCTCTCACCCCGCGGCGCGCCGGGACCGGCGACGATCCTCCGCTCGCCCGTGGCGAAGTCGATGCGGATCACCCGTCCCTCGGCGTCGCGGAAGACGTGCGCGCTCGTCACGGCCGCGCCGGCGGGGACTGCAGACGACACGTCCCAGAACCCGATGGCCGGCCGCAGGCCGGAGATCCGCTCGACGACCCGGCCCGCGCCGAGGTCCACGAGCAGAGAGTCCTCGGGAAGGCCGGGGTTTCGGAACGACGACACGACGACGCGCCCGCCCGCGACCTCGGGGCCGACGGCGAGGCCCCAGGGCGAGAGGTCGAGGGGGATCGTGCCGGACGGCGCCCCCGATGGATCGAAGACGCGGAGCAGCGCCTGGGCCGTCCCCGCCTGCGCCGCGTTCGGACCGTCTCCCGCGAGGATCCGACCGTCGGCGAGGAAGAGGACCGGGAGCCGGCCCTCGCCCTCGACGAGCGTCGCCCGGAGCTCGCCGGTGGCGCCGTCCCGCAGGTGGAGTCCGGCGTCCGAGGTGACGATGCGGCGGCCGTCGGCATCGGGAACGACCGTCCCCCAGTTCCCGGCGGGGAGGGGGGCGGCGATCGGGAACGGAACGCTCGTCGACGCCCCGTCCGGCGTCAGGCTCAGGACGCGCATCTCGGCCCGTCTCGAGCTCGGGCCTTCGTCCCGCGGCACGAGCCACGCGCGGGCCCGACCCTCCGCCGGGAACCGGAGAGCCGACGGACCCGAGGGGCGCCAGCCGGCCGGGATCGTCGTCGTGGCCAGGCGCCGGCCCCCCGGCAGCTCGTAGAGCGACGCTCCGAGCTCGTACACCACGAAGACCGACGTCGCGGTGGGCGAGAGGGCGAAGGCCGTGGTGAAGGTCGGCGAGGGGCTCGACTCGAGCGTGACCTCGGTGAGTCGCGGGCTCTCGCCGGCGAGGTCGAAGAGGCTGACCGCCGCCCCGCGGCCGTCGCGGCCGAACTTCAGCAGGGCGCCGTACCGGCCATCCGCCGAGAAAGACATCCCGGTGCCGAAGCGCTCGCGCGCGTCGCCGGGCTCGGGGCGCCTCGCGTACCGACCGCTCGTCGCCTCGATGAGGAGCCCGTGCGGGTACCACCCGCTGTGGGGCCCGGAGCCCTCGACGTAGACCCAGCGCCCTGCCGGATCGCGCGTCACCGCGTGCACCTCGACGTCGGCCGGGCCCGCCGACCGGGCCCATCGCCAGTAGCCGGCAGCCGCGGCCAACGCGATCGCCACGACGGCCCAGAAGGCGAGCGACATCGCGTGGTGGCCGCGGCGGACGTCGGTCCGGCCCACGGCGACCTGGGCCACGCTGCCGACGGCCAAAGCGAGGGCCAGGGGGGCGAGGGCGAGAGCGCTCGTCCAGTCGTCGCGGCCGAGGACGCCGTAGAGCCACAGGGGAGCGACCCAGTGCCGGGCGGTCCAGATCCCCGCGAGAAGCAGCAACAGGTCGCCCGCGAGCCAGGGTGAACGCGCACGGAAGCCCGTGGACGTGAAGTTGGCGAGGCCCACGAGGAAGACGATCGCCGTGAAGACGAACAGCGCCCCCGGCCCGTCGGACAGGGCCTGGAGCCACGAGCCGCCCGACGGCGGCCGGTGTGTCACCATCGTCGGGGCCGCGGTGAGGAAGCCGGCCACCGTGACGAGCACGAGCGCGGCCACCCACTTCCCTCCCCAGATGGCCGCCCAGGGCACGGGCCGCGAGAACAGGAAGCCCAGGCGGCCGCTCGCGGCGTCCCGAGCGAGCATCGAGGAGCCGATGACCACGGCGGCCGACGCGCCGAGGATCACGGCGAATACGAGCCCCACCGCCGTCACGTCCCGGGGCGACACGCCGAGCGCGAAGACGCTCCACGGGACGGCGAGGGGGATGCACCCGTAGGCGAGGCCGGCCGGGAAGAGGAGCCACCGCTCGCGCAGCTCGCGGGCGGCCACGGCCAGGAGTCGGCTCATGAGCGCACCTCGGGGGGCCTCGCGTCGCCGGCCCGGGTCCCCGCCACCGCGGCGAAGATCTGCTCGAGCGGCTGGCCCCGCTCCTCCTTCAGTGCCTCCAGCCGGCCGGCGAGGGCGAGGCGGCCGCCGTGCAGGATCGCCACGTGGTCGGCGATCCCCTCGATGGCCCGGAGGTCGTGCGTCGTGACGAAGACGGTCGTCCCCCGGTCGGCGAGGTCACCGATCACCTCCTGGAAGACGGCGTCGCGCGCGACGACGTCGAGGCCGAGGGTCGGGTCGTCGAGCAGCAGCAGCTCCGGCGAGTGGCCGAGGGCCAGGCTGAGCATCACCGCGCCCTTCTGGCCCTTCGAGAGGCGTCCGAAGGGCCGGCCCAGGGGCACCTCGAAGCGGCGCAGACGCTCCTGGACTGCCGCCCCATCCCAGCGCGAATGGAGCCGGGCGCAGAACGCGGAGAGCTGGGAGGCCGTCATCTCCGGGGGCGCGTCCGGCTCCTCGGGCACGGCGCCCACGCGGGCCATGAGGGCGGTCCTTCGCTCCCACGGGTCCTCGCCGAGGAGTCGCACCCGCCCCCTCGCGGCCGGGCGCTGGCCGAGGAGCACGCGGAGGAGCGACGACTTGCCGGCCCCGTTGCGGCCGAGGAGGGCGTACACGGAGCCGCGGGGCACGGCGAGGGTCAGGTCCTCGACGACCCGCGCTCGGCCGTAACGGACCGAGACGCCGTCCGTCTCGAGCGCCGGGCCGGCGGCGTCCGCCGGTCTCGTCTCCGCGCTCATCGTCTGCCTCCCTTCGCGCCGGCCTCGCCCGCCGGCCAGACCGCCTGGACGGTCCCCACCGCCTCCGCCTGCGACGCGCCGAGGTTCACGGCGAGCGTGGAGAAGCGCGTCGCTCCTTCACGGAGGAGCCGCGCCTTCTCGGCGGCGGGCATGACCGGCGGGTGCGCGGCCACGAACGTGCCCTCGCCGCGGCGCGTCTCCAGGACCCCCGCCTCGGCGAGCCGCTGGTAGGCCTTGGCCACGGTGTTGGGGTTGATTCTCTGCTCGCGCGCGAGGTCCCGCACCGAGGGCAGGGCGTCTCCGGGCCGCAGGCCTCCCGAGGCCACCAGGTACCGCACGCCTTCCTCGATCTGGCTCCAGATCGGCGTGGGGAGCGTGGGGTCGATCCGCATCCGGAGCGCGGCGCTCATGTGGCGCGCACCCGAACGGCCGTGCCCGGTGCCGTCTCTCTGGTCACTGTACTAGTGTAGTACTACTGTAGTACTCTGTCAAGGGCGAGCGCGAGATTCTCCTTTGCGCCCCGGGTCGGACTGCCGAGGATCCGCGCGGACTGCTGGTAACCTCAGGCTGGCATGGAGCTCGAACTGCCTGCCGGTGTCGTGCGGCTCCTGGTCGACCTGCGCGCGGCCGGGGGCCGGCCGTACGTCGTCGGAGGCGCGGTGCGGGACGGGCTCCTCGGCCTGCCGATCAAGGACTTCGACATCGAGGTGTTCGCCCTGCCCGCGGAAAGGCTCGAGCCCGTGCTGGCCGCAGCCGGCCGCGTGGACTCGGTGGGACAGGCCTTCCGCGTCTACAAGCTCTCCGGCGTCGAGGGAGTTCCAGGCGCGGTCGACGTGGCCCTGCCCCGGCGCGACTCGCAGGTGGGCCCGGGCCACAGGGGCATCGCCGTCGAAGGCGACCCTTCGCTCCCGGTGCCGGAGGCGGCGCGCCGGCGCGACTTCACGATGAACGCGATGCTGCTCGACCCGGCGACCGGCGAGATCCTCGACCCCTGGGGAGGGCGGCGCGACCTCGAGGCCAGGATCCTGCGCGCCGTGGACGTGGGCACTTTCGGCGAGGACCCGCTCCGCGCCCTCCGCGCCGTGCAGTTCGCCGCCCGGTACGAGCTGGACGTGGACCCGGAGACGGCCGCCCTCTGCGCTGCCGTGCCGCTCGGCGAGCTGCCCGCCGAGCGCGTCTTCGGCGAGATCGAGAAGCTGCTGCTCAAGGCCCGCCAGCCGTCGCGCGGCTTCGGTCTCCTCCAGGCCTGGGGGCTGCTGCCGGTCGTGGCCCCCGAGCTCCTGCCCCTCGCGACGACGCCGCAGGACCCGGCCTGGCACCCCGAGGGCGACGTCTGGACGCACACGCTGCAGGTCGTGGACGAGGCGGCGGCTCTCCTCGCCCCTCTCGACGACGACCGGCCGCGTCAGCTCGCGGTCATGCTCGGCGCCCTCTGCCACGACCTCGGCAAGCCGTCGACGACGCGCTTCGAGGACGGCCGCCTCCGCTCCCGCGGCCACGAGGAGGCGGGCCTGCCGCCGACGCGCGCCCTGCTCGAGCGCTGGAACGTGCACACGCTCCTCGGCTACGACGTGCGGGCGCAGGTGCTCGCCCTCGTGGCGCACCACCTCAAGCCGGGCCAGCTGTTCGACGAGCGCGAGCGGGTGGGCGACGGCGCCATCCGCCGTCTCGCCGGCAAGTGCGAGCCCGACCTCCTCTACCGCGTGGCGAAGGCCGACTGCCTCGGCCGGCGGCCCGGAGTCTTCGAGCCCGTCGCCATGGAGTGGTTCCGGGAGCGGGTGCTCGAGCTCGACGTCGCGGCCCGCCCGCCGCAGCCGATCCTCACGGGGCGCGACGTCCTCGCCCTCGGCGTGGCCCCGGGACCGGAGGTGGGACGCGTGCTGCGGGCCGTCTTCGAGCGGCAGCTCGACGGCGAGGTGCGCACGCTCGAGGAGGCGAAGGCCGAGGCCCGCCGCATCCTGGCCCGTCCGGAGCAGCCGAGCTGAGCGCCCGCCGTCGGCGTGGCGCGGACGGCCTCGCCCTTCCGGGCCCGCTCAGCGGCCGTACGTCGTCTCGCGGTCGAGGACCTCGAGGGTGTGGGCGTAGAGGTCGTCCACCTGGGACGGGCTGTTCGCGATCGCGGTGAGGCCCAGCTTCCCGAACTCGGAGAGCGCCCCGATGAGGTGGAAGAGGACCCCCGACTCCGAGCCGTGGCTGTAGTGGAGCTTGTTGACGGTCAGGATGTCGACGAGGTCCTCGGGCAGGAGCCCGCGGTACTGCTCCGCGAAGAGGTTGTCCGTCGCCTTGTAGTACTTGGCGTGGCCGCTCGGGGAGAGGAAGAGGCCGGTCTCGGGGTCGAGGCTCCCCCCGGTGAGGAACTGCAGGGCGAGGTACGGGTGAGTCGTGCCGCCCATGCGCAGGTTGATCTCGAGGGCGGTGAGCTGCCACTCCTCTCCAGGAGAGCTCCGGTGCACGAGGAAGTCGATCCCGAGGCGGCTCACGACGCCGTGCGCGGCCAGGGAGCCGCCGATCCGGAGGCCGGCCTCCTGGATCCGGAGCCGGTAGTCGTCGCGGGCCGGGAAGCGGCATCCGAGGAACACCTGCCCGCTCGGCCCGCCCAGGATCTGGTCGTGGGTGGAGAGCGCCGTCACGTCCCCCCGCGGGCTGATCCGCAGCTGGGCGCTCGGGGAGAGCTTCTCCTCCGCCTCGATGAACTCCTCGACGATCCCGCCCATCTTCGAGAACTTGTCGAAGTAGGCCTCGGCCGTCTCCGAGGGCACAGAGAACTCCACCTGCCGGAGCGCCTCGCGCAGGGCGGATCGGGCGGTCGACTCCGGGTACCGGAGGAGCGCGTTGCCTTCGCCGGAGAAGCTCTGGTCGAGCTTGACCACGGCGCGCCGGATCGCGGGACGGCGGGCCCGCAGCTCCTCGAGAGCCGACTCGACGTCGTGCGCCGTGTGCAGGTCCTCGAAGCCCTCCGGAAGCGGGACGCCGGCCTCCCGGAACAGCTTCCGGCTTCCGGACTTGGTGCCGAGGTGGGCGAGGCGGGGGTCGCAGCCGTTGAGGGGCACGCCGAGGAGCACGGCCAGCTTCCGCTCGTGGGGCGTCGAGTTGAAGACGGTGAGGTAGGCCTTCTGCGGGTCCGCGATCCCGGCCCGGATTCTCTCGATGAGGCGAGGCCTTTCGAGGATCTTCTCGGTCAGCGAGCGGGGCGAGGCGTCGTCCGCGCAGAGGAGGGTGAGGCGCGAGCGGGCGTGGCTGGCCGGGATGCCGGCCAGGAACTGCAGGTAGTACTCGAGGATGATCGGGTGGATGGGCTGGGACGTGACGTAGACCACCCGCGCCCGGGGATTGCGCAGGCGGATGAGGAGGAAGAGGAGCCTTTCCTCGTAGAAGCTCGCCCCTGCGATCTTCCTGAGCTCGCTCTGGTCGAGGGTGAGGGAGGGAACGACGACGGACGTGTGAGGCTCCTCCTCGCGCATCGTGAGCGCGTCCCAGACCTCGGCAAGGCGTGGCCGCAGCCTCTCGAACTCGGCGATCTCCTGCTCCGGGGAGAAATCGCGCGGGAACGGGGGCTTGGGGATCATCGGTCCGCCTTCAGAACACCTCGGCCGCGGGGCCCCGGACGGCACCTTCGCCCAGGGCCGCCGGGAGCACCCCGTCCTCGTGGAGGCCGCTCGCCCGTCCGAACGCCTCCGCCCGGAGGCGGATCTGCCGGTAGAGGTGGAACCGGAGGGGGCCGAGCAGGGTGAAGTCGGACGTGAGGTGCAGGCGCTGGTCCACGTCCTCCGCCGGGTAGGTGCGGGTGAGGATCTCGAGGCGCTCGCGGTACCAGTCCTCGGTGACCTCGCCTCGGGCGCGCTTCCGGTCGAGGATCATGACCTGCCGGAAGCGGTCCACGATCTCGGGGTGGTGGTTCACGGCGAGCATGCGGGGCACGACGCCCGCCCGGTCCCGGGCGAACTCCATCATCGTCACCGCGTCGCCGGGGGCGCCCCCGACGCCGAGCGTCTCGAAGCCGAGGGGCACCGCCCACGGCGGCCGGTCCGGGCGCGGGATGAGGTCGAAGAGGCGGTTCTCGACCACCCGGAACCGCGCGCTCGGGCCGAGGAGCTCGGCGAAGCGGCGGAACCAGGGGTGCTCGGCGGCCCTCGTCGCGAGCACGTTCTCGAGGACCCCGCTGCACTTGCCCTTCTCGGGCCCGCGCAGGACGGGCTCGGCCGCTCGCGACCACCGGCACAGCACGCCGAACGAGTGGCACACCGCGAGGAGCGCCGCGTCCGCGCTCGCCCGGATGGCGTCGAACAGGCGGAAGGCCGGCGCCTCCCAGGCCGGGTTCTCGCGCACGCCCTGGGCGAACGGCGCCATCCCGTCGTTCCGGCGGGGGTCGATGTGTCCGGGGCCGCCCGTTCCGACGTAGACCGAGTACCTCGGCCCCGGTCCCTCCGGCAGCATGCCCGAGCGGCGCACGTCGAAGGAGAGGGCGCGCACCCGGAGGCCCGCGTCCTCGAGGGCCTCGATCGCCTCGCAGCTCGCGTCCACGATCGCGTGCACGAGCGAGTCGTGGCCGAGGTTGGGCCAGCCGTGGTTCAGGTCGAGCACCGCGACGTCGATCGCGCGCGGATCGGCGGCCGGCACGTCCTCGGGACGCTCCACGCGGACGTACTCGAAGATCCCGCAGGGGGCGTTCGCCGGACAGTCGGTGACGCAGAACTGCCTGCCGTGCCGTTGCTTGAACGAGCACTCGAGGGGCATGGATCCCGTGAGTCTAAGGGACGCCGCCACGCTCGTCCACCGCGCCGGAGCCGCTCGCCGCCCGACCGTGGGGCCGCGAGCCCTCGGAAGGCGAGACGGGCGCGGGTCAGACACGCGGCGCGGCCCTTGCCACGGCTTCCGCGGGGAGGGAGACTCGGACGGACTCCGGAGGGACGGCATGGGCCTCGAGCTGAAGCTGGTCACCATCGACAAGCCGGCCGACACGAACCTCATCCTCGGCCAGTCGCACTTCATCAAGACGGTCGAGGACCTGTACGAGGCGCTCGTGTCGTCCGTCCCCGGGATCAAGTTCGGCCTCGCCTTCTGCGAGGCCTCGGGGCACTGCCTCGTCCGGGCGGAAGGGACCGACGAGGCGATGAAGGCGGCCGCGGTGGCCGCCGCGCGGGCGGTCGGGGCCGGTCACAGCTTCGTCGTCGTCCTGAAGGACGCTTTCCCGGTGAACGTCCTGAACGCGGTGAAAGGCTGCCCGGAGGTGTGCCGGATCTACTGCGCGACCGCGAACCCGCTGCAGGTGGTCGTGGCCGAGACCGAGCAGGGCCGCGGGATACTGGGCGTCGTCGACGGCTCCTCGCCGAAGGGCGTCGAGGACGCGGCGGGGGTCGCGTGGAGACAGGAGCTGCTGCAGAAGATCGGCTACAAGCGATGAGATGAGGGACCGAGGAGGAAGACATGGGATTCGCGCTCACCTCGACGGCCTTCGTGCCGGGCGGGGAGATACCCGCCCTCTTCACCTGCGAGGGGCAGGACCTTTCGCCCGCCCTCGACTGGACGGGCGTCCCCGAGGCGGCGAAGAGCCTCGTGCTGATCGTCGACGACCCCGACGCCCCGGACCCCGCGGCGCCGAGGATGACCTGGGTCCACTGGGTCCTCTACGACATACCCGCCGCGGTGCGCGGCCTTCCCCAGGGCGTCGCGCTGCGGGAGCTGCCTCCGGGGACGCGCGAGGGAGTGAACGACTGGAAGCGCACCGGCTACGGAGGGCCCTGCCCCCCGATCGGCCGCCACCGCTACTTCCACAAGCTCTATGCCCTCGACACCGTGCTGCCCGACCTCGGCCCGGCGACGAAGGCGCAGGTCGAGGCGGCGATGAAGGGCCACGTGCTCGCGCAGGCGGAGCTCGTGGGGACGTACCTGAAGAAGAAGTAGTCGTCGCCATCCCGGCGGGCGCCGGGGCCCTCCGGGGTGGCGGGGAGGCGCTCCGATGAGGATCCACTCCTTCCGGGTCGTGCCGGCGCTGCCGGAGCGCCTTTCGGGACTGCGCGACATCGCCTACAACCTGCTGTGGTCGTGGGACGACGACCTGAGGGTCGTCTTCAGCCGCCTCGACCGCGACCTCTGGGACGGGACCTACCAGAACCCCGTCCTGATGCTGGGCACGATCGCCCAGGAGCGCCTCTTCGCCCTGGCCAAGGACGAGAGCTTCCTCTCCTACTACGACCGCGCCCTCGACCGGCTGCGCGCCTACCTCCGGGAGCCGACCTGGTGGGACCGCCGTCACCAGGAGCGCCCGCTCGTCGCCTACTTCTCGGCCGAGTACGGCCTCGCCGAGTGCCTGCCCATCTACTCGGGCGGCCTCGGCGTCCTCTCCGCGCACCACCTCAAGAGCGCGAGCGACCTCGGCGTCCCGCTCGTCGGCGTGGGCCTCCTCTACCAGCAGGGCTACTTCCGGCAGTACCTCACCTCCGACGGCTGGCAGCAGGAGAGCTACCCGGTCAACGACTTCTACAACGTGCCGGTGCAGCTCGCGACCGGGCCCGACGGGACGCCGGTGAGGATCGAGATCGACCTCGCCGGCCGGCGCCTGCTCGTGCAGGTGTGGCGGGCGGAGGTGGGGCGCGTGCCGCTCTACCTTCTCGACACCAATCTCTCCGAGAACCCGGCCGACCTCCAGGACATCACCGACCAGCTCTACGGCGGCGACCAGGAGAACCGCATCCGTCAGGAGGTCGTCCTAGGCGTGGGCGGGCTGCGGGCGCTCGGCGCGCTCGGCCTCGATCCCGTCGTCTGCCACATGAACGAGGGACACTCGGCGTTCCTGGGTCTGGAGCGCATCCGCGTGCTCGTCAGGGAGAAGGGCCTCTCCTTCCCGGAGGCGCTCGAGGCCGCGCGCGCGGGCGGAGTCTTCACCACCCACACCCCGGTGCCCGCGGGCTTCGACGTGTTCCCGCCCGAGCTCATGGACCGGTACTTCGGCGCCTGGCTCCGGGAGGTCGGGGCCTCCCGGGCCGAGCTCCTGGCCCTGGGCCGCCCCGACGGCACGGACGACAAGGCCGGCTTCAACATGGCCGCCCTCGCCCTGCGCACCTCCGCCTTCGCCAACGGGGTGAGCGAGCTGCACGGGGAGGTCTCGCGGCGCCTGCTCGGCGTCTACTTCCCGGGCCTGCCCGAGCACGAGGTGCCGGTCGGGCACGTCACGAACGGCGCCCACACGCGCGGGTGCGTCTCGCGGGAGATGGCCGGGCTCTTCGACCGCTACCTCGTCTCCGACTGGGCGCGCCGCCCCGGCGTCGCGGAGACGTGGGAGGGGATCGAGACGATCCCCGACGAGGAGCTGTGGGCCACGCACGAGCGGCGGCGGGAGCGGCTCGTCGTGTTCGCCCGCCGCCGCCTCGCCCGGCAGCTCGAGCAGCGCGGAGCCTCGGCCCGCGAGATCGAGCGGGGCCGCGGGGTCCTCAACACCCGCGCCCTCACCATCGGCTTCGCGCGCCGCTTCGCGACCTACAAGAGGGCCGACCTGATCCTGCGCGACGTGGAGAGGCTCAAGGCCATCCTGCTCGACCCCGAGCGCCCCGTCCAGGTGATCTTCGCCGGCAAGGCCCACCCCAAGGACCGCGAGGGCAAGGAGATGCTGAAGGCGGTCCTGACCGCCTGCCAGCGCGAGGAGCTCCGCCGCCATCTCGTCTTCATCGAGGACTACGACCTCGTGGTCGCCCGGTACCTGGTGCAGGGTGTCGACGTCTGGCTCAACACGCCCCGCCGCGGCATGGAGGCGAGCGGCACCTCGGGCATGAAGGTCGTCCCGAACGGCGGGCTGAACCTGAGCATCCTCGATGGCTGGTGGTGCGAGGGCTACCGGCCGGAGGCGGGCTGGGCGATCGGCAAGGGCGAGGACTACCCGGACCACGCCTACCAGGACGCGGTCGAGTCGAGCGCGCTCTACGACCTCCTCGAGAACGACGTGGTTCCGCTCTTCTACGGGCGCGCGGCGGACGGCCTGCCCCGGGCCTGGATCGCCCGCATGAAGCGCTCGATGCGGCTCCTGACCCCCGCGTTCAGCACGAACCGGATGCTGTGGGAGTACGCCGAGCGCTACTACATGCCGGCCGCCCGCTGCTACGCGCGGCTCGGCGCGGAGGGGATGGCGGGCGCGCGACAGCTCGCCGTGTGGCGCGCGGCGATGAGGAAGGGCTGGGGCGAGGTCCGCGTCGAGTCGGTCGACGACACGGGCCCCGGCTCCCGCCGCGTGGGAGAGGGCTTCGATCTCGCGGCGGTCGTGCGCCTCGGCCGCATCGAGCCGCGGGACGTGGCGGTGGAGGCCTACTTCGGGCCCCTCACGGCGGTCCGCGAGATCCAGCGGGGGCGGGCGACCGCCCTCGCGCTCGAGCGCTCCCTCGGGGACGGCCGCCACCGGTACACGGGCTCGATCCCCTGCCAGCGCTCCGGAATGCAGGGCTTCACCGTACGCGTGCGACCCTCGCACCCGGAGGCCTGCGAGCTCCTGGGGGCCGGGCTCGTGGAGTGGTGGCGGGACTGACCCGTCGCGCCTGCATCACGCCTCGACGTACCTCTTGAGCCGGGCGAGCGCGTCGTCCCAGCGCTTCGAGATCGCGTCGAGGTAGAGACGGGCCTCGGCCAGGCGCCGCGCCTCGGGCTGCCACAGGCGCTCCCGCCCGCGGCGGAAGTCGTGGACGAGGCCGGCGTGGGAGAGGACCCGGAGGTGCTTCGTCACGGCCTGGCGGGTGACCGGCATGCCGCGGGCGAGCTCGGCGATGGAGCGCGGCCGGCCGGCGCCGAGCCGGGACATCAGGGCGAGTCGCGTCTCGTCGCCGAGCGCGGCGAAGAGCGGGGCGGCGTCAGCCGGCGCGGCGAGCCGCGCACTACGAGGAGACATGCCGCTCGACGTTCTTCATCTGCTGGGCCCAGCCGGCCTCGTTGTCCTCGAACGCCCTCGCGCGACGGGAGAGCGGGATCCGGTCGAACCCGGACTCGACGACGGTGAGCCGCGTGCCGCCCGGAACCTCCTCGAGGCGGAACTCGACGAGGGTCGTGGGCTCGCCCGAGTAGTCGACGCCGGGCTCGACGGCGTCCGGGTGCCAGCGGAACGAGAAGAGATGCTCCGGCTCGACCCGCTCGACCGTCAAGTCCATCGTCACATGCTCGTAGCCGGGGTAGGTGACCGGGCCCTGCACGCGGGCCCCGGGCGTGAACGGGCCCCGGAGCTTCGCCCCGAACCACGCGCCGAACTCCGCCGCGTCGGCGAGGGCCCGCCAGACCCGGGAGCGGGGCGCCTTCAGGACGATCGTCTTCTCGATCCGATCGGTGCTCATGAGCAACCTCCGGGTTGCATGATAGTACGGGGAGCCTCGATGCGCAACCCTCGAGTTGCATGTCTTGGGCGGAGGGCGACGGGCGCCCGCGGTCGGGCCGGGCGCCGCCTCAGGCCCTCGCGTGGAGCCGGCCGGGGCGGGCCGAGCAGCCTCGATTCGGCGAGGGACCGGTGGAAGTCGGCCAGTGACGGTCGACGCCGGAACCGCGGGACCGCCGCACCGTAGGTACGTGCAACGGCCCCCGCTCGAGGGCCAACCACAGGAGGATCCATGTCCACCGCCCGCTCGATCGGCGCCCTCGTCCTGCTCACGGCCATGGCGGCGACCGTCTCTGCGCAGAAGCCGGCTCCCGCCGCGCCGGCCAAGCCCGCCGCCCCGGCCGCGCCCGCCGCCCCGGCCGCGCCCCAGGCGCCGCCGGCCTTCGACGTGAAGGTGACGAGCGTCGCGGCGGTCCACGCGATCGTGCTGCCGATGAAGGGCTCGTACATGCAGCACCCGGAGGCGTTCGGCCGGCTGAACGGCTACGTCTCGGGCAAGGGCATTACGCCAGCGGGCCCGCCGTTCGGCCGCTACTTCAGCGACCCCTCCGTGGGCGAGGAGAACCTGGTGTGGGAGATCGGCTTCCCGGTCGCGGCGGACGTGAAGGCCGAGGCGCCCTTCGAGACCCGGGACATCCCGGCGGGCTCGTGCGCCGTCCACGTCCACAAGGGGCCGATGGAGGATCTCGGGAACGCCTGGGGGAGCCTCATCGGCTGGATCATGAGCAACGGCTACCAGCCTGTCCTCCCGGCGGTGCAGGTGTTCAAGGGGGACATGATGTCCTCCCCCGAGGTCGAGATGCGCATCGCCGTCCAGAAGTAGGGTCGACGCCGGGCCCGCCGGAGCGGCTGGGCTTCGTCCGGCCGGAAGCGGACTTCCCTATCCGCCTCCGACGAGGGCATGATTGACCCCGAACGGGAGGCGACCATGGCGGGATTCTCCAGAAGGGCGTTCCTCGAAAGGGCGACGGCGGGAGCCGCCGCCGCCGGCATCTTCTCCGCGGCAACCGGGCTCCACGGCAGCCCGCTGGGCCTGCCGATCGGAAGCCAGACGTGGCCCCACCGCCAGCGCGTCCGGAGCGGCGACCTCGCCGGCCTGTGCAAGGACCTGGCCGCTCTCGGCGTCGGCACCGTCGAGCTCTGCTCGCCTGGCTACCCCGAGTTCACCGGACTGGCCGACGGCAAGGAGACCCGCAAGGTCGTGGAGGCCCACGGGCTGAAGTGCCCGAGCGCGCACTTCACGATGGACGAGATGCGGACGAAGCAGCAGCAGATGATCGCCTGGGCGAAGGACATCGGCATGACGCAGATGGGCGTCGCCACGCTGGCGGAGGGCCCGCCGGGCGGGAAGACGACGATGGACGCCGTCAAGCGCGCCGCGGACGAGTACAACCGGATCGGCGAGACCGCGGCCGCCGCCGGCATCGTGCAGTTCCTCCACGACGAGGGGTTCGAGGCGGCGCACGCCGACGACCGGCTGGTCTACGAGATCCTGATCGAGCGGCTCGACCCGAAGTACGTGAAGTTCCAGTACCAGATGAGCGCGATGCCCCAGGTCGGAGACGTGGTCACCTACTTCAAGAAGTACCCCGGCCGCTTCATCTCGATGCACCTCCAGGGAGTCGACCCGAAGGCGGCCAACCGCAGGGCACAGCTCGCGGTGGGCAAGGACGGCGTCGACTGGGCGAAGGTGTTCGCCGCGGCGAAGACCGGCGGCGTGCAGAACTACTTCGTCGAGCAGAGCTGGGACCTCACCGTCCAGAGCGTCGCCTACCTCAAGACCTTGAGCGCCTGAGCGAGGCGGTCGGCCGCGTCAGCGCGCGAGACGGTAGCCGACGCGGTGGCGGACGACGACCTTCCCGTGGCCGTGCACCTCGACGGAGATCCTCCGCAGCCGCCCCGCCGTCCCCGTCGTGTCGGGCGCGAAGCCGAGGACGTACTGCGCCCGCAGGTCGGCCACGATCTCGTCGAGGACGCCGGGCAGAGCCTGCTCGTTCGGAAGGCGGAAGAGGCGGCCGCCGCTGATCTGGGCGAGCCGGGACAGGTCCTTGAGCGCGGCCTGGGGATCCGGTCCGTCTCCGCCGGGCGAGGCCGGGTAGGCCACGGGGTAGATCGTGACCGCGTGCGACTGGACGGCCTTCTCGAGCGCCGGCGGGTCCGTGGCGCTCACGGTGTCGATCCCGTCGGTCAGCAGGACGACGGCCGAGCGGCCGTTCGACGTGCCGAGCGCACGGAGGCCGAAGACGATCGCGTCGCGGAGGGCGGTGTTGCCTCCCTCGGGCGCCGTCCGCACGCGCTCGAAGAGCGCCTCGGGGTGCTCGCGGTCGAAGTGCTCCAGGTGCTGGGCCTGGTCGAAGAAGACGACGATGATCTCCTGCGCGTTGGGGAGGCTGGTCAGGAAGCGCACCGCGGCGTCCTGGGAGCGGCGGAGCCAGTCGAGCATGCTGTCGCTGGTGTCGACGAGCAGCGCGACGTCGAGCGACGTCGACCGTCCGCCGCCCCCCTCCCCCATGCGGGCGCACAGATCGATCTTCTGCCGGCGCCCGTCCTCCTTGAGGACGAAGTCGGCCGCGGACAGGCCGTCGATCGGCCGCCCCCGCGCGTCCTCGACCGTGACTGCGACGTTGACGAGCGACGTCTCGGCGGAGAAGACGGCCACCGTCTGCGCCGTGGCGAGGGGAGCGGCGGCGAGGGTGGCCGCCACTCCCGCCGCCCGCGCGAGCGACGCCCTCCGCATCGGCTACTTGGCGGCAGCCGCGGCGTCGCCCGCCTTGGGCGTGCTCAGGTAGCCGGTGATGTGGTCCTTCTGGACCTCGTAGACGACCACCTCGTGGAGCTGTCGCGAGCCCTTCCGGTAGAACTGCACCGGCTCGAGCAGGGTCTTGTCCTTCTTCTCGATCTCGACGTCGTCCACCACCAGCACCATGTTGAACTTGTGGCGCTTCTGGTCGGCGTCCTTGAGGCGGATCGCCACCGGGCCGACGGCGGAGGGCGCCTTCGCCTTTCGGAGATCGAACTCGAAGTACTCGCGCAGGCCAGCCCGCTTGAGAGCGGCGACCTCCTCCGCGTTGCGCGCGATGAGGCCGCTCTGCTCGCCGAGGTCGCCGATCGCGCGCTGGAGCTGGGCCTGGGTCTGCTCGATCGCGGCCTTGCTCGCCGCGACGTCGTCCTTCACCTTGCCGACCTCGCCCCCGAGGGAGGCCAGGCTCTCCTGGCCCTTCCGCTGGTCCTCCCTCAGCTGCCGGGCGGCGGCGGCCGTCTTCTCGAGCTCGGCCTGGGTGACGCCCGCCTTCTCGGCGACGGCCGCGGTCTGGCCGCGCACCGCGGCCAGCCCGAGGTCGAGGTCCTTCGTCTGCCTGTCGGCGCTCGCGGCCAGCTCTCCGACGCGGGCCTGCAGGTTGCCGAGCTGCTTCCGTGCGTCACCCAGCTGCACGAAGAGGTAGATCGTCGCGGCGAGGGCGACGACGGCCAGGCCGGTGGCGACCATCCCGAGTGTGCTCGCGAGGCCGCCCCCCGCGGCCGGAGTGGACGGCTTCGGCTCCTGAGTGTCCGTGATCGAGTTCATGGATCCTCCTGGTCGCGCCTCGTCGCGTGAAGAAGGGATGCTACACGAGATGAGGCCCCTCGGGCGAGGGGGCGAGGCGGGAGCGGTGGGTCGACGGAGGAGGGCTCGGGAGCCGCCCTTCAGCCGTAGGCGATCGCGTCGAGGCCGGCGGCCCGCGCCGCGGCGACGACCTCGTCGAGCCGCGAGGCGGCGAGGGCGCCGACCCGCGGATCCGAGGGGGTGCGAGCCACGGTGTAGACCTGCACGTGGGCGATGCGTCCGCCCCCCTCGACGATCTCGCGCAAGCGCACGACCCAGGCCGCGATCTCGGCGTCGACGGGGCCCGCGCCGTCCAGGGTCAGGAAGAGGCTCTGGACGACGATCGGACGCTCGCGCGCGACGAGGAGCAGGTTGTCGAGGACGCGGCGGAACGGGAGGCGCGTCCCGTCGACGACGCGGAAGTAGGCCTCCGACCCCGCGTCGAGCTTGCACCACAGCTCGTCGAAGTCGGCGAGGGCCGCCCGGACACGGTCCTTGTGGAAGAGCGTGGCGTTCGTCAGGAGGCGGAGGGGGACGCGGGGGGCGAGGCGGTCGCGGATGGCGCGGGCCGCGCGCGCGGCGTCGGGGAACTCGGGCGGGGTGGTGGGCTCGCCGTCGCCGGCGAAGGCGACGTCGGCCAGCCGACGCAGATCGGGAGCCACGGTGTCGAAGGGCGGCCGCGTCCAGAGGTCGGCCGCGGCCCGCCGCAGGAGGTCCTCGAGCTCGGCCGCCAGGTCCGCGACGTCGACCCGCGACGGCCCGCCGGGCGTCCCCCGGTCCACCTGGCAGTAGGGGCAGTCGAAGTTGCAGGCCTTGTCCGGGTTCAGGTTGACGCCGACGGAGAGACCGCGCGCGCGCCGCGACACGACGGCGTACACGTACCGGTTCGCGTCCAGCTCGCGACGGTGGTCCTCGAAGTCGAGGCGGCGGCCCACGCCCAATCGTAGCGGATCGGGGCGCCGGTCAGAGGCCGCGTCGACGCACGTCGGCGTCGTAGCCGGGCCTCGTGGTGAGCCGGGGGTCGTCGACCGCGCCGCCCACCGTGAAGTGGTAGAGGTCGCGGAAGCGCTCGTCGGCGAGGCCGAGGGTCTCGTGGACGACGTCGTCGAAGAAGCAGCCGATGCCGGTGCCCCGCACGGCGGCGGCCTCGGCCTCCAGGTAGAGGACCTGGCCCAGGAGGCCGGCCTCCCAGTGCGCGCGGCGGTACCACCACGGCTCGGTCTCCAGGCCGCGGAGATCCGCGAGCATCGCGACCGCGAACGCGGAGTCCGACGCGATCTCCTGATGGCAGCTGGCGAAGCGTGCGAGGGGGCGGGCGTCGCCCTCCTCGAGCAGGAAGAAGGGCAGCTCGGCGGGACATCCCTCCACGGCCTGCCAGGCGAACGACGGGCGCAGGGTTCGGCGGAGGTCCTCGACCGCGCCCCGAGCGCGGCCGAGGAGATGGAGACCGGGAGGGAGGCCGTCCACGCGGTGGACGAAGAAGAGAGCGTGCACGCGTGGCGACCAGGGCAGCGCGTCCCACGGAGGGACTCCGGCCCCGGGCAGGAGCCGCCGGAGGATCTCGAAGAAGGTCGCCGCCTTGATCGAGGTCTCCCCGTCCATGGAGACTGCGCTGCGGCGCTGGCGGATGAGACGGACGGCGGACACCGGCCCGCCCGTGGATCCCTCGGGCCCCGTCCTCCCGGAGTCCCTGGGGACGACGGAGGTCCTGGGCTTCAGAGTCGCCGCCGCCACCTCCCCGACCGCCGGCCAGTCCACGTGAGAGGGGCTGAGGGGACTCGGCCGGCCCGTCCACGTGCCGTCCCGAAGGAGCTCCCTCGCCTCGTCGAGCCCTCGTTCGACGCGGCGGGCCGCCTCCTCGATCCCAGGTGCCGGCCCCACGACCACGAGGCCGTCGGCCTGCTCGCGCTCCGGGGGCGCCACCGCTGCGAGGTCGTCGGAGCGGTCGAGGCCGAGGAGGACCGACACGTCGTCGTCGCCCGGCGAATCGAGGAGGCGCGCCGACCAGCCGAGGACGGCCGCCGCGTAGCGAACCGCGGCGAGCGCGTGGCCGACGTCGTGATGGCAGTAGCGGAAGGCCCGCTCGCCGTACTTCCACGACTCGCGCCAGTGGACGGAGGCGAGGCCGAGGAGGAGCGCGCCGCCCGGGAGCAGCCGAGCGAGGGTGCCTGCCCCGGCTCTGCCCGGCGACCAGCGCTGCTCGAGGACGTGGTCGCGGCTCAGGTAGTGGTGGAGGCCGGCGGGGACGCCCTCGACCTCGGGCACGAGGACGTAGGCTTCCGTCGGGTGCAGGTTGCCGCTCGAGGGGTTGGCGCGGAGCGCCCAGCGCGCTCCGGCGTGCTCCTTCCAGGCCGTGACCCCGAGGGCGAGCTCGAGCAGGGCGCCGAGGCTCGCGCGATCGGGCGCCCGAGGCGGGACCGAGCCCGGCCGTCGGAGGTCGCCCCACGAGACGGCGAGCTCCGGGCCGGCCAGCGGGAGCACGATTCGAGGAGCCCCCTCGTAGGAGCGGAACGGCTCGGGTTGGGTCTCCCAGTCGAGCAAGCCCGGACCAGGAGCGTAGTGGCCAGGGCGGTGGGTGCTCCGCGCGTGGTAGCGGAGGACGGGCCCGACCCCTTGCGCCCGCCTCATCCTGGCAGTGTACGGCCGTCACGTCCGCTCAGGCGGCTTCGAGCACCAGGTCGAGGAGCGAGGGAGCTCCGGCCCGGGCCGCCGCCCTCCGCGCCGCGTCGCCGAAGCGGACCTCCGCCCGGCGGCGCAGCCGGCGCATGGCGCCGAAGGAGAACGGCCACCGCCTCTCGATGGCCCGGCGGAAGGGGCGGGTGAATCGCCGCGGCTGCTCCGCGATCGCGCCGACGAGGAGCGCCCGGCAGTTGCGTCGGACGAGGTCCCTCCGGTCGGCCGCCGCGAGGCCCGTCAAGGGCTCGTCGTCCAGGACGCGGTCGACGTAGCTCCCGAGGCGTGCGGCCGGCTCGTCGAGCCCTCCAAGCTGCGCCGCGCGCGTGAAGACCGTCTGGTGACCGGCGCCGAGGTCGGCCGAGACGTCCTGGAGATCGTCGAGGAGCTGGAGGAAGGTGCCGTAGCCGAAGGCGAATCGCTCGTCCTCCCGGCAGCTTCGTCCGGCCACGAGGTAGAGGTCGGCGAGCACCGAGCTTCCGCCCTTTTCGAAGGTGATCTCGAGGAGATCGCGGTCGCCCAGCCGTGGGTCGTCCTGCTGGCGCAGGCTCTGGGCCTGGCCGGCGTGGATCGCGAGCAGGCTCTCGTGGACGTCCGGAAAGGCGCGGCGCGGGAACTGCGTCTCGATCCGGCGCACGAGCTCGAAGACCGCGGCCTCTCTCGCTCCTGCCGGCCGGACGGCACGGCCGGCGAGGCGCATCCCGAACCGGTCGCTGAAGGCGCCCTTGGCGCGCGGGTCGAGGGACGGGTCGTCGAGGAGGTCGTCGGTGAGGGGGTAGAGCATGCTGTACGCGAAGAGGCCGGGGCCGAGCGCGACCGGGAGACCGAGGCGCATCTGCAGGCTGTTGCCGATCCAGACGTTGCGGAGGGCCTGGCCCAGGCTCGCATCGGGCAGGTCGGGGGCGAACGCCCGCGCCTCGCGGACGAAGCTCACCGAGGCCGTGAAGAACTCGTCGGCGAAGAGGAGCCGGCGGTAGCCCGCCGGCCAGTCGAGCCGCTGCTCGCCGAACGCCCGCAGGCGCTCGCGCACGCCCTCGCGCCACGCCCCACGCTCGCGCTCGCTGCGAGGCACCCGCTCGACCTCGGCCGCGAGCCGGTCCACGAGGCGCCGGGCCGCGCGCTCGTTCGACAGGTGACGGAGCCAGCTCACCGGCGGCCCGAGAGCCGGCATGGCGGACGGAGTGGCGAGCCAGAGCCGCGAGTGCTCGTCGCGCAACGCCACCACGCGGGTCCGCAGGCCGGGCTCGCCGAGCACGGCGGGGCAAGTCCCCACGCTCCTGGATACGCACCCGCGCCGCGGCCGGTTCCGCTCGGTCCTCCACCCCGCGCGGCCGCCGTCGCCGTCAGGCCGGGAGGGGCTCGAAGAACGCCGTGAAGTGCCGCAGGACGGTCGGAGCCTTCGTGATCCGGTAGCCCCGAAGTCGCTCCCTCGTCCCCGCCACGCCGACGACCGCCTCCGCCACGTAGTCGACGTGCGACTGCGTGTAGACGCGCCGCGGAACGGCGAGGCGCACGAGGTCCATGGGCGCCGGCGCCTCGGTGCCGTCGGGGCGCAGGCCGAACATCACCGTGCCGATCTCGACCCCGCGGATGCCGGCCTCCACGTAGAGGGCGTTGGCGAGGGCGATGCCCGGATACTGCAGGGGAGGGACGTGGGGGAGGAGCGCGCGCGCGTCGATGTAGACGGCGTGTCCCCCGGCGGGCCGGATGACCGGCACCCCGGCCGCTACGACCCGCTCGTGCAGGTACTCGATCGAGCGGATCCGGTACCGCAGGTACTCCTCCTCGACCACCTCCTCGAGGCCGCGGGCCACGGCCTCGAGGTCGTAGCCGGCGAGGCCCCCGTAGGTCGGGAAGCCCTCGGTGAGGATGAGCAGGTTCCGGCAGCGCTCGGCCCACGCGTCGTCGTTCAGGGCCAGGAAGCCGCCGATGTTGGCGAGGCCGTCCTTCTTGGCCGACATCGTGCAGCCGTCGGCGAGCGAGAACATCTCCTGGGCGATCGACTTGGGCGAGCGGTGGGAGCAGCCCTCCTCGCGCGTCTTGACGAACCAGGCGTTCTCGGCGAACCGGCAGGCGTCGAGGAAGAGGGGCTTCCGGTAGCGGTCGCAGAGCGCGCGCACGGCGCGCAGGTTCTCGAGGGAGACCGGCTGGCCGCCCCCCGTGTTGTTGGTGATCGTGACCATCACGAGGGGCACGCGGTCGCCGTCCTCCTGGAGCGTTCGCTCGAGGGCGGCTACGTCCATGTTGCCCTTGAAGGGGTGGACCAGGGACGGCACCCGCCCCTCGGCGATGACCAGGTCGCGCGCCTCCGCCTCCTCGACCTCCACGTTCGCCCGCGTGGTGTCGAAGTGGTTGTTGTTGGGGACGAGGTCCCCCGGCTTCAGGACGGTGTGGAAGAGGATCCTCTCCGCGGCGCGGCCCTGGTGGGTGGGGATGATGTGCCGGAAGCCGGTCAGGTCGTGGACGACGTCCCGGAAGCGGTAGTAGGACCGGCTCCCGGCGTAGGACTCGTCGCCCTGCATGATCGCGCCCCACTGGGCAGCCGACATCGCCCCCGTCCCCGAGTCGGTGAGGAGGTCGATGAGGACGTCGTCGGCGTGCAGGCGGAAGACGTTGTAGCCGGACTCGGCGAGGGCCCGCTCCCGGTCCGCGCGCCCCGTGAACTTCACCGCCTCCACGGACTTGATGCGGAACGGCTCGATGATCGTCTTGAAGTGCAGCATCGGGCGCCTCGCTCGCCGCGCCAGTATAGTCCGCGCCCCCTTCCGCCTACCGCGATCGGGCGAGCCGCATGAGGCCGAGGCCCAGCACGAGAGCGCCCGCCGCCACCAGGGCCTCGCGCCTGCTCGCGCCGGCGACGACGAGGACGGCGGCCACGGCCAGGGTGGGTACGGCCGGCCACGCGTGCCGGGGCTCGAGGCCCCGCTCGCGCCGGGCGCCGAGCACGACGAGGGCGAGGCCGCTCGTCGCGAACTGCGCGAGGACGGCGATGCTCGAGAGCGCGAAGAGCTCGCCCAGCTCGCCGAGGCTCACGACCGTGGCCACGATCGCCCAGGTGACGCCGAGGGCGCGCGTCGGCACGCCCGCGCCCGAGGCCCGGTCGAGGTCGAACAGCCGGCGCTCGCCCGCGGCGAGGGCGGAGAGGTAGCGGGGGGTCGCCACCATCATCCCGAAGGCGATGCCGAGGGCCGACACGCTCGTGCCGGCCGCGACGAGGCCGGCGAAGGCTCCCCCGCCCAGCACACCCGCGGCGTCCGCGAGAGGCGCGGCCGAGGACGCGAGCCCGGGAAGGGCGGTGACGCAAGCGACGACGAGGGCGACGTAGAGGCCGATCGCGAGAGCGAGCGATCCCAGCGTGGCGAAGGGCACGGCGCGGGAGGACGAGCGGACCTGGCCCGCGAGAACGGGCACGATCTCGAAGCCTTGGTAGGCGAAGACGACGGTCAGGGACGCCCGCAGCCAGCCCGGGCCTGGAACCGAGGCGGCCGGAGCGGGAAGGCGCGCCCAGGCCAGGGCGAACACGAGGACGAGCAGGACGAGCGGGAGGAGCTTGAGCGCGGTCAGCGCGGTCCAGACGCGAGCGGACAGGCGGAGGCCCGAGGCGACTACGGCGGCGAGGAGGGTCACGAGCAGCGCGGGGGCCGCGCGCGCGGCGAGGCCGCCCTGGACGCCGAGGGCCGGAAGGGCGGCGCGGGTCAGGCCCACCGAAACCGCCGCCGTGCTGAAGAGAGCGCTGACGTAGGCCACCCAGCCGACGAGGAACGACACGCGGTCGCCGAAGGCCGCGCGGGCGAAGACGACCGGGCCTCCGTCCTCGTCGAAGCGGCGGCCCAGGGTGGCGAAGGTCAGCGCGGCCGGCAGCAGGGCGAGGCCGGTCAGGGCGAACACGGCGACCGCGCCATGGCCCGGTGCGCTCGCCGCGACCGAAGCGGGGATGAAGAAGATGCCGACGCCCACGATGCCGTTCACGCCGAGGGCGAGGAGCTGGATGGTTCCGACCGGGCGCTCCCGGTCCGGTGGAGGGTGCATGAGGGGAGGGAGTTCACCACAAGCCGGCGGGCAAGACAAAGGCCGTTGTCGGGCGCTCCGCAGGCGTCCTATGATTCTCAGGGGTTGACGAGCGACGACACGCGGCTGGGGGGGGCGGGCGGGTCGCCCGGCCGTGGCGCGGGGAGGCTCGGCATGTGGCGCTTCGGATCGATCGGTTGTCTGCTTCTCGCGGGGGCGCTGGCCTCAGGCGACACTCCGGCGGCTCAGGCTCCGAGCCCCCCGCAGAAGGGGTCGGAAGCCCAGACCCCCGACGCCGGCATCGGCGCTGTCTCGGGCTCCTACGCCTACCGCACCCACTGCGCGAGCTGCCACGGGGCAGACGGCAAGGGCGACGGGCCCATGGCCGAGAACCTCCGCTTCCGCCCTCCCGACCTCACGCTGATCGCGAAGCGGAACCGCGGCCAGTTCCCGGCGGATAAGGTGTTTCGCATCGTCGACGGCCGCAACCCCCTGCGTGGCCACGGCGGCTCCGACATGCCGATCTGGGGAGACGCCTTCAAGAACGCCGACACCGGCTACGACGACGCGAAGGTGAAGGAGAAGGTCCGCACTCTCGTCGACTACCTCCGCACGCTGCAGGTGCAGGGGAAGTAGGCCTCTCCCGGCCGGCGATCGTCAATCGCTCTCGAGCGGCGTCGTCCGATCGCGGTGCGGCCGGACACGGAGCCGTGCGCAGACGGCGCGCGACGCCGCTTCCGCCGCGCGGACCGCTTCCCGCTCCGGCTCGTCCGGCCCGTACCGCGCGTCCATGAAGAGGTCGGTCAGGCGGGCGAGCGGCTCCCCCGGCCGACCCAGGCGGTCCTGGATCTCGCGCGCCGTCAGGTGGCGCTCGATGCGGAAGCCGGCCTGGCGGGCGCGCGAGAGGAAGCGAAGGTAGGCGCGGATGACGCGGCCGCGCGCCGCCGCGTACCGCGCCCGGTCGGGGGCGGCGGGTTCGAGCGCCTCCTCGGCCTCGACCCGGCTCTCCATCGGCTCCACGAGTGGAGGCGTCTCGCTCCCGCCGCCGCGCAGCCAGCGCATCGCGAACGTCACCGACCCGCCTCCGGCCAGGGCCAGGAGGGCGAGCCAGTGGTAGGCGCGCTGGACCTCGGGCGCGACGGGCGCAGAGAGGCCGGCGCCGAGGGCCGCGGTCGGGGGCGCGGGCAGCAGCAGGAGGGCCAGAGCGAGCAGGAGGGCGGGAATGGCGACGACCCTCAGGCCGTCCCCGAGCACGAGGCGGAGAGCGGGAGGCGGAACGCCCGGCCAGGCAGCGATCCGCTTCGAGGCGTGGTCCAGGGACAGGAAGACGGCGGCGAGGACGAGGAAGCCGGTGAGCCCGGCGAGGGCGGGGAAGCCGCCGGCCAGTCCGGCGAGGAGGGTCAGGACGAGGGCGCCCCACAACGCCAGGATCTCGAGGCCGAGGGCCTCGACGAGGAGGAGCACGGCCGTCTGGACGAGGGCGAGGGCGGAGGCGGCCTGGGCCGCGAGGTGGGGCGCGGCGACGACGACGGCGAGGGCCAGGAGGCCGGGCACCGGGAGGAAGAGGGACAGGATCTGGCGGGTCCTCGCCCGCGCGACGCCCGAGCCGACGGACGAGAGCGAGTCGGCGAGCGCCCCGCCGAGACCGGCCGCGAAGCCGAGCGTCAACGCCCGGACGGCGAGGCGCACCGCGTCGGGCGGCCGCCAGGCGAGATCGGCGCTCGCGGCGGCCAGGAGCGAGAGGAGGTAGAGGGCCACGGTCCGGGCCGCGGCGAGGCGCGCGACGCCCGGCGAGTCCACGTCAGGCCGCCTCCAGCCAGTCGGGCCGGCCGAGCTCCGCCGGCAGGTCCCGGTCCGCGTCGAAGAGGGCGAGGAGGGCGCCGTGGGCGCGGGCCATCGTCCGCAACGCGTCGGCCTGTGCCGCGACCTCGTCGCGCGGGCGGGGGCGCCGGTCCACGGGGAGGAAGGAATCCATGTCCACCGCGACGAGGACGGGCCGGACCCGCCGTGCGCGCATCCACCTGAAACCCTCGGCGAGCGCGCTCTCGTCGACGAACAGGCTCGCCGCCACGAGCGCCGCCGTCGACCCTGGGGGCACGGCCGCCCGCTCGCGAACGAAGAGATCGAGCAGGGTGAGGGTACCGCCCTGGCGCACGCGGATGAGGCGATCGAGGGCGTGGGCGAGGTGCAGGTCTCCCCGCCCCGGAGGCAGGGCGAGCGGCTCGCGGCCTTCCGCGAAGAGCTGGACGGTGTCGCCACGGCGAGCCGCCGCGGCCACGAGCGAAGCGGCGGTGCGGACGACGTACTCGAGCGTCGACTTCCGGCCGGTCCCCGCGCGGTGGTCCCGCCCGAGGTCGAGGAAGAGGGTGAAGTACGGCGTGAGGTCGAGCTCGAACTCCTTGACCATCGGACGGGCGCACCGCGCGGTGGCCGGCCAGTGGATCCGCCGCACCTCGTCGCCGGCGCGGAAGTCGCGCACGCCGAGGTAGGCGGCGCTGCGGCCGGCGCGGCCGGTCGTGGTCTCGGAGGGTGTGAAGCCCGTCCGGGCGCCCAGCCGCTCGAGGCCGCCCACGGCGTGGACCTGGGGAAACACGTCGAACGGCCGGATGTCCGGGAGCACGCACCGGGGGAAGAAGAGCCCCAGCGGGTCCGAGACCGAGAGGGCGAGGGGGCCCACCGTGTAGACGCCCCACAGGCGCGAGCACTGCGTGCGGTAGGCGAGCCGGTGCCGCCGGCCGGGGCGGAGGGGACCGGGGTCGAGGAGGGCCTTGCGCTCGGCGAGGGCCGCCCCGAACGAGTCGAGGACCTCGACGAACCGGACCGGCGTCCGACCGCGGTTCTCGAGCGCGATCTCGACCCGCACCTCCTCGCCTTCGAAGCCGCTTGCGCCGAGGCTCCGGCGCGCGGCGAGGCGGGCCAGGCGTCGGCGGGCCGTGGCCCGGGCGAGGACGACCAGCAGGAGCAGGGCCAGGGCGAAGGCGACGAGTGAGGAGACCCGAAGGGCCAGGCCCAGGACGAGGCTGAGCCCCGCTGCGGCCACGAGGAAGCCCCGGTTGAGGAAGCCCGGCCCCATCGCGGCCCTGCGGTCAGGAAGACCGCGGCAGGTCGATCGGCACCTCGACCTGCCGCAGCACGTCCTCCACGACCCGGGTCCCGTCCACGTCCTGCACGCGCGCCCGTGGCTTCGCCACGATGCGATGGGCGAGGACGCTCGGGGCGAGCCGCTTCACGTGGTCGGGGGTCACGTAGCGCTCCCCGCGCAGGAAGGCCAGGGCCTGGGCGGCGCGCACCAGGGAGATGGCTCCCCGGGGGCTCGCGCCGAGGAGGACCTGGTCGTGGGCGCGGGTCGCGGCCACCAGCCGTTGGACGTACGCGACGAGGGACTCGTGGACCGGCACCCGGGCGGCCGCGGTCTGGGCCTCCTTGAGGCGCTGGAGGTCGAGCGCCGGCCGGAGGCCCTCGATGGGGTGCGTCTCCCGCTGGGCGAGGATCACCCTCACCTCGGTGGCCGGGTCCGGGTAGCCGAGGGACACGCGCACGAGGAACCGGTCGAGCTGGGCCTCGGGCAGGGGGAAGGTCCCGGCCAGCTCGATGGGGTTCTGGGTGGCGATGAGGAAGAAGGAGTCGGGCAGGGGATGGGTTTCTCCGTCGGCCGAGACCTGCCGCTCCTCCATCGCCTCGAGGAACGCGGACTGGGTGCGGGGCGTGGCGCGGTTGATCTCGTCCGCGAGCACGACCGGAGCGAAGACCGGTCCTCGCCGGAACTCGAAGGCCAGGGTCTTCGGGTTGTAGACGGAGGCACCCGTGACGTCGCTGGGCAGGAGGTCGGGCGTGCACTGGATGCGCCGCATGGGGGCGTCGAGCGAGCGGGCGAGCGAGCGGGCGAGGACCGTCTTGCCCACGCCCGGCACGTCCTCCACGAGGACGTGCCCGCGGGCGAGGAGAGCGGCCACCACCGTCTCCACCACCGCCCGCTTGCCGAGGATCACCCCCTCGACGTTGCGCAGGAGGCGGGCGACGGCCGGCTCGGTCTCCAGGCTCACGCGGGCCAGCATATCCTCAAGTCGGGCCTCAGGCTCGCCACTGCTCGGCCGTGGACGTGGCGAGCCGGTCCGTCTCCCGATGCCAGCCGGCGGTCACGGCCGCGCATCGTGGCGCGTTCTGGCGAGGGGAAGGCTCGGCGGTCCGACTCCCTCAGGGGCTGTCCGAGGCCGAGAAGATGCCGCTGTACTTGGGTCGCGAGCTGATCTGGGCGGCGAGGAAGCGCGATCCGGCCAGGGTCAGATGGCCAAAGTCGATGTAGATCAACTGCCGCTCCGGCGTGAACAGCCGGCAGTGATCCTCGCACATCATGGACCGCACGTCGATGAACGCGTCCGCCTTCCTCCCAAGTCGCTTGCGCAGCGAATCGTTGAGCGTGTCGAGGAACGGCGCGATCTGCGAGTCGACGTAACGTTCCACGTCGCCGACCTCCAGGCGTCGTGACTGGAAGATGAGCGGCCGCACGTTCGCCAGGAAACGGACGCCGGAGCCGACGAGCACGATCCGCGAGACGTGCGTTCTCAGATAGTCGATCGTTCGGTCCAGAGCGTCGAGATCGCTCACCTGCCAACTGGCGGCGAGAACGACGCCGTCGACGTGGCGGCCGGGCAGGAACTTGGTGAACACGTACTGCCGCAAGCTGTTGCAGAGGGCATCGCCTTCCCCGCCAAGCACGGGGGCACAGCCGCCAGCGGTGGCCTGCATGAAGTTGACCCGCGGATACGCAGCGGACAGATAGACGTAGGCGTCGGCCGCGAAGCTGTCCCCGATGATCAGATAGTTCGGCTTGCGCGGGTCCCGCGCCAGGCAGCGCTCCTCGTCGAAGGTCGTCTCGGTCGGGGCATAGACGAAGCACGTGCCGACGCGAGCGTGCGGATTGCGCTCCATCCACATCGCCGTCTCGCTAGGGAGGCTCCGCAGCTCCGGAGGTAGGCGGGACGGCCAGCCACCGGACCGCCAGGCGTGCCAGCCGACGAGCGAGACGCAAATGGCCAGCGCAGTGCAGGCAAGAGCGGCTGCCCTCGCACCGACGTGCGACCGATCGGCCCGGCCGCCACTTCGAAAGGGCCGCTCGACGAGCAGGTACAGCATGGCGGCGAGCAGGATGCACAGCATTGCCAGTAGCCACTTCTGCGCCGCCGATGCCTCCGTCGGATGCAGGTACCTGTAGAACACGACGAGGGGCCAGTGCACCAGATAGAGGGAGTACGAGATCGTCCCGATGGTCGTGGCGGCCGAGGTGGCGAGGAGGGGGGTGGACCATCGATTCTCGCCGGCGTAGATCACCAGGACCGTTCCGGCGCAAGGCAAGAGCGCCCAGTAGTGGTGGAGCGCGGTCGTGGCATCGAAGCGCGCCACGGAGTACAGCACTGCCGCCATGCCCAGCATCGTCGCGAGCTGCGCACGACCTGGCCGAGGAGCCGGCGGATTGACAGTCGCCAACGCGCCCCCCGCGCACAGCTCGAACATGCGAAATGGCATCAGGTAGAAGACGGCGCCCGGATCGCTCGGCCGTAGCAGCTCCGCGGACACGAGCGAGGCCGCGCCGATCGCCGCCACGACTGCCAGCACGGCGCGCGTGCCGCGGAATCGCGCCGCCAGGACGACCACCGCGGGCCAGAGCAGGTAGTACTGCTCCTCCACGGCCAGCGACCAGGTGTGGAGCAGAGGCTTCAGCGTTGCCGCCGCGTCGAAGTAGCCGATTTCCTTCCAGAACAGCACGTTCGAGAGTGACGCCACCGCGAAGAGCGCCGTCCGGCCGAGCCGCGCCATGTCGTCGGGTGCGAAGAACAGAGACCCGGCGAGCAGCGTCGCCAGGAGTGTCGTCGCCAGCGCCGGGAAGAGGCGCCGGATTCGGCGAACGTAGAAGCGCCGGAAGGTGAAGATCCCGGCCTGATGGTCGTTCAAGATGTTGCGGGTGATGAGGAAACCGGAGATGACGAAGAAGACATCCACTCCGATGTAGCCGCCGGCAACCGGGAAACCGACGTGAAACAGGAGCACCGCGACGACCGCCACCGCGCGCAGCCCTTCGACTTCGCGACGATAGGCATGCCGCGGTCGCTCGCCCGCTCCACGGCCGGCGATTCCCAGCACGTGTGCGGTCCGGATCAGCCACGGGTGCAGTGCTGTCAGCTCTGTCGCAGCCATTCGCTTCCCGCGCCAATGATAGACCGTCGCGAAACCGCCACTCGAGCTCCGGTTGCACCCGTGTTTCGATGTTGAGCTCCTGAACGCGGGCGAGTGAACTCCCGCGCCCCGCGCGCTGATATCATCGGCGCGGACGTCGCACGCGTTCATGGCCGATCCCGCCCCGCCCGCAGACCCGGTCCTCGACATCCGCGTCCGCTGGCGCGTCGGGCAGGTCCTGCTCGGCTTCGCGGGCGCGCTGACGCTCGTCGCCTGCGTGAGGCCGCTCGAGCCCTGGTCCCCCGGCTGGCTGAAGGCGGCCGACGCCCTCCTCCTCGGCCTCGGCGTCACCACTTCGGCGCTGCTGGCGAGCCTGCGCGGCCGCAAGCTCCCGGAGACGCTGGCCCTGCACGGCTTCCTCGTCCTCTGTGCGGACGCGCTCGGACAGGTGACCGGTCCGCGCGGCTTCCCGATCTGGCCGCTCATGACGTTGCTCGTCGGCGCCCTCGCGGTGGCGGAGGCCCTGCCGGTGGCACTCGGCGCGGCCGGACAGGCCTCGCTTCTCGCCCTGGCCGAGGCCGTGCGGCCGCTCCTCCCGCCGCCGCCGCACGGCGGGGCGCCGCCCTTCGACGGGAGGCCGGCCCTCGCGGCGGCGCTCGGCTACGTCGCCCTCGCGCTCGCCGTGAACCGCGCCCTCGCCGGAGAGAAGAGACGGCTCAGCGCGACCCTGGCCGAGCTCGCGCGCCTCGAGCACGGGATCGACCAGCTCGAGGACGAGCCGACCGGCGTTCCCCCGCCGCCCTCGAGCGCGGCCGAGGCGCTGCGGCAGGTGACCGGGGAGGGTCGCCGCGCGCGGCAGCGCGACCGCGCGAGCGAGCTCGACGCGGCTCTGCAGCGCCTCGTGGACGTGGCCCACCTCGCCGTCTCCGCCCACGCCGTCCTCTACTTCGACCTCGACCGGCAGCGCGAGCTGGCGCACCTGCGGGCCGGCCAGGGACCGGCGGCTCTCCAGCCGGACTGCTCCGCGCCCCTCGGAGGGGACCCGTTCTCCTTCCTCCTCGAGCGCGGCCAGTCTTTCTACGCGACGGACTTCAAGCGGCTCCTGTGGGAGCTGCCCTGGTACGGGGGGCAGGTGAAGGTGGGGTCGCTCCTCGCGGTGCCGGTGCGGGTCGGCGAGACGATCGTGGGGGCCCTGGTGGCCGACCGCCTCGAGATCCAGGCCTTCACGGGGAACGAGCCGCGGCTTCTCGACGGCTTCGCCACCCTCGCCGCGGAGGCGATCCGGCGCGCCCGCGCCTCGCTCGGCCGCGAGGAGCTGGACGCGGAGTTCAAGGCGGTCTACCCGCTGTCGCAGCGGCTCGCCACGCTGTCGCGCGAGGCCGAGGTGGGGGAGCTGCTCCTCCGCGCCTCGCGGCACCTCGCGACCCTCGACGGGGGGGCGGTGGTGATGACCGACGACCTCGACACCCGGTACGTGGTCGAGGCCGGCTTCGGGTGGCCGACGGAGTTCCTGAAGCGCGAGGTGGGCCTCGACGAGCGCACGTGGGCCTCGTGGGTGCTGCGGAGCGCGGAGGAGGCCTACCTCCTCGACGACGCTTCGGGGCAGAAGGACCCGATGCCGATCCTCGTCCTCGACGAGGGCGCGGGACGGGCCGAGTCGCTCCTTGCCCTTCCCCTCCGGGCCCGGAACCGGACCCTCGGCGCGCTCGTCCTCACTGGCGCGCGGGGCGCGTGCGACGCCGCGTCGCGCCGAGTCCTCGAGATCCTCGCCAACCAGGCGGCGGCCACGATCCAGCTCATCCAGGACAAGGAGCAGCAGAGGCAGCTCGCGGTGCGCGACGGGCTCACCGGCCTCTACAACCGAAGGGCCTTCGGCGAGCTGCTCCTCGCCTCGATCGCCAACGAGGACCGCCGGGGCGACGGCCGCCTCGGCCTGGTCATGCTCGACCTCGACCACTTCAAGAAGCTCAACGACACCTACGGCCACCCGGCGGGGGACGCGGCGCTGCGCTCGCTGGCGCGGCTCCTGCACCAGCACCTGCGCAAGGGCGACCAGGCGGCCCGCTACGGCGGGGAGGAGTTCGTGGTCATCCTTCCCGGCTCCGACGCGGAGCGGTCGCACGGCGCGGCGGAGCGCCTGCGGAGCGCCCTCCAGAAGCACCGCTTCGTCTTCGAGGGCGCGCGCATCCCCCTGACGGCGAGCCTCGGCGTCGCCGTCTGGCCCGCCGACGGACGGGAGGCCGAGGCCCTCGTCGCCGCCGCCGACCGCGCGCTCTACGCTGCGAAACAGGCGGGGCGCAACCGCGTCGTCTCCAGCTCGAGCCTTCCCGTCCCGCCCGCCGCCGAAGGCCTCTGAGGTCAGCTCTCGGCGGCAGGAGCGTCGTTCGGCTGCGTGAGCCTGCGGATCCTGTCCGCAACGTCGCGGTAGCCGGCTTCCTCCAGCTGAAGCTCCTCGTAGATCTCGATGGCCCGGGAGGTCTCGCTGGACGCCTCGTGACAGGCGGCGAGCTGGTACCGGAGGGCCCGGCGCCGGGGGGCGGTCAGGCCGGGCGCGGCCAGGCCCTTCTCCAGCCACTTGACCGCGTACGCCGGCCTCGCCTGCTCGGCGAAGCACTCGGCGAGCATGCTCGCGCAGTCGACGAGGCGGGCCGGGCTTGCCGCCGCGAGCTGCAGCTCGGCGATCGCCTCGTCGAGCAAGCCCATCTCCCGGTAGGCGATGCCCAGGTTGTAGCGGGTCTCGTAGTCGTCGCGGCCCATCTGGCGAACGGCCTCGTCCGGAGCCTCCCCGTCCGCACGCGGTGGCCCCTCGGTGGGCGCAGGGCGGGGCTCCTCGGGTGGGGGAGGGGCGGCGATGGCCTCGGCGATTCGATCCTCGGCCGGTCCAGCCATCGGGCCCGCCACGGGGGGGGGTGGCTCGGGAGAGGGGCGCGGCTCGGGAGCGAGGGCCGGCTCCGGGCCCTTCTCCTCCGGCCGCGGGAGGAGCCGATCCTGCTCCCGGGCCTCCTCCTGGCGGCCCGACTCATGCAGCAGGTCGCGGAGCTCGCGCCGGGCCTCGAGGTGGTCGGGCAGGCGGGCGAGGAGGGTTTCGAGACGCGCGCGGGCCTGCACGCGCAGCCCGTACCGCCGGAAGAGGCGCGCCTGCATGAGGTGGTCGGCGACGAACTCCGACTCGTCGACGAGGGGCTCCTCGTCCTGGCCCGCGGCCTGCTCCGGAGTCAGTGGAGGCACCGCGGACGACGTCCCCTCGGGGCCCGAGGCCTCGCCGAGGCCGGCCAGGCGCGCCGCGACCTGGTTCGCCTCGTGGTCGCGTCCGCTGTCCCGGTACCAGGCGAGGGCCGAGGCGTAGTGCTTGCGCGCGTCGGCCCTGAGCCCGGCCAGGGCATAGAGCTCGCCGATCTTCAGGTGGGCGCTCGCGGACCGCGGCTCGTTCGACAGGATCCTCTTCCAGACCGCGATGGCCTGCATGTGGAGCTGGTCGAGCTCGCAGTTCTGGGCGAGTCGCCGGTACTGCTCGTTCGCGGCCTTTGGCTGGCCGGCTCGCGTCAGCAGGTCGGCCAGCTTCCGGACGCTCGTCCAGTCGTCCGGACCGCGATCGACCGCTTCCTTGAGGAGCGCGATGGCCCGCCAGATCCGGCCCTCCCGCTCTTCCGCGTAGGCCTGAGCGCGGATCTGCGCCGCGCTCAGGGCCGTCCTGTCGCCTGGTTTCATGGCCACGGGCCGCCCTCGCCGCTCCCGCGCCCGTTCGCCGGGCCGCGGCGTGGGGCCCACGGCGAGGCTTCCGCGGGGTCGAGATCCCTTCGAGAGGAAGGGTACCCGAAATCCCGGCCGCCGAGGGGGGTGAATGCAGCCCGAGGGTGCATAGTGGCGCCGACCAAGGGGCCGTCGGTCGGGCAGCGGCTCCCCCGTGCACCGCAGCGGGAAGCGGTACTTTCTCTCCGCCAGCGCGACGCGTGTCTACGCGATGTGGATGACCGGGACATACCACGACGACTACCCCACATACGTGACACACGCGGTGGAGAACGACGGTCGGCCCGTAGCCTCGCTGCGGCCGTCGAGCCGCCCCGCGGCCCTGGTGGCGATGAGGACGTCGTACTCGGTGAAGCACGGGGACTATTGCCAGATGAAGTACGAAGTCCGCCCATTCGCGATGGGCGACGACGGCGGTTTGCAGCATCTGGACACCGTCGAGCAGGGGTGTGCGCGTCACATGGTCTTCCACCCGTCGGGCAAGTTCCTGTACGTGTCCCCGGCCGCGCATGAAGCCGACGACTCGCCCGAGACGCTCATCGTCTGCTGGATCGACCCGCAGGGACGACTCGTATTCGTCCAGGAGGCGGAGGGCGCCGGCGGTGCGACGGCCGTGACGCTGCCGGCGGCCGCCGCGAGCGCGTCGGCGACGCGCTGATATGATGCCGACGGCCCCTTCGGGCCGCCGATGACCTGCCGTCTCGAACCCCCCCTCGACTACGCCGCGGTCGGCCTCATGTCCGGGCTGGAGGTCCACCAGCAGCTCCTGACCGAGCGGAAGCTCTTCTGCCAGTGCCCGGCCGGCCGCTATACGAGGACCCACGACGGCACGGTGCTCCGGCACATGCGGCCGACTCTCTCCGAGCTCGGCGTCTACGACGGCACTGCGCTCATGGAGTTCAAGACCCGGAAGCACATCGTCTACCTGCTCAACCGCGAGAACACCTGCACGTACGAGATGGACGACACGCCGCCCTTCCCGGTGAACCAGGCCGCGGTCGACGTGGCGGTCGAGCAGTGCCTCATGCTGGGCTGCGACATCGTGGACGAGGTGCACATCGCGCGGAAGCAGTACCTCGACGGCTCGATCCCGACCGGCTTCCAGCGAACGGCCATCGTCGGGGTAAACGGCAGGCTGCCTTTCCGCGGGCGCACGCTCTCGATCACGCAGGTGAGCGTCGAGGAGGACTCCTGCCGCGAGGTCTCGGACCGCGGGCACCTCATCGTCTGGCGGACCGACCGGCTCGGCATGCCGCTCATCGAGACGGTGACCGGGCCGGACCTGCGGACGCCGGACGAGGTCGAGGAGGCGATCCTGCTCGTCGGCCGCGTGTGCCGCTCGACCGGCCACGTGCGAGTGGGGATGGGGGCGAGCCGGCAGGACGTGAACGTGTCCGTGCGCGGCGGCCGTCGGGTGGAGATCAAGGGCGTGCCCCAGGCGGGCTGGGCCCCGCGGCTCGTGCACGGCGAGGCGTGGCGGCAGGTGAACCTGCTCGGTCTGCGCGACGAGCTGCACCGACGGGGGTTCCGTAGCTCGGACGACGTCCGGATCGAGACGGCCGACGTCACGGGGCTGGCGGCCGCTTCTTCCCTCGCGCCGCTACGGCCGGAGGCGTGGGAGTCCTTCGTGCGCGACGAGGGCCGCCGTGCGGGCTTCGAGCTCGGGCCGGGGCCGTTCCGTGTCCTCGCCGTCCGCCTCCCCGGGCTCGCTTTCGCCCTCGGCTGGCCGACACAGCCCGGTCGCACGTTCGCCGACGAGCTGGCTGGCCGCGTGCGCGTGATTGCCGGCCTCGACCAGCCGCCCATCCTCTTTCACTCTGCGGCCTGGCCCGACGGGGCCGGCGAGGATCTCGGGCGGCTGCGGGAGGCCGCGCGCTGTCGCGACGAGGACGGCCTCGTCGTCGTGTGGGGGACGGAGCGCGACGTGCGCACCGCCGCCGACGAGGTGCGGCTGCGCTGCGTGGACGCGACGGACGGCGTGCCCCACGAGACGCGCCAGCCCTTCGCCGACGGCACGACCGACTTCGAGCGCATCCTGCCCGGCCCCGACCGCATGTACCCCGACACCGACTCGCCGCCGACGCGGCTCACCCGCGAGCGCGTCGAGCGGCTCCGGTCGACCCTGCCGGAGCGGCCGTGGGAGCGGGAGGCGCGCTACGTCGCGGCCGGGGTGCCGGTTCAGGTCGTCCACTACCTCGTCCGCCGGGGCGGGGCCGTCCTCGTCGACCGCGTGGTGGCGGAAGCCCGGGCGGACCTGCGCTTCGCCGCATTCTTCTTCGGCGAACGGGTGAAGGCTCTGCGCCGGGCCGGGGTCGCCGTCGACCGGGTCCCGGCCGAGGCGTGGGTGGGGCTCTTCCACGCACTCGCCGTGCGCCCCGCGCGCCGCGAGGCCTGGGCGACCCTGGTGCGTCGGATGGCCTCACACCCCGGCGAGAGCGTGGCCGTCCTCCTCGCCGAGCTGGGCATGGACGACGAGCCTGCGGGCTGGCGGACGGCCGTTCCACGCTGTCTGGAGGCAGCGGAGCGCGAGGCCTACGACCACGATCCCGGCCGCGTCCTCCGGCTCGCGACGGGGCGCGCGATGGACGCGCTCCGCGGGAAGATCCCCGCGCGCACCGTCGTCGAGGCGGTCAAGACGGCCGTGGAGCTCCGACAGTGAACGCCCCGGATCCTCTCAAGGGCTACAAGGGACGAGCGCGGGCGCGGCTCGAGGGGTTCGGGGTCCGGGTGTGGAGCGACGTGCGGACCACGAACGACGCGGGCAGCCTCTTCGAGGGCGTGATCCTGCCCCGGAGCGAGACCCTCGACGACGAGCACGTCGTGATCAAGCTCAAGACCGGCTACAACGTCGGGATCCACGTCGACCGCCTGCGGACGATGGCCGAGGTCGGCTACAAGGAGGCCGTCTACAAGATCCCCGAGAAGGAGTTCCCGGTCCGCCCCGACCTTCCCCGGGTCACCCTCCTCGGCACCGGGGGCACGATCGCGTCGCGCCTCGACTACCGCACCGGCGCCGTCATCCCCGCCTTCACGCCCGGCGAGCTCTACGGCGCGGTGCCGGAGCTGGCCGACCTCGCGAACCTCACCACGAAGAAGCTCTTCGGCGTCTTCTCCGAGAACATGGCGAAGGAGCAGTACGTGGCCCTCGCCGAGGCGATCGGCCGCGAGATCGGGGACGGGGTCGACGGAATCGTGATCGGCCACGGGACCGACACGATGGGCCACACCGCGGCGATCCTCTCCTTCATGGTGCAGGACACGCCGGTGCCCATCGTGATGGTCGGCTCGCAGCGCTCGAGCGACCGGCCCTCGAGCGACGCCGCCCTCAACCTCATCCACGCCGTCCGCGCCGCCGGCAAGGGCGAGATCGCCGAGGTCGTCATCTGCATGTTCGGCCCGACCTCGGACCAGTACGCCCTCCTCCACCGCGGGACGCGCTGCCGGAAGATGCACAGCTCCTACCGCTCGACGTTCCGCACCGTCGGCGGCATCCCGCTCGCCATGGTGGGCGAGGAATTCACCTACCTCTCCGACGACTTCCGCCGCCGCGACCGCTCGCGCGCCGCCCGCGTGGACACCGCCTACGAGGACCGGACGACGATCCTCTACTACTACCCGGGCATGAAGCCCGACCTCGTCGACGCGCTCGTCGAGAAAGGCTATCGGGGGATCGTGATCGCGGGCACCGGCCTCGGCCACGTCAACAAGCCGCTCTACCCGGCGCTCGAGCGCGCGATCCGGAAGGGCGTCCACGTGGTGATGACCGTCCAGACGCTCTGGGGCTACGCCCAGATGTACGTCTACGACACCGGCCGCGACCTCCTCGACCTCGGCATCGTGCCCCTCGACAACATGCTGCCCGAGACGGCCCTCATGAAGCTGAGCTGGGTCCTCGGCCACACCGACGACCACGCCGAGGTGCTGCGGATGATGCGCCACCCCGTCAACCGCGAGACGACCGACCGCGAGCCCCACAACGGCTACCTGATCCTGCAGGGGGGCCTGCCGGAGACCGAGGAGTTCGTGTCCAGCCACTGGAAGTAGGCGCCGCCACGGACGCCTCAGGGGGCAGGCCGCCCTGGGCTACGTCCTGCCCAGCGTCGCCTCGGCCAGCGCCCGTGGTGCCCGGCAGGCGTCCGCGGTTGCGGCCGAGCCTTACGCAGCCGGGGCGGGAGTCCCGCTCACTCGCAGCGCAGCGCCACCACGGGGTCGACGCGCGTCGCCCTCCGCGCCGGGAAGTAGCAGGCGAGCAGGGCGGCCCCGACGGCGACCCCGGCCAGGATGGACCGCAGCCCCTGGCGCAGGATCATGCCGCTCACGTCGCCCCCCTCCGCCCCGAGCGCGACCCGCACCCCGATCTCGCGCGTGCGGCGGCCGACCGAGTAGGCCATCACCCCGAAGACCCCTGTGGTCGCGAGCACGAGGGCCGTGATCCCGAAGCACCCGATCAGGATCGCGTTGAACCTCCGGGAGCCGAGCGAGGCCGAGACGACCTGGGAGAGCGTCCGGAAGCGCGCCCGGATCCCGGGGTCGAGCTGCCGGACGACAGGTCGAGGAGGTCGCGCACGGCCGATGCGTCGCCCAGTTCCCGGACGGGGGTAGCGGCGTAGATGACGTGCCCGTACTTGCGAGAGCACCAGCCCAAGGCCAAGAATGCCCCGGCGACCCTGTACGACCACTGGTGCCCGGTCTGCCAGTCCAGCCGAGTGGGCCGGCGGCCCGTGAAGGCCTGGCGCTGCGCCGCCTGCGTCGCCGCAGGCCTCGACGGCAGGCTGGAGATCACGAGGCGGACGCGCAGGTCGGACCCAGAACGATGACGACGCCCGCGGCCTGCCCCTTCTGCTTCCCCACCCAGGACCGGATCGCCTTCGAAGACCGGCTGACGAGGGCCCTCTGGG
>DATJYX010000047.1:0-4312 GCA_035577965.1 Vicinamibacteria bacterium | reverse complement strand
CGGGGCACGGAGCCCGGGCCGCCGTCACGGGTGAACGGGCCGGCGGAGTAGGCCCACGACCTCCACCGTCGCGGAACGGCGTTTCGACCGGGGCGCGTGCGACACCGAGGAGCGGCATGGTCACGCTCGGCATCGACCTCGCTGCAGAGCCAAGGGACACGGGTGGCTGCGCCATTCGCTGGGCGGCTGGCGGAGCCACGGTGGAGTGGGTCGGTGTCGGGCTCGAGGACGACGAGATCCTTCGCCGCGCCCGTGACGCCGACGTCCTCGCGATCGACGCCCCGTTCGGCTGGCCGACGTACTTCGTGGAGGCGATCCACGCGCACCACGCCGGACGGCCGTGGCCCGTGGAGTCCTGGGACAGGGAGAGCCGGCGGCGGCTCCGTCTGCGCGCGACCGACGAGGACGTCTACGCCTCGACCGGTATCACCCCGCTGAGCGTCTCCTCGGATACCATCGCGATCCCCGCCACCCGCTGCGCCTGGCTCCTCGAACGGCTCGGAGTGAGGGATCGCTCGGGGGACGGTGGCGTCTACGAGGCATACCCTGCAGCGGCCTTGTTCCAATGGGGGCTCCGGTACCGGGGTTACAAGGGGCGGGACAACGTCGCCGCTCTTGCGGCGCTCTTCGGTGAGGTGCGAGGCCGGACGCCGTGGCTTTCGATGTCGTCCGTCGACGCCGGCCTCTGCGCGGGGTGCGACGACGCCTTCGACGGCCTGGTTGCGAGCCTCATCGCGAGGGCGGCAAAGCTTTGCCTGACGGCGAGGCCCGCGGGCGACGAGATGCCGACGGCACGGATCGAAGGGTGGATCGCTCTCCCGGACCGCGGCTCGCTCGAGCGTCTGGCGGCGCCTTGAGCATCGGACGACGGCGCGACCTTGCCCTCCGGGCTATGACGGAGGCGCCATGCGCCTGCAGCTTCCGCGGGGGCCAGCAGCCAGCCCGCCGACATGCCTCGTCCGCTACCGCGAGCCGTCGGGCCGGTGGGTGCTCCTCGCGGCCGTCCTCGGATCGGCGCTCACCTTCATAGACGCCACCGTCGTCAACGTCGCCCTGCCGCGGATCGGCGCCGGTCTCCGCGCGGATGGCGCGGGCCTTCAGTGGATCGTCAACGGGTACAACCTCACCCTGGCGTCGCTGATCCTGCTCGGCGGATCCCTGAGCGACCTCTTCGGTCGTCGAAGGGTCTTCGTCATCGGCCTGACATGGTTTGCCGGCGCGTCCCTCCTGTGCGGGGTCTCGCCCAGCGTCGAGACGCTCATCCTGGCTCGGCTCGCTCAAGGCGTGGGTGGCGCGCTCCTCACGCCGGGGGCCCTCGCCATCCTCCAGACCTCGTTCGTTCCCGAGGATCGCTCTCGGGCCATCGGTGCGTGGTCCGGGCTGGGAGGCATCGCCGGCGCGGTCGGCCCATTCCTAGGGGGCTGGCTAGTCGAGGTCGGGAGCTGGCGGCTCATCTTCCTCGTCAACCTGCCGCTGGCGGCGCTCGCCATCGCCGTGGCACTCCGGCACGTCCGGGAAACGCGCGATCCGAGCTCGCCGCGGCGCCTGGACCTGGCTGGCGCTCTCCTCGCCGCGGCGGGGCTGGCGGGGACCACCTACGGGCTCACGGCGTGGCCAGGCCGCGGTCTTCACTCTCCCGACGTGCTGGCGCCGCTGGCGCTGGGCGGTGTCGCCTCGATCGGATTCGTGCTCGCCGAGCGGAAGGTGCGAAATCCGATGCTGCCGCTGGAGGTGTTCGAATCTCGGGTGTTTACGGCCGCGAACCTCGTCACCCTGGTCGTCTACGCTGCACTCGGGGGAGTCTTCTTCCTGCTCGTCCTCGACCTTCAGGTCGTGGCCGGCTTCGAGCCCCTGGCCGCGGGGACCGCCCTGCTCCCGATCACGGTGATCATGCTCCTCCTGTCCTCGCGCGCGGGTGCGCTCGCCGATCGGGTGGGGCCGAGACTTCCGATGACGGTGGGCCCCCTCGTCTGTGCGGCGGCCCTCGTCCTCCTCGCGCGCGTCGGAACGGGCGCCTCTTACCTACGAACGGTGCTGCCCGGAGCCGTTGTCCTGGGACTCGGCCTGTCCCTGACCGTGGCGCCGCTCACGGCGGCCGTGCTGGGCGCACTCGACCCGAGGCATGCCGGGGTCGCCAGCGGGGTCAACAACGCCGTCGCGCGGGCTGCCGGGCTCCTCGCGGTCGCTGCACTCCCGCTCGCTGCCGGTTTCGGCGGAGGCACCCTGACGGATGCCTCGACGCTGGCGCCGGTGTACCGAACGGCCATGCTCCTCTGCGCCGGTCTCCTGGCCACGGGCGCTGCCACCGCCCTCGTGGGTATCCCATCGAGCGCTGGCGCGCGCCCGGCGGACGCCGGCGCCCCGGGCGGGTCGAGCGGCAACCCGCCTCGATTTCACTGCGCCATCGGCAGTCCCGCCTCGGCGCCCCCGCCAGGCGCGGGAGGCGCGGCCCGCCCGGGACGGATGGAAAGCAAAGGGTGAGTGACGCCTGCGGGTGGGTGGATTCGAAGCTTTCGGCCGACCGCCGAGAATCGGGAGGCGGACGCCAGCGCGGCCGGGTAATGGAGCCGTCCCATGCGTTCGCCCACACCTTCCACGTTCCAGGCCCGCTACGAGCAGATGTTCCCGAAGCTCGATGCGGGGGAGATCGCCCGGCTCGGGCGCTTCGGCGAGAAGCGCAGCTACCGCGCAGGCGAACGTCTGGTGGCAACCGGCCAGGTCAGCCCAGGGCTGTTCGTCGTCGTGGGCGGCGAGCTCGCTGTCACCCAGCACAGCGTGCTCGGACGCGACCAGCCCATCGTCACGCACGGCGCTGGCTCGTTCATGGGGGAGCTGGCGCAGCTCTCCGGCCAGCCCTCGCTCGTCGATGCGTTCGCGAAGAGCCCGGTCGAGGCGGTCGTCCTCTCGCCACAGAAGCTGCGCGAGGTCCTGGTGACGGAGGCGGAACTGGGGGAGCGCATCATGCGCGCGCTCATCCTGCGACGCGTTGGCCTCCTCGAAAGCGGCGCTGGCGGGCCGGTGATCGTCGGGAGGGCGGGCAATGCGGACGTGCTGCGCCTGGCCGGATTCCTGGCGAGAAACGGGCATCCGTACCATCAGCTCGATCCGGACACCGACGCGAGCGCGCGGACTCTTGTCGAGCGGTTCCACCTCACCCCGCACGACCTGCCTATCGTGCTTTGCGTGAATGGTCGTTTGCTGCGGAACCCGAGCGAGGCCGAACTCGCCGGCTGTCTCGGGCTCGTCCGTCCCATCGATCCGGCCAGGCTCTACGACGTGGCGATCGTCGGCGCCGGGCCGGCAGGTCTGGCCGCGGCAGTGTACGGGGCATCGGAGGGTCTCTCCGTCATCGTCCTCGAGTGTCGGGCGTTCGGGGGCCAGGCGGGCGCGTCGGCGCGGATCGAGAACTACCTCGGGTTCCCGACCGGCATCAGCGGGATGGCCTTGATGGCTCGCGCCTTCAACCAGGCGGAGAAGTTCGGCGCAGAGATGGCGATACCCGACGAGGCAGTGCGCCTCGAGCCTGGCGACGGGGCCGATGGCACGGACTTCCGCGTGAACCTCGCGAACGGCGAGCGGGTACGCGCGCGCGCCATCGTGGTCGCGAGTGGAGCGAGGTACCGCCGGCTCGGGGTCGAGAACCTCTCCTCCTTCGAGGGGGCGGGCGTGCACTACTGGGCCTCGCCCCTCGAGGCGAAGCTGTGCGCCGGGCAGGAGGTGGCCCTGGTAGGGGGCGGCAACTCCGCGGGGCAGGCGGCGGTGTACCTGGCTAGCGAGGTTGCCAAGGTGTGGATGCTCGTGCGCGCGAGCGGTCTCGAGCGCAGCATGTCGCGCTACCTGGTCGACCGCATCGCGGGGTTGCCGAACGTCGAGGTGTTGCCGCAAACGGAGGTCGTCGGGCTCGAGGGTCACGACGGCGTTCTCGAGGCGATGCGCTGGCGCCACGTGCCGTCGGGCGCAGAGACGCGCCGAGCGATCCACCATCTGTTCCTGTTCATCGGCGCGGACCCCTGCACGTCATGGCTGACCGGGTCGGGCGTGGCACTGGACGCGAAGGGCTTCGTGCAAACGGGCGCGGACGTCGGCGACGGCAGTCGCCTGCTGGAGACGAGCCGGAATGGCGTGTTCGCGATCGGCGACGTCCGGGCGGGTTCGACGAAGCGTGTCGCCGCTGCGGTCGGCGAGGGCGCGCAGGTCATCGCCGCGGTTCACGCCTTTCTCTCGAACGGGAGAAAGCCGGATCTGCCCGGCCGGGACGGATCGGACGTCGCGCGGAGGTGAGCATCGGTTGGCGCGGATCTAGGGGATCTCA